>JANNBF010000037.1:0-48983 GCA_031385155.1 Rhizobacter sp.
GGCGCCGGCCGGCGCTCGGCCACACGCGGGGCAGCCGCCGCGGCGGGTGGCGCGGCGGCGGGCGCGTCCATCGGAATCGAAGGTGCGGCCGACAAGGCCGGCGCGGTGGTCGGCGCCGGCGCTGGCACTGCCAGTGGGGCAGCGGCGCGTGAGCTCGACGGCGGGTCGAACAACAAGGTGTATTCGCGCACCAGCCGACCGGTGGGCCAGTTCATCTCGAGGATCACGTCGACGAAGGGCTCTTGGACGCCCCGGTCGCTCGTCAAGCGCAGGTAAGGCCGGCCGTCGGCGCGGCGGCGAAGTTCGACTTGCGTGCCCGGCAACACGGCGTTGTACTCGACGCCGGCCGTGCGGTAGGTTTCAGGGGCGGCGACTCGCACCTTCAGGTTCGAAGCTTCTTCGGGCGACAGGCTGGTCACGTCGATTTCGGCACGCAGGGTCTCGCCGAGCGCCGACTGAACCTGCAGCCGCCCCAGACCCAGGGCCCACGCACCAGGCGTCGCGAAGCACAGTGCGGCCGCAGCCACGCCAGTCAGGGCGAAGCGCCCCGCGAACGTCGAGTTTCTTTTCAAAGCGTCTCCCAAATGGACGAAGTTCGCGCGCCTGCGCGTTCATGGATATCGACACAACCCGGATCGAAGAGTGTGCCGCAGCTCATCGCTGTGCCGCCGCAAAGTCGGAAATCACAATAGCATCAATGAGATAGGCTGACAAGCTCATGCATTGGCTGACGTTTGATGAAGCCTGCGCATGGCGCGAATGGCCCGCCACATTGTCGCCCGCCCGCAAAGAACAATCGGCCACGCTGGGTCACGCCTCGATCAGGATGCGCAGCATGCGGCGCAGCGGCTCGGCAGCGCCCCACAGAAGCTGGTCGCCGATGGTGAATGCGCCGAGGTATTGCGGCCCCATCGCCATCTTGCGCAGCCTGCCCACGGGGATGTTCATGGTGCCGGTCACCGCCACCGGCGTCAGGTCACGCATCGTGGCTTCACGGTTGTTCGGCACCACGCGAACCCAGGCGTTGTCGGCGGCGATCATGGCTTCGATGTCGGCCAGCGGCACGTCCTTCGTCAGCTTGAACATCAGCGCCTGGCTGTGGCAGCGCATGGCGCCCACACGCACGCACAGACCGTCGACGGGTACGGCGGGAACGGTGAAACCCTCACCCATGCCGAGGATCTTGTTGGTCTCGGCGCCGCCCTTCCACTCTTCCTTGCTCATCCCGTTGCCGAGGTCCTTGTCGATCCACGGAATCAGGCTCCCGCCGAGCGGCACACCGAAGTTCGCGAAGTCGGCTTCGGGCAGGCTGCGTTGCGTTTGCGCGAGCAGGCGGTCGATCTCGAGGATGGCGCTCTTCGGGTCGTCGAGCAGGCCACGCACCGAGGCGTTGAGCGTGCCGTACTGCGTGAGCAGTTCGCGCATGTGGGCGGCACCGCCGCCGGACGCGGCCTGGTAGGTCATCGTGCTCATCCACTCGACGAGGCCGGCCTTGTACAGCGCGCCCACGCCCATCAGCATGCAGCTCACGGTGCAGTTGCCGCCGATCCAGTTGCGCCCGCCTTGGTGCAGCGCGTTCTTGATGACCGGCATGTTCACCGGGTCGAGCACGATGACCGCGTCGCTCTTCATCCGCAGCGTGGAGGCAGCGTCGATCCAGTGACCGGCCCAACCGGCAGCGCGCAGGCGCGGGTACACGTCGCTGGTGTAGTCGCCGCCCTGCGCGGTGATGATGATCTCGCAGCGCTTCAGCGCTTCGATGTCGTACGCGTCTTGCAGGAGCGTCTCGTTCTTCGCCATCTGCGGCGCGGCGCCACCGGCGTTGCTGGTGCTGAAGAACAGCGGCTCGATCAGGGCGAAGTCGCCCTCGGTCTGCATGCGGTCCATCAGCACCGAGCCGACCATGCCGCGCCATCCAACCAATCCTGTAAGTCTCATTGTTTGCCCCTGAAGAAAGTTGTTGAAACCTCTTGCTCCCTGGCTCGTTCGCCAGTGGAAGGGGCGAGACGAACCGGAGCTTGCTAGCCCTGAATGGTCGTGGTTTTGATGGCAGCGACGACCGCGTCGCCCATCTCGCGCGTACCGACCTTGCGCGTGCCGGCTTGATGAGGGCCTTCCGACCAGATGTCGGCTGTGCGTAGCCCCGACGCGAGCACACGCTGCACCGCGGCGTCGATGCGGTCGGCCGCAGCGGCTTGGTCGAGGGAGAAGCGGAGCATCATGGCCACGGACAAGATTGTAGCCAGCGGGTTGGCGAGGTCTTTGCCTGCGATGTCGGGCGCGCTACCGTGGCTGGGCTCGTACAGGCCCTGGCCGGCAGCGTTCAGCGACGCCGAGGGCAGCATGCCGATCGAGCCGGTGAGCATCGCCGCTTCATCGGAGAGGATGTCGCCGAACATGTTGCCGGTGACGATCACGTCGAACTTCTTCGGCGCGCGCACGAGCTGCATCGCCGCGTTGTCCACGTACATGTGGTCGAGCGCCACGTCGGGGTAGTGCGCGTGCACCTCGGTGACCACGTCTCGCCAGAACTGGAAGGTCTCGAGCACGTTCGCCTTGTCGACGCTGGTGACGCGCTTGCTGCGCTTGCGCGCCGCCTGAAACGCGGTGTGGGCGATGCGTTCGATCTCGGGGCGCGAATAGCGCATCGTGTCGAACGCTTCCTCGGCGCCGGCGAAGGCGCCATCGGGTGCTGCGCGGCGGCCGCGCGGCTGGCCGAAGTAGATGTCGCCGGTGAGCTCGCGGATGATCAGGATATCGAGCCCCGCGATCAGGTCGGGCTTCAGGCTCGACGCATGCGTGAGCTGCTCGTAGCAGATGGCCGGGCGGAAGTTGGCGTAGAGGCCCAGGTGCTTGCGCAAGCCCAGAATCGCCTGCTCGGGCCGCAACGAACGCTCCAGCGTGTCGTACTTCCAGTCGCCCACGGCGCCGAACAGCACGGCGTCAGCCGCCTGCGCCAGCTTGAGCGTGGCTTCAGGCAGCGGGTGCCCATGCGCCTCGTAGGCGGCGCCGCCGACGAGCGCGTGCTCGGTCTCGAAAGGCAGGTCGAGCACCTCCATCACACGCACCGCTTGCGCGACGATCTCAGTGCCAATGCCGTCGCCGGGGAGAATTGCAATCTTCACTGTTCAGTGTCCGTCGGGGTTGTTTTCACTGCGGTCAGGCGCTCGACCAGCACCTTCTCGCAGAGCTTGGAAATCACGTACGCCGCAGCCGCCAGGTAGCCTGAAATCACCACCTCTGCGAACTGTTTCAGCGCGCCTTCGCGAACCGCGTCCACGCCGTACATCGACAGGAACTCGAAGTTGGCGCTCAAGGTGTGCAGCAAATTCAAGCTCAGTGCGCCGAACAACAAGAAGCTGATGCCGAGCAGCAGGAAGGTCAGCCACCAATGCCTGAACAAAAAGGCATGCAGACCGTTGTAGCCCGTGGCGGCCATGCCTTCAGATCGTGTGGGCCAGCCAGGGCTTGGCGAGCAGCCGCTCGGCTTCGAATGCGCGGATCTTCTCGGCATGGCGAAGCGTCAGGCCGATGTCATCGAAGCCGCCGAGCAGGCAGTACTTGCGAAACGGTTGCACCTCGAACGGCAGGGTCGTGCCATCGGGCTTGATGACGATCTGCTTCTCGAGATCGACCGTCAACGTGTAGCCGATAAACGCCGCCGCCTCGTCGAACAGGCGAGCCACGTCGGCTTCAGGCAACTGGATCGGCAGCAGGCCGTTCTTGAAGCAGTTGTTGTAGAAGATGTCGGCGTAGCTCGGCGCGATCAGCGCCCGGAACCCGAATTGGTCCAAAGCCCACGGTGCATGCTCGCGCGACGAGCCACAACCGAAGTTCTTGCGCGCCAGCAGCACCGACGCGCCCTTGTAGCGCGGCTGGTTCAGAACGAAGTCCGGGTTCGGCCGGCGCGTGGCCGGGTCTTGCCCAGGCTCGCCGTGGTCGAGGTAGCGCCACTCGTCGAACAGGTTCGGGCCGAAGCCCGATTTCTTGATCGACTTGAGAAACTGCTTCGGGATGATCGCGTCGGTGTCGACGTTCTCTCGGTCCATCGGGGCGACGAGACCGGTGTGCAAGCGGAAGGGTGTCATGGCGTCAGTGCTTCGTGCGTTCAGGCAATGCGCCGCACATCGACGAAGTGGCCTTCGATGGCGGCCGCCGCGGCCATTGCCGGGCTGACGAGGTGGGTGCGCCCGCCCGCGCCTTGCCGGCCCTCGAAGTTGCGGTTGCTGGTGGACGCGCAGCGCTCGCCCGGCTCCAGCCGGTCGGCGTTCATCGCCAGGCACATCGAGCAGCCGGGCTCGCGCCACTCGAAGCCGGCCGCCTTGAAGATCTTGTCGAGGCCTTCGCTCTCGGCCTGTGCCTTCACGAGGCCGGAGCCTGGCACCACCATCGCAAGCTTGACGTTCGATGCGACGCGCTGGCCGAGCCGTGTGACGACGGCCGCCGCTTCGCGCAGGTCTTCGATGCGGGAGTTGGTGCACGAGCCGATGAAGACCTTGTCGATCAGGATGTCGGTGATCGGCTTGTTCGGCGCCAGCGCCATGTACTGCAGCGCGCGCTCGATGGCGCTGCGCCTGTTCGCGTCTTTCTCGCGCTCGGGGTCGGGCACGCGGCCATCGACCGGCAACACCATCTCGGGCGATGTGCCCCAGGTGACTTGCGGGCTGATCTGCGCGGCGTCGAGCTCGACGACGGCGTCCCACGCGGCATCGGCGTCGGACTGCAGCGTGCGCCAATAGCGCGCGGCCTGCTCCCACTCAACGCCCTTGGGCGTGAACGGGCGGCCCTTCACGTAGGCGAGTGTGGTCTCGTCGACCGCCACCAGGCCGGCGCGCGCACCGGCCTCGATGGCCATGTTGCAGACCGTCATGCGGCCTTCCATGGTGAGCGCACGGATCGCGGCGCCCGCGAACTCGATGGTGTAGCCGGTGCCGCCCGCCGTGCCGATCTTGCCGATGATGGCGAGCACGATGTCTTTGGCGCTGACCCCCGGCGCGGTGCGCCCATCGACCCGCACCAGCATGTTCTTCGCCTTGCGTGCGAGCAGCGTTTGCGTGGCGAGCACGTGCTCGACCTCGCTCGTGCCGATGCCGTGCGCCAACGCGCCGAATGCGCCGTGCGTGGACGTGTGCGAGTCACCGCACACGACCGTCATGCCGGGCAGCGTCGCGCCCTGCTCGGGGCCGATCACGTGCACGATGCCCTGGCGCCGGTCGTTCATCTTGAACTGCGTGATGCCCAGCCGGTCGCAGTTGGCGTCGAGCGTGTCGACCTGCAGGCGCGAGATCGGGTCGGCGATGCCGTGCGAGCGGTCGGTGGTCGGTACGTTGTGGTCGCTCACCGCCAGGTTCGCCGACAGGCGCCAGACCTTGCGCCCCGCCAGGTCGAGGCCTTCGAAGGCCTGCGGGCTCGTGACTTCGTGGACGAGGTGGCGGTCGATGTAGAGCACCGACGTGCCGTCGTCTTCGGTGTGGACGATGTGCTCGTCCCATATCTTGTCGTAGAGCGTGCGGGGCATGGTCGGTCAGCGCTTGAAGGTCAAGGGCGGCTGGCGATCGGCATGAGAGTGCGCGCGGTAGCGCCGCTGAAGAGCTGGCGCGGGCGGCCGATCTTGTACTCGGGGTCGCCGATCATCTCGTTGAGCTGGGCGATCCACCCGACCGTGCGCGCAAGCGCGAAGATCGCGGTGAACAGCGTCACCGGGATGCCGATGGCGCGCTGCACGATGCCAGAGTAGAAGTCGACGTTCGGGTAGAGCTTGCGCGAGACGAAGTAGTCGTCCTCGAGGGCGATCTTCTCGAGCGCCATCGCGAGCTTGAAGATCGGGTCGTCGTGCAGGCCGAGTGCGTCGAGCACTTCGTGGCAGGTCTCGCGCATGAGCGTGGCGCGCGGGTCGTAGTTCTTGTAGACGCGGTGCCCGAAGCCCATCAGCTTGACGTTCGAGTTCTTGTCTTTCACCTGCTTGATGAACTCGCCGATCTTCTCGACGCCGCCCATGCGGTTCACCTCTTCGAGCATGTTCAGCGCCGCCTCGTTGGCACCACCGTGCGCGGGGCCCCAGAGGCACGCCACGCCGGCTGCGATGGCCGCGAACGGGTTCGTGCCCGACGAGCCGCACAGCCGCACGGTCGAGGTCGACGCGTTCTGCTCGTGGTCGGCGTGCAGGATGAAGATGCGGTCCATCGCGCGCACCAGCACGTCGTTCGGCACGTAGTCTTCGCACGGCGTGGCAAACATCATGCGCATGAAGTTGCCGGCGTACGAGAGGTCGTTCTTCGGGTAGATATAGGGTTGGCCGATCGTGTACTTGTAGGCCATGGCCACGAGCGTGGGCATCTTCGCGATGAGGCGGATGGCCGAAATGTCGCGGTGCTGCGGGTTGGTGATGTCGGTGCTGTCGTGATAGAAGGCCGACAACGCGCCGACCAGCCCGGTCATGATGGCCATCGGGTGCGCATCACGCCGGAACCCGCGCAGGAAGAACTGCATCTGCTCGTTGACCATGGTGTGGTTGGTCACGAGCTTGGTGAAGTCGGTCTTCTGCGTCGCGTTGGGCAACTCGCCCTTCAGCAGCAGGTAACACGTCTCGAGGTAGTCGCAGTTCTCGGCCAGCTGCTCGATCGGGTAGCCGCGGTAGAGCAACTCGCCCTTGTCGCCGTCGATGTAGGTGATGGTCGAGTTACATGCTGCGGTGGACAAGAACCCCGGGTCGTAGGTGAACTTGCCGGTCTGGCCGTAGAGCTTGCGGATGTCAATCACATCGGGGCCGACGCTGCCCTTGTAGATGGGCAAGTCCATGGCGGGGCTGCCATCGGAGAACGACAGGGTGGCTTTCACGTCGGACGGAGTCATGTGCTTTCCTTCTCTTGAGTGGGGTTCAGCGGGGGTGTGGTCGGTTCACGCAGACTGCGGCACTCGCATCATGTGCAGCACGGTCGCCACGTCGTCATGCAACAGCTCGCCGGTGGGCGGGGTGCGACCCAGCAGCACGTCGAGCAGGTCGTTGTCGGACAGGTCCATCAACACCTGCAAACCCTGGGCCTGCCGCATCGTCAACGTGTCGGCGTAACGGTTGAAGAAGCGCTCGACGAAGAGGTCGTTCTCGAGCAGGCCGCGCCGGCAGCGCCAGCGCAGCTTGCTCAGGGTGCGGGCATTGACGCGGGAGTCCATGGCTTGCGGCGAGTAAACGGCAATGAACGGGAACTGCGTGCGGTCAAACCGCGCGGCGCACCATCAGCTCTTTGATCTTGCCGATGGCCTTGGTGGGGTTCAGCCCCTTCGGGCACACATCGACGCAGTTCATGATCGTGTGGCAACGGAACAGGCGGTACGGGTCTTCGAGGTTGTCGAGCCGGCCTGCGGTGTCTTGATCTCGGCTGTCGGCGATGAAGCGGTAGGCCTGCAACAGGCCGGCCGGGCCGACGAACTTGTCAGGGTTCCACCAGAAGCTCGGGCAACTCGTAGAGCAACTCGCGCAAAGAATGCATTCGTACAGGCCGTTCAGCTCGTCGCGCTCTTCGGGCGACTGCAGGCGCTCTTTCTCGGGCGGCGTCTCGTCGTTCACGAGGTACGGCTTGATCGAGTTGTACTGCTTGAAGAACTGCGTCATGTCGACGATCAGGTCGCGGATCACCGGCAGCCCGGGCAACGGCTTGAGGACGATCACGCCGGGCAAGGTGCGCATGTTGGTCAAGCAGGCCAGGCCGTTCTTGCCGTTGATGTTCATCGCGTCCGAGCCGCACACACCTTCACGGCACGACCGGCGGAAGCTCAAGCTCGGGTCGACCGCCTTCAGCTTGTTCAACGCATCGAGCAGCATGCGCTCGTTGCCATCAAGCTCGACCTCGAGCGTCTGCATGCGCGGCTTGGCGTCGGTGTCGGGGTCGTAGCGGTAGATCTGGAACGTGCGTTTCGTCATGACTGCTTTCTCTCTCGACAACTTCAGAACGTGCGGACTTTCGGCGGCACCGACTCGACACTCAGCGGCGTCAGGTTCACCGGCTTGTAGTCAAGGCGGTTGCCTGCGCTGTACCAGAGCGAGTGCTTCATCCAGACCTCGTCGTTGCGGCCGGCCGGATGCTCGGGTGTGTCCCCGTAGTCGTTCACCGTGTGCGCACCTCGACTCTCGTGCCGCGCAGCCGCCGAGATCATGGTTGCCAGCGCCGATTCGATCAGGTTATCAACCTCCAGCGCTTCGATGCGGGCGGTGTTGAACACCTTCGACTTGTCGGCGAGGTGAATCTTCTTAACGCGCTCAGCCAGCGCCTTGATCTGGCCGACACCGGCATCCATCATGGCCTGGGTGCGAAACACACTGGCATGTTGTTGCATCGATGCGCGAATGTCGTTGGCCACGTCCTGCGCGTACTCACCGGCCGTGGAGGCGTCGAGCCTGGCCAGACGCGCCAGCGTGAAATCGGCGGCCTCCGGTGGCAACGGCTTGTGCGTCTTGGCCTTGAGGCCGCTGTCCACGATGTGGTTGCCGGCGGCCTTGCCGAACACCAGCAGGTCGAGCAGCGAGTTGGTGCCCAGACGGTTCGCACCGTGCACGCTCACACACGAACACTCGCCCACGGCATACAAACCGTTCACCACCGAATTCGGATTGCCGTTCTTCGGCACGACCACCTGGCCGTGGATGTTGGTCGGAATGCCACCCATCTGGTAGTGGATGGTCGGCACCACGGGAATGGGCTCCTTCGTGATGTCGACGTTGGCGAAGTTGTGGCCGATCTCGAACACGCTGGGCAAGCGCTTCATGATGGTCTCGGCGCCGAGATGCGTCATGTCGAGAACGATGTAGTCCTTGTTCGGCCCGCAGCCGCGGCCTTCCTTGATCTCCTGGTCCATGCAGCGCGAAATGAAGTCGCGCGGCGCCAGGTCTTTCAGCGTCGGCGCATAGCGCTCCATGAAGCGCTCGCCGTCGCTGTTGCGAAGAATCGCGCCTTCGCCGCGGCAGCCTTCGGTGAGTAGCACGCCGGCACCGGCCACGCCGGTTGGATGGAACTGCCAGAACTCCATGTCTTCGAGCGGCAGGCCGGCGCGCGCCGCCATGCCCAGGCCGTCGCCGGTGTTGATGAAGGCATTGGTGCTGGCCGCGAAAATGCGCCCGGCCCCGCCTGTTGCGAGCAGCACGGTCTTGGCCTCCAGGATGTGCACCTCGCCGGTTTCCATCTCGAGCGCGGTCACGCCGACGCAATCACCATCGGCATCGCGGATCAGGTCGAGCGCCATCCACTCGACGAAAAAGTTGGTGCGCGCCTTGACGTTTTGCTGGTAGAGCGTGTGCAGCATCGCGTGGCCGGTGCGGTCGGCAGCGGCACAGGCGCGCTGCACCGGCTTTTCGCCGTAGTTTGCGGTGTGGCCGCCGAATGGGCGCTGGTAGATCGTGCCGTCCGGGTTGCGGTCGAACGGCATGCCGAAGTGCTCAAGCTCGTAGACCACCTTCGGCGCTTCGCGGCACATGTACTCGATGGCGTCTTGATCGCCGAGCCAGTCGGAGCCCTTCACGGTGTCGTAGAAGTGGTAGTGCCAGTTGTCCTCGCTCATGTTGCCGAGAGAGGCACCGATGCCGCCCTGCGCCGCAACCGTGTGCGAGCGCGTCGGGAACACCTTCGAGAGCACCGCCACGTTCAGGCCCGCAAGGGCCAGTTGCAGCGACGCGCGCATGCCCGAGCCGCCGGCGCCGACGATCACCACGTCGAACTTGCGCCGCGACAGCGAGGCCGTGCCTGCGCTGAGTTGAGTCATTCCCGCCTGCATCAAAGTCTCCAGATCACTTGAACTGCCCAGCCGGCACAGCCGACCAGCCACACGATAGTGGCCACCTGCAAGCCGAGGCGTGCGCCCACAGGCTTGACGTAATCCATCAGCACATCACGGATGCCGACCCACACGTGGATCAGCATCGAGACGATCACGACGAAGGTCAGCACCTTCATCCACTGGTGCGAGAAGATGCCCGCCCACTTGTCATAGCCCATCTCGCCGGGCAGGAGCACCTGCACGATCACAGCCAGCGTGAACAACGCCATCAGGCTGGCGGTGACGCGCTGCGACAACCAGTCACGCAGCCCGTAATGCGCACCGACTACCGTGCGTTTCGATCCAAAGTTCTGTGCCATCGGGCCTTGCCTCAGAAGAAGAACAGCTTGGCGCCGAGCAGCAGCGTCAGCAGCACGCTTGCAGCCAGCGTGAAGACGGCCGATTGGCGCCCGAACTCGAGCGTGACCGCGTGCGTGGCGTCCATCCAGAGGTGGCGCAGGCCGGCGATGAAGTGGTGCAGGTAGGCCCAGATCAGCGCCAACGCGATCAACTTGAACACGATTCCAGGCACGAAGCCCGCGCCGCCGTTGAAGACCGCCGTGAACTGGCTGTAGGTGATCTCGGACGTGAGGCTGGTGTCGAACATCCAGATGATGAAGGGCATCAACACGAACATCACGATGCCGCTCACGCGGTGCAGGATGGACACGAGGCCTGCCAGCGGCAGGCGGTAAGCCAGCGCGTCCAGCAGTCTCATGTTCTCGCCGGGTCTTGCTTTTGCTGTTCTAGCCATGGGCTGCCTTGTTGACTAACGTGAGTTTTAGCGAACGGTGCATTCTTGTAACTCACTGAGTTTATTGCAATGCAGCAAGACGCGACGCGTCCCCTGCCGAGACAAGGTCAGTTCAGCTCGTTTCGGTAGTGGTGCGCCGCCGTGTTGTAGAGGCCGCGCCGCAGTTCGACCGGCTTGTCGCCATAGGTCATGGACAAGCGCTCCACGCTCAACAGCGCGGCCCCGGGCGGAAGCGCCAGCAGCGCTGCGCTCGCGGCATCGGCCGCCACGGCGCGGATCTTCTCTTCGGCGCGGATCATGCGCACGCCGAACTCCGACTCGAACAGGCCGTACATCGGGCCCTGGTACTCGCTCAACCGCTCGGCGGTCAGGCCTTTGAACAGAGCGGCGGGCAGCCAGATGTCGTCCAGCACGACCGGTGTGCCGCGAAACGACAGCACGCGCCGCACTTGCACTGCCGCGTCGTTCGGGCGCAGGTGCAGCGCGCGCGCCAGGTCGGGCGGTGGGCGCTGGCGGCGGCAGTCGATGAAGCGGCGCTCCAGGCCGCCGGGCTCGGCGCTGTCGGGCGTGAGGCGCAGGAAGCGGAACTGCACCTTCTCTTCGGCGTGCGTGGCCACGAACGTGCCTTTGCCCTGACGCCGCACGAGCAGGTTGTCGGCCGCGAGTTCGTCGATGGCCTTGCGCACCGTGCCCTGGCTGACCTTGAAGCGTGCCGCCAGGTCGGTTTCGCTCGGGATCGCCTCACCCGGGCGCCACTCGCCTTGCTGCAGGCTGGCCGTCATCAGCGCCTTGATCTGCTGGTAGAGCGGGCTGAATGCCGGGCCGGCTGGCGCTGCAGACGGCCCGCCCGCAGCCGACACCGGCGCTGGCACAGCGGCTGACAAGGGAAGCGGCAACAGAGGTGGCAAGGCGGGTGGCATGGCGAGACGGGTTAACTCTTATATATGATAGAAGACAATCGATGCGCTTCCCGTGCGACCGGGTAGAAACCCGCCATCCGGCCCGTGCAGTGCCATAAACTCGGCGGCTGCGCGCCGCAGCATCGCCGGCCTGACTGCACCCCACTCCTTCATCCATTCCACCTCCGGAGAACCTTCATGAGCAAGCCCCCCGTTCGAGTTGCAGTCACCGGCGCGGCCGGCCAGATCGGCTACGCGTTACTGTTCCGCATTGCCAGCGGCGAGATGCTCGGCAAGGACCAGCCTGTCATCCTGCAGCTGCTCGAAGTGCCGGTCGACGGCCCGCAGAAGGCGCTCAAAGGCGTGATGATGGAACTCGACGACTGCGCCTTCCCGCTGCTCGCCGGCATGACCGCTCACGGCGACCCGATGACCGCGTTCAAGGACGCCGACTACGCGCTCCTGGTGGGCTCGATGCCGCGCAAGGCGGGCATGGAGCGCGCCGAGTTGCTCAACATCAACGGCCAGATCTTCACCGGCCAAGGCAAGGCGCTCGACGCGGTCGCGAGCCGCAACGTCAAGGTGCTGGTGGTCGGTAACCCGGCCAACACCAACGCCTACATCGCGATGAAGAGCGCGACCAGCCTGCCGCGCAAGAACTTCACCGCGATGCTGCGCCTCGACCACAACCGCGCCGCAAGCCAGATCGCCACCAAGACCGGCAAGCCGGTCGCCGCCATCGAGAAGCTCGCCGTGTGGGGCAACCATTCGCCCACGATGTACGCCGACTACCGCTTCGCGACGATCGACGGCGCGAGCGTGAAGGACCTGATCAATGACCAGGTCTGGAACGCCGACACCTTCCTGCCCACGGTCGGCAAGCGTGGCGCCGCGATCATCGAAGCGCGCGGCTTGAGTTCGGCCGCCAGCGCCGCCAACGCGGCCATCGACCACATGCGCGACTGGGCCCTCGGCACGCAGGGCAAATGGGTCACGATGGGCATCCCGTCGGACGGCCAGTACGGCATCCCGAAGGACGTGATGTTCGGCTTCCCGGTGACGTGCGAAGGCGGCGAGTACAAGGTTGTCGAGGGCTTGCCCATCGATGCCTTCAGCCAGGAGCGCATCAACAAGACGCTCGAAGAACTGCAGGCCGAGCAAGACGGCGTGAAGCACCTTCTTTAAGGCGCTCGCTCATCGCAGCGCGGCCGGCCCACCTTGCGTGCGCCGGCCGCTTTCACTTCAGCCCAACCCAGCCTGCATCGACATGACACTCCACCCCCGCGATGCCCTCTTCGACGCCGGCGACGCCGCGCCCGCGCTGCCCGTGTGCGACCACTACTGCGGCGTCGAGGCCCGCATGCGCAAGAGCCTGGACATGCAGGCCGAGATGGGCCCGGTGTTCGACATCACGCTCGACTGCGAAGACGGCGCTCCGGTCGGTGGCGAGGCCGAGCATGCGCACATGGTGGCCGAGATGGCCATGTCGGCGGCGAACTTGTTCGGCCGTGTGGGTGCGCGCGTGCACCCGGTCGATCACCCCAGCTTCGCGGCAGACTTGGCCACGCTCGTCGGCCGCGCCGGCACGAGGCTGGCGTACCTGATGGTGCCCAAGCCCGACAGCGCGGCCGATGTGGCGCGCGCCTGCGCCGAGATCGCGCACCAGCGCCGCGTGCACAACATCGCGCGGCCGCTGCCGGTGCACGTGCTGATCGAGACCCACGGCGCGCTGCGCGAGGTCGAAGCCATTGCCGCGAATGCGGATGTCGAGTCGCTGTCGTTCGGGTTGATGGACTTCGTGTCGGCCCACCGCGGTGCCATCCCGGCCAGCGCGATGGGCGCCGAAGGCCAGTTCACGCACCCGCTGGTGCGCCGTGCCAAGCTGGCGATCGCGGCGGCCTGCCACGGCTTTGCAAAGACACCGTCCCACTGCGTCGTGACCGAGTTCAACGACCCCGATGCGGTGGCCGACGCCGCCACGCGCGCAGCGCGCGAGTTCGGCTACACGCGCATGTGGAGCATTCACCCGAACCAGATCGAACCCATCGTCACCGCCTTCGCGCCGAGCGCGGCCGAGGTCGACATGGCCATCGAGATCATCGATGCCGCGCAGGCCGCCCGCTGGGCGCCGATACGGCACCGCGACACCCTGCACGACCGAGCGAGTTACCGCTACTTCTGGCAGGTGCTGGAGCGCGCCCACCGCACCGGGCAGCCGCTGCCTGCGCAAGTGGTCGAACGGTTCTTCTGACGCCGGGCAACCCGGGTCGGATGTGCCCAAATGCGGCTTTCGTGAGCGAACGAAACGCTGACGCAGAGTGCGGAAAATGTTGCAAGCAGGCACCCGCCTGGGGCGCGGCGCAGCACCACAATCAAGCCCTTCGAACTTGCCGCTGCCACACCATGACCATTGAACGTTCCGGCCTTCGCCTTCTTGCCACGTGCGCGGCCATTGCCGGCCTGATGGCTGCCCCGTTGACGCTGCACGCGCAAACCGCCACGCCGAAGCCGGCGGCCAAGAGCGCGAAGGCGGTCAAGAAGGCGGCGGCTCCCAAGGCGGCCGAGTTCATCATTCCCGCCGCGTCGGCCGAGCAGGTGGATGCCGCCGAGCGCGTGTACTACGGGGTGTACGACTGCGAGTTCAATCAGACGATCCAGATCGTCGCGAGCGCCAAGCACCCGTCGTATGTCGACATCAAGCATGGCAAGGCCGACTACCTGATGAAGCCCGTGCTGTCGAGCACCGGCGCCATCCGCCTTGAAGACGTGCGCGGCGAGACGCTGATGGTGCAGATCTCGGCCAAATCGATGCTGCTCAACGTGAAGACCGCACGGCGCCTGGTCGATGACTGCATCAGCCCGAAACAGCGCGAGCTGAACGAGGCGGCACGCGCCGCCAAGGCGGCTGCGGTCGCGGCGGCAGCGGCGCCTTCTGCGCCTGCGGCCACGCCGGCCGCCGTGGTGGCCGGCTCAGCGCCGGTTGCGGCGGTGGCTGCAGCCAGCACCGCAGCCGCCGAGACGCCAGCGCCGAAGTAGCCGGCGGCGGGGCCGTTCTATCGGGCGGCGCGCCCGCGCGCGCCCTTGCGGTAGGCCTGATTGAGTACGTATAATTCATACATACTCGACTCAGGAGCCGGCTGTGGAAGCAACTGTTGCAGAACGCGGGCAGATCACCCTACCCAAGGCCGTGCGCGACGCGCTCGGCCTGACCAAGGGCACCCAGCTCAAGGTCGAACTCGACGGCGGCCGCATCATCCTGCGCAAGAACGTCGACGACGCGATTTCGCGCGCGCGCGGTCGCTTCAAGCTGCCGCCCGGCATGACCACCGATGACGTGATGCGCGAGCTGCGTGGCCGAGCGCCGGGTGACCCGGTCGACGTTTGATGATCGCCATCGACTCCTCGGTGCTGATCGACCTGCTCGGCGAAGACGCCATGGCCGGCGCCGCCGAAGCCTGCGTTCGCGACGCACTGGCGCACGGCCCGGTGGTGTTGTGCGACGTGGTGATCAGCGAAATCACGGCCGGCCTCGGCCACGGCGCCGACATCATGGACGCCGTCGAAGACATGGGCATGAGCTACTTGCCGGTCGAGCGCCGCGCGGCCATCCGGGCCGGGGAAATGCAGCGCCGGTACAAGGAACGGGTGCGCGCATCAGGCAAGCCACCGCAGGCACAGCGCACCGTGCCCGACTTCATCGTCGGGGCACATGCCTTGCTTCAATGCAGCGCACTGATCACACGTGACGCGGGCTTCTTCCGCGACTACTTCAAGGGCTTGAAAGTCATCGTGCCCAAGGCAACGTGAACCCTCTGCCCGCCTAACTCACACCTCACCCCAAGGACAACCAACCATGCTTCACGCCTACCGTCACCACGTTGCCGAGCGCGCCGCGCTCGGCATCCCGCCGCTGCCGCTTTCGGCCAAGCAAACGGCCGACCTGATCGAGCTGCTGAAGGCACCGCCGGCCGGTGAAGAAGCCACGCTCGTCGAGCTGATCACCTACCGCGTGCCGGCGGGCGTGGACGACGCCGCCAAGGTCAAGGCTTCGTACCTGGCTGCCGTGGCGCACGGCAGCGAGACCTGCCCGTTGATCAGCCGGGTGCGCGCCACCGAGTTGCTCGGCACCATGCTCGGTGGCTACAACATCAGCCCGATGGTGAACCTGCTCGACGACGCAATCGTGGGCAGCGCGGCCGCCGAAGGCCTCAAGAAAACGCTGCTGATGTTCGACCAGTTCCACGACGTGCAAGAGAAGGCCGAGGGCGGCAACGCGAATGCCAAAGCCGTGCTGCAGAGCTGGGCCGACGGCGAGTGGTTCACCTCGCGCCCCGAGGTGCCGAAGTCGATCACCGTGAGCATCTTCAAGGTGACCGGCGAGATCAACACCGACGACCTCTCGCCCGCCCCCGACGCCTGGAGCCGCCCCGACATCCCGCTGCACGCGCTGGCGATGCACAAGAACGCGCGCCCCGGCCTCGACCCACGCGCCCTGCCCGAGGAAGACGGCAAGCGCGGGCCGGTCAAGTTCATCGAAAATCTGCGAGCCCGCGGCAACCTGGTCGCCTACGTGGGCGACGTGGTCGGCACCGGCTCGTCACGCAAGTCGGCCACCAACTCGGTGCTGTGGTTCACCGGCGAAGACATCCCGTTCGTTCCGAACAAGCGGTTCGGCGGCGTCTGCCTGGGCGGCAAGATCGCGCCGATTTTCTACAACACGATGGAAGACTCGGGTGCCCTGCCCATCGAGCTCGATGTGAGCCAGATGAACATGGGCGACGTGGTCGAGCTGCGCCCCTTTGAGGGCACGGCACTGAAAGACGGCCAGGTCATCGCCGAGTTCACGGTCAAGAGCGATGTGCTGTTCGACGAGGTGCGCGCTGGTGGCCGCATTCCGCTGATCATCGGCCGGGGCCTGACCGCCAAGGCGCGCGAGGCGCTGGGCCTGCCGGTGAGCACGCTGTTCCGCCTGCCGACCAACCCGGTCGATACGCACAAGGGCTTCACGCTCGGCCAGAAGATGGTCGGCAAGGCCTGCGGCTTGGCCGTCGTGAACGGCAACCAGCAAGGCGTGCGCCCTGGCACGTATTGCGAACCGCGCATGACGAGCGTCGGCTCGCAAGACACCACTGGCCCGATGACGCGCGACGAGCTGAAAGACCTGGCCTGCCTCGGCTTCAGCGCTGACCTGGTGATGCAGAGCTTCTGCCACACCGCCGCCTACCCGAAGCCGGTCGACGTGAAGACGCACCACGAACTGCCCGCGTTCATCAGCACCCGCGGCGGCATCAGCCTGCGGCCCGGTGACGGCGTGATCCACAGCTGGCTGAACCGCCTGCTGCTGCCCGACACCGTGGGTACCGGCGGCGACAGCCACACGCGCTTTCCGATCGGCATCAGCTTCCCGGCGGGCTCGGGCCTGGTTGCCTTCGCGGCCGCCACCGGCGTGATGCCGCTCGACATGCCTGAGAGTGTGCTGGTGCGCTTCAAGGGCACGATGCAGCCGGGCGTGACGCTGCGCGACCTCGTCAATGCGATCCCGCTGTACGCCATCAAGGCCGGCCTGCTGACCGTTGCCAAGCAAGGCAAGAAGAACATTTTCAGCGGCCGCATTCTCGAGATCGAAGGCCTGCCGGACCTGAAGGTCGAGCAAGCGTTCGAGCTGAGCGATGCGTCGGCAGAACGCTCGGCCGCAGGCTGCACGGTGCACCTGAACCCGGCGCCGATCAAGGAGTACATCACCAGCAACATCGCGCTGATGAAGTGGATGATTGCCGAGGGCTACGCCGACGCGCGCAGCCTGCAGCGCCGCATCGACGCGCAGCAAGCCTGGCTCGCGAACCCGGTGCTGCTGAAGGGCGATGCCGATGCCGAGTACGCCGCCGTGATCGAGATCGACCTGGCCGATGTGCACGAGCCCATCGTGGCCTGCCCGAACGACCCGGACGACGTGAAGATGCTCAGCGAAGTCTCGGGCGCGGTGATCGACGAGGTCTTCATCGGCTCGTGCATGACGAACATCGGCCACTTCCGCGCCGCCAGCAAGCTGCTCGAAGGCAAGCGCGACATCCCCGTCAAGCTGTGGGTCGCACCGCCCACCAAGATGGACGCGAAGAAGCTGTCAGATGAAGGCCACTACGGCGTGCTCGGCAATGCCGGCGCACGCATGGAGATGCCGGGTTGCAGCCTGTGCATGGGCAACCAGGCGCAGGTGAAAGAGGGTGCAACGGTGTTCAGCACCAGCACACGCAACTTCCCGAACCGGCTGGGCAAGAACAGCAACGTGTACCTCGGCTCGGCCGAACTCGCGGCCATTTGCTCCCGGCTCGGCCGCATCCCGACCAAGGCCGAGTACATGGAGGGCATGGGCGTGCTGACGAAAGCTAGCGACACGGTCTACCAGTACCTGAACTTCGACCAGATCGAAGAGTTCACGTCGGCTGCCGAGAAGGCCACCGCCTGACGCTCGCGTAAACGCAATCCGAGCCCCAGACCGGCCATGCGTGGCCGGTCTTTTTCATGGTCGGGCGGCTTCATGCATGGGATGGCGCGCGGCGTGTGGCGTTCGAACAATCGAAGCCTTCATCCACGCCAGGTACTCGACATGAAACCCATCACTCCCCGACTGCTGTTCGCCGCTGTCACCACCGCAGCACTGGCCGCCACGCCGGCAGCGCAAGCGGCCGGCAACCTGATCCGCAACGCGAGCTTCGAGACGGTGAACGGCGTCGTTCACGACCAGGGCTACCTGCCCGCCGAGTTCGAACAGACGGGCAACATCTCGCCCGGCGCCGACACCTACAGCAACGACGACTCCTACGGCATCCAGCCCGGCGGGTTCGGCAACTTCACGGGGGCTACCGCGCAAGACGGCATCCGCTTCGCAGCCGGTGCCGACTTCGGCAGCTTCGCCTTCGTCGAGGCGTTCGGCCAGCAACTTACCTCGGCGCTCATTGCCGGCGCCACGTATGACTTCAGCGGCTGGATTGCCGACAGCTTTCGCGCCGGCACCACGCGCGGCGGATTCGACCTGCTGCTGTCGCCGAGCGCCACCTTCGGCGACGCCGGCGCGGTCACTGTCGGCTCACTCGCGCCGACCACCGGCGTGGGTGGCTGGGAGTACCGCTCACTGTCGTTCGTCGCACCGGTCAACGCCGGAACGCTGACCTACCTGATCTTCGCGCCGCGCTCCGTCGGGGCGAGCGAGGCCTACATTGGCATCGACAACGTCAGCCTGACCACCGCCGTGCCCGAACCCGCCACCTGGGGGCTGATGGGCCTGGGCCTGCTCGCCGTTGCCAGCGCCTCACGGCGCCGACGCTGAGCCCGAGCCGGGCTCGCACGTCAGGCGCTTCAGAACGCGTAAGTCACCGCCAGTACGCCGCTCGCGCTCGTGCTGCGGCGCACGATGGGGCTGTCTTTCGCGTCGCCTTGCAAGCCCGATAGCGACACCGCGCCCGTGACGCCGACCTTGTCGTTCACGCGGTAGGTCAGCGCCACGTTGGCGCGCACGTCGCGCAGGCCCGCCGACGGCGTGTAGGCGGCGTAGTTGCTGGTCACGGCCTGCGCCGCGTCGACACCGAAGTACGACTGCATGTACTTCTGGTTCACCAGGCTCGCGCCCACGCCGGCACCCAGAATGAGGCTGGGCGACAGCGGCAGCGAGTAGCCGGCGCCGAGGTCGAGCACCAGGCCCTTGCGGTCGTTGCCCGAGCCGTAGCGCAGCGACGAGGTCAGGAAGAATTCGCGCGTGAGCACATAGTTGAAGAAGCCACCGAACTCGGGCCGCACCTTCACGTCGCCCAGCCCGGTGAGCGCCGGTGAACGCGACTCATCGCGCCCCAGGTCGGCCGTGATGCGCAGGCCGTACTGCGTGATTGGCGAGGCCGAGAAGTTGTAGCCGATGCCGTTCGTGGTGCCGGCGAAGAAACCGTTGCGCCACTGGTAGTCGAGCGCAGGGAACACGCCGCTGCGGCGCTTGTTCGAACCTTGGTATTCGCGGCCGACCACGGCGGCGATACCCACCACCCCGCCGTCGCGGTCGGGCGTGGCGCCGTACAGGCGCACGGCATCGAAGGCCTGTGAACAGGCGGCCGTCGAGCCCAGCGCCAGCAAGAAGCCGGCACCGGAGTGCGCCATGGCCAAACGTGAAAGTCGGAAAGAGTGTGTCAAGTCGGGCTCCTGATCAAAGGGGACAATCCGCGATTGTGGAGGAACAGCAAGCTTTCGATGCGGCGCGTCAGTCACTGGCGCTGCCGAATCCGAACAGGCTGAGCAGGCTCGTGAAGAGGTTGAAGACCGAGACGTACAGGCCGACGGTTGCCATCACGTAGTTGGTCTCGCCGCCATGCAGGATGCGGCTGGTCTCGAACATGATCAACCCGGCCGACAGCAGCGCCACCAGCGCCGCGACCGCCAGGCTCAAGGCCGGCACCTGCGCGAACGCTGCCGCCACGGCTGCGATCAGCGCGATCACCATGCCGGCGAAGAGAAAGCCGCCCATGGCGCTCAGGTCGCGGCGAGTCGTCAGCACCCAGCCCGACAGCGCCAGAAACACCGCGCCGGTGGCACCGAGCGCCAGCATCACCGTTTGTGCGCCGCCCGGCAGCGCGAGCGACTGCGTCAACAGCGGGCCGAGCGTCACGCCCATGAAGCCGGTCAGGGCAAACACGGCGCCAATGCCCCAGGCGCTGTCTTTCAGCTTGTGCACGAGGAACAGCAGGCCGAAGTAGCCGACCAGCGTGATCAAGAGGCCCGGGTGCGGCAGCTTCATGGCCACGCTGATGGCGGCCGTGCCGGCGCTGAACATGAGCGTCAGCGCGAGCAGGCCGTAGGTGTTGCGCAGCACGCGTTGCGCGGCCGGGCTGACACCCCCGCGCGACGCGCTCGCGGGCAGCGTGATGGCCAAGGCGGTGTTGCGCGGGGTGGCGTTGTCGTGAAGGCTTTGCATGGTGGTCGGTTCTTTCGTGCGGGGTGGGGGTGGGCGTGGGTGCGTTTGCTGTCCGGGCGTTCAGGTCAGGTGGCGACCAAGGTGACGGGTTGGCGCCGCAGTGCGTGGCGGCGTTGGTGGCTGCGGCTGAGTGCGCGGGCGGCGCGTGCCAGCGCGGTGTCGAGAGAGTCGCGCCAGTCGCGGGCGATCGAGGTCACCACAAGCTCGCCGTCCGGCGTCTTGAGTTCGACCTGGCAGCGTTTGTCCACGCCACCGCGCGGGCCGTTGATGTCGGTCATGCGCAGCGTTGCGCGTGGCACCAACCAGGCGAGCCGGCGCAGTGCGAAGCGCAGGCGGCTCACGGCCACATCACGCATTTCATGGGCTTCGGTGTCGCGGGATTCAAAGACGACTTGCATGTCGGTGCTCCGGTGGTGACAGGGTGGAGCACGAAAGATAGGCGGTGCGTCGCTTCGGATAAAGCAGACGTTGCGTGAGAATCAGTTCGCAAAAAGCGAACTGTTGATGGATGAATGAAAGGGAACCGTCGATGAGCCTGCGCTTCAACTACCGACACCTGTACTACTTCTGGGTCGTTGCCAAGGAAGGCGGCATGGCACGCGCTGCGGCACGCATGGACATGGCGGTGCAGACGGTGAGCGCGCAGGTGCGCGAGCTGGAACGCGCCCTCGGCCACGCGCTCTTGAAGCCGCGCGGCCGCGGCCTGGAGCTGACCGACGCGGGCCGGGCCGCGCTGGCGCAGGCAGAGCAGATCTTCCACCTCGGCGAGCACCTGCCGGCGCGCGTGCGTGACGCCGGCACCACCACCGGCCCGCGCCTGGCGGTGGGCATTGCCGACGCCTTGCCCAAGCTCGCGGTGCCGCGCTTGCTGCAACCCGCGCTGGCCCTCGAAGGCCTGCGCCTGCTGTGCCATGAAGACGAGTTCGACGACTTGCTCGCCGATCTGGCGCTGCACCGGCTCGACGTGGTGCTGGCCGACCGCGCCGCGCCGCCGAACCCGAACCTGAAGCTCTACAGCCACTTGCTGGGCAGCTCGGCCGTGGCCTGGTACGCACCGGCGCCGCTGCCGCGCGGCGCACGCCAGGCGTTCCCGCAGTGCCTGGCGACGATGCCGGTCTTGCTGCCCACGCAGCACACCGCCGTGCGCGCGCGGCTCGACCAGTGGTTCGAGCGCGAAGAGATCCGCCCGCGCATCGTCGGCGAGTTCGAAGACAGCGCGCTGCTCGCCACCTTCGGCGCCACCGGCATGGGCGCCTTCCCTGCCACCGCGTGGTCACATGACGAACTCACGTCGGGCAAGAAGCTGGCGCTGCTGGGCACCTGCACCGATGTGGAAGAGCACTTCTACGCCATCTGCACCCAGCGCAAGGTGCAGCACCCGGTGGTGCGGGTGCTGCTGCCCGGGTCGGCCTGATGGCTCACGCGCCTGTCGCGCTCAGGGCGCTGACGGGCGCTGACGGGCGCGCAGATTCGCTCCGGTTCTCTCCGGTGCGCTCAGTCCCGATCCGGGGCGATCTGCGTGGCGTAGTCGACCAGCGCGCCGAGGATGTCCTGCCCGCGCTCGTCGGACCTCGACTCGAGCGCTTCGCCGAGCACGTCGATCTGCTCGAAGAAGGCTTCCAGCGTCACCCCACCACCGGCGCCGTCGTGCAGGCGGTGGGCGCAGTGCTGTTGCCACTGCGCCGCTTCGGCCTCGCTCAGGCTGTCGGGCCAGTTGCGCGCTCGGTAGCGAAAGAACAACTCGTCGAGCCGCGCATCGGCAAAGGCCGGGCGCTTGGCCGCCAGTTGCGCTGGCGCGAGCGTGCGCAGGCGCTGCAGCGTGCGCCGGTCGTCGTTGCCGATGAAGCCGCCGTACAGGTCTTCGTCGACATCGGTCGCACCCTCGCGCGCCGGCCGCTCGAACACCGCCGGCCACATGCCCGCCACCTCGTGGGCTCGCGCTGCAGCCACAGCGGCGTGGCGCTGCACCTGCGCCATGTCGATGCCCCACTTGGCGGCCATGTCATCACCCAACGTCTTGAGGTTGCCGATGACGATGGGCGACTTGTTCAGGTGAATGGTCTTCACCGGCAAGCGCGTGCTGCCTTCGGGCAGGTCTTCGGCTTTGCTGAACATGCGCGTGCGAATGGCCTCGATGCCCAGCGTGAACAGCTCGCTCGGGTCGGCGCGCAAGTCCCACACGATCACCTCGTTCTTGTTGGTCGGGTGCGGCGCCAGCGGCCACACCACGGCCAGGCAACCGCGCTCCACGCCGTACATGCCCGAGATGTGCAGGAAGGGCTGGCCCTTGGCTTGCGCCTGCGCCATCTCGTGCGCCACCGCGTCTTTCTTGCGCAGCTTCAGGCAAAAGTCCCAGAGCTTGGGCTGGCGCGCGCGGATGAGCCGGGCCATCGCGATGGTGGCGCGCACGTCTGACAACGCGTCGTGCGCGGCCGCGTGCGCCAGGCCGTTGGCGCGGGTCAGGTCTTCGAGCTTGAACGACGGGCGGCCGTCGTCGTGCACAGGCCACTGGATGCCGGCGGGCCGCAACGCCCAGGTCGCGCGCACCACGTCGAGCAGGTCCCAGCGGCCGCACTCGTTCTGCCATTCGCGCGCGTACGGGTCGATCAGATTGCGCCAGAACAGGTGGCGCGTCACCTCGTCGTCGAAGCGGATCGAGTTATAGCCCACACCCACCGTGCCGGGCTTCGCCAGTTGCTGCTCGATCGCGTCGGCGAACGCGTGCTCGGGCACGCCGAGCTGCAAGCAGGTCTGCGGCAGGATGCCGGTGAGCAGGCAGGCCTCGGGCTCGGGTAGAAAGTCGGGCGCGGGCTGGCAGTAGTGCATCACCGGGGCGTCGATCTCGTTCAGCTCGGCATCGGTGCGCACACCGGCGAACTGCGAGGGCCGGTCGCGGCGCGGCACGCGGCCGAAGGTTTCGTAGTCGTGCCAGAAGAAGGTCAGTTCGGTCATGTGCACAAGATACCGCATGCGCAGCAGCACGTGCCTGTCAAGCGCTCTGACCCTGAACCTGCACAGCGGGTTACCCCAGCGCCTCACGGGCTGCAGCAGGCTTACATTGCCCGACACCAACGCGTGCCCGTGAAGCGCGACGCACTCCAGAACGAGTGTCCGCACAACACCGCCAGCTGAACCGGGCACATCAACCAAGGGGACGACATGAAACACACCAGGGCCTGGGGCCTGTCACCGCTCACTTCGCTTCTCACTTCGCTTCTCACGAGCGTGCTGCTGGTCGCCTGCGGCGGCAGCGACCCGACCATTCCGGGCAGCGGCACGCCGGCCGGCGCACCCAGCACCAAGGGCACGTTCAGCGCTGTGGTTTCGTTCGGCGACAGCCTGAGCGACGTGGGCGCCTACGCGCCGGCCACTTCGCTTACAGGCAACGGCCAGCCGCCCTACTTCGGCGGCAAGTTCACGACCAACGGCGCCACGGGCACGGTCTGGGTCGAGAACCTGGCCACGACGCTGGGGGTGGTGGTGACGCCGGCGGAAGTCGGCTTCGGCGGCAGCTCGGTCAAGTGCCCTGCGGCCGCGGCCGGTCTGGGCAGCACCTGCACCGGTTACGGCCAGGGCGGCTCGCGCGTGACCGACCCGAACGGCATCGGCCGCGCCACCGGCGCACTGACGGTGCCGGTGGTGACGCAGATCGACAACCACCTCGCGCGCTTCACCAGCTTCACGGCCAGCGACCTGATCTTCGTCTACGCCGGCAGCAACGACGTGTTCACGCAGTTCGGCGCGTTCACCACCGCGGCCGCGCAGATCCAGGCCGACGCTGCTGCAGGCAAGCTCACTGCCGATCAGGCCAACGCCGCACTGTTCGCGGCGCAGACCGCCGCGCAGGCGCAGATGAAGCTGGCCGCGCAAACGCTGGCCGGCTATGTGCGCGACAAGATCCTCGCCAAGGGCGGCAAATACGTGGCCGTGATGACGCTAAGCGACATCGGCGACACCCCCTTCGGCAACTCGCTGCCAGCCTCGGTGAAGCCGGTGCTGACCGACCTGTCGCGCATCTTCAACCTGTGGCTGCGCGACAGCCTGACCGGCCAGCCGGTGCAGCTGATCGACACCTACGCGCTCTTCAAGGAGGCGTATGCCAACCCGGCCAAGTACGGCATCGTGAACAACACCGTGCCGGCCTGCGACGCGGCCAAGATCAACGCCATCACCGGCGGCCAGGTCACCGACGGCTCGTCGCTGTTCTGCAACAGCACGGTCGGCGCACCCTACAACGGCCTGCGCACCGGCGCCGATGTCACGACCTGGCAGTTCGCCGACAGCGTGCACCCGACCACCGGCGGGCACAAGATCATCAGCGATGCCTTCGCGGCGCAGCTCAAATCGTTCGGCTGGATCTGACACGGAGACATTCGCATGAACCACAGACTCGCGCGCCTCTTCATCGCCCTGGCCGCGGCGCTCGGCACCGGCACCGCCTTCGGGCAAGACAACTTGCTCAAGGTCGGCATTACCGACTACACCACCCACTCGCGCACCAACGGTGTCACCGGCATCGGCGTGCCGGCCGGGGCCGATGTCACCACCGGCAACGGCGTGACGCTGCTGGTGGTGTTCGAGCGCATGCTCACACCGAACATCGGTGCCGAGCTGGCGGTGGGCATACCGCCGCGCATTCACGCCAACGCGGCGGGCACGGTGGCGTTTCTCGGCGACGACATCCTGTCGGCGAAGAACGTGGCGCCGACCGTGCTCGTCAACTACCACTTCGGCGCCCCGGGCGACACCTGGCGGCCCTACCTCGGTGTGGGCGTGAACTACACCAAGTTCACGAGCATCCGCTCGCGCCTGGCCCCCGACGTGCAGATGAGCGACTCGGTCGGCTGGGCCGCCCAAGGCGGTATCGAGTACACGCTGAACAAGGACTGGGGTTTGTTCGCAAGCGTTGCCGCGCTCAGGGTGAAGACAAACGTGGTGGCCTCGGGCAGCACGGTGCTGCGCACGACGATTGACTTCCGCCCGATCGTGTATTCGTTCGGCACCGTCTACCGCTTCTGAGCCGCAAGGGCACGGGATAATCGGCTCCGGCGTGTCGCCGTTCGGCGCCGCCCTCACCGAACCCCACCCTTTGCGGAGACTCCCCGATGACACGCGTTTTCAACTTCAGTGCCGGCCCTGCGGCCCTGCCCGAGCCCGTGCTGCGCAAGGCGGCCGAAGAGATGCTCGACTGGCACGGCTCGGGCATGTCGGTGATGGAGATGAGCCACCGCGGCAAGGAGTTCATCGCGATCCACGCCGAGGCCGAAGCCCTGTTGCGTGAACTGCTCGCGGTGCCTGCCAACTACAAGGTGCTGTTCATGCAGGGCGGTGCCATGGCCGAGAACGCCATCGTGCCGATGAACATGCTGCGCGGCCGCACCAGCGCCGACTACGTCAACACCGGCGAGTGGTCGAAGAAGTCGATCAAGGAGACGAAGAAGTACGCGAAGGTGAACGTGGCGGCCACGTCGGAGGCGACGAATTTCGACCGCATCCCGCCGCGTGACACCTGGCAGCTCGACCCGAATGCGGCCTATGTGCACATCTGCTCGAACGAGACCATCGGCGGCGTCGAATACCACTTCACGCCCGACGTGGGTGATGTGCCGCTGGTGGCCGACATGTCGTCCAGCATCATGTCGCGCCCGGTCGAGGTCGCGAAGTACGGCCTGATCTACGGCGGCGCGCAAAAGAACATCGGCCCGGCCGGCGTGACCATCGTGATCGTGCGTGACGACCTCATCGGCCAGGCCCTGCCGATCACGCCCTCGGCCTTCGACTACAAGCAGCAGGCCGACAACGACTCGATGCTGAACACGCCGCCGACCTATGCGATCTACATCGCCGGCCTGGTGTTCAACTGGATCAAGGCGCAGGGCGGCCTGGCCGGCATGGAAGCCCACAACCGCGCCAAGGCCGCGCTGCTGTATGACGCGCTCGACGCGAGTTCGTTCTACACCAGCCCGGTGGCACGC
This sequence comes from Rhizobacter sp., assembly GCA_031385155.1. Classification (GTDB taxonomy): domain Bacteria; phylum Pseudomonadota; class Gammaproteobacteria; order Burkholderiales; family Burkholderiaceae_C; genus LMDS01. The sequence goes on from JANNBF010000037.1 coordinate 26,383, forward strand.
GCCGACCGCTCGTTGATGAACGTGCCGTTCAAGCTGCGCGACGAGGCGCTGGACGACGCGTTCCTGAAGGGCGCGCAGGCACGCTCGATGTTCCAGCTGAAGGGCCACCGCTCGGTGGGCGGCATGCGCGCATCGATCTACAACGCCATGCCGGTCGAAGGCGTGAAAGCGCTCGTGGCCTACATGAAAGAGTTCGAGGCCACGCATGGCTGACGCCCCGGCTGGCCCGGCCGCCGTGCGCCGCTTCGAGGTGCTGGTGTTGAACCAGATCTCGGCCAAGGGCCTCGCGCGCCTGCCCGCCGAGCGCTACACCACCAGCAAGGCATCAGCACAACCCGACGCGGTGCTCGTGCGCTCGGCCGACATGCACGGCATGCCCCTGCCCGCCAGCGTTCAGGCGATTGCGCGGGCCGGCGCCGGCACCAACAACATCCCCGTGGCGGCCATGAGCGCACGCGGCATCCCGGTGTTCAACACCCCGGGCGCGAACGCCAACGCCGTCAAGGAACTGGTGCTGGCAGCCATGCTGATGACGGCGCGCAACCTGCCTGCGGCCTTGCGCTTCGTCGTCGATCTGCAGGCCGACGGCAACGACATGGACCAGGCCGTCGAAGAAGGCAAGAAGGCCTTCGCCGGCTTCGAGCTGGCGGGCCACACGCTGGGCATCGTCGGCCTGGGCAAGATCGGCTGCCTGGTGGCCGACGCCGCCATCAAGCTCGGCATGGACGTGTGGGGGTTCGACCCGCACATCACCGTGGACGCGGCCTGGAGCCTGCCCGCGCAGGTCAGGCGCGCCGCGAGCGTGGCCGAGGTGTTGAAGAACGCCGACTTCGTGACGCTGCACGTGCCGCTGCTCGATGCCACGCGCGACCTCGTCAACACCGACAACATCGGCCTGATGCGTGTCGGTGCGGTGCTGCTGAACTTCTCGCGCGAAGGCATCGTGAACGAGGCTGCGGTGCTGGCCGCGCTCGCAGCGAAGCGGCTGGCCTGGTATGCGTGCGACTTCCCGAGCCCGGCGCTGCATGGCCACGCGCGGGTGCTCGCGCTGCCGCACCTCGGCGCATCGACGCTTGAGGCCGAAGAGAACTGCGCCGTGATGGTGGTGGACCAACTGCGTGACTACCTCGAACACGGCGTGGTCGCGAACGCAGTCAACTTCCCTGCCGTGGCGATGGCGCGCGAGTCGTCTTTCCGAGTCGCCATCGCGAACGCCAATGTGCCCAACATGCTCGGGCAGATCTCCACCGCCATGGCCAGCGCGGGCCTGAACATCCACAACATGGTGAACAAGTCGCGCGGTGACATGGCCTACACGCTCGTCGATGTCGACAGCCCCGTCGGCGAGCACGTACTTGCTGCCATCGCCGCGATCGGTGGCGTTCTCGTGGTGCGCTACCTGCCGCTTCACACGGGGTGAAACCAGGCGGCCGCGTCACGGTCTTTCTGGTACAAACATCCTCGTGTGCCTGAAGCTGCCGGTGGCTGCCAGGCCTACGCGGAGAGCCGGATGAAACTCGATCTTCGGTCCCCACCCTGGTGGACGCGGCTCAAGAGCCTGCGGGCGCTGTTCGCCGCACTGGCGCTGTGGTCTGCGCTGGCCTGCGCACTGACCTGGTGGCTCATCGACGCGCGCCTGCGCGACTACCGGCAACAGACCCTCACCACGGCCGCCGTGCGTGTCAACGCAGTCAAGGAGACGCTCTCGGTCACCCTGCGTCAACTCGCGGCGCTGCCGCTCAGCCTGGCGCACCTTGCGCAAGTACGCGACTACGCTGCCGCGCCACGCAAACCGCCGGTTGCCGGCCTGATGGAAGCGGACCAGGCGCGCGCGTTCGAGTCGTACCTCAAGCGCCCCGAGGTCGATGCGATGAACACCATGTTCGACAGCCTGTCGAACGACTTCAGCCTGCCGCTCGTGGGCCTGACCGATGACGCCGGCGAGCTGATCGCGAGTTCCGAAACGCGAACTGCCAGCGGCCAGCCGATCGCACGCAACCGCACCAACCTGAGTTCACGTGAATACTTCTCTCAGGCCATGGCGCAAGGCTCGGCAGTCCAGTTCCTGATGGGGCGTTTCACCAAGTCACCGGGCCTGTACTTCAGCAGCCGGGTCGACGTGGGCGGCAAGCCTGTCGGCGTGGCGGTGGTCAAGCAGGACTCGGAGGCGCTGAACCGGCTGCTCAGCGACCCCGAAGGAAGCATCGTCTTCGTCTCCGACACCAACGGCGTGGTGGTGCTGTCCAACCACCGCGAGTTGCTGCTGCACCGGCTGCCCAGTGCGCCCGAGCGGCCAGAGGCGGTGCTGAAAGCGCTCTATCAGAGCGTGCCAGAGCGCATGGCCTGGGCCACGGCGCCGCTGCCCGCAGCGTCGCAGGTGGCCACCGCCACCACGGTGGGCGGGCTGCAGCACGTGACGCTGTCGTCCACGCTCGGTAACCTGCCTTTCACGGTGTGGGTGCTGGGCCCACTCGAAGACGAACACGACATCGCCGCCACCATGACCAAGGTGGCCGTGATGTTGTGGCTGCTGGGCGGCGTGTTGATCCTCGTCGCCTGGCGCGCAACGCACTGGCTCGATGCCGCCCTGCAGGCGCGCCGTGAGTTGCTCGACATGGCGCAGGCGCTGCCGCTCACCGTGTTCCGCTACGAGCAGCCGCCGGGCGGCGCTGCGGGCCGCTTTTCATTCCTGGGCCGCGGGGTACTCGACCTGTTCGGCGTGCAGCCGCACGCGCTGAAAGACGACCCGACCTTGCCCTGGCGCCTGGCCGGCGATGCGCTCAAACGCCCGCCCACCGAGGCGCGCGAGTTCGCCGTGCGCACCGATGACCGCGCCACCTGGGTGCTGGCCCACAGCACACCGCAAGCGATGGCGGACGGCAGCACGGTCTACAACGGCTACTGGCTCGATGTATCGACGCGGCGCGAGACCGAACTGCGCTTCGCGGCCGTCTTCGAGCACGCCCCCACCAGCTATCTCTTCTTCGACCGGCAGCGCGGCATCACGCACTGCAACCCAGCGACCGTGCAGCTCTTCGGTGCCGACCAGCCCGGCAGCCTGCTCGGCCGTTCGCCGTGGTTGATGCCGCTTGCCCCCGACACCCAGCCCGACGGCCGGCCCAGCCTCGACATGATCCTCGAGCACATGCACGCCCACCTCGCCAGCGGTGAGCGCGTGCGCGTGTTCGAGTGGCAGTTGCGCCGGCTCGACGGCACGCTTCTCGACGCCGAGGCGAGCGTGATCGTGATCGACTGGGCCGGCAACCCACAGTTCTGCGCGCTCATTCAAGACATCACTTCGCGCAAGCTCGCGCAGGCCGCCATGCGGCAAGGCCGCGACGCCGCCGAAGCAGCGAGCCTGACCAAGTCGAGCTTCCTGGCCAACATGTCGCACGAGCTGCGAACACCGATGAACGCGATCATCGGCATGACGCACCTCGCCCTCGAAGACGGGCTTCCGGCACGCCAGCGCGGCTACATCGAAAAGGCCAACACCTCGGCGCGCAGCCTGCTGCAGATCCTGAACGACATCCTGGATGTGTCGAAGATCGAGGCCGGCCACCTGGACCTGGAGCATGTCGACTTCGAGCTCGACGCGGTCATCAACGCCGTGGCCGATGTGGTCGGCCTGAACGCCGACGAGAAGGGCCTGGAGCTGCTGTTCCACGGCGCGCCCGACCTGCCGCAGCGGCTCGTCGGCGACCCGACGCGCCTGCGCCAGGTGCTGGTGAACCTGGGCGGCAATGCGGTCAAGTTCACCGACGCGGGCGAAGTGACCATCGGCATGGAGGTGCGCGAGCAGAGCGGCGACAGCATCGAGCTGCACGGCTGGGTGCGCGACACCGGGCCGGGCCTCGGCGACGCCGAACTCGCGCGCATCTTCCAGCCGTTTGCGCAGGCCGACGACTCCACCACGCGGCGCTTCGGCGGCACCGGGCTGGGCCTGGTCATCAGCCGGCAACTCGTCGAACGCATGGGCGGGCGGCTGTGGGTCGAGAGCACGCCGGGCAGCGGCTCCACCTTCCACTTCACCGCGCGCCTCGCACGCAGCACCCAGGCCGGCGCCGCACCGCTGCGCGCGCTGGGTGACCTGGCCGGGCGCCGCGCGCTGCTGGTCGACGACAACCCGAGCACGCTCGACGTGCTCGGCGCCATGCTCGAAGGCTTCGGCGTGCAGGTGGACCGGGCCGACAGCGGCGAACATGCGCTCGACATGCTGGCCGCCGATGCGGCCGCGTACAGCTGGATCCTGATCGACTGGATCATGCCGGGCATGGACGGTCTGGCCTGCGCGCGGCTCATCCTGGAACGCCACCCGCAAACGCGGCCCTGCATCCTGCTCGTCACCGCGTTCGGGCGCGACGACGCGCTGCGCGCCAGTGCCGGGTTGCCCCTGGCCGGCTTGCTGCAAAAGCCCGTCACCCCGAGCAGCCTGCACGACAGCCTGCTGCAAGCCGGCCGCTCCGAACCGGCCACCGCGCTGCGCGCAGGCCGGGCAGCCGCCTCGGCCGCTGGCGAAGCAACGCGCCTGCGGCTGGCGGGCGCACGCATCCTGCTCGTGGAAGACCATCCGGTGAACCAGGAACTCGCCTGTGAACTGCTCAGCCGCGCGGGCATGCAGGTGGTGCTGGCCGCCGATGGGCAGCAGGCCCTCGATGCGCTGGCCCACAACGGCCCGTTCGACGGCGTGCTGATGGACTGCCAGATGCCGGTGATGGACGGCTACACCGCCACGCAGCGCCTGCGCGCCAACCCCGAATGGAAGCAGCTGCCAGTGATTGCGATGACGGCCAGCGCATTGGCAGAAGACCGCCAGCGCGCGCTGGCCAGCGGCATGAATGCGCACATCGCCAAACCGATCAACGTGGAATCGATGCTGCGCACCATGGCCGACTGGATCAGCCCGCGCAACAGCGCGGCAATCGCCGGCGTGGTGCCGCCGGCCGCCCGCGCTGCGCTCGGCACGCCCGACATGCCCGACATGCCCGGCATGGTCCCTGCCGACTGGCCGCCGCAGGGCGTTGCAAAGCACATCGACACCGCTGACGGCATGGCGCGCTGCGCCGGTAAGGCCGACCTGTACCGGCGTGTTCTGACAGCCTTTCGGGACGGCAGCGCACAGACAGCGCCTGCGCTGCAAGCCACCCTTGCAGCGGCCGACTGGGGCAGCGCGCTGCGTGCCACACACGACCTGAAAGGCCTCGCCGGCACCATCGGCGCGCTCGCATTGCATGCCGACGCGCAAACCTTGCACAACGCCGTGGCAGCACGTGACGGCGCTGCGGCCCACCGCGCGCTGGCGCAGCTGCGCCTCGAACTCGACGCCGTCCTGGACGACATCTCGCGCCTGCTGGCGCCACCCGCACCGAGACTGACCCAATGACCACCCGCATCACCACCCCCGCCGCCACCCCCACCACCCACGCCTTCGCAAACACGCTGCAGAGCTTCACCACCGCAGGCGGCAAGACCGGGCAGTTCTACTCACTGCCCCGGCTGGCCAAGGCCTTTCCGAACGTGAACCGGCTGCCCGTGTCGCTGCGCATCGTTCTCGAAAGCGTGCTGCGCAATTGCGATGGGCAGAAGGTATTGCCCGAGCACGTGCAGCAGCTGGCCCAGTGGCAGCCCCGGGCAACGCGCACCGACGAAATCCCGTTCATCGTGGCGCGTGTGGTGCTGCAAGACTTCACCGGCGTGCCGCTGCTCGCCGACCTGGCGGCGATGCGCAGCGTGGCCGCCGCGATGGGCAAGAACCCGAAGACCATCGAGCCGCTGGTGCCGGTCGACCTGGTGGTCGACCACTCGATCATGATCGACCACTACGGCACGAAGAAGTCGCTCGACCTGAACATGAAGCTCGAGTTCCAGCGCAACCGCGAGCGCTACGAATTCATGAAGTGGGGCATGCAGGCCTTCGACACCTTCGGCGTGGTGCCGCCGGGCTTCGGCATCGTGCACCAGGTCAACCTGGAGTACCTGGCGCGCGGGGTTCACAAGGCGAAGCACAAGGCCACATCGACCGGCGCCAAGGGCACGATGTACTACCCCGATTCGCTGGTCGGCACCGACAGCCACACCACCATGATCAACGGCATCGGCGTGGTCGGCTGGGGCGTCGGCGGCATCGAGGCCGAGGCCGGCATGCTGGGCCAGCCGGTCTACATCCTGACGCCCGACGTGGTCGGCTTCGAGTTCACCGGCCAGCTGCGCGAGGGCGTGACCGCCACCGACCTGGTGCTCACAGTCACCGAGATCCTGCGGCGCGAGAAGGTCGTCGGTCAGTTCGTCGAGTTTTTCGGCCCCGGCACCGCGAGCCTGTCGGTGCCCGACCGCGCGACGCTCGGCAACATGGCGCCCGAGTACGGCGCGACGATGGGCTTCTTCCCGGTCGACGACAAGACGCTCGCGTACTTCAAGGGCACCGGCCGCACCAACGCCGAGATCGAGGCCTTCGAGGCCTACTTCCGTGCGCAAGGCATGTTCGGCATCCCAGGTGCGGCGGGCGCGTCGAAGGAGCTTGCCGACATCGCCTACACGCGCGTCGTGTCGCTCGACTTGGGTACCGTGGCGCCGAGCCTCGCCGGCCCGAAGCGGCCGCAGGACCGAATCGAGCTCGGGCACGTGAAGGCGCAATTCGCATCGCTGTTCAGCAAGCCGCCGACTGAAAACGGCTTCAACCAACCGGCCGCGCTGCTGCACACGCGCCACGTGGTGCGCGCCGAAGACGCGGCCTCGGCACCGCCACCGCAGGCCCCCGCGTCGGCCCCCGGCGCGCCGCGCCAGGTGGTCGAGATGACGAGCAGCCGGCCCACGCTGGCCGCAGCGCAAGCCGTGGCGCCCTCGCACGGGTACGCCAGCAACGACCTGTCGCTCGGCAATGGCGACGTGCTGATCGCAGCCATCACCTCGTGCACCAACACCTCGAACCCGAGCGTGATGCTGGCCGCTGGGCTGCTGGCGAAGAAGGCCGTCGAAGCGGGGCTGAAGGTCGCGCCGCACATCAAGACCTCGCTCGCGCCGGGCTCGCGCATCGTGACCGAATACCTCACGAACGCCGGGCTGCTGCCGTACCTCGAAAAGCTCGGCTTCAACGTAGCGGCCTATGGCTGCACCACCTGCATCGGCAATGCCGGCGACCTGCGGCCGGAGTTCAACGCCGCCATCACCGAGAACGACCTGATCTGTGCCGCCGTGCTGTCGGGCAACCGCAACTTCGAGGCGCGCATTCACCCGAACCTGAAAGCCAACTTCCTGGCCAGCCCGCCGCTGGTGGTGGCCTACGCCATTGCCGGCACGGTGCAGCGCGACCTGATGACCGAACCCGTGGGCAAGGGCAAGGGCGGGCGCGATGTGTACCTCGGCGACATCTGGCCGACCAGCGACGAGGTCTACGCGCTGATGAAGTTCGCGATGAACGGCAAGGCCTTCCGCGAGAACTACGACAAGGTGGCGCGCAAGCCCGGCAAGCTGTGGGAGCAGGTGAAGTCGGCGCGCGGCCAGGTGTACGACTGGCCGGGCTCGACCTACATCGCCAAGCCGCCGTTCTTCGATGGCTTCACGATGCTGCCTGCGGCAGCGTCGGCTGGCACGAGCGGCAAGAGCGGCGTGCAAGGCGCACGGGCGTTGGCGCTGTTCGGCGACTCGATCACCACCGACCACATCTCACCCGCCGGCTCGATTCAAGAGGCCTCGCCGGCCGGCCAATGGCTCAAGGCGCACGGCGTACCGAAGGCCGAGTTCAACTCCTACGGCTCGCGCCGCGGCCACCATGACGTGATGGTGCGCGGCACGTTCGCCAACGTGCGCGTGAAGAACCTGATGATCCCGGCCGCCGCCGACGGCTCGCGCAAGGAAGGCGGCCTGACCCTGCACCAGCCGTCCGGCGAGCAGATGTTCATCTATGACGCGGCCATGCAGTACATGGCGGCCGGCACGCCCACGGTCGTGTTCGCCGGCGAGGAATACGGCACCGGCTCGTCGCGCGACTGGGCCGCCAAGGGCACGCAGCTGCTCGGCATCAAGGCGGTCGTGGCACGCAGCTTCGAGCGCATCCACCGCAGCAACCTGGTCGGCATGGGCGTACTGCCGCTGCAGTTCCGGGGCAGCGATTCATGGCAGTCCCTGGGCATCACCGGCCGTGAGACCTTCGACATCGAATTGAACCCGAAGGTCGCGCCACAGCAAGAAGCCACGCTGGTCATCACACGCAGCGATGGATCACAAAAGCGCGTGGCGCTCACCCTGCGGATCGACACGCCGATCGAGGTCGAGTACTACCGCCACGGCGGCATCCTGCCGTTCGTGCTGCGGCAGTTGCTGGCGGCGTGATCGGGCTTGGCTCCCTCTCCAGGGGCCACGAAGGGGCCCCTGGAGAGGGAGTCAGCGAAGCGCCCAATCGGCGGCGTCGAAGCCAACCGTGATGCGGCCGTCGGCCCACTCGACCACCGGGCGCTTGATGACGCTGGGGTGCGCAAGCATCACCGCGCGAGCCGAGGCTACATCGACCACCGCCGCGCGCACTGCGTCATCGAGCTTTCGCCAGGTCGTGCCTTGCCGATTCAACAGGCGCTCCCCTGCGGCATTGGCCAGCCATGCATCGAGCCGATCTTGCGGCACGCCGGCCTTCTTGAAGTCGACGAAGCGCACCTCGCGCCCGGCCTGCTGCAGCCAGGCACAGGCCTTCTTCACGGTGTCGCAATTGGGGATGCCGTAGAGGGTGATGGTCATCTGTGAAGGCTACTGCGTGCGGCGCATCGTGACAGGCCGCGCCAATGAAAAGAGCCCCGCACTGGCGGGGCTCGGTTGGGGCGATCGGCTGGATCAGCCTGCCTTCGGCGTCTTGCGGCGGGCGACCGCACCGAGCGCGGCCAGGCCGGCCAGCATCAGCGCGTAGGTCTCTGGCTCGGGAACTGCGGCAGTGGTCTGGTAGGCCCAGATGTTCATGTCGGCGTAAATGCTGTTGCCGTTGGGCACGCTGTTGAACGCCACGATGTTGGGGGAGACGCTCCAGTTGCTGGCGCCGTCAAACGAATAGGCCCAACCCGCATTGGCGGAGCCGCTGTCGTAGGAACCCCAGATCAGCGCACGGTTGGGCGCACCGCCCATGATGACCCGGTCGGCGGCCCACTGCGCACCGGTCACCGGCGCCGAAGCGAACAGCGCATTGATGTCGGCCGTGTTGGCGAACGTGAAGCCGGCTGCGCTCGCTGCCGTGATCATCTCGTTGGTCGTCTTGTTGAAGAAGTTATCGAGGTCGAGCCAGGTGCGGCCCGTGCTCAAGTCCTGGAAGGTGCGCAGGCCGCCGATGTCGGCGGAATCAACGATGGCGGCCTGGGCCGACATGGCCGTCAGTGCGGTCGCGCAGACGGCAAGAGCCCAACGACGGGCAGCGGAAAGTGGCAGGTTTGTTGTCATTTTGGAAGATCCTGGTTGTGAGCTCTCTGGCTCGTGAAGTCGTCGACACCGAATCGACAAACGGACCATAGGTGAGCGACACAACCAACCGACCCCCGCGACCACGGGGTCGCCAAACTGGAACTGGGCTGCGCCGGTGTTACGTCACGACGGCCGCCATGCGCAGGCGGTACTTCTTCATCAATCGCACCGTCTTTGCGAGCAGTGCGTTGTGAACGTGCATCAACTCCGCCCCGCCACGATGTGCACCGCGCACCGAGGCTTGAGCCAGATGTCGCCGCTTGCGAACGCGCCGGTCTGGCTGGCCAAGTGCAGCGGGCCGATGCGTGCGCTCTTGTCGAAGCTCTTGCCGATCTCCCACGGCTTCTTCTCGTCGCCCATGGCGCGCTGCAGGTCGCGGCGCGCCATGTCGAGGCCGAGCGCTTAGGCGTACACATGCTCGAGCGCACTGGCCACGGGGATGTTGCGGCCACCCTTGTGCAGCGCCGCCACGAGTTCGACTTCGCAGTGATAGTCCTTCGTCAGCGTGGGGTACGCGTGATCGGCGACCGTGCCCGGCGCCATGTTCTGGATCGCGTCGGTCGGCTTCTGGAAGAAGAACGGCCGCTCGCGGTCCGGGTTCGAGCCCCTCTCGATGGCGTGGGCGCGGTAGTTGCGGCCGATGCAGTAGATGCGCCGCACCGGGAACAGCATGTCGCTTCCCATGATGGGAACGTAGGTGGCTGGCACGCCGAACGGCGTCTTCACGCCGGCTGCGCAGCGCCCGGTGACGCGCAGCCTGCCAGCGCTCCGAGGCCGAGGGTTGCGGAGGTCTGGAACCGTGCTCTGCGCTGCATGGCGGTTCAGGGCGGTTGCGACCCCGGCAAGATAGTCCACAAACCCGGCCGCATGTCCCCGGGGAATGCCTCTGGCCGGCACGGCTTGTCCCCGGCTAAGGTTTGCCCAGTGCATCACTGGCAATTCCCATGGCCCACCTGAACGACCAGCCCATCCGCACGCGCAGCGACCTGCAGCGCTTCGAGGCCGAGATGCCGCTTGCGCAGCGCCTGCCCGAGCGCAGCATCCTCGACGTGTTCATCGGCACCGCGCAGCGCGCGCCCGAGCGCACTGCCATCACGATGCTCACGACCGGCGCCCCCGACGAGCAGCCGCGGCGCGTCAACTACCGCGAATTGCTCGGTCTGGTGCGGCGCGCGGCCAACCTGTTCACCACCCTGGCCGGGCCGCGCCCCGGGGTGGCCTACATGCTGCCCGGCCTCATCGAGACGCACGCCACGCTGTGGGGCGCCGAGACCGCCGGCTGCGCAGTGCCGATCAACTTCCTGCTGCAGGCCGAGCACATCGGCGCACTCGTCGAAGCCTCGGGCGCCAAGGTGCTGGTGGCACTCGGCCCGCACCCGGCGCTCGACATCTGGCAGAAGGCCGTGCAGGTGCGCGAGCGCGTGCCCGGCCTCGTGTTGTTGCGGGTCGCCGCACCCGGCACGCCGGGCGAGGCCGGTGTGCTCGACTTCCATACCGCGCTGATGGCCCAGCCCGACACGCACCTGGTGTTCGGCGAGCCGGGGCATGACGACGACGTGGCGGCCTACTTCCACACCGGCGGCACCACCGGCACGCCCAAGCTCGTCGCGCACACGCACCGCAGCCAGCTCGTCGCCGCGTTCGGGGGCGCGGTGCTCGGCCACATGCAAGGCGACGACGTGGTCACCGCCACGCTCCCGCTGTTCCATGTGGGCGGCACCATTCACGGTGGCCTGAGCGCGTTCATGGCGGGCATTCAGTTGCTCATCATGTCGCCCTCGGGCCTGCGCAACCCGGCGATGGTGCAGGGCTTCTGGCGTCTGGCTGCGCAGCACGGCGCAACGCGCCTCGGTGCCGTGCCCACGTCGCTCGGCGCGGTGGCCGACGTGCCACTCGACGGTGCCGACCTCAGCGCCGTGCGCGCCAGCTTCACCGGTGCGGCCTCGCTGCCGCCGGCGCTCGGCGAGCGCTGGCGCCACATCACCGGCCGCCCGCTGCATGAGGTCTACGGCATGACCGAAGCCTCGGGCCTGATCGCCATCGACGCGGCGGGCAGCGAAGGCGGCCAGGGCTCGGTCGGCTGGGCGCTGCCCTACACCGAGGTGCAGGTGCGCCGCCTCGAAGACAATGGCCGCCTGGGCGCCCCCTGCGAGCCGCATGAAGTGGGCGTGGTCTGCGTGAGCGGCCCGCACGTGTCGCCCGGCTACCGCAACCCGGCGCACAACGCCGGCGTGTTCGACGCCGGCGTGCTCAACACCGGCGACCTGGCCTACCTGGACGACGATCACCGCCTGCACATTGCCGGCCGCTCGAAAGACCTGATCATCCGCAGCGGCCACAACATCGACCCGGTGATGATCGAGAACGCCATGGCGCTGCACCCTGCCGTGGCCATGGCTGCCGCGGTCGGCTGGCCCGACGCTTACGCGGGCGAGCTGCCGGTGTGCTTCGTGGCGCTGCGGCCGGGTGCGCACGCCACGAATGACGAGCTGCACGAGCATGCGCAAGCGCACATCGGCGAGCGGCCGGCATGGCCGAAGCAGTTCTTCATCGTCGATGCGATCCCGCTCACCTCGGTCGGCAAGATCTACAAACCACAACTGCGCTGCGACGCCGCGGCGCGGCTCGTCACCGGCCTGCTGCGCGGCACGCTCGCGCTGCCCAACGCGCAGGTGCAGGTCACCGATGGCGGCAAGCGCGGCATGCGGGTGCGCGTCACGCTGCCCGAAGCCGCGCGCGCATCGGCTGCAGCGGTCGAGCAGGCCTTGGCTGCGTTCCTGTTCGAGACCCAGGTGGTGGTCGCCTGACACCCGCATTTCAACCGGAGATCCCCACATGAAACATGCCCACACCCTCGCCCGCCTGGCCACCGCCGCAGTGCTCGCATGCGGCGCCATCACAGCCGCAGCCGAGACCGTCAAGGTCGCCTTCATCGACGTGCTCTCGGGCCCGTTCGCGCAGGCCGGCGAAGGCTCGTTGAAGCAATTGCGCGAGGTGGTGGCCCAACTCAATGCCCGAACCACCGCCACCGACCCGAAGTTCGAGGTCGTGGCGTTCGACGGCAAGGGCTCGCCGCAAGAGAGCGTCACGGTGCTCAAGTCGGCCACCGACCAGGGCATCCGCTACATCACGCAGGGCGGCGGCTCGGGCGTGGCCTTTGCCTTGGTCGATGCCCTCAACAAGCTGGCCGAGCGCGAGCCGCAGAAGGCCACGCTGTTCCTCAACTACTCGGCGATGGACCCGGGCCTGACCAACGACCGCTGCAGCTTCTGGCACTTCCGCTTCTACCCGTCGAGCGAGATGAAGATCGAAGCGCTGACCACCTATTTCATGAAGCGGCCCGACATCAAGAAGGTCTACCTGCTGAACCAGAACTACACCCACGGCCAGCAGGTCTCGCGGGCCGCGAAGGAGTACCTGGCGCGCAAGCGGCCCGACATCCAGATCGTGGGCGATGACTTCGTGCCCATCGCGAGCGTGCGCGACTTCGCGCCCTACATCGCGAAGATCCAGGCCTCGGGCGCCGACACGGTGATCACCTCGAACTGGGGCAGCGACCTGGGCCTGCTCTTCAAGTCGGCGCGCGACTTCGGGCAGAACATCAACTTCTTCACGATGAACGCGAACAACCCGAGCATCCCCACCCAGATGGGCCCGTGGGGCGCCGACAAGGTGGGCGTGATCTGGAACTGGGGCCATAACGCGCCCACGCCCGAGCTCGAAAAGATCTACGTCGCCTACAAGAAGAAGACCGGCGACGACTTCATCTTCGCGGCCCACTGGAACAGCATGAGCATGCTGCTCGCCGCGATCCGCGACGCCAAGTCGAGTGACCCGACCAAGGTCGCCTACGCGCTCGAAGGCATGAAGTTCAAGAGCCCCGTCGGCGAGGTGGAAATGCGCAAAACCGACCACCAGTTGCAGGCCCCGTTGTTCCTCGGCATCTGGGCCAAGCAGGGCAGCAAGGGCGTGAAGTACGACGCCGAGAACACCGGCTACGGCTTCCGCTCCGAAGCGGTGTGGGACACCTACATCAGCGCGCAACCCACGTCATGCCAGATGAAGCGGCCGAGCTGAACATGCGTGTCGGCGCCGCTGCTGCGGCGCCGCGTCAAGGCTGCGCCATGCTGCACCGGTGCGGCTGCTCGACCTGCACCGCCTCGAAACGGCGCAGCGTGCGAAAGCCGTAGCCCGAGCCCTCGACATCGCGTGCCACACCGGGCGCGCCCACGCGGTCCATCACGCTGACCACGAGCGGCTGCTGCAGCTGGTGGTCGCCGGTACGCATCACCGCGTCATGCAGGCCGCCCAGGCGCGCGGCATCGAAGCGCAGGCCTTCCAGCGCACGGGCGACGGCAGTGGCCTCGGTGCTGCGCGCGCGCTCGATGGCGCTGGCCAGCATCTCGACCATGACCTGCATGCGCACATGCACGTAGTCGTCGCGCGGGTCCGGGAAGCGCTCGCGGAACGCGGCGTAAAACGCGTCCGACGCGCGGCCGCCCACGTTGGGTTGCCACTCGGCCACGGCAAGCACGGCGCCCACGCCGGCCTCGCCAATGGCCGCCGGCGCGCCGAGCGCGTTGCCGTAGAAGGTGTAGAACTTCGCCGTGAGGCCCATCTCGCGCGCGGCCTTCACGAGCAAGGTCAGGTCGTTGCCCCAGTTGCCGGTGAGCACCGCCTGCGCACCGCTCGCGCGGATCTTGCTCACGTAGGGCGCGAAGTCCTTCACGCGGCCGATGGGGTGCAGCTCGCTGCCGACGATCTCGATGTCGGGCCGCTTGGTCGCGATCATCTCGCGGGCCCGCTTGACCACCTGCTGGCCAAAGCTGTAGTCCTGCCCGATCAGGTAGACCTTCTTCAGCGCGGCGTCGTCGCGCAGCACGTCGGTCAGCGCGGCGAGCCGCATGTCGGAATGGGCGTCGAAGCGGAAGTGCCAGAAGCTGCAGCGCTCGTTCGTCAGCGCCACATCGACGGCCGAGTAGTTGAGCAGCAACGCGCGGCGGTTCGGCTCGCGCTCGTTGTGTTTGTCGAGCGCATCGATCAGCGCCGCCGCGGTGGCCGAGCTGTTGCCTTGCAGCACGAAGGGCACCTGCCGGTCGAGCGCGCCGCGCAGCAGCACGAGCGCCTCTTCGGTCGCACCCTTGCTGTCGTGGCGCTGCAGTTCGAGCTTGTGGCGGCCATCGGGCAGCACCACGCCACCGCGTGCGTTCACGCGCTCGACGGCCCAGACCAGGTTGCGGAACACCGCCTCACCGGCGTTGGCGAACGCGCCCGACAGGCCTTCGATCAATGCCAGGCGGATCGGCTCGGGCGCACTGACGGCGGCGCGTTCATTGCGCTCGTTCACCTGTGCTTGCGGCTGCGCGTACCCCGGCCCGGCGCCAAGCGCCAGCATCGCGACAGCAGCGGCCAGGGTTCTGAAAAGGTGATGTGGGTTCAATGGGTGAAGACCTGTTGTGACGGGGCCGCGATTCTCGCCACAAAACGCGCCCTTTCCGGGCGGCGCCCTGTGGTATTCGGCACCCGCGCAGCGCGTTCGATCCACGCCCCCACACGCCCCGGTGGCACGCCGCATGCTGATACGCTGCACCATGACCTCCCGCACCCCCGCCGCCACGTCGGCCCCTGATGACGAGACCATCCTGGTGCTGCAAGGCGGCGGCGCGCTCGGCGCCTACCAGGCCGGTGTCTACGACGCGATGTGCGAGACCAAGGGCCTGCACGGCCCGCTGAACTGGGTGGCGGGCATCTCGATCGGCGCCATCAACGCCGCGCTGATCGCGGGCAACCCGCCCGAGCGCCGCGTGCTGCGGCTGCGCGAATTCTGGGACCGGGTGAGTTCGTCGCAGGCCACACCCCGCTATGCGCCCAGCACGCTCGGCCGTGACCTGCTGAACGACGCCAGCGCGAACCACAGCCTGGTCTTCGGTGTGCCCGGCTTCTTTGCACCGCGCGTGCCGCCGGCCCCGTTCCAGCCCAGCGGTACGCCGGCCGCCATCAGCTTCTACGACACCGAGCCGCTGCGCCGCACGCTGGAAGAACTGGTCGACTTCAAACTGCTGAATTCGGGCGGGGTGCGGCTGTCGGTCGGGGCGGTCAATGTGCGCACCGGCAACTTTGCCTACTTCGACACCGCGCACCACCACCTCGATGCGCGCCACATCATGGCCAGCGGCGCGTTGCCGCCGGGCTTCGCGCCGGTCGAGATCGACGGCGAGCACTACTGGGACGGCGGCATCGTCTCGAACACGCCGCTGCAGTACGTGCTCGACCAGCCCGGCAAGAAGCGCCGCGTCGTGTTCCAGGTCGACCTGTTCGCCGCCCGCGGCGCCTTGCCGGCCACGCTCGCGGAAGTGTCCGAGCGCGAGAAAGACATCCGCTTCTCCAGCCGGACCCGGCTGAACACCACCAACGAACTCGACCGCCAGGTGATCGCGCAAGCCGCGCAGCGCCTGCTCGCGAAGCTGCCCGCGGCACTGCGCGACGACCCCGACGTGCGCGCGCTCGCCAAGGTGCGCTGCGAGGCGGCCGTCGACGTGGTGCACCTGATCTACCGCAGCAAGCACTACGAAGGCCAGTCGAAGGACTATGAGTTCTCGCGCCTGTCGATGAACGAGCACTGGGACACCGGCCGTGCCGACATGTCGCATACGCTGCACGACCCGCGCTGGCTGAACCACCCGCGCGCCGCGAGCGGCGTGCATGTGTTCGACCTGACCTCCGACAGCCCCACCGACCGGGAGCAGACCTCGCCATGAACAACCTCGATGTCAAACGCACCGCCTTTGCGATGCCGCTCACGAGCCCCGCGTTCCCGCCGGCGGCGACGCTCGGCATGGGGCAGGTCGTGCACGACTACCTGGCCTGACCCTCCCTCATTCAACCCACCGAGAACCCACACCATGAAGCTTCAAGACAAGGTCTGCATCGTCACCGGCGCCGCCAGCGGCATCGGCAAGGAAATCGCCACCGTGTTCGCACGCGAAGGCGGCAAGGTCGTGATCGCCGACCTGAACAAGGCTGCGGCGCAGGCCACTGCCGACGAGCTGAAGGCGACCGGCGCCGCCGCCATGGCCGTGGCCATGGACGTGACCAGCGAAGACCAGGTGAACGCCGCCGTGGCCGAGGTGGTGGCGGCGTGGGGCGGGGTCGACGTGCTGGTCAGCAACGCCGGCATCCAGATCGTCCACCCGACCGAGGAGTTTCCGTTCGCCGACTGGAAGAAGATGCTCGCCATCCACCTCGACGGCGCCTTCCTGACCACCAAGGCCTGCCTGCCGCACATGTACGCCAAGGGCAGCGGCAGCATCATCTACATGGGCTCGGTGCACTCGAAGGAAGCCTCGGTGCTGAAGAGCGCCTACGTCACGGCCAAGCACGGCCTGATCGGCCTGGCCAAGGTGGTCGCCAAGGAAGGCGGCAAAAAGGGCGTGCGCGCCAACGTGATCTGCCCCGGCTTCGTGCGCACGCCGCTGGTCGAGAAGCAGATCCCCGAGCAGGCCAAGACGCTGGGCATCAGCGAGGCCGACGTGGTGAAGAACGTGATGCTCAAGGAGACGGTCGACGGCGAGTTCACCACCACCGACGACGTGGCCGAAGTCGCACTGCTGTTCGCCTCGTTCCCGAGCAACGCGCTGACCGGGCAGTCGCTCGTGGTGAGCCACGGCTGGTTCATGCAGTAGGCCGGCTCGTATGATGGCCGCAGCCCGCCACCCTGCGGCGGCCGACCTGCCCGCCCACCTTGATCGCCTGGCTGACCAACCCCTCCGACCCGCTGCCCGACACGGGCCGCGCCTTGCCGCGCGCAAGTGATGCGCCGGGCCTGCTGGCGGCCGGCGGGGAGTTGACACCGCAGCGCCTGCGCGAGGCGTACTGCAAGGGCGTGTTCCCCTGGTACAGCGCCGGCCAGCCCGTCTTGTGGTGGTCGCCCGACCCGCGCATGGTGCTGTTCACCGACGAGTTCAAGCTGAGCCGTTCGCTGCGCAAGACGATTGCGCGCTTCAACCTCACGCCCGGCTGCGAGGTGCGCATCGACAGCGCATTTCGCCGCGTCATCAGCGCCTGCGCCGCCACCCCGCGCGACGGGCAGGACGGCACCTGGATCGTGCCCGAGATGGTCGAGGCCTATTGTGCCTGGCATGCGCTCGGGCAGGCCCACAGCGTCGAGACCTGGGTCGACGGTGAGTTGGTCGGCGGCCTGTACGGCGTGAGCTTCGGGCGCATGTTCTTCGGCGAGTCGATGTTCTCGCACGCGAGCGACGCGTCGAAGATCGCGCTGGCGGCGCTGGTGTGCTTCTGCCGCGAACACCACATGCCGATGATCGACTGCCAGCAGCACACCGGGCACCTGGCCTCGATGGGCGCGCGCGAGCTGCCGCGCGCTGAGTTCGAGGCTCTGCTGACCCGCAGGCTGGGGGAGCCGCCGGTGGTCGAATGGCTCTATGATTTGGCGATGTGGCGGCATTTGAAAGCGCCCGAGCAAGCCCCCGAATAGACCCCCGAATAGACCCCCGAACAACCCCCCGAGCCAACCCCCGAGGACATCGGCCCGTGACGCACCCGAAAGAGCTCCCGCTCGCCTCGCTGCAGTTCTATGCCACGGCCCCTTACCCGTGCAGCTACATCGACGGCCGCATGGCGCGCTCCCAGGTCGCCACACCCAGCCACCTGATCCACGCCGACGCGTACTCGGGCCTGGTCGCCAACGGCTTTCGGCGCAGCGGCATGTTCACCTACCGCCCGTATTGCGACGGCTGCAAGGCCTGCCTGCCGCTGCGCGTGCCGGTTGCCACGTTCACCCCCACGCGCAGCCAGAAGCGCGCCCACAAGGCCCACGACACGCTCGAAGCCCGGGTGCTGCGCCTGTGCTTCGTGCCCGAGCACTACCAGCTCTACCTGCGCTACCAGGCCGGCCGCCACCTCGGCGGCGGCATGGACCACGACAGCATCGACCAGTACACGCAGTTCCTGCTGCAAAGCCGCGTGAACTCGCGGCTGGTCGAGTTCCGCGAGCCGTCGCACGACGGCCTGGGCGTGCTCAAGATGGTCTCGATCCTCGACGTGCTGAACGACGGTCTCTCGGCCGTCTACACCTTCTACGAACCCGAGCCGCGCAAGAGCTACGGCACCTACAACGTGCTGTGGCAGATCGAGCAGGCCAAGTTGCTGCGGCTGGCCAACGTGTACCTCGGCTACTGGATTGACGAGAGCGGCAAGATGGCCTACAAGTCGCAGTTCGGGCCGCACGAGCTGCTGGTCAATGGGCAATGGCAGGCCGCTGACTCCCCCCGCAGCGAATGACATGCCCGCAGCTTCGGGGCGGCGCGTGAGCGTACGGCGAAGCGAGACCCCGAAGCCCTCCCCGCTGCTGCGCGGGGCGGCACAGGTGACCGGAGCGCGCCGGCTTTTGCTGGTGCTGGGCGACACCGCCAAGTTGCATCGAGGCGAGCCTGCTGCCCCGAGGCGAAGATGCCGCCGCGCTGCTGCACGCGATCACACCCTGGCTCACCGAGGCCCACGCCACGCGCAAGCCGCGCCTGCGCCACGGCCCCATCGGTGCAGCCCGCGCCGCGCAGCGCTCGTGCATCGTGGCACCGCTGATCGTGCAGCGGCGCGTGCTCGGCTTCCTCTACGCCGACATCGACGGCGCCTTCGGCCGCTTCGAGGCACCACAGCGCGACATGCTGGCCGCGCTCGCTGCGCAGGCCGCGAGTGCACTGGCCAGTGCGCAGGAGGCCGCAGCCCGCACTGCCGAGTTGGCGGTGATCAACAGCATCCAGCAGGGCATGGCCGCGCAGCTCGAATTCCAGACCATCGTCGATCTCGTCGGCGATAAGCTGCGCAACGTGCTGAAGACCGGCGACATCTCGATCAGCTGGGTCGATCACACGCGGCGCGCAATCTGCCCGCGCTACGTGTTCGAGCATGGCGTGCGCCTGTATCCCATTGAAACGATCTTCGATTCGGACGAGCGCTGGGCGCGGGTGCTCGGGCGGCGTGAGCCGCTGATCGAGAACACGCTGACCGAGGGCCTGGCCACCGGCCTGGTGCCCGGCTCCGACGCCAGCCTGTCGAACGTGCTGGTGCCGATGGTCAGCGGCGACCGCCGCGTCGGTGGCATCCGGGTCGAGAACTTTGAGCGCGAATATGCATTCGGCGAATCCGACGTGCGGCTGCTGACGACCATTGCGGCGTCCATGGCGACGGCGCTCGAGAACGCGCGCCTGCACGAAGAGACGCAACAGGCGCTCGAACATCAGACGGCCACCGCCGAGATTCCTGAAGGTCATCGCCAGCTCGCCGTCCGATGTGCACCCGGTGTTCGATGCGATCGCGGCCAGCGCGAACCGGCTCGTCGGCGGGTTCTCGACGGCGGTGCTCCGCTTCATCGGCGAGACGGTGCACCTGGTCGCGTTCACACCGACAAACGACGCAGGCGACGCGGTGCTGGTGGCCAGCTTTCCGCGGCCGAGCGCCGAATTCCCGTTCTACGAGCGGCTGCTTGGCGGCGCGGTAGTGCAGATCGAAGACACAGAGAGCGCGAAAGTCCCACCGGTGAATCGCGACCTGGCGCGCGCGCGCGGCTATCGCGCCATGTATTTCACGCCGTTGATGTGCGACGGGCTGGCGATGGGCTTCATCAGCGTGACCCGCGTGGCCCCCGGGCCGTTCACGGCCCATCAGGTGCACTTGTTGCAGACCTTCGCCGACCAGGCCGTGATCGCCATCGAGAACGTGCGGCTGTTCAACGAGACACAGGAAGCGCTGGAGCGGCAGACCGCCACCGCCGACGTGCTGCAGGTCATCAGCGGCTCGATGGCCGATGCGACGCCGGTGTTCCAGGCCATCGTCGTGAGTTGCCGCGAGCTGTTCGCGAGCACGGGTGCCGTCATCTCGGTCGTCGACGACGGCATCGTTCGGCATGCCGCGATTTCGCTGGCAGCGGGTGCCGGCATGAGCGAGGAAGAAGCGCACCGCTTTCTCGACCGTGGCTTCCCGCGGCCGCTGGCGCAGGCGTACCAGGCCTACGCGATGCGCAAGGGCGAGGTGATTCACTACCCCGACATGGTCAACGGCCCGCGTGTGCCCGAAGACATGCGGCAAATGGGGCGCGACGTCGGCAACTACTCGATGCTGATCGCGCCCATGCTCTGGGAAGGCCGAGGCATCGGCACGATTCACCTCACGCGCTTTCCGCCGAAGCCGTTCACCGAGAAGGAGTTCGGCCTGTTGCGCACCTTTGCCGACCAGGCCGTGATCGCGATCCAGAACGCGCGGCTGTTCAACGAGACGAAGGAAGCGCTGGAGCGCCAGACCGCCAGCGCCGAAGTGCTGCAAGTCATCAGCGGCTCGATGGCCGATGCGCAGCCGGTGTTCGAGCGCATCCTCGACAGCTGCGCGCGGCTTTTCGGCACCAAAGATGTCGGCATCTTCCTGGTCGACGATGCCGAGCAGCTGAATGCGAGCGCTTGCCGCGGCCACTTCGCCATCTGGGCCCCGGGGAGCTACCCGCGCCCGGTGGCCGGCACCCTGGCCGGCACCGCGATCGAACGTGGTGAGACCGTCTACTGGGCCGACACGCTGGCCGACCCTGAGGTGCCCGAGTACATCAAGGCTGTGGCGCGCGAGCACGGCAACTTCGCCGGCACCGTGACGCCGCTGATGTGGCAGGGCAAAGGGCTCGGCTCGTTGAATGTGATGCGCAACCCGCCGCGGCCGTTCACCGAGCGTGAGCTCGCGATGCTGCGCACCTTCGTCGACCAGGCTGTCGTCGCGATCCGCAATTCGCAGATGTTCAACGCCCTGCAGGCCCGCAACCGCGACGTGACCGAAGCGCTCGAACAACAGACGGCCAGCGCCGAGGTGCTGCAGGTCATCAGCCGTTCGGTGGCGGACACCGCGCCGGTGTTCGACACCATTCTCGACAGCTGCGCACGGTTGTTCGACTGCGAGGGTTCGGTGATCATGCAGGTCGGCGACGACGCCCAGGTTCACCTGGCCGCGATCCACGCCCATGCCGGCGCCACCAACCCGGCGGCGGCCGCCGAGCTGCAGCGCCGGGCCGAGCAGATGCGGGCGTTCTACCCGATCCCGCTTGCCGGCTCGGCCACCGAGCTGGCCATCGCTGGCGGACGCGTGCTCAGCTTCCCCGACGTGCTCCACGGCAAAGGTGTGCCCGCGCCGCTGCGCGCGCCGGCCGAGCGCGCCGGGCTGAACTATTCGCTGATCATGGCGCCGCTGATGCTGGGCGCGCGCGGCATCGGCTCGATCGCCCTCACGCGCAGCCAGCTCGGCGGCTTCACCGAAAAGGAAGAAGCGCTGCTGCGCAGCTTCGCCGATCAGGCCGTGATCGCGATCCAGAACGCGCGGCTATTCAAGCAGGCGCAAGAGGCGCGTTCACAAGCCGAAGGCGCACGTCTTCAAGCCGAGTCGGCCAACGAGGCCAAGAGCGCCTTCCTGGCCACCATGAGCCACGAGATCCGCACGCCGATGAACGCGGTGATCGGCATGAGTGGCCTCCTGCTCGACACCCCGCTCAGCGACGAGCAGCGCGACTTCGCCGGCACCATCCGCGACAGCGGCGATTCGCTGCTGACCATCATCAACGACATCCTCGACTTCTCGAAGATCGAGGCCGGCCGCAGGGAGGTGGAGGTGCACCCGTTCGACCTGCGCGATTGCGTCGAGTCGGCGCTCGACCTGATCAGCGGGCGTGCAGCCGAGAAGCACCTGGACATCGCCTACGAGTTCGAAGGCGAGGTGCCGGCGGCCATCAACGGCGACGTGACGCGGCTGCGACAGGTGCTACTCAACCTGCTGGCCAACGCGGTGAAGTTCACCGAGCGCGGCGAGGTGGTGCTGACGGTGCAAGCCGCAACCGCCCGCTCGGGCGGGCTGCAGCTCGAGTTCGCGGTGCGCGACTCCGGCATCGGCCTCACGCCGGCCGGCCTCGGCAAGCTGTTCCAGAGCTTCAGCCAAGCCGACAGCTCCACCACGCGCAAGTACGGCGGCACAGGGCTCGGCCTGGCCATCAGCAAGCGCCTGGCCGAGCTGATGGGCGGCACGATGTGGGCGCAGAGCGCCGGGCTCGGGTCGGGCTCGACCTTTCGCTTCACGATCCGCGCGCCGCACGCCGAGCTGCCTGCCGCGAACCGCCGCAGCTTCAT
>JANNBF010000056.1:0-21538 GCA_031385155.1 Rhizobacter sp.
GGCGGCTGATCACGCGGATCTCGGTGGCCGAAAAGTCGCGCCCTTCGATGCGGGTGTGGTACTTGCCGGCGCCGCCGAAGAGCGCGTCGATCACCGCGAACACGAGCGTCGGGTCGCACACGATCAGCCCCGCGCCGCGCAGCGGCCGCACGCTCATGATGTTGAAGTTGGTCGGCACCACGATCTCACGCAGGAAGGCGCTGAACTTCTGCACCCGCGTGCTGCCGATCGAGATCTCGGGCGTCTTGCGGATCAGGTTGAACAAGCCCAGCCGCACGTTGCGGGCGAAGCGCTCGTTGATGATCTCCATCGTGGGCATGCGCCCGCGCACGATGCGCTCCTGGCTCGCCAGGTCGTAGCTGCGTATCGCACCGACTTCGACGTGCTCTTCCTCCAGCTTCTGGCTTTCGCCCGTGATGCCTTGAAGCAGCGCGTCGACTTCGTCTTGCGAGAGGATTTGCTGGTTCATGAAGTGATGCCGATCAACGGGCGCAGCCGCCGGGCCGCCCCAAGGCGGAGCCCGCGTCCCCCCGGGGGACATGAGCCGAAGGCGAAGGGGGTCGTCATCAACGGGCGCAGCCGCCGGGCCGCCCCAAGGCGGAGCCCGCGTCCCCCCGGGGGACATGAGCCGAAGGCGAAGGGGGTCGACATTTACTGGATGATGAAGTTCGAGAAGTGGACTTTGCGGATCGGGTTGTCCACGACGACCTTCTTCTTCACTTTGGCCTTGGACTTGCCCTTCGCCTTCGGCTTGGGCTCTTCGTCTTGAGCCTCGGCGGCGTCTTCCGGGTCGGGCTCTTCGATGTCGATGCCCATGGTCCGCGCGGCTTCGCGCTGGATCTGCCCGGCCAGCATCTCCTTGCCCGAGCGTTGCAGCAGTTCTTGCGATGTCTTGTGCGCCAGGATCATCAGCACGCCGTTGCGGATCGCCGGCATGTAGGTCTTGATCTGGTCGGCGAACTTCGCGTCGTCGACTTCGAGGGTGATGCCGATCTGCGCGTAGCGGTCGGCTTCCTTGTCGGCCAGGTTGACGACGAACGGGTCGAGCGGCAGGAAGGTCGGCGGGTGCTTCGGGTCGATCGCGCTGTGCGCTGGCGCGTGGGCCGCAGGCGCATCCGCCTCTTCACCGTCGACGGGCGCCTTCTTCTTCAGCAGGAAGAGCGCCGCACCACCGGCGACAGCCAGCAGCACGACCACGATCAACGCGATCACGATGAGCTTCTTCTTGCCCTTCTTGGCGGGCGCCGCGCCAGAGGCATCGGCGGTGGGGGCAGCAGCGGACATCGTCACTCCTTCGAATCGGCTCCGCCCCGGGCACCGCGCTGAAAAGCCAGCGCCGCACGAGGGCTGCGATGAAGGAAATTATGGGAAGCGGGGGTAAAACTTAAGCTGGAAAAAGGGGCTGGATTTGCGGCCTGCTCGGGCGCTGGGCATCAGCTTCCGACCCGTCTGGCAGAGTGGTCGAGCGCGATGCGCGCGCTCACGCGTACAGGTCGAGCCCGCCCAGGCGCACGATGCGGCGGGTGGCGGTGCGGGTGACGGCTTCGATGTCGGTTTGCGCAGCATCGGTCATTCGGCGTGAACCGCGTGAGCCGCCCACGGCCCCGCTGCGTTCGTTGCCGCTGTCGCTGCGCCCGCGCGAGTGCTGTGACACGCCGCCACCGGCCAGCGTGAAGCCGGCGTCGCGCAGGGCGCTGGCCAGTGCGGGCATGCCGGCTTCGATGGCCTGGCGCGTGGCCGCCAGGTCGGCACCGAAGTCGACTTGCGCGCGCGTGCCGTCCATCACGATCTGCACCGACACCGGGCCCATGTCGGCCGGGTTCAGCTGCAGCTCGGCGTGCTGAATGCCGCCCTTGGCGAGCACGCTGACCTGCAGGCCGAGCGCGTGGCTGAAGTCCGGTGCATCGAACGGTGTGGGCAGCAGCACGGTCGGTGGCGGCGCCACCTCGCGCAGGGCGGTCGGCGCCGGGTTGAAGGCGGCCAGGCTGGCCGCGGGCACGGCGCCTTTGCGCTCCAGCGGCTGCGGTGCCGACAGTTCAGTCAGCACGGACCCGGCTTCGCCGGCGGCTGGAGCGGGCTGCGATGTGGCGGCGCGTGCCGCGTCGTTCACGGCCATCGCGTTGGCAGCGCGCTCGGCCTTGTCGGCCTTGTCGCCCTTTTCCGCCAGGGCCGCCTGAAGGTCGGTCGTGTTGCGGGTGCGGGTACCGCCAGGCCCGGCTCCTTCGGCGGCCAAGGCCGGGTCGTCAGTGCCTTGTGCGGGGCTTTGCGCTGCGCTGCGAGCACCGTCACCCGGCGCCGCTGGTGCAGCGTGCAACGCGGCCAGCCAGGCGGCGAGGGCAGGATCCATGGTGGGGGTGGCCTGATCGGCGGCGCGCTGGGTGGCGTCGGCCTCGGCCGCGCTGGCGGCGTTGGCCGCATCGGCCGGGCCGGCCGTGCTGCGCGGGTCGGGCGCGCCCGGCTTCTCCGGGCCCCGTGGCTTCATGCGCGTGGCGGCCCGCGGCTTGGGCGCGGCAGCGTCGGGCTCGTGCGGTTCGGGTGCGTCGGCATCGGCCTGCGGCGCGGCGGGTGGGTTGTCGCGGATGTGATCGGGCGGGGCGGTCGGGCCGGTGGCGTGCCGTTCGGCCGGCACCGACTGCTGCTGGCGCAACACGCTCGCGAAGCTGGGCGGTGCTGCATGGCTCTGGGCCTCGCCGGCCATCGGCAACGGTGCGGCGGGGGCGCTGCGGGCAGCTGCCAGCGCCAGATCGGCGCGGGGAGCTTGTGGGTGGGTGATGTGCATGGCGGGCGTCCGTTCAGATGGGGGTCGCGCAAAGGGCTCGATGGGATGAGTTCGATCGGACCAGGGCCAGGGCGGCATCAATGCCGGGCTGCGCGGGCGCGGTCCCACGCGGCGCGGCTGGCGGCTTCGTCACTGCGCTTTTGCTCCAGGCGGTCGGCGCCGACGCGCAGTTCCTGGGTGCGGCGCTCGATCAGCTTGCGCACCGACGCGCAGCGCAACTCGGCGGCGCGCAGTTCGGCGAGGGCATGCGCCACCTGCGCGGCAGCGTGCTCGGCAATGCGGGCTTGCTGCGCCACCGCCTGCGTGAGCCGCTCCATGAAGCCCTGGTAGCAGTGCACCAGTTCGATCTGCCCACCGCGCTGGAACTGCGCCTGCCAGCGCGCCTGGTACTCGCGCTGGTAGGCCAGCAGTTGCTCGGCCTGTGCAGCCGCGGCAACGCTTGCCGAGCGCACGCGCTGGTGCTCGACGAGGGCGGCGTCGCGCAGGCGCTCGTTGTGGCCCAGCAGCACCGCGAGCGGTTGCAGGTCGGTCATGGTGCGATCGCCGCGTGCAGGTCGCTCATGGCGCGATCACCGCCTGCAGCAGCGCTAGGCTGTCGGCCAGACCGGCGCTCTCGTGCATGCCTTGCTGCAGCAGCGTGTTCATCGGGTCGTGCAGGCGCACCGCCAGGTCGAGCTCGGTGTCGTGCCCCGGCACATACGCGCCGAGCTGGATCAGGTCGCGGGCCTTGTTGTGGCGCGCATGCAGCTGGCGGAATCGCCGCGCCGCGTCGATGTGCTCGCGCGAGGCCACGTTCGTCATCACGCGCGAGACCGATTTCTCGATGTCGATGGCCGGGTAGTGGCCGGCCTCGGCCAGCTCGCGCGAGAGCACGATGTGGCCATCGAGAATGCCTCGCGCGGCATCGGCAATCGGGTCTTGCGGGTCGTCGCCTTCGCTCAGCACCGTGTAGAACGCGGTGATCGAGCCGCCACCCGGCAAGCCGTTGCCGCTGCGCTCCACGAGTTGCGGCAGCTTCGCGAAGCAGCTCGGCGGGTAGCCCTTGGTGGCCGGTGGCTCGCCGATGGCCAGTGCGATCTCGCGCTGCGCCATCGCATAGCGGGTGAGCGAATCCATCAGCAGCAACACGTTCTGGCCGCGGTCGCGAAAGTGCTCGGCAATCACGGTCGCGTAATTCGCGCCCTGCATGCGCACCAGCGGCGGTGCGTCGGCAGGGGCGGCCACGACCACGGCACGGCGCATGCCTTCGGTGCCCAGGATGTCTTCGATGAACTCCTTGACCTCGCGGCCGCGTTCGCCGATCAGGCCGACCACGATCACGTCGGCCGCCGTGTAGCGCGCCATCATCCCGAGCAGCACCGATTTGCCCACGCCGGTGCCGGCGAACAAACCGATGCGCTGGCCGCGGCCGACGGTGAGCATCGCGTTGATCGCGCGCACACCGGTGTCGAGCGGCGTGCGCACCGGGTCGCGGTCCATCGCGTTGATCGGGCGGCGGGTCAGCGGCTCGTTGTGCACGCTGCCCAGGGGCCCCAGCCGGTCCATCGGTTCGCCGTGCGAATCGACAACGCGGCCGAGCAGGCCGTCGCCCACCGGCAGGTGCAGCGTGCGGTCGACGTTGCGGCGCCATGGGTGGCGCAACTGCCCCAGCTTCATCGGCACGACCGGTGACGGGCGCGGCACCACGCGTGCACCGGCCGCTAAGCCCGCCACGTCGCTGGTGGGCATCAGGTAGGCGCGGTCGCTGCCGAAGCCCACCACCTCGGCGATCACCGGGGGCTGGCCTTCCATGCGCACTTCGCAGACCGAGCCCACGGGCACGCGGATGCCCGCCGCTTCCAGCACCAGGCCGGTCACGCGCACGAGCAGGCCCTGCGTTTCCAGCGCCACGGCATCGGCCGAGAAGCTGCGCATGTCGTGCAGGTAGCGGGCCCATTTGTCGGCACCGGGCGCGCTAGTCGCCTGGGCTGCATTGGCGGCATCGGCCGCATGCAGGGCGCCGGTCTCGAAGGCGGAGTTCTTCATGCGTGCCGATCGGGTTCGTTGTCGTTGTCGGTGTCGTTGTCGTTGTCGTTGTCGACAACGCGGTCACTCGCCCACGGCTCCTCGCAGCCGAGCGCAGCCACCGCGCGGCGCCAGCGCGCCTCGAGCGTGGCATCGACCACGCCGATGTCGGACTCGACCAGCACCCCGCCGCGCACCAGCGTGGCGTCGGTCATCAGCCGTGCGCGGCGCGCGCCCAGCACATCAGCGGCGCCTTGCGCCACCAGTGCGTGGTCGTCCGGGTGCACGCGCAGGGTGATGTGCTGTGCGTTCAGCAGCAGCGTGTTGAGGGCTTCATTCGCCACCGCCGCGATGAGCTGCGGCTGCGTTTGCAGCTCGGTGCGCACGATCTGCCGCGCCAGGTGCGTGGCCGTCACGGCGAGCGTGCGCGCCATGTCTTGCTGCAGGCTCGCCAGTTCGGCTTCGAGCGACTGCAGCAGCACGCCGATCTGGCGCGTGGTCTGCGCGGCGAAGCTCTGCTTGAAGCCATCGAGCGCGACCAGGCCGTCGCGGTAGCCGTCTTGGTAGCCGGCGTCGCGCGCGGCGCGCAGCTCGGCGGCATGGCGCGCGGCAGCATCGGCTGCGGGCACTTCGTCGGCCGCGCGGTGCACGTTCGTCTGCCGCGCCGGGCCGCCGGCAATGTCGCCCGGCTGCCAGGCCGCGAAGCCGCCCAGCGCCTCGCGCGGTATGAAGCGCGGGTCAGACGAAGTCATCGTCGCCTCCGCCGCTCAGCACGATCTGGCCTTCGTCGGCGAGGCGGCGCACCACCTTCAGCAACTCCTTCTGCTCGGCCTCGACCTCCGACACCCGCACCGGCCCGCGCGATTCCAGGTCTTCGCGCAGCGTCTCGGCGGCGCGCGTGCTCATGTTCTTGAACACCTTGTCGCGCATCTCTGGCGTCGCACCCTTCAAGGCGATCACCAGCGATTCGCTCTGCACTTCCTTCAGCAGCGACTGGATGCCCTTGTCGTCGATGTTCACCAGGTCGTCGAAGGTGAACATGCTGTCCATGATCTTCTGCGCCAGGTCGTTGTCGGCCTCGCGGATGTAGTCGAGTACCGAGGTCTCGACGGCCGTGCCCAGCAGCCCCAGGATCTCGGCCGCCGGCTTCACGCCGCCCTTCGAGGCCTTGCGGGCGCGGTCGCCTGTCGCGAGCACCTTGCTCATCACCTCGTTCAGGTCTTTCAGCGCCGAGGGCTGGATGCCGTCGAGGGTGGCAATGCGCACCAGCACCTCGTTGCGCTGGCGCTCGGTGAAGAGCTTCAGCACGGCGGCGGCCTGGTCCGACTCCAGGTGCACGAGGATGGCCGCCACGATCTGCGGGTGCTCGGTGCGCAGCAGTTCGCCGACCGAGACCGCGTCCAT
Source organism: Rhizobacter sp. (assembly GCA_031385155.1). GTDB lineage: Bacteria > Pseudomonadota > Gammaproteobacteria > Burkholderiales > Burkholderiaceae_C > LMDS01. Next base: position 6,188 of record JANNBF010000056.1, read on the forward strand.
CCACTTCAGGCTTTCGATACCGGCGGTGTCGTTCGCTTCCATGATGCGGTCGATCAGCAGGCTCGCCTTGTCGTCGCCCAGCGCCAGGCGCAGCATGGTCTTCACGTACTCGTTGCTGTCGCCCACCAGCAGGCTGGTGTCGCCGGCCGAATCGGCGAACAGTTGCAGCACGTCGTTCACGCGCTGGCTGGGCACCGCCTTCATCTTGCTGATGGCTTCGCCCAGGCCTTGCACCTCTTTCGGCGCCAGGTGCTTGAGCACGGCGGCGGCTTCTTCTTCGCCGAGCGCCATCAGCAGGATGGCGGCGTTCTCGAGACCTTGGTCGTCCACGTGCAGGTATCCGTTCGGGGCGTTGAAGTGGGCCGGGCTAGGCTTTGACGACAGCGGCGTCGCCGTTTACCCAGCCGCTCACGATGCCGGCCACGGCCGCCGGGTTCTGCTTGGCAAGCGTGCGGGCACGCTCCAGGTGTTCGGCGCTCTTCGGCGGCGGCAGGGCGGGCAGGGTCTGGTCATCGTCGACAACGGTCGACAGCGTGCTTCCCGGCTCCGGCGCGGGTGGCGCCGGGGGCGGTGCCAGCGCGGCCTTGAGCGTCGGGCGCACCAGGCCGAAGAACACCAGCAGCGCGACCAGCGCCAGGCCCATCGGCACCGCAGCGGCGCGCAGCAGGTCGATCACCTCGGGCTGCTTCCACAAGGGCACATCGACCTTGGTCACAGGTTCGACCTTGAACGGCGCGTTGATCACCTTGACCGAGTCGCCGCGCTCCTTGTTGAAGCCGATGCTCTCGCGCACCAGCGCGGTCAGCTTCTCGATCTCGTCGGCCGCCAGCGGCACCTGCGTGGTCTTGCCCTTCGCGTCGGTCACGCTGCGGTTGTTCACGACCACCGCCGCGTTCAGGCGCCGGATGTTGCCGCTGGCGTTGCGCGTGACGCGCACCGTTTTGTCGATCTCGTAGTTGGTGGTCGCATCGCGCCGGCCGCCTGCGGCGTTGCCGGCCGCGCCGCCTTGCGCGGTCACGAGCGGCTGTGACGCACCCGTCAGCGGTGCGGTGGCCGCCACCGGCGGCTGGTTGCTGCTGGCGCCCGGCACGCCGCTGGGCGCGCCGCCGGCAGCACCCGCGCCGCTGTCGGTCGTCTGCTGGCTGCGGATGGCGATGCTCGCGTCTGCGCCCTGGTTCGGCTTGAACACTTCGGAGGTGGCTTCGCTCTGCGAGAAGTCGACATCGGCGGCCACGGTGGCACGCAGGTTGTCGCGCCCGACGATGGGCTCCAGCAGGTCGAAGATTCGTTTGGCGTAGCCGGTCTCCAACTGGCTCACGTACTGCAGCTGGTGCGCATCGAGGCCGGCGTTGGCGCCTGCGCTGCCATTGGTTTCGGTCAGCAGCGCGCCGCTCTGGTCGAGCACGCTGACGCTCTTCGGGTCGAGTTCGGGCACGCTGCTCGACACCAAGTGCACGATGCCGGCCACCTGCGCCCGGTCGAGCGCGCGGCCGGCGTGCAGCGTCAGCAGCACCGAGGCGCTGGGCTTCTGCTGTTCGCGAAAAAAACCGTTCTGCGCCGGCAGCGCCAGGTGCACCCGCGCATTCGCCACTGCCGCCATCGATGTGATCGACCGCGTCAACTCGCCTTCGAGCCCGCGCTGTGCCGTCAGCCGCTCCTGGAACTGGGTCTGGCCGAAGCGCGCCGAGTCCATCAGCTCATAACCCGACACCGAGCCCTTGGGCAACCCGGCAGTCGCGAGCTTCAGGCGCAGGTCGTGCACTTGCGCGGCCGGCACCATGATGGCCGCACCCCCTTCGCTCATGCGGTAGGGCACGTTCATCTGCGAGAGCTGGGCGATGACAGCGCCGCCGTCCTTGTCGGACAGGTTCGCGTAGAGCACCTTGAAGTCGCCTTTGCTGCTCCACAGCGTCATGGCCAGCACCACACCGGCGAGTGCCGCGATGCCGAGGGCCAGCGAGAGCTTGCTGCGCAGCGGCAGCGCCACCATGCGCGCACCGAAGCCGGCGGGCTCGACGAGAGGCAGGGCAGAGGAGGTGACGACAGCGTTGTCCATGCGTTCTTCGGTGGCTGTTCGGTTGTTGTTCGTTGGCTGTTCGGCCCGGCTCGGGCACGGGTGCGGCCAGGAATGGATGTGATTATTCGAAGACTCGAGGGTGGTGCATGCGGCGAACAGGTGGCCAATGGGGCGCCTGTTCGCACCATGGCGGCGCGGTGATCTCTTTACGATTCGGTCTCACCATGAACGTGACCCTCAAGCCCTTCGACTTCGCCCAGGCGGCAGCCCGCGCTGGCCTGGCCACGAACGGGCAACCGTTGCAGGTCGGCAAGGCGGTGCAGGGGCCGGGCTTCCAGCAGGCGCTGACGCAGGCGCTCGGGGCGGTCAGCAGGTCGCAGGTGGACGCGACCGCCATGCAGCGTGAAGTGCAACTCGACAACCCCACCGTGAGCCTGGAGCAAACGATGGTGGCGATGCAGAAAGCGCAGATCGGCTTTCAGGCCACGCTGCAGGTGCGCAACAAGCTCGTGCAGGCTTACTCGGACATCATGTCGATGCAGGTGTGACGGGGCTGGGCCGCTCGATGGGGCACAGCAATTCAGTCACGGCAGAGCCCCCCAGGAAATGCCTTCGGCATTTCCGCCCCCAGGGGTCAAGCAAAGTGGCAAAGCCACATTTGCTTGAGGGCGGCGGAGAACGCAGAGTTGCGCAGAGGAATGCAATGCATCAGGCGTATTCCTCTGCGCAACTCCGCCAACTCCGCGCCTCTGCGGTGAAGCATTTGCCGCACCCCCCGCCCGTCACATATCAACCCAGGGTCAAGCCGCTCGATCCAGGTTGTCACCCAGCATAGGCGCCGCGGTGAACGGCGACTTCTGGCGTGCCACTGGCTCCAGCTGCGCCGACAAGCGGCTCAGCCACGGGAAGCGCAGCGGCGGCGGCTTGTTGCTTGAATCGGATGCGGCTGCATCCGGCGCGCCGCTGGTGGGCGCGGCCGGTGAGCCGGCGGCTGTGGCGGTCGGGCTGGCGATGGGTGTGCTGGCCGCCGGCGGGTCTGCGTTTTGCAACGCGACACGCCCTGCGCCAGGGACGCTGCTGATGCTCATGTTGAGCTCCTTGCTTCAAGGGCGGATATGCCCTGTCAGTGGGGAATCGGCATTCGGTCAGCAAACTTGAGCCGGCGTTGATCGCCCGATGAGCGGCTGTTTCACCCGCTTTCAAATCGTGAGCAGTTTGCTGCGTTTCTGCGTCTGGTCGATGAAGCGCTGCAGTGTGCGCAGGGTGCCGGCATCGGCCGCCACGAACTCGCAGCCCAGGCGCACGCCGTTTGAGGCGGCGCTGAGCGAGGTCACGTGCTGCAGGCGCAGGTTCACGTGCAGGCGGGTGTCGGCGTCCAGGTCGATCTGCACGCGGTTGAGCGTGCTGCCGGGGTCCATCAGGGGCACGTCCTCGGGCAGGAACAGCGCGCAGCCGCCGATGCTCAGGTCGAGCAGGCGCAGCGCGAGCTGCATCTCGGCGATGGCCGAATGGCGCAGCCGGGCCACCGGCGCGCTGCGCAGCAGCGGGCGCACCCGGAAGGCGTTGCGGCGCTGGAAGCGGAACAGTTCGTCGGGCAGGCTGCAGTTGAGCACGCACGAGTTCAGCCCGCGCACGAGCACGAGGTTGTCGATGTCGAACTGCAGTTTGACGTTGTCGATGTAGCCCACGACCACCGCTTCCTGGCATTCGAGCAGGCCGTCGATGCGCGGGTCGTGCGCGTCGATGGCCAGGCCCAGGTTGCCGCGTTCGGTGTCCACGGCCCAGACCGTGGCGCTCACGACCGTGCCGTTGCTGGCGTTCAGGTTGAGCGGCACGCAGCCGTCGGACAGCTGCTTCAGGATGAGCGCGATCTCGCGCTTCGCGCTGACCCGAAAGTCGTCGAGCCCGCCGGGTGCGGCGCCCAGTGCGTCGAGCGGCATCGGCAGTGTTTCCATCGCGCGATCCGGCTGCTGATCGGGGGGCATCAGTGAACGATTTTCGGGTGGCCGGCGAGCAGGTCGTCGAGCTCGTCGAGCCAGGGCTCGGCGAGCTGGCGGATCTCGGCGTCGTTGACGAGAATGCGCTGCATGATGCGCGACTTGAACTGCGCCTCGTCGGCGCCCAGCGGGTTCTGTGCCGCAGCGCTCTTGAGCTGCGAGATCAGCACGGCGCAGGCCCCTTCGAGCTTGAGCACCTGGTCCCAGTTGCCGCTGCGCGCGGCTTCCAGCATGTCGTGGCTGGCCTGTTCGATGGCTTCGTAGTAGTTGAGCAGCGAGGCGGTCATGGCCTGGGTTCTCCTTGCGCTGAGCGTGTGCATCAGAGTCGCGCTCCGGGCGCGGCGTGGGCTTGGTCGGCAATGCCGTCCCAGCCTTCGTGCAGCGTCTCGACGAGGCGGCTGCAGCGTTGCAGGGCGGCGTCGTCGTTGCGAACGTTGGCCAGCGTGATCTGCTGAACCAGGTAGTCGTACAGGTCGCGCAGGTTGCTGGCGATGGCGCCGCCGGCGCGCATGTCGAGCGGGGCCGACAGCCCTTCTTCGATGATGCGCACGGCGTGCGAGAGGGCGCGCCCCTTGGCGGCGATGTCCTTGCGGACGATTGCGCCGCGGGCGGCGGCGATCTGGCTCGCCAGGGCTGCGTAGAGCAGGCTCACCATCTTGTGCGGGCTCGCATCGAGCACGGCGGTGCTGGCTCCGATGTCACGGTAGGCGCCGGCCGTGGGGCGTTGCGATCCGAGTGATTGGCTGCTGCTGAACATGTCGATGGACTCCTGGGTGAGTGCATTTCTTATCGACGCGGGGCCTGGAATCTTTACTCGGTTTGCGTGCCACGCGGTGCGGGTTGACGCCTGCGCTCGCTGCCTGATGAACAAGGCCCGCAGCGGCGCACGAATTCGCGCCGGTGCGGGCCCATTTTTCAGCGCCGATCAGGCCGTGCTCTTGTTCCAGGTAGTGATCTGCTGCTGCACGTACTTCGACAGGCCATTCGCGTCCGACATGGTCTTGTCGAGTGCGCTGTACTGGGCGCGAATGCGCTTCTCGACCGCGTCGATGCGGTCGCTCGCCGCAGCCTGGTCCTTGCTGTTTGACGCCAGTTGCGCCTGCAGCGATTTGGCCTTGCCCGGCAGCGTGCCGGTCGCCGAGAGCAGGCCGTCGGCCCAGGTGGCGAGCTTCTTCGCCAGGCCGTTGTTCGTGGGCACGGCGGTGTCCACTTTCGACAGCGCCTTGGTCAGCTCGGGCAGGTTCTTGAGCGCGGCCGCGACCTTGGTGTCGTTGAGCTTGAGCGAGCCGTCTTTCTGGAACTCGAGGCCGATCGCGCTGAAGGTGCTGAAGGAGCTCGAAGCGCCGCTCGGCCCGCCGAACATCGCGCGCAACTGGTTTTGCAAACCGGTGGCAGCCGCATCGCCTTGCAACAAGGCGCCCTGCTTGCTGGCCGGGTTGTAGGCGGTGACGTTTGTCAGCAGGTTGTTCAGCCCGTTGTAGGCAGTCACCAGGCTGCTGAGCATGCTCTTGACCGCATCGGTGTTGCGCGACACGGTGACGGTGACCGGTGCGGTCGTCACCTTGCCGAGGTTGAAGGTCATGCCGTCGACCACGTCGCTCAGCGTGTTGCCGGCGGTCGAGACCGCAATGCCGTTGATCGTCGCCTGCGTGTTCGCGGCCGACTGCGTGATGCCGAGCTGGTTGGCGCTCGCCGTCGCTGCCGGGTCGAAGGCCAGGCGCGACAGGCCGGCGGCGTCGTTGTTGACGGTGTCGTCATCGGTCACGCTGACGCGAAACCCGTTCTCGGCGCCGGTGGCGGTCGATTGCAGCGCCAGGCGGGCGCCGTTCGCGTCGGTCACGACGGTCGCGCTGACGCCGGCATTGGCGGCGTTGATCTTGTCGCGGATGCCGGCGAGCGTGCCTTCCGTGGCGCCGACCGGGATCACCACATCGGCCGAGCCGGCCTTCGGCGTGAACGCGGTTTGACCGGTGCTCCAGGTGCCCAGGCGCAGGGTGATCGTGCCGCTGCCCACCACGTCGGTGGCGGCGGTGAACTGCCCTGATGCACTGACGTTGCTTTGCGTCGATGAGAGCGCGCTCACGGCCACCAGGTAGCTGCCCGGGATCGCCTTGGTCGTGGAACTGGCGCTGACCGACAAGGCGTCGCTTGACGCCGAGTTGGTCATCGCGAACGAGTCGGCCTTGGTCAGGTTGGTGGCCGAATCACGGAATGAGCTGGCGAGCGACTGGATCTGCCCGAACGCAGACAGCCGCGTCTGCATCGTCGTGGCCTGCGTCTTGAGGTTGTTGAGCGGCAAGCGCTCGACCTGCATCAACGACGAGACGATGCTGCTCACGTCCAGCCCGCTGCCGATGCCGGCCGACGAGATGGTTCCTGGGGCTGTTGCCATGGGGTGTGCCCTGCGTTAGACGAGACGCGCGGGTGCGCCTTGTTCGTTCATCGGCCCCCCACGCCGGAACTTGAGTTCAATGACCGCGCTCAACCCTTCAGCAGCGCCAGCACTTGCTGCGGCATCTGGTTGGCCTGCGCGATCATCGCGGTGCCGGCCTGTTGCAGCACCTGAGCGCGCGACAGGTTGGCGGTTTCCATCGCGAAGTCGGCATCCTGGATGCGGCTGCGCGAGGCGGAAAGGTTCTCGCTCGACGTTTGAAGGTTCTCGACCGTCGAAGCAAAGCGGTTCTGGATCGCGCCGAGCTTGGCGCGTTCGCTGGCGATGGTGGTCAGCGCCGAGTCGAGCGAGGCGAGCGCGGTGTTCGCGCCGGCGACCGTGGAGATGTCCACACTCGACAGCGCCGTGCCGGTCAACGACGACGGCGTGGTGGCCGCCGTGAAGCCCGCAGTGGTCGGCGCGGTGCCGCCGACGATGATGCTTTGTGCCGAGGTGCTGCTGGTCGCGAGCGACACCGTGCCGTAGTTGATCTGAGCCGCAAGGCCAGTGTTGGTGACGGTGCCCGCCACGTCGATGTTGCGGCCATCGGCGGCACTCAAGGTGAGCGCACCGGTGGTCGAGTCGGCGCTCGCCGTCACGCCGGTGGCGGCCGATACCTGGTTGATCGCCGCTGCCGAAATCGCGCCCTGCGCGACTGCACTGCCGCCGAGCGTGATGGCGCCGATGCTGACGCCGTTGATGGTGAACGTGTTCGCCGGAATTGCCGCTGGCGTCGGCGCCGCGCCGGTGTAGCTCGTGGTGTTGGCGGTGGCCACGACCGTGCTTTGCGAGCCGTTGATAGCCTGCGCCACGGCCCAGGCGCTGGTGATGGTCTGGCCGGCGCTGCTGCCGGCGGTGGGCACCTGGATCGCCACGCCGTTCAGCGTCAGCGCGCCCGAGACCAGGGCAGTGGCGGTGGTCGCCGCGCCGGTCACGTTGGCGGTGTAGCTCACCCCCAGGCCCGAGGCGCGGGCGCTGGCGATGCCGGTCACGGTGATGGTCTGCCCCGCGTTCGCACCGACCTGGAATTGCTGCGCGGCGAAGGTGCCGTCGAGCAGGTTGGTGCCGTTGAACTGGGTCTGCGACGAGACGCGGTCGATCTCGGCGGTGAGTTGGGCCACTTCTTGCTGCAGCGCGGCGCGGTCCGAGCTGCTGTTGGTGGCGTTCACCGACTGCACCGAGAGTTCACGCATGCGCTGCAGGTTGGTGCTGATGGAAGACAAGCCGCCTTCAGCCACCTGCGCCAGCGAGATGCCGTCGTTGGCGTTGCGCGCCGCCTGGTTCAGGCCGCGGATCTGCGAGGTGAAGCGCTCCGAGATCGCCAGGCCGGCGGCGTCGTCTTTCGCGCTGTTGATGCGCAGGCCCGACGACAGGCGGTTGATCGCTGTGCCGAGATCGCTCTGGGTCCGGCTCGCGTTGCGCTGCGCGGTCAACGACGAGATGTTGGTATTGATCACTTGCGACATGAAAGTTCTCCTTGGAAGCAGATGGCGTCCAGCACAAGCGCCGGCTACGAACCCCTCGCAACCTCACACCGAAAACGGCTTGGGTCATGCGGGTCTGGGTGATGCCATTGTTGGGAGATCTTGAGCGTCGCAAAACGTCGAAGAGAGGGCGCAAAGCCCGCCAGTTCACAGCCCTCCAAATGAAAGAGCCGCAGTACCCGGGGCGTGAACCCCGCGTACTGCGGCCTGGGTGGTGTGACCAGGGCTGCGCCTTGCGGCGAGCCCGGCTGGAGCCAGCCTGCGCTTCGATCAGCGCAGCAGTGCCAACACCTGCTGCGGCAGCTGGTTGGCCTGCGCGATCATCGCGGTGCCGGCCTGCTGCAGCACCTGGGCGCGCGACAGGTTCGCGGTTTCCATCGCGAAGTCGGCGTCCTGGATGCGGCTGCGCGAAGCCGAGAGGTTCTCGCTGGTCGTGTGCAGGTTGTCGATCGTCGAGGAGAAGCGGTTCTGGATCGCACCCAGCGCAGCGCGGCTCGTGCTCACGGCGCTCAGGGCCGAGTCGACCGAGGCGAGCGCGGTGTTCGCGCCGGCGACGGTGGAGATGTCGATGTTCGCCAGCGCCGTGCCGGTCAGTGCCGAGGCCGTGGTGGCTGCCGTGAAGCCGGCCGTGGTCGGTGCCGTGCCGCCGACGACGATGCTGGTGGCGGTCGTGCTGTTGGTGGCGAGCGTGACGGTGCCGTAGTTCGTCTGGGCGGTCAGGCCGGTATTGGTGACGTCGCCGGCCACGTCGATGTTGCGGCCATCGGCGGCGGTCAGCGTGACGGCGCCGGTGCTGGCGTTCGCCGAAGCGGTCACACCGCTGGCAGCCGACACCTGGTTGATCGCAGCGGCGACGTTGGCGCCTTGAAGCGCCACGCTGCCACCGGCGGCGATGGCCCCGATGTTGACGCCGTTGACCGAGAACGCATTTGCAGCAATAGCACCTGCGGCGGCAGGCGCCGAGCCGGTGTTGGTCGTTGCATTGGCGGTGGCGACCACGGCACCTTGCGAGCCGTTGATGGCCTGCGCAACGGCCCAGGCGCTGGTGGCGGCCTGGCCGGCCGACGTGCCGGCCGTGGCAGCCTGGATCGAGGTGCCGTTCAGCGTCAATGCGCCGGCCGTGAGTGCGGTGGAGGTCGTCGCGGCGCCGGTCACGTTGGCGGTGTAGCTCGAGCCGAGCGACGAGGTGCGCGCATCGGCAATGCTGCCCACCGAGATCGTCTGGCCCGAGTTGGCGCCGACCTGGAACACCTTGTTCGCAAACGTGCCGTCGAGCAGGTTGGTGCCGTTGAACGAGGTCTGCGTTGCGACCCGGTTGATTTCAGACACGAGCTGCGAGACTTCCTGTTGCAGCGAAGCGCGGTCCGAGGCGCTGTTGGTCGCGTTGGCCGATTGAACCGACAGTTCGCGGATGCGCTGCAGGTTGTCGCCGACCGAAGCGAGCGAGCCTTCAGCTGTTTGCGCCAGCGAGATGCCGTCGTTGGCGTTGCGGGCCGCCTGGTTGATGCCCTTGATCTGCGAGGTGAAGCGGTCGGCGATGGCGAGGCCGGCGGCGTCGTCTTTCGCACTGTTGATCCGCAGGCCCGATGACAGGCGGCTGATCGCCGTGGTCAGGTCGTTTTGCGACTTGCCGGCGTTGCGCTGTGCAGTGATCGAGTTGATGTTGGTATTGATGGTCGAAGACATGTGGAAAGCTCCAAAAGGTTGAGTTGACTTCCGGCAAGCGCGGGCATTGCCGCAGACGTCGGACCCGGCTCTCGATTTGCCTTTGCGGGGCTTGTCTATCGCCGTTGGTGGGTTATCGGGCCCCTGATTTCGTTACTTGAGGCGTTGCCGCAAGTTTTTTCGGTGGCCCGCTCAGCCGCCACGGGGCAACCCTTGTAGGAAGTTGCCTGACACGGTGGACGGAAGAACGTGGACTCAAGCCACAGAAGTGTCCTGATGTTGCAGGCCTTCTCGTGTCTTCACACTTCGCTTCACGTTGAGACACACAGTAACGCCGCCCCCAGGGCCCACCACCACAGAGAGACGAGCACCATGAACGCTGACCAAATCCTGACCGAAATCCGCGAAGCCAACCTGTCGTACCTGATGCTGGCGCAAAGCCTGATCCGCACCGACCGTGAACAGGCCCTCTACCGCCTGGGCATCAGCGAAGACAACGCCGCGCTGCTGAACCTCCTGACCCCGGCGCAGATGATGAAGATCGCCTCGGGCAACACACTGCTGTGCCGCTTTCGCATGGACGACGATCTGGTCTGGGGCCTGCTCACGAACCACGGCAAGGGCGCCGCAAACGACACCACGACCCGCCTGCACGCCAGCATCCTGATGGCCGGCCGGCACCAGGAAGCGGCTTGAACGCTTTGAAAGACTAAGTCATTCACCGCAGAGGGACGGAGTTGGCGGAGTTCACGCAGAGGAAATCAAGCCTTTGAATTGAACTCTGCGCTCCTCCGCCAACTCGTTTGACTCTGCGGTGAAGTATTTCTCTCCCGCCACACTTACCGAAGCCCACCATGCGCAACAAGAGCATCCTTACCGAGACGAAGCAGATCAGCCGTGCCATCACGCTGATCAACCTGGGGGCGCGGCTGCAGGTGCTCGAGTCGGAGACCGATCTGTCGTATGAGCGCCTGCTGCGCCTGTACAAGGAAGTGGCGGGCAAGTCACCGAGCAAGGGCCAGCTGCCGTTCTCGACCGACTGGTTCATGACCTGGCAGCCGAACATCCACTCGTCGCTGTTCCTGAACATCCACGAGTACCTGAACAAGGTCGCCGAGATGGACGAGATCGACACCGTCATCAAGGCCTACCAGCTCTACCTCGAACAAACCCAGGCCCAGGGCCTGGAAGCACTGCTCTCGGTCACACGCGCCTGGCGCCTGGTCAAGTTCGTGGACAACGGCATGCTGACCATGACCAAGTGCTCCAAGTGCGCCGGCAACTTCGTCACGCACCCGCACGAGATCGCCAAGCACTATGTGTGCGGCCTGTGCAGCCCGCCGGCGCGCGCCGGCAAGGGCAAGGCGGCCGGTGGCATCCGGATGCATTGAAAGCAGTGCACTGAAAGCTTTTGCGGCTGCCCTCAAGTTCGCAGCAGCCGCGCCGATACCGGGAAGGTGACCGAATCGTGTCTCTGAAGGTGTTTTTGCTTGTCTCCTCCTGACACACCTCGTGTCTTCCAAACGGGCCTTCAACGGCCCGTTTTTTTTCGATTGTTGGTTTGTGGAGGGCGGGAAGCCCGGCCCATTTGAGCGGATCGCTGCAAGCGCTGTGCGCTCACACTCAAGCCAGGCCCTCGCGGGTCGATAAGGTCACGTACGGCCCGCCAAACGCGGTGGGTCGGCACACTCGGGAAGTACGACACCATGTTTGTCCTCGTCGGCTGGGGCCTCGCGCTGGCCTGCATTTTTGGCGTGTACATCGTTCACGGCGGCAACATCGGCGTGATCCTGCATGCCTTGCCGTTCGAGATGATCACCATCTTCGGTGCGGCTGCGGGCGCGTTCCTCGCGAACAACCAGATGAAGGTCATCAAGGCCTCGATCTCCGGCCTGGGCAAGTGCTTCAAGGGCAGCAAGTACAGCAAGGCGCGCTACATGGAGCTGATGGCGCTGATGTACGACATCCTGCAGAAGGCCCGCAAGGAAGGGCTCATGTCGATCGAGAAAGACGTGGAAGACCCGCACAGCTCGGCCATCTTCCAGAAATACGCAGTCGTGGGCAACGACCACCACGTGGTCGAGTTCATCACCGACTACCTGCGCATGATGGTCTCTGGCAACCTGAATGCGCACGAGATCGAAAGCCTGATGGACAGCGAGATCGACACCCACCACGCCGAAGAGCACGCCGCGGTGGCGGCCATCGCGCGCCTGGCCGGCGGCCTGCCGGCATTCGGCATCGTGGCGGCGGTGCTGGGGGTGGTCAACACCATGGGCTCGGTCGGCCAGCCGCCGGCGGTGCTGGGCGGCATGATCGGCTCGGCGCTGGTCGGCACCTTCCTCGGCATCTTGCTGGCCTATGGTTTCGTGGAGCCGCTGGGCGGCCTGCTGGAGCAGAAGGTCGAAGACGGCTCCAAGGAGCTGCAATGCATCAAGACCACGCTGCTGGCCAGTATGCAGGGCTACGCGCCGCAGGTGGCGGTGGAGTTCGGGCGCAAGGTGCTCTATTCCGGTGATCGCCCCACGTTCGCTGAGCTCGAAGGCCATGTGAAGGGCAAGAAATGAGCGGCGACTCGAAGAAGCTCCAGCCGATCATCATCAAGCGGGTCAAGAAGGGCGGCCATGCGGTACACGGTGGCGCGTGGAAGATTGCGTATGCCGACTTCGTGACGGCGATGATGGCGTTCTTCCTGCTGATGTGGCTGCTCGGCTCCACCACCGAGGGCGACAAGAAAGGCCTGGCCGACTACTTCGGCTCGCCGCTCAAGGTGGCCATGGGCGGCGGCAGCGGCTCGGGTGATGCGTCGAGCGTGGTCAAGGGCGGTGGCACCGACTTGTCGCGCAGCAGCGGGCAGGTCAAGCAGGGCGATGTCGAAGCGAAAGCCCGCACCCTCGCGCTCAAGGCGTTGAAGGCCGAGCAGCACCGCGCCGAGGCGCAGCGCCTTGAGGCGCTCAAAGACAAGGTCGAGGACGTGCTCGCATCGAACCCGGCACTGGCGGCGATGAAGTCGCAGATCCGCCTGCAGATGACACGCGACGGCCTGCGCATCCAGATCGTCGACGAGCAGGCGCGGCCGATGTTCGACAGCGGCAGTGCGGTCGTCAAACCCTACATGCGCGACCTGCTGCGCCGAATCGGCTCCGTACTCACCGAGGTACCGAACCGGCTCACGCTCGAAGGCCATACCGATGCCCAGCCCTTCGGTGCCGGCGAGCGCGGCTACAGCAACTGGGAGCTGTCGAGCGACCGGGCCAATGCCTCGCGGCGCGAGCTCGGTGCCGGCGGCTTGCCCGAAGAGCGCGTGCTGCTGGTGCAGGGCATGGCCGCGAGCGTGCTGTTCGACACGAAGGACCCGCTCGGTGCGGTGAACCGGCGCATCAGCATCATCGTGATGAACCGCGAGGCCGAAGACCGGCTGCTGCGCACCGCCCCGCCCGACGAACCCGCGCCGGCACCCGAGCCGGCCCCATTGATGACATCCTCGAACCCCACCCCGAACCGCCCCGAGCGAGGAGCGCCATGAGTACTGCCGCCGACATGAAATTCCTGGTCGTCGATGACTTCTCCACCATGCGGCGCATCGTGCGCGGCCTGCTGAAGGAGAGCGGCTACGCCAACGCCGAGGAGGCGGACGACGGCATCGCCGCCCTCGCGCAGCTGCGCGCTGCGAAGTTCGACTTCGTCGTGACCGACATCAACATGCCCAACATGGACGGCTTCGGCCTGCTCGCCGCCATCAAGGCCGACAACGCCCTGCGCCACCTGCCGGTGCTGATGGTGACCGCCGAAGCGCGCAAGGAAGACATCGTGCGCGCCGCCAAGGAAGGGGCGGCCGGCTACATCGTCAAGCCCTTCACCAAGGCCACGCTGGAAGAGAAGGTGCAGAAGATCGTGCAGAAGATCGCCGCCGCCGCTGCGGCCACCTGAGCGCAGCAGGACACGCAACCATGAAGATGCACGACCTTCCCACCGCGAGCGCCCCGAGCGCCATGAGCGCTTCACCCGAGGTGTTCCAGCAACTCGGCCAGATCACCCGCCACCTGCACGACGCGCTGACCCAGCTCGGCGTGATGCCGCGCCTGCAGCGCGCCGCCGACGGGCTGCCCGATGTGCGCAGCCGGCTCAACTACATCGCCAACAAGACCGGCGAATCGGCGAACCGTGTGCTCACCTCGGTCGACCAGGCGAGGGCCGAACACGCGGCCATCGTCGAGGCCACGCGCCGCATCGGGCGCGACATGCAGGCCGACCCCCGGTGGCCACTGCCGGCTGAGGACATGCTGGCCTTCGTCGGCGTGGTCGAAGCGGCCACGGCGCGCAGCGACGCGCACCTGACCGACATCATGCTGGCGCAAGACTTCCACGACCTCACTGGCCAGGTGGTGGCCAAGGTCGTGGCACTCGCTGGCGACCTCGAAGACAGCCTCGTCAAGCTGTTGGTGCAGGCCGCGCCTGCGGCTGAACTGACTGCGCGGCCCGAGCCCTCCACGCTGGGCGGCCCGGTGATCGACCCGCACGGCCGCACCGATGTGGTTGCGAACCAGGGCGAGGTCGACGACCTGCTCGCCAGCATGGGGTTCTGAGCCGGCCCCGGTCTTTGCCCGGAGCCGGTGTCTCATCACTTCGGCAGCAGCACCTTGTCGACCACGTGGATCACGCCGTTCGACTGCGTCACGTCGGCGATGGTCACGTTCGCGGTGCCGCCGCTCTCGTCGGTCACGGTGACGCCGGAGCCCGCAGCCATGGCGGTCAGGGTGCCGCCCGAGACGGTCTTCAGCATGGCCTTGCCGCCACCGTCCATCACGGCCTTCTTGAGCATGGCGGCGTCCATCTTGCCGGCGACCACGTGGTAGGTGAGCACCTTGGTCAGCATCGGCTTGTTCTCGGGCTTGAGCAGCGTGTCGACCGTGCCGGCGGGCAGGGCGGCGAAGGCGGCGTTGGTCGGCGCGAACACCGTGAACGGACCGGGGCCTTTGAGCGTGTCAACGAGCCCTGCGGCCTTGACGGCGGCCACGAGCGTGGTGTGGTCCTTGGAGTTGACGGCGTTGTCGATGATGTCTTTGGATGCGTACATCGGCGCACCGCCGACCGTGACTTGCGCGATCGCGGTGATGGCCGAGGCCGACATGACCAGAGCCAGAGCGAGGGTGGAGATCTTGAGGTGTTTCATGCGTGTTTCCTTGGTAGTGGTTGACGCGCTGGATGCTGCGTGGAGGCTCATACGCAGCCGGCCGCAGGGCGGATGCACACCGCCGCGGGCGACACGTTCCGCAAATCGATGCAATCGTTTTCCGGCCGGGCGCCGCCTGGGCCCCGCCGCCGTCACAATGCCGCCAACCTGCTGACTCAGCGGGGCGCAGCGCGTGTGCCCTTTTCCTGCCCACGCCCATCACAATGCCGACCGACTCCCCTGACAGCCGTGAACCCGAAAGGCTGGCCGCGTTGCAGGCCTTGCGCGTGCTCGACACCTTGCCCGAGCAAGCCTTCGAAGACATCGTGCAACTCGCGTCGCAGATCTGCGGCACGCCGGTCGGGCTGGTCTCGCTGGTCGATGAACAGCGCCAATGGTTCAAGGCGCGCATCGGCCTGGCGGCCGCGCACACGCCACGCGACATGGCCTTTTGCGCGCACGCCATCAACACCCCCGACACCTTGATGGTCGTGGCCGACGCGGCCTGCGACCCGCGCTTTCGCGGCAACCCGCTCGTCACCGGCGAGCCGAACATCCGCTTCTATGCGGGCGCGCCCATCGTC
>JANNBF010000061.1:0-1665 GCA_031385155.1 Rhizobacter sp.
CAACGACGTGGGCATCGGCGCCGACGACTTCATCCTGAAACCGGTGCGCGTCAACGAACTGCTGGACTGGCTGGGCGCGCAGTTGAAGCTGACCTGGACCGAGGTGCCCGCGGCCGACGCCGCGCCGCCACCGGCCAGCCCGGCCGCAGCATGGGCGCTGCCCGAGGCGCAGCACCTGCACGCGCTCGACGAACTGGTCAGCCTGGGCTACTACCGCGGCATCGTGCGCAAGCTCGATGCGATCGAGGCACTGAACCCCGCATACGCCGCCTTCACCCACCACATGCGGGCGCTGGCGCGCGACTTCCAGCTCGACGCGATGACCCGCATCCTTCGACAGGGCGGAACGCAGCACGTGCTTCGATGAACGACACCCTGCCCGACCGCAAGCGCTCGGCCGTCGTGCTGATCGTCGACGACGTGCCCGACAACCTGTCGGTGCTGCACGACGCGCTCGACGACGCCGGCTACACCGTGCTGGTCGCCACCAACGGCGAGAGCGCGCTGCAACGCGCGCTGCAGGCCCTGCCCGACGTGGTGCTGCTCGACGCGGTGATGCCCGGCATGGACGGCTTTGAGGTCGCGCGCCGGCTCAAGGCGCATGCCGACACTGCGCCCATCCCCATCATCTTCATGACCGGCCTGACCGAGACCGAGCACGTGGTGGCCGCCTTCGCGGCCGGCGGTGTCGACTACGTCACCAAGCCCATCCGTGCGCAAGAAGTGCTCGCGCGCATGGCGGTCCACCTGCGCAGTGCGCGCCAGGCGCAGCAGGCCAGCCAGGCGCGTAACGCGCTCGACGCCTTCGGCCACGCGACGATGGCAATCCATTGGGTGGCCGGCGCGAACCCGGTGCGTTCGGTCTGGCAGACGCCGCTGGCCCGCCAGTTGATGCACGACTACTTCGATGTCGCGCCGTCGCAAATCCCGGCGCTGGTGCTCGACTGGCTGCGCAGCGAAAGCGCGGCGGTGGCCGAGGGGCGCGAGCCGCGCACGCTGCCGGTCAGCCGCACACACGACAACCAGACGCGCCAACTGGTGGTTGCGCTGCAGCAGCGCACCGGCGACGACGATCTGCTGATCGTGATGCGCGAGGTCTCGGACGCCGCCGTGGTCGACGCCATGGTGCAAGCCTTTCGCCTGACGCTGCGCGAAGCCGAGGTGCTGTACTGGGTCGCCAAGGGCAAGACCAACCGTGACATCGGCGACATCCTCGGCAGCAGCCCGGCCACCGTGAAGAAGCACCTGGAGCGGGTCTACGTAAGCTGGGGGTCGAGACGCGCACGGCGGCGGCGTCGGTGGCAAGCCAGCGGCTGCGGCAATTGAACATGACGATCAGCGCTTGAGGCAGGCGATTCAGCCCAGCGATTCACGCAACACGTCGGGGTGGCGCTTTGCGATGCGGACAAGGGCCTGAGCCGCGCCCGACGGCGACCGGCGTCCCTGTTCCCACTCTTGAAGTGTTCGTTTGGAGATGTGCAGTGCCGAGGCAAATTCGGCCTGAGACATGCCGGTGCTTTGCCTGGCCTCAACCACCTCGTTGACCGCCGCCTGGGTCACCCGGGAGAACTTGCGTGCCTTCATTTCGCGCACGGATTGAAGCAGCTTGAGCCCGAGCAGTTCGCCCGATGTTGCGGTGTTTACTTTACGAGTCACCATGTTCCA
>JANNBF010000075.1:0-46239 GCA_031385155.1 Rhizobacter sp.
AGCGGCTCGGTCAACGAACTCGACCGCATGACGCAGCAGAACGCGGCGCTCGTCGAAGAGTCGGCTGCGGCTGCGCAGAGCTTGCAGGAGCAGGCCTCGCGCCTGTCTCACGTGGTGGGCACGTTCCGGCTCGACGGTGAAGTTGCAGTGGCCGGCCCGGCGGCCGCACCGGCCCGACCCCGGTTCGGGGTGGTGGCACCGCGGCCCAGTCTGCCGACCGTTGCGACCGTGCCGAAGGCGGTGCCGGCGCCTGTCGCAACTGCCGCGGCGCCGATCGCTGCGGTCTCTGTGGCCACCCATTCCCGGCGGCCGGAGCTGCTTGCCGCGTCGCCAGCGGCCGACGACGACTGGGAGACCTTCTAACCATGCGGCGTTCAAGCGGGCGCCACAAAGGCCGATATCCCCATACGCACCTTCGTGCAAAAGCGAGATTCTGGTGAAACTGCGCACAAAACTCCTGCTTGCCCCGGTGCTGACCGGCGCCACCCTGTGCGCGACCCTGGCCACTGCGATTGCGGTGTTCATCGCCCAAGACAACGCCAGCAACGCGCTCTACCGCGAGGCACTTGCCGAGTTCTCGAGAACGGCCGCCCTGCGCGAGCAAGCCAGCGGGGTCCACACCCAGCTGTACCGCAGCGCCCTGACCCGCGCCGACCCCAAGGCCGGCATGGCTGCGCTGCAAACGGCCGATACCGAGTTCAAGCTTGCCAACGCGGCGCTGGACGCCCAGCTCGACAAGGCCCGCCAACGCTCGGCCGAGGCAAGCGAAGCGCTTTCGGTCGCAGCCGGCCTGCGCTGCATGGCGCTGGCGGTATTCGGCTCGCTGGCCGCGCTCGGTGCACTGCTGTTCTCGTGGGTGTCCCAGCGGCGCATCGTGGCCGACATCGGCACCGCTGCGCAGGCCGTGGCCAAGGTCTCGCAGGGCCGGCTCGACGTGCCGCCGACGAGCACGTCATCCGACGAGGCCGGCCAGTTGCTGCGCTCGCTCGCTGACATGGTGACGCAGCTGCGCGGCTCGATCCAGACGGTGCAGCTCGCGACCGATTCGATCAACACCGCATCGAGCGAAATCGCGACAGGCAACGAAGACCTGAGCCGGCGCACCGACCAGACCGCGACCAGCCTGCAACGCGCCGCCGCCTCGATGGAGCAGTTGACCGTGACCGTGCGCCAGAGCGCCGACTCGGCACGCCAGGCCAACGCGCTGGCCTCCAGCGCGGCCGAGGTGGCCGCGCGCGGCGGCGTGGTGGTGTCGCAGGTTGTCGCCACGATGGACGACATCAACACCTCTTCCAAGCGCATCGCCGACATCATCGGCGTGATCGACGGCATCGCGTTCCAGACCAACATCCTCGCGCTCAACGCGGCCGTCGAGGCGGCCCGTGCCGGTGAACAGGGCCGGGGCTTCGCGGTGGTGGCGGCCGAGGTGCGCAGCCTCGCGCAGCGCAGCGCGCAGGCCGCCAAAGAGATCAAGGGCCTGATCGGCAGCAGCGTCGAGAAGGTCGAGGGCGGCTCGCGCCTGGTGACTGACGCGGGCCGCACGATGAATGAGATCGTGGGCTCGGTAAAACGCGTGTCGGACATGATCGGCGAGATCACCGCCTCGGCCCTGGAGCAAAGCGAAGGCATCGGCCAGATCAGCGGCTCGGTCAACGAACTCGACCGCATGACGCAGCAGAACGCGGCGCTCGTCGAAGAGTCGGCTGCGGCTGCGCAGAGCTTGCAGGAGCAGGCCTCGCGCCTGTCTCACGTGGTGGGCACGTTCCGGCTCGACGGTGCAGATGCACCGGCCGCCGCGCTCACAACGCACAACCTCGGCACCGGCACCGGCACCGCCACCGCCGCCAACCGCGCCGCGCTACGTGCCGCTCGCCCGGCACTCCAGCCCGCCTGAGCACCCGACTGACCACGAAAGCCCGCCATGAACATGATGACCGACGCCCGCCACGTGGCCCAGCACGAAGCGGCCCGCAACGCCTTTGCGCTCAGCGGCGAGTTCCTGACGTTCCGCCTGGGTGCCGAGGAGTACGGCATCGACATCCTGAAGGTGCAGGAGATCCGCTCCTACGAGCCGCCCACGCGCATCGCGAACGCACCTCCGTTCATCAAGGGCGTGGTCAACCTGCGCGGCGTGATCGTGCCCATCGTCGACCTGCGCCTGAAGCTGGGCTGCCCCTCGGCCGACTACAACGACTTCACGGTCGTGATCGTGCTCAACGTGAAGGGCCGCGTGGTCGGCGCCGTGGTCGATTCGGTCTCGGACGTGCTGGCGCTCGACACCGAGTCCATCAAACCCGCGCCCGAGATGAACTCGCAGGTCGACATGGGCTTCATCACCGGCATCGGCAACGTCGACAAGCGCATGCTGATCCTGCTCGACATCGAAGGCCTGATGGCCAGCCACGACATGGGGCTGGTCAACTGAGCTTCGGCGGCAGCCCTACACGTCGGCCGCCTGCCGCAGCGTTTGCACCACGGGCCGGCGCAGCACCTCGCGCAGGCCCCACCAGCCGGCGCCCAGCGCCAGCAGCGCACCGGCCGCACCGCCGATGAGCGGCACCCACGGTGATGCGTTCCAGCTGAACTCGAACACGTAGCGCGCGAGCGCCCAGCCCACCACCATGGCGGCGGCCGAGGCCAGCACGCCGGCCAGCGCGCCCACGCCCAGCAGCTCGGCGCGCTGCACCTGCGCCAGCAGCTTGCCGCTGGCGCCGAGCGCGCGCATCACGGCGAACTCGCGCGAGCGCGCTTCGCGGGTGGCGGTGATGGCCGCGAACAACACCACCAGCCCGGCTGCCAGCGTGAAGCCGAACAGGAACTCGACCGCCCGCACGACCTGATCCAGCACCTTCTGGATCTGCGCGATGCCGGCCGACACATCCACATTCGTGATGTTCGGGAACGCCCGCAGCAGCGCGTTGTCGAAGCCCGCCGCCTGCGGCGTGCCCTCGGGTGCACGGTACGCGGCGATGAAGCTCAGCGGCACATCGGCCATCGTGCGGGTCGGGAACATCACGAAGAAGTTGACGCGCATCGAGCTCCAGTCGACCTTGCGCAGGCTCGTGATGCGGCCCTGCGCCTGCGTGCCGCCCACGTCGAAGCGCAGCCGGTCCCCGAGCTTCAGGCCGAGCGTTTTCGCGAGGCCCTCTTCGACGCTGACCGCATCCGCCTCGTCGGGCTGCCAGCGGCCGGCGCTGATGAGGTTGTGCGGCGGCAGTTGCGCGTCGTGGCTGAGGTTGAACTCGCGGTCGAGCAGGCGGCGGGCGCGCTCGTCCGTCAGGTCGTCGGGCTTGACCGCTGCGTCGTTGATGGCGACGAGGCGGCCGCGGATCATCGGGAACCAGTCGAAGCGGTTCACGCCGGCATCGGTCAAGGCCTTGCGAAACGCATCGCCCTGCTCGGGCTGCACGTTGATGACGAAGCGGTTCGGCGCGTCTTTCGGCGTGGCCTGGCGCCAGCTGTCGATCAGGTCGGTGCGCAGCAGCACCAGCAGCACGAGCGCCAGCAGGCCGACGCTGAGGGCCGAGACCTGCAGCACCGCGAACGCCGGCCGCGCCGCGATCTGGCGCGTGGCCAAAACCAGCCAACGCGGTGCGCGCGCCTCGGGCACGGCGCGCTTGAGCAGCATCACCGCCACCCATGCAAGCAGCGCGAACATCGCGACCGCGACCGCGAAGCCGCCGACCGCGATGAGCCCGAGCTTGAGGTCGCTGGCGACCGCCAGCAGCAGCAGCGCAAAGCCGATGGCGCCACAGGCCAACACGGCAATGCTCGCGGGCTTCAGCGCCCCCACGTCACGCCGGATCACGCGCAGCGGCGGCACGCTTGCGAGCTGCAACACCGGCGGCAGGCCGAAGCCCATCAGCAGCGTCAAGCCCACGCCGATGCCGAACAGCGCCGGCCACGCCGTGGCAGCGGGCAGCACCGCATCGACCAGACCGGCGAGCAGCAGGATGAACACGTAGTGCACGCAGAAGCCGAGCACCACGCCGGCCACGCTGGCCAGCAGGCCGACAAGGCCGAACTCGAGGAAGTACTGCCAGGCGATGGTGCGCTGCGGCAGACCGAGCACGCGCAACATGGCGCAGTCGTCGAGGTGGCGACTCGCGAAGTCGCGCGAGGCAATGCCCACGGCCACCGCCGCGAGCAAGGCCGACAACAGCGCAACCAGGTTCAGGAACTTGGCGGCGCGGTCGAGCGTCTGGCGCATCTCGGGCCGGCCGGTGGCGAGCGACTCGATGCGCACGCCGCGCAGGTCGCCGGCCTTGACCTGCGCTTCGGCCCAATCGGTGAACTCGCGCACCGGCGCATCGCTCGCACCCGGCGCCGCCACCGCGAGCCGGTAGGTCACGCGGCTCGCCGGCTGCACCAGGCCGGTGGCCGGCAAGTCGGCCTCGTTCAGCATCACGCGCGGCGCGAAGGCCAGGAAGCCGCTGCCCCGGTCGGGCTCGACCATGATGATCTGCGCGATGCGCAGGCCCGCATCGCCGAGCAGCAAGGTGTCGCCCACGTTCAAGGCCAGCGCTTCCAGCACGGCCGCATCGACCCACACCGTGCCCGGCGCCGGGCCGCCGGCCTGGCGCCGGGTGGACGTGCCGGCACCGGCGCTGACCTGCACTTGGCCACGCAGCGGGTAAGCCGCGCTCACGGCCTTGACGGTGACCAGGCGCGAGGCGCCGCCCTTCGCATCGGGCGCGCGGCCCATGCTCGGGAAGGCGGTGGTGGTGGCCGTGGCGAGGCCGAGCGCCAGCGCCTTGGCCGTGAACGTGGCGGGCGCCGGCTGATCGCTTGCGACGATGGCGTCGCCACCGAGCATCTGGCGCGCATCGCGGGCCAGGCCGCCGTTGATGCGGTCGGCGAAGAAGCCCACCGCCGTGAGGGCGGCCACGGCGAGCATCACCGCCACCACCAGCAGGCGCAATTCACCGGCGCGCAGGTCGCGCGCCATCTGGCGCCAGGCCAGGGCCCAGGCGGTGGGGGGGCGCGACGGGAGGGTTTGGTCCATGCCGGGAAGTTACCGCAGTGCCGAGCCTGTGGCCGCAGCGAAGGGTATTCCCCTGGGCGCGCACCGCGCAAGATCGACCGCTCGTTCGTGACCGACCTGGCGGGCAGCCGCGAGGGCGCTGTCATCGAGCGCACCGGCTGGCCGGCTTGATGGGGCTGGGCGCACGGCTGTCGCTCGTGGCGACGGAGCGCGGCTGAGCTCGCGCCAGCGCGGGGCACGGGCATGCGCCGGAGTGCTGTAATGCGGCCGTGACCGACGCCACCACTCCCGCCACGACACTGCTCACATCACGCCTGCGGCTGGTGGCGGCGGATGAACGGCTGGCGGCCGCGCTGGCCGGCTTTCACCGGCGCAACCGCGAACACCTCGCGCCCTGGGACCCGCCTGTCGACGAGAGCTTCTTCACCGAAGCGGCACAAGCCGAACGCCTGCGCAAGGGCGCGGCCGACCTGGCCGATGGCACGGCATGCCGTTACCTGCTGCAGCCCATCGGCGACCCGAGCCGCGTGATCGGCAGCGTGCACTTCTCGGACATCGTTCGCGGCCCGTTCCAGAGTTGCCGGCTCGGCTACGCGCTCGACCAGGCACTCGAAGGCCAGGCCTTGATGAACGAGGCCCTGCGCTGCGCCATCGGCGAGATGTTCTCGCCGCACGTGAACCTGCACCGCATCGAAGCTGCCTTCCGCCTCGAGAACTCGCGCAGCGCCGAGGTGCTGCGGCGCCTCGGGTTCCGCGACGAGGGCCTCGCGCCCGACTACCTGTTCATCGACGGCCTGTGGCGGGTGCACCGCATCACCGCGCTCATCAACCCCGGCTTCGTGGTGCCCGCGGCATGGTTGCCGCAAGGCTGACCCGTGGCTGCGTCAGGTAACACGCTCTACTCAAGGCCCGGCGACCCCACGAGTGCGGGATGTGGCCTTCAGCGCTGCTGACGACAATGATGTTTTCGTTGCTTCGTGAAGGAAACCCCATGTCGATGACCTCCCTCTTCAAACGCGGCGCTGCCAGCGCCGTCGTGGCCTTGGGCATGTTCGCTGCCGCCGCGCCCGCCGTTGCCGGCCCGATCGATTGGGCCAGCTGGAGCGGCATCAGCACCGGCACCACCACCGGCGCCGCCTCGGCCGCATTCGGTGCCTCGGGCATCACCGCCACCTACAGCGGTGAACTGCAGAACTTCTTCGGCAACTACCCGAGCTACAACCCGAGTGGAACGTTCAGCGGCGGCGCCGTCGGCAACGCACCCCCATCGGCGAACGGCATCATCCAGGTCTTCGGTGGCAGCAATGCGGGCGTCAACACCCTGACCTTCTCGCAGGCCGTGCTGAACCCGGTCATGGCGATCTGGAGCCTGGGCCAGGGCGGAATCAACGCCCAGTTCGCGTTCAACACCGCCTTCACCATCGAGAGTGGCGGCCCGAGCGCCGAGTACGGTGGCGCGTCGATCACGTCGGTCGGCAACACGGTGTTCGGCAGCGAAGGCAACGGCACGATCCAGTTCACCGGCAGCGTGACCTCGATCAGCTGGGCGAACCCGGTCGCCGAGAACTGGTACGGCTTTACCGTCGGCACGGCGGTGCAGGCGATTCCGGAACCCGAAACCTATGCGTTGATGTTGGCCGGCCTGGCAGCACTCGGGTTCGTGGCACGGCGCCGCTCGGCGGCCTGATTCGGCCGCTGCATCCGATCTAATCAAACCCCGCTTCGGCGGGGTTTTTAACAGGCGCCCCGCTTCGGCGGGGTTTTTAACGGGCACCCCGCTTCGGCGGGGTTTTTCATGGGCGCGCGTTTGCGCTCAAGGCTTGGGCACCGAGCCCGTCACGCCCTTGACGAACCAGTTCATCGAACCGATCGCGTCGTCGCTCAGTGCGCCCTGCGTGAGCCGCACCTGGCCTTCGTTGTCGGTGAGCGGCGCGGAGAACGGCTTCAGGCTGCCGCCAACGATGGCGCGGAGCCTCGCCTCAATCCCGGCGCGCACGTCGGCCGGCACGCGGGCACCGAGCGCACCGAGTTCAACCAGGCCGTCCTGCATGCCGCCCCAGACCGGCTGCGGCCGCCACGTACCCGCCAGCACCGAGCGCACCACCCGGGTGTAGTAGCCGCCCCAATGCAGCGTAACGGCGGCGAGCTGCGCATCGGGCGCGTACTTGCGCATGTCGCTCTGGTAGGCCACGGCCTGCACGCCCTTGTCCCTGAAGTTCGCCTGCGCCGTTTGCGGCACCGCTGGCGAGCCGCTGTGGTTGGTCAGCACGTCCGCGCCCTGGTTGATGAGCGTGAGCGCGGCTTCGCGTTCGCGCGCCGGGTCGAACCAGGTGTTGAGCCAGAGCACGCGCACCTCGGCCTTCGGGTTGGCGGCGAGCATGCCGAGCGTGAAGGCATTGATCCCCTGCACCACCTCGGGGATCGGAAAGCCCGCCACATAACCGGCCACCCCGCGCACGCTGCTCTTGCCGGCAAGCCAGCCCGCGAGATAGCGGGCCTCGTAATAGCGCGCGTTGTAGGTGTTCAGGTTGGGCGCGGTCTTGTAGCCGCCCGCGTGCTCGATGCGCACATCCGGATGGTCAGCCGCCACGCGCAGCGCGGCTTCGAGGTAGCCGAAGCTGGTCGCGAAGATGAGCCGGTGGCCTTGCGCGGCCAGGTCACGCATCACGCGTTCCGAATCGGGGCCTTCGGCAACGCCTTCGACCACCGTGGTGGCCACCTGGTCGCCGAGCGCCTTCTGCATCGCAATGCGGCCCTGCTCGTGCTGGTAGGTCCAGCCCGCGTCGCCGATGGGGCTGACGTAGACGAACGCCACCTTGAGCGGCGGTTTGACCTGGGCCTGCACGGCCGGCACGGCACTCACACACGCGAGCGCAACAAGCAAAGATCGCGCGGATGCGCGGGCGAGGTTTTTGAACATGGTGTTCCTCTACATGGCCCCGGGTTTGAAATGCAAACCGCCCACGGGGGCACGCGGGCGACAGCGCAGCGATTGTCTCAGGCGCCGGTGTGGCGCCCGATTCAACGCGGCAGGTTCAATGCGGCCGGCTGTCCTCGGCGGCGTAGGCGGCGTGCAGCTCGGCCGGCTTCTTCGAGCGCTTGCGCAGCCGGATGTTGAGCATTTCCACACCCACCGAGAACGCCATCGCGAAGTAGACGTAGCCCTTCGGCACGTGCTGGTCGAAGCCCTCGGCGATGAGCACCACGCCCACCACCACGAGGAAGGCGAGCGCCAGCATCTTGATCGTCGGGTGGTCGGACACGAAGCGCCCGATGGCGCCGGCGAACAGCATCATCATGCCGACCGAGGCGATGACCGCTGCGACCATCACCTCGATGCGGTCGACCATGCCCACGGCGGTGATGATCGAGTCGAGCGAGAACACCATGTCGACCACCATGATCTGCAGGATCACGGCCGTGAATGTGGCCTTCACCGCGCTCGACGAATGACCGGTTTCACCTTCGAGAGACTGGTGGATCTCGCCAGTGCTCTTGTAGATGAGGAACAGGCCGCCGCCGATCAGGATCAGGTCGCGGCCCGAGATCTCCTGGCCGAGCACCGTGAACATCGGCTCGACCAGCCCGACGATCCACGCCAGCACCATCAACAAGCCGATGCGCATGAACATCGCCATGAACAGGCCCAGGCGGCGTGCGCGGTCTTGCTGGGCCTTCGGGAGCTTGTCGACAAGTATCGAGATGAACACGATGTTGTCGATGCCCAGCACGAGTTCGAGGGCGGTGAGGGTGGCCAGGGCGATCCAGGCCTGCGGGTCGGTGAGGAGTTCAATCATTCCTAGATTCTGCCGTGACTTCGAAATGCCCCATCAAACGGAACTGGCTGTCGGCGCGCGTGAGCGCCTCACCGCATGCGCTGCAGCGCACACGCGGGCGCAGCGACTGGCCGCAGCGAAGACCGCGAAGCCGACGCCTGTGGCGCAACCTTGCGCCGCCAGCGCACCGAAGACCCTGACGCCGCCGTCGGCGCGCCGGGCGAGCGGCCGCGCCGCGAAGGCAACTCCTGCATGATCCGACCTGCCTTGACCTCCCCGCCCGCACGATGACCGACCGCCCCACCCCGAAGCCCACCGTGCGCGCCCCGGCGTGGTGGAAGATCGCGCTCGAAGCGCGCGCGCCATTCGAGTTCGGCGCGGGCATCGCTGCCCTTGCACCGCTGCTCGCGCTCGCACCGCGCGGTGACGGGCACCCGGTGCTCGTCTACCCCGGCTTCGGCGCCAGCGACCGCAGCACCGAACCCCTGCGCCGCGTGCTCGGCCTGCTCGGCTACAAGGCCGTCGGCTGGGGTGCGGGGCGCAACACCGGCATGCGGCCCGAGTGGCTGGCCGAAGGTGCAGCGCAGGTGCGGGCACTGCAACGCGAACACGGCCGCAAGGTCAGCTTGATCGGCCAGAGCCTGGGCGGCATCTATGCGCGCGAAGTGGCCAAGCGCGCCGCCGACGAGGTGCGCTGCGTGATCACGCTGGGCACGCCGTTCACCGGCCCGGCCCAGGCCACCAACGCGTGGCGGCTCTACGAATGGGTCAACGGCCGCGCCCACCGCACCGGCCCGCTGCGTGACGGCGTGCGCGAAGCGCCGCCCGTGCCGACCACATCGATCTACAGCCGCACCGACGGCGTGGTGGCGTGGCAATGCAGCATCGAGCAGCCGGGCCCGTTGGCCGAGAACATCGAGATCGAAGGCAGCCACACCGGCATGGCCGTGAACCCGGTCGTGCTGCTGGCCATCGCCGACCGGCTGGCGCAGCCGGAAGGTGAGTGGCAGCCGATGCAACGCAGCGGCCTGCGCCGGCTGGCATTCCGTGCGCCGCAGAAGCCGGTTGACTTCAGCGCGTTTGCGAACGTGGCGGGGTGAGTGCTATCAGGCGAGATCAGGCCGGCGCCATCGTCGTATCCCCGGTCTTCGCTCTTCAGTACAGGCCGCGCCCAAGCGCGATCAAACCTAAAACGGCATCAAGCCGCCGCGAATACCGCGTCAAGCGACTGCACCCAGCGCTGCTTCTGCTCCGGCGCCGCGAAGCTCGCCTCGAAGCTGTTCGCGGCCAGTTGATAGGCCTCGCGCGCGCCGAGTTGCGGCAGCGCCGCGAAGGTCTCGGTGAAGTTCCGGTTCATGTAGCCGCCGAAGTAGGCCGGGTCGTCGGAGTTGACGGTGGCACACAGGCCCGCTGCCAGCAGCGCAGGCAACTGGTGCTCGGCCATCGTGCCGTAGACGCACAGCTTCACGTTCGACAGCGGGCACACGGTCAGCGGCATGCGGCTGGCGGCGAGCCGCGCCATCAGCGCCGGGTCTTCGACGCTGCGCACGCCGTGGTCGATGCGCTCCACGTGCAGCACATCGAGCGCACTCCAGATGTAGGCCGGCGGGCCTTCCTCGCCGGCATGCGCCACGAGCCGAAGGCCCAACTCGCGGCAGCGCGCGAAGACCCGCTCAAACTTCTCCGGCGGGTGGCCGCGCTCGCTGCTGTCGAGCCCGACGCCGATGAACTGATCGCGGTACGGCAAGGCCTGCTCCAGCGTGGCGAACGCCGCCTCTTCGCTCAGGTGCCGCAGGAAGCACAGGATCAACAGGCCGCTCACGCCCAGCTCGCGCTGCGCCGTGGCGCAGGCGCGGGTGAGGCCGTCGAGCACGGTTTTGATCGGCACGCCCCGGTCGGTGTGGGTCTGCGGGTCGAAGAAGAGTTCAGCGTGCACCACGTTGTCGGCCGCAGCGCGCCTGAAGTAGGCCATGCCCATGTCGAAGAAGTCTTCTTCGCGCAACAGCACGCTGGCGCCGGCGTAGTAGATGTCGAGGAAGCTTTGCAAGTCGGTGAAGGCATACGCCGCGCGCAAGGCCTCGACGCTGGTGTAGGGCAAGGCCACGCCATTGCGCGCCGCCAGCGCGAAGATCAGCTCGGGCTCGAGCGAGCCTTCGAGGTGGATGTGCAGCTCGGCCTTCGGCATGGCGCACAGCAGCGCGGGCAGGCGGTCGGCGGGGATGTTGAAGGTGGGAAGCATGCGCAAACTCCTGGGTTGTTGTCATCGCACCCTGCGTCGCTAGGGGCTGGCGATGACGTTGATCTCTGTGGTCAGTAAACGAGTGACGCCACTCGTGCGTGCATCGCCTTGTCCAGGCGGATCATTGCGTCGGCCAGCGCGGCATGTATTTCGGGCCATTCGTCTTGTGTCGACTGGTACCCGCCCGGCATCACGTGCCGAATGCGACAGCCCTCGCCTTGAGGAAGCTCTTGCCACTCAAGCTCGCCATCGAAATCAGCCTGGATTGCCAAGCTCTGGGCTCGCAGCGCGTTGAACGCCGCCTTGTTCTTGACGGTCTGGCCACTGCCCAACCCGATCCACAGTTCGACTTGCGAATCGGTTCTTCGCGCCGTGTACGTGAGCAGGAAACCCGCACGACCGATTCCACTTGACACCCATCCGTCTTGGGTCGCCTTGCGCCCGGCGTGAATTTCGGTCTTCGTCTTTGCATGTGCCAGCAAAGCCTCCCAGAATTTGAATCGCAAGTCATGGCGCCCCGTCGTGCTTTGCCGCTCGGCTCGCTTTTTCACGCCGATTTGGGTTTGGAATTCTGCGGTCTCGGGCAACGGAATCAGTTGCTGCACGTCCAGCAAGACGGTCCCATCAACCATGCGATACGGCTTCAGGCGCACACAGCGGATATCGATGTTTCGATCAATCAACCAAAGCACGGCGGTGGTCAACTCTTTGCCGAAGTCGGCCGCCGCGAGCACGATCCGGGTGTCTTGGCCAAAGCTGTTTTCTTCAACTTCGCTCCAGCCCAAAAACGCCAACACTGCAGCTTGCGCCCCAGGCACGTCGGGTTGCCCTCCGTTCTTGTAGCGCGCGAATGTCTCGACCATCTGAACGAAAGTCATCGACGACACCATGGCCGCATATCGCAAGGCTTGGAGCTCCATGTGCCCACCGTCATCGGTGCGCTTCAGCTCGACCACGACAAGGTTCGCTTCAGTATCCAAGCACAACAGATCGATGCGGCGCGATGCATCCAACCAGTCGCCGAACTCTTCGGCAATCACCATCAGCCGATCATCAAGCACACTGATCTGATCACGCAGCAGGCGCTGAATGTCGTCACGCTCATAAATATTCTCAGCTCCGAAACTCGTTTCCGCAATCGGGCGCAAAGCGTCAGCGGTCACTTGGTAGATGGGCATTCGATTGACCTCGGAAGAATAGATTCAACATCGCACCAGGTGCACGTCACTTGTGTGCCTTTGAGACACGACTATCGCCTACCGAGCAGCGGCGACTGCCCCACCTTGGTGTGCCCGGTCTCAAGCTTCGGTGGCGCCGAGAGCCCCCTGAACGCCGCGCCCGCCGGCCAGGCCGGTGCGCCGTAGACGCGCGCATCGCGCAGGCCGTTCACGCCTTGCGCCCACGCAAGAAGCATGCGCTTGCCGATGTCTTTGAATGCGGGGTGGTCCTTCATGGCCTGGCGCACTTGTGGCCCGACACCGGCCACTGCATCGCTGATCGCCTCGACCATTTGCAGTTGCTCGGTGGCGCCGATGCCGAAGGTTGCAGCGATGAACCTCTGCAGGTTCTTGCCCGGTGCCCAGGTCTTCTTGCCCATGAACTCGATGCCAGGCGGGTTGTGCTGAAACCCGGCGTAGACGCTGGTGGTGAGCATGTCGTAGGTGGGTGACAAGTGAGCGTCGGCACGCGAGGTGTAGAGCAGCGCCAGGTTCTTTGCGTGGCAGTCGGCGTTGCGCAGCGCGTAGGTCAGCAGCAGGGTCAAGGCGAGCTGGCGGAAGGTGCCGAGCCGCTGGCTGCCGGGAACATGGTCACGCACGGCGCGGGCGATGCGCTCCCAGGTGGTGTCGTACTTGGCGGCGGGGCGCAGGCCGAGCAGAGCGCAGAAGTCTTCCATGCCCCAGTGCGGCTGGCCGGCCGCATCCACATCGAAGCGGTGCACCACAAGGGCCTGGCCATCGTCAGACACTTCGGTCTTCGCGGTGGGCAGCACACGCGTGGCCACCTGCATGCACAGGTGCTCGTTCAGCGCGACAAAGGGCAGTTGCCGGCTGGAGCCCTTGATGATGTGGCGGTGCGTGACAAGGCTCGCCTTGCGGTGCTTCGCAAGCAACTCCAGTTCGGTGTCGATGAACTTAGGCACCACGCCCGACACGCCGCTCGCGGCGTGCTGCCGCACCAGTTCGGCGAACGCCGCCTCGGAGTTGTCCCCCTTGAGCAGCGCCGCCACTTCGATGGGTTGCGCCGGCACGGCGAGCACCGCGCCGGGTGCGGCCACCTGCAGCCGGCCCACCATGTTGCGCCCGATGACCGAGAGCAACGCGATCGGGCTGGCGCCGATGTGCGGGCCGAACTGCTCTTGCAGCACTTGCAGCAGGTAGCCCTCGGGCAGGTTCATCTGCAGCACCGGCGGCAAGGGGTCGTCCCACACATACGACTCGGTGCGCACGGGCATGGTGAGCGAGACGAAATCGTCTGCGGCCGCGTCGGCCTCATAGCTCAGCACGCTCTTGAAGTCACCCGCCTGCTCCAGCGTGGCAACGCGGCGGCCGAGCACGTGAACAGCGAGTTTCATGGGCGCACGGCGGCGGCGCTGCGCTCGCGCCGCAGGTCGTCGAGCGTGCCGGCCTGGCCGGCGACGATCAGGTCGAGTTCCATGCCCAGCACGGCGAGCACGGCCAGCAATTTGCGCGCACCGAACTCGGCGGAGCGCCCACGCTCGAAGCGCGAGAGTGACTCGGCCGTGATGCCCGCCTGCGCCGCGACAACGGCTTGCCGCAACCCGAGGCTGCGGCGGCGGGCGGCGGTGGCTTCACCCAATTGGGTCAATGTTTGCACTTGATATTTGCAACAAGAATCGCGCTATTATGCCATCCATTGATGTAAATATCAAGTTGGTGGCTGCAACACAAAAGCCGCCCGAAGGCGGCTTTGCGTTGCTTGCGGGCGCGCTTACTTCTTGTCGCCGCCCGGCACCTTGCCTTCCACACCCTTGACGTAGAAGTTCAGGCCGCCGAGCATCTTGTCGTCGGCGCTTTCGCCGGCCTTCAGCACTTCCTTGCCAGTGCTGTCGACCAGTGGGCCGACGAAGACCTTGAACGACCCGTCGGAGATGCTGGCCCGGGTCTTGGCGACCAGTTCCTTCACATCGGCCGGCACCTGGTCGCTGATGGCGATGATGTCGTTCGCGCCTTCCTTGATCCCCCACCACGTCGCTGCGCCGGCCCCGCCCTTCCAGCTGCCGTCGAGCGCTTCCTTGACGGCCTTCGAGTAATAGGGCTGCCAGTTGATGATCGCCGAGGCCAGGTGCGCGGTCGGTGCGAACTTGGACATGTCGCTGTCCCAGCCGAACGCGAACTTCTTGTTCTTCTCGGCCGTCTGCAACACCGCGGTCGAGTCGGTGTTCTGCAGCAGCACGTCGGCACCGCCGTTGATCAGCGACTGCGCGGCTTCGGTTTCCTTCGGCGGATCGAACCAGCTGTTGACCCAGACCACCTTGGTCTTGATCTTCGGGTTCACGCTCAGCGCGCCCAGCGTGTAAGCGTCGATGTTGCGGATCACTTCAGGCACCGGGATCGAGCCGACCACGCCGATCATGTTGGTCTTGGTCATCTTGCCGGCGATGATGCCGGCGAGGTAGGCCGTCTGGTAGCTGCGGCTGTCGTAGCTGCGCAGGTTGTCGGTTTGCTTGAAGCCGGTCGCGTGCTCGAACTTCGCGGCGGGGAAGTCGGCCGCCACCTTCAGCATCGGCTCCATGTAGCCGAAGCTGGTGCCGAAGACGAGCGTGTTGCCTTGCGTCGCCATGTCGCGGAACACGCGCTCGGCGTCGGCCGATTCAGGCACGTTCTCGACCGTGCTCACGGCGATCTTGTCGCCGTATTCCTTTTGCACCGCCTTGACCGCCTGGTCATGCGCATAGGTCCAGCCGTGGTCGCCGGCCGGGCCGAGGTACGCGAACGCAACCTTCAGCGGCGCGGCCGAGGCCGGCGCGGCGGCCATGGCTGCCGATGCAGGCGCGGCAGCAGCCGGCGTGGGCTCTTCCTTCTTGCCGCAGCCGGCCAGCAGCGCGGCAGCGGCAAGCACGGACCAACCGGCTTGCTTGAGCAGCGAACGCTTGGGTATGAGGGTCATGGGCTCTCTCTCCTGGTGGGGGTGGATGGTGGAACAGCGGGGGGGTACGACGAAAAAACTGCGAAGGGCTACGAACCGGGGAAGAACGGCTTGCCGAGCGACGCGGGCATGTTGGCGCGTATCCACGAGGCGTTGCGCGAGATTAGCACCAGCACGACGACGGTCGCGAGGTACGGCAGCATCGCCAGGAACTCGCTCGGCACATGCACGCCGCGCGCCTGGAAGTAGAACTGGAGCATCGTGACACCACCGAAAAGGTAGGCCCCGAGCAGCACGCGCGCCGGCCGCCAGGTGGCGAAGGTCGTCAGCGCCAGCGCGATCCAGCCCTTGCCCGCGACCATGCCCTCGATCCACAGCGGCGTGTAGATGACCGAGATGTACGCACCTGCCAGGCCGCACATCGCGCCGCCCGCGAGCACCGCCAGCATCCGGATGCGGCGCACCGGGTAGCCCAGCGCGTGGGCCGACTCGGGCGATTCGCCCACCGCGCGCAGCACCAGCCCGGCACGCGTGCGGTACAGGAACCACGCCAGCCCCGCGACCAGCGCCATCGCGATGTAGACCATCGGGTGCTGGTGGAACAGCGCCGGGCCGATGAAGGGCACGTCGCCGAGCAACGGCACCTTGAACTGCGCTTGCTCGCCGAGCTTTTCCGATACGTACGGAAGGCCGACGAAGGCCGAGAGCCCGCCGCCGAAGAGGCTCAGCGCGAGGCCGGTGGCCACCTGGTTGGTATTGAGCCAGATCACCAACACGCCGAAGCACGCGGCGAGCAGCGCACCCGCAGCCATCCCGGCCAGGAAGGCGAGCCACGGGTTGTAGTGCACCGCGACCGCGAAGCCGGCCATCGCCGCGACCAGCATCAGCCCCTCGGCGCCGAGGTTCAGGATGCCGGCCCGCTCGTTGATGAGCAGGCCGATGCCGGCAATGGCCAGCGCGGTGCCGGCGTTCAACGACGCAGCGATGAGGAGTTCGAGGCCGTCCATCTCAAGCCCCCTTCGCCACGGTGGGCGTGACCACAACACTCGCCGCCGGCAACGCCGCCGGCGCGGAGCGCCAGCGCACGCGGTAGAAGATCAGCGTGTCGCAGGCCAGCAGCGCGAACAGCAGGAGGCCCTGGAACACGCCGGTCAGCGCCTTCGGCAAGCCCAGCCGTGATTGCGCGAGCTCGCCGCCGATGTAGAACATGCTCATCAGAAAGCCCGAGAAGATGATGCCCACCGGGTGCAGCCGGCCGACATACGCGACGATGATGGCCGCAAACCCGTAGCCCACCGGCACGAAGGTCGTGAGCTGGCCGAGCGGGCCAGAGGTTTCAAGCGCCCCGGCCAGGCCGGCCATCGCGCCCGACAGCAACAAGCTGACCCACAACGCGCTGCGCGCCGAGAAGCCCGCATAGCGCGCCGCCGCCGGGGCCAGCCCACCGACCTGCAGCGCGAAGCCGCGGTAGGTGCGGAACATGAACACCCAGAAGCAAGCGACCGCAACCAGCGCGATCACCAGCCCGATGTGCGCGCGCAAGCCCTGCACCAGGCGCGGCAGCTTGGTCTGCGCGATGAACGTGATGGTCTGCGGGAAGCCGTGGCCGTTCGGGTCTTGCCAGGGGCCGCTGACGAGCCAGCTGAGCAGCAGCGTGGCCACGTAGACCAGCATCAGGCTGACCAAAATCTCGTTCGCGTTGAAGCGGTCGCGCAGCAGCGCGACGACGGCCGCCCAGAACATGCCGGCGAGCACGCCGCCGAGCAGGATCAGCACCACGTAGCCCTGCCCCATCCACGCGGTGGCCGGGCCGGCCTGCATCGCGATCCAGCCGCCGCCGAGCGCGCCGAAGATGTACTGCCCCTCGGCGCCGATGTTCCACACGTTGGAGCGGTAGCAGACCGCCAGGCCGAGCGCGATCAGGATCAGCGGCGTCGCCTTGACCGACAGTTCGGCCAGCTGATACAGGTTCTTCACCGGCTCGACGAAGAACATCCGCAGGCCGGCGAGCGGGTCTTTGCCGAGGATCAGGAACAGGAACACACCGATCAGCACCGTGACCGCGAGCGCGATCAACGGGGACGCGAACGACATCGCCTGCGACGGTTGCGCTCGCGTCTCAAGCCGCAGCATGGGCTACCTCTGCAGCGTTGTTGTCGGGCCCGCCTTGTGGCCACAAGCCGCTCATCCACTCGCCGATCATCGGGATCGTCGCGTTCGAGGTCGCGACACTCGGCGAGACCTTGCCCTTCGCGATCACGACCATGCGGTCGCAGATCTCGAACAGCTCGTCGAGCTCTTCGCTGACGATCAGCAGCGCGCAACCCTTGTCGCGCAGCGCCAGCAGCTCGCCGCGGATCTGCGCCGCCGCGCCCACGTCGACGCCCCAGGTCGGTTGCGACACGATCAACAGCTTCGGGTTGGCGTCGATCTCGCGGCCGACGATGAACTTCTGCAGGTTGCCGCCCGACAGGCTCTTGGCCGCCGCGTCCGGCCCGCCGGCCTTGACGAAGAAGCGCGCGATGAGTTGCTGTGCGAGCCTGGCGACCGCGTCGGTGTCGATCCAGCCCGAGCCCTTGACCGCCTCGGTGCGCGTGAGCAGCGTGTTCGCCGCGAGCGACAGCGTGGGCACCGCACCGCGCCCCAGCCGCTCTTCGGGCACGAAGTGCAGCCCGGCCTTGCGGCGCTCGCGCGGCGGGGCTTGCGAGATGTCGCGCCCGAACAGGAAGGTCGAGCCCTTCGCCGAGCGCGTGTCTTCGCCCGACAGCGCCGCCATCAGCTCCTGCTGGCCATTGCCCGAGACGCCGGCGATGCCGACGATCTCACCGGCCTTGACGTTGAGGCGCACGCCTTCGAGGTTCATGCCGAAGTGGTCTTCCTTGGGCAGGGTCAGGCCGCGCACGTCGAGTACCACCGCGCCCAGGTTCGCGGGGCGGTGCTGCAACTGCGGCGGCTCGGCGCCGATCATCAGGCGGCTCAACCCCGCGTTGGTCTCGGTGCGCGGGTCGACGGTGCCGGTGACCTTGCCGCCGCGCAGCACGGTGCAGTGGGTGCACAGCGCGCGGATCTCGTCGAGCTTGTGGCTGATGTAGAGGATGCTCGTGCCCTGCGCAGCGAGCTTGCGCAGCGTGACGAACAGCTTGTCGACCGCCTGCGGCGTGAGCACCGAGGTCGGCTCATCCAAGATCAGGCACTTGGGGTTCGTCATCAGCGCACGCACGATCTCGACGCGCTGGCGCTCGCCGACCGAGAGCGAATGCACCGGCCGCTGCGGGTCGACCTCCAGCCCGTATTCCTGCTCGACCTTGGTCATGCGCTGCGCCACCTCGGCGAGCGTGAGCGACTTGTCCAGGCCGAGCCACACGTTCTCGGCCGCCGTGAGCGTGTCGAACAAACTGAAGTGCTGGAACACCATGCTGATGCCCAACGCCCGCGCCTCTTGCGGGTTTCGGATGTGGACCGGTTGCCCATTCCAGCGAACCTCGCCCTCGTCGGGCCGCACCGCGCCGTAGATCATCTTCATCATGGTCGACTTGCCCGCGCCGTTCTCACCGAGCACCGCATGAATCTCCCCCGGCAGCACGCGCAGGTTGACACCGTCGTTCGCCTTGACGGCGGGGTACTGCTTGCTGATGTTGACGAGCTCTAGGCGAAGCATGTGTTCCCCATATCAAAGCAATTCATTCACCGCAGAGCCAAAGGAGTTGGCGGAGGTTCGCAGAGTTGAAAACATCGAATTGAATTCCTCTGCGCAACTCCGCCAACTCCGCCCCTCTGCGGTGAATGACCTTCTCTTGCATTTCAAACTTCGCTCCGCCGGTAGCGGCTCACGCCCGCGATGAAGGTTTCAGTGAGGTTGCGGTCGTCGGCCAGTGTCATCCATGCGAAGGCGCGTTCGTGCAGGGTTTGCGCGAGCGCCATGCGTGAGGTGGCGACCGGGCCGGCCGCCCAGTCCCACACGCACACATCGGCCAGGCGGCCGGGGTCGAGCGAGCCGATCTCGTCGGCCAGGCCGAGCGCCTGCGCGGCGCCGCGCGTGGCGGCGTACAGGGCGCACCACGCGGTCAGGCGCTGGCCGGCCATTGCCTGCACCTTGTAGGCCTCGGCCATGGTGCGGATCATCGACAGGCTGGTGCCGCCGCCCACGTCGGTCGACAAGCTCACGGCGGCGCGTGCGCCATCGGCGGCGCGCCAGTCGAACAGGCCGCTGCCGAGGAACAGGTTGCTCGTCGGGCTGTGCGCCATGTGGGCGCCGGCATCGCGAATGGCGGCACGATCAGCATCGTCGAGGAACACGCAGTGCGCCAGCACGCTGCGCCGGTGCAGCAGGCCGGCACGCGCATACACGTCGAGGTAGCTGCGCGCTTCGGGGAACAGCTCGCGCACCCACTGCACTTCGGCGCGGTTCTCGGCCACGTGGGTCTGCATGTAGAGCGACCCATTCGCGGCGCACAGCGCACCCGCCATCGCCAGCTGCTCGGGCGTGCTGGTCGGGGCGAAGCGCACGGTCACGGCGTAGGCCAGGCGGTCGACGCCGTGCCAGCGGTCGATGAGGTCAATGCAGTCGCGCTCGGCTTGCGCCACGTCGTCGCGCAGCGAATCGGGCGTGTGGCGGTCTTGCAGCACCTTGCCGGTGACCATGCGCATGCCGCGCTTCTGGGCCGACGTGAACAGCGCCTCGGCCGAGACCTTGTGCGTGGTCGGGAACGCGACCGCCGCCGTGGTGCCGTTCGCCAGCAGCGCGTCGACGAACAGCTCGGCGCCGGCCGCCGCGCGGGCCGGGTCGCCGAAGCGCGCTTCGGCCGGGAAGGTGTAGGTGTTGAGCCAATCGAGCAGCTCGGCGCCGAAGCTTGCGATCACGTCGAGCTGCGGCATGTGCACGTGGGTGTCGATGAAGCCCGGCATCACGAGCCGGCCGCGGTGGTCGTGCTTCGCCCAGGTCGCATCGGGCTCGCCGGCCTGCACGCCGGTGATGCGGCCGGCGTCGATCAGCAGCCAGTGGTCCGGGCGAAAGCGCACGGCGGGTGAATCGACCTCGCCCCAGAGCGGCGCGCTGGTGAAGTCGAGCAGGTCGCCGCGCAGTGCGAAGCGGCTGGACGGCACGGCGGGCAAGGTCATGCTGCCAGCCCCGCGCGCCGCAACATGCCGTGCGTTGCGAGGTTGCGCGCCACGTCACGAACCTGCTCGCGCAGCCAGCGGCCCGACGCCGACGCGTGCGTCAGCTCGTGCCAGAGTTGGTAATAGGTGAGCGGCGGGAAGGGCACAGGGCAGCGGATGATTCGGACCGGCAAGGCATCAACGTAGCGCGAGCAGAACAGCCGCCCGGTGGTCAGCACCAGCAAGCTCTGCGCCACCATCAGCGGGATCAGGCTGAAGTGTGCGCTGCGCACCATCACCTGCCGGGCCGAGCCGAGGGACGCGAGGTGTTCGTCGATCACGCCGGGCGACGCACCCTGCGCGCTGCTGTAGAGCGGCATCGGCGCCACGTGCTCGCTGGCCAGGTAGCGCTCGACCGACCAGGCACGCGTGGGCGCCACGCGCACCAGCGGGTGGTCTTCGGCGACGAGGCAGACGATGTCGTCGGAGAGCAAGCGGCCCAGATGCAGCTCTTCCGGCGGCTTGAGCCAGTTGCCGATGACCAGGTCGACCTCGGCCGCCGCCAGGCTGCGCCGGTAGTCGAACTCGCTGGACAGCGGCAGCAGATCCATGCGCACCTGCGGCGCCACACGCTTGAGGTGCGCCACCAACTCCGGCAGGAACAGCGGGTCGAGGTAGTCGCTGGCGGCGATGCGGAAGGTGGTGCGGCTCGCGAGGGGCTCGAACCCACGTTGGTGCGCGCGCGGGCTGAACAGCCGGTCCGCGTCTTGCAGCAGGCGGGTGGCGGGTTCCAACAGGTGGAGCGCGGTCTCGGTGGGCGCCATGCTGTTGCCGGTGCGCACCAGCAGCGGGTCACCGGTGAGCAGGCGCAACCGCTTGAGCTGGGCGCTCACGGCCGGCTGGGTGCTGCGCAGCCGCATGGCGGCCCGCGATACGCTGCGTTCGGTGATCAAGGTTTTCAGCGCCCGGATGAGAGAGAGCTCGATCTTGTCGAAGTCGAAACCGGTTGCCATACGCTCAAGTTTATAACTACCATGCGTCGCGATGTATACCGAAACAACCCTCATCGCGTACCTTGCGCAGGCGCATTTTCGGACCGCGTGCCCCGACACTGACCTTGACTGCAGACTTGACCGCTCAAGCCGACCGACACCCTGACCCGTTACCTATGAGCACCGACGACACGAGCCGCCCGATCCGCTTCTTCCACCGTGGCCAGGTGGTCGAAGTCGCGGGCGCCCACCCGACCCGCAGCGTGCTCGACTGGCTGCGCGAAGACGCACGCTGCAGCGGCACCAAGGAAGGTTGCAACGAGGGCGACTGCGGCGCCTGCACCGTGGTGGTCGGTGAGCTTGCCGATGCAGGCGACCCGGGCAGCGTGCGCGGCCTGACCTTGAACACGGTCAACGCTTGCATCCAGTTCCTGCCCACGCTGCACGGCAAGGCGCTGTTCACCGTCGAAGACCTGAAGGCCCTGAACCACGGCGCGCTGCACCCCGTTCAGCAGGCCATGGTCGAGTGCCACGGCTCGCAATGCGGCTTCTGCACGCCGGGGTTCGTGATGTCGCTGTGGTCGGCCTACGAACACCACCGCGACGGCACGCCGGCGCCCACGCGCCAGCAACTCGCCGATGAGTTGTCGGGCAACCTGTGCCGCTGCACCGGCTACCGGCCGATCCTCGACGCGGGTCAGCGCATGTTCGACCTGCCGGCGGTGGCGCTCGACACGGCGCCGGTGGTTGCGGCGTTGCAGTCGCTTGAGCGCGGCAGCCGCTTCGAGTACAGCACCGCGCAGACCCCCGACCGCTTCTATGCCCCGACCACGCTCGACGACCTCGCCGCGTTGCGCATGGCCATGCCGCAGGCCCAACTGCTCGCCGGCTCGACCGACGTGGGCTTGTGGGTCAACAAGCAGTTCCGCGCGCTCGGCGACATCGTCTATGTCGGTGAGGTGGCCGAGATGAAGCGAATCGATGAATCCGGAAGTGAGCTTTACATCGGCGCCGGTGCCTCGCTCGAAGCCGCGTTCGCCGCCCTCGCCCGGCACGCGCCCTCGCTCACCGACGTGTGGCTGCGCTTCGCCTCACCGCCGATCCGCCACGCGGGCACGATGGGCGGCAACGTGGCCAACGGCTCGCCCATCGGCGACTCTGCGCCGGTGCTGATGGCGCTGGATGCGCAGATCGAGTTGCGCCGCGGCGAGCGCGTGCGCCGCATGCCGCTCACCGACTTCTATGTCGACTACATGAAGAACCGCCTGGAGCCCGGCGAGTTCGTGCAGGGCCTGGCCGTGCCGCTCGCGGCCTTCGAGCGCACGGTGCGCGCCTACAAGATCAGCAAGCGCTTCGACTGCGACATCTCGGCGCTGTGCGCGGGCTTCGCGATCACGCTCGGCGGCAGCACCGTAAGGGAAGTCCGCCTCGCCTATGGCGGCATGGCCGCCACCGTGAAACGCGCCGCGCAGGCCGAAGCTGCACTCGTCGGCCAACCGTGGTCGCAGGCCAGCGTGGATGCGGCCAAGGCGGCGCTGGCGCTCGACTTCCAACCGCTGACCGACATGCGCGCGAGCGCGGCCTACCGGCTGCAGGTGGCGCAGAACCTGTTGCAGCGGTTGTGGCTGGAAACGCGCATCGAGGACCCGTTGCCTGTGGACGCCACGAGCGTGTGGAGCGTGATGCCGCATGCACTCGTTGCCGCGCCCGTCACCGTGCACACCGTCGGGAGGGTCACGCCATGAACAAGCCCATCGCCGCCCTGCTCCTCCAGCCCGACGAGCCCTTCGCCGGCTACCTGCAGAACACCGCCGCGCGCATCGACGGCGCTGCAGAGCAAGTGGCGGCGCAGGCCGGCGCGCGGGTGGGCATCAGCCGCGCGCACGAATCGGCGCACCTGCATGTGGCGGGCGAGGCGACCTACATCGACGACATCCCCGAACTCGCCGGCACGCTGCACTGCGCGCTCGGCTTGTCGCCGGTCGCGAAGGGCCGGCTCACCGCCATGGCGCTCGACACGATCCGCGCGTTGCCCGGTGTGGTGGCCGTGATCTCGGCGGCCGACATTCCCGGCCCGAACGACTGCGGCTCCATCGTTCACGACGAACCCATCCTGTGTGACTTCAAGCAACACGGCGACGGCTCGCAGTGGGGTGAAGTGCGGTACCTCGGCCAGCCCATGTTCGCCGTCATCGCCACCACCCGCGATGCCGCACGGCGCGCTGCGGCCAAGGCGAAAGACGTGTTGACGATCAACGCCGAGCCGCCGGTGCTCACGCCGCAGCAAGCCCACGCGTTAGGCCAGTACGTGCTGCCGCCGATGCACCTGACTCGCGCCGCGAATGGCGGTGGTGTCGATGCGGTGCGCGCCGCCATCGCCCGCGCCCCGCACCGCCTGCAAGGCACGCTCG
Organism: Rhizobacter sp.; assembly: GCA_031385155.1. Taxonomy (GTDB): domain Bacteria; phylum Pseudomonadota; class Gammaproteobacteria; order Burkholderiales; family Burkholderiaceae_C; genus LMDS01. Next base: position 23,607 of record JANNBF010000075.1, read on the forward strand.
AGGTCGGCGGGCAGGAGCAGTTCTACCTCGAAGGCCAGATCAGCTACGCCCTCCCGACCGAGGGCGGCGGCATGCATGTGCACTGCTCGACCCAGCACCCGAGCGAGATGCAGCACCTGGTCGCGCATGCGCTCAAGCTGCACGCGCACGACGTGCATGTCGAGTGCCGCCGCATGGGCGGCGGCTTCGGCGGGAAAGAGTCGCAGTCGGCGCCGTTCGCGTGCATCGCGGCGGTCGCGGCAGCGCGGCTGAAGCGCCCGGTCAAGCTGCGCCTGGACCGCGACGACGACTTCCTCATCACCGGCCGGCGCCACTGCTTCTGGTACGAGTACGTGGTGGGCTACGACGATGCGGGCAAGTTACTCGGCGCCGAAGTCACCATGGTCTCGCGCGCCGGCCATTCGGCCGACTTGTCCGGCCCGGTGATGACGCGTGCGCTGTGCCACTTCGACAACGCCTACTGGCTGCCCGACGTGGCGCTGCATGGCTACTCCGGCAAGACCAACACGCAGAGCAACACCGCGTTCCGCGGTTTCGGCGGGCCGCAAGGTGCCATCGCAGTCGAGAACATCCTCGACAGCATCGCGCGAACACTCGGGCTCGATGCGCTGGCGGTGCGGCGGGCCAACTTCTACGGGACGACGTCGAACAACGTCACGCCCGACACCGGGAACGGTGTCACGACACCTTATGGCCAGGTGGTCTCCGACAACATCGTCCACGAACTCGTCGACCAACTCGCGGCGAGCAGCGACTACACCGCACGCCGCAACAGCATCCAACAGTTCAACGCCACGAGCCCCGTGCTCAAGCGCGGCATCGCGCTGGCGCCGCTGAAGTTCGGCATCTCGTTCAACGTCAAGCACTTCAACCAGGCCGGCGCGCTGGTGCATGTGTACAACGACGGCAGCATCCTCGTGAACCACGGCGGCACCGAGATGGGCCAGGGCTTGAACACCAAGGTGGCGCAGGTCGTGGCCCACGAACTCGGTGTCGGCTTCGACAGCGTGCGCGTCACCGCGACCGACACGCAGAAGGTGGCCAACACCTCGGCCACGGCCGCATCGACCGGCGCCGACTTGAACGGCAAGGCGGCGCAAGACGCGGCGCGGCAGATCCGCGAGCGGCTCGCCGCGTGCATCGCTTCGCATCACGGCGGCGCGGCGTCTGAGGTGCGCTTTGCGAACGACAAGGTCATGGTCGCCGGCAAGTCGCTGCCCTTCAGCGCCGTGGTGGCGCAGGCCTATCTCGACCGCGTGCAACTCTGGTCCGACGGCTTCTACGCCACACCCGGCCTGAGCTGGGACAAGGACAAGATGTTCGGCCGCCCGTTCTACTACTTCGCGTACGGCGCGGCGGTGAGCGAGGTGGTGGTGGACACGCTGACCGGCGAATGGAAGCTGCTGCGCGCCGACATCCTGCACGACGCGGGGCGCTCGCTGAACCCGGCCATCGACATCGGGCAGATCGAAGGCGCGTTCATTCAAGGCATGGGCTGGTTGACCACCGAAGAACTGGTGTGGCACCCGACGAGCGGCAAGCTCACGACCCATGCGCCGAGCACCTACAAGATCCCGACCGCGAACGACTGCCCGCCGGTGTTCAACGTGAAGCTGTTCGACGGCCCGAACGTAGAAGACAGCATCCACCGCAGCAAGGCCGTCGGCGAGCCGCCGCTGCTGCTGCCTTTCTCGGTGTTCTTCGCGATCCGCGATGCGGTCTCGGCGGTGGGCGGCCACCGCGTGGACCCACCGCTCACCGCGCCGGCGACGAGCGAGGCGATCCTGCGCGCGGTTACTGCGGTGATGACGAACGAGCACCCTCACCCCAACCCTCTCCCGCACGCGGGAGAGGGGGCCATTCACTCCCTCGCCCCTTTGGGGAGAGGGCTGGGGTGAGGGGTGGCTGACCACCACACCCGCACCCAAGCGCAGCGCTGCCTCGCTGCCGGCACGCCCGCCGTCATCGTCGAGGTGACCGCTGCGCGCGGCTCAGTCCCGCGCGAGCAAGGCACCCGCATGCTGGTGTCGGCCGACACTTGCACAGGCACCATCGGCGGCGGCCACCTCGAACTGAAGGCCATCGCCTGCGCCCGCGAGATGCTGCGCACCGGGGAGTGCACGCCGCACACCGAGCACTACCCGCTCGGCCCGGCCCTCGGCCAATGCTGCGGCGGCGCGGTGACGCTCGGCTACGCGGCGCTCGATGCCGCAGCCCTCGCGCGCTGGCCGTCGGCGCCGCCGCGCTTTCACCTGCAGCTCTACGGTGCCGGCCACGTGGGCCGCGCCATCGCCCAGGCGCTGGCGCCGCTGCACGTGCTGGTGGACTGGATCGACGAGCGCGAAGAGGAGTTCCCGGCGCAGTTCCCTCTGCACGGCGGCGACCACAGCAACGATTGGCCAGCGCACCTTCGCAAGGTCTGTGTCGATGCGGTCGAGGCCGAGGTCAGCACCGCCCCGCCCGGCGCGTTCTACCTCGTGCTCACGCACCGGCACGACCTCGACCAGCGCATCAGCGAAGCCATCCTCTCGCGCGCCGACTTCGGCTTCTTCGGCCTGATCGGCTCACAGACGAAACGCGCACGCTTCATGCACCGCTTCGCGCAGCGCGGGCTGGATGCGGCTCGGATGACCTGCCCCATCGGCCTGCCCGGCGTCATCGGCAAGGAGCCCGAGGTGATCGCCGCGTCGGTGGTGGCGCAGTTGCTGGCTGTTGCGCGTTCCGTTTGAGCACGCTCACCGCCATCGCCTCTGCCACACCGGCTTCGGTGCTGCTGCTCGCGGTCATCGTGCTGGCCAGTTTGATCGGCCTGTTCGCGGCGCCACAGTTCATCGACCGCAATCTCTTCCGGCCGTACTGGTTGGTACCACGGCACCAGTACGCCACGCTCGTCACGAGCGCGTTCATCCATGCCGACGTGATGCACCTGCTGTTCAACGCCTTCACGCTGTGGGCCTTCGCGTTCAAGCTCGAACAGACGATAGGCACAGCGCAGTTCGCCGCGCTCTACGCGTTCGGCCTGCTCGCCAGCGACGCCGGCACGTGGCTGAACCACCGCACCGAGCCGAACTACGCGACGCTCGGCGCCTCGGGCGCGATCACGGCGGTGCTCTTCGCCTCGATCGTCTACTTCCCGGGCGACTTGCTGTTCATCATGCCGATCCCGGTGCCGATCCCTGCGCCACTGTTCGCCGCCGGCTACCTGGCCTACACCTGGTACGCCTCGCGCCAGCAAGGCGGGCGCATCAACCACGACGCGCACTTCGCCGGCGCGCTCGCGGGCGTGGCGTTCGTGGCGCTCACCGATGCGCCGGCCTTCGGCCGCGCGCTGCACACCCTGCTCGGCTGACACCGCCCCGCAGCCGCGATCACGTCACCTTACGCAGCCACGGCCGATGGCGCAGCGCCCGCTATCCCAGCCGGACGCACCAGGCGCTGCGGCAGGCCGCGTGCTGCCACCGCCGACAGCAAGGCCACCACCGCCGCCGTGCCGAACACACCGAACAGCGCGTGACCAAATGCCGCAGCGCGCGGCACCGCACCCACCGTCATGTCAGCCGTCAGCAGGTGCTGGAACAAAGCCGCCAGCGCCGACACGCCGACCGCCCCCGCGACCGAGCGGAACATCACCGGGCTCGCCGTGGCAATGCCCATCAAGGGCAGCGGCGCCGAGGTCTGCGCCACCACGGTGACCAGCGGCAGCAACAAGCCGATGCCCAGGCCCAGCGGGGTCAGGCACGCCGAGGCCAGCGCCAGCGACGCGCCGGGCTCGCGCAGCATCCAGCCGAGCAGCACGAACGCGGCAGCGCTCAGCAGGCAGCCCGCCAGCGCCACCGGCCGCACGCGCCCCGTCCGCGCCAGCATCCGTCCGCACGTGATCGAGCCGACCGTGAGGCCGGCCATCAGCGGCATGCTGTGCCAACCCGAATCGGCCGGCGACAGGCCGCGTGCCACCTGCCAGTACAGCGGCATGAACACCACCGCACCGAACAGCATGAAGCCGGTGCCGCCACTGAGCAGCGACGCGGCCGAGAACCCGGGTTGCCGGAACAGCGACAAGGGCAGCAGCGGGCTGGCGGCGCGCGCCTGCACCGCGATGAAGGCCGCCAGCAGGCCCAACCCGAGCACGATGTAGAGCAGCACCGGCCCGCCGGATGCACCCGACGCACCTGACGCCCCCGACTCCTGCGGGCGCGTGCCCAGCATCAGGCACACGAGTGCAGCGCCCAGCAACACGGCGCCGGCGTAGTCCATCGTGCCGCGCTGCGTTGGCCCCTGGCGCGGGAAGTGCCGCGCCAGCAGCACCAGTGCCAACATGCCCAGCGGCAGGTTCATGATGAAGGCCCAGCGCCACGAGAGGTGCTCGACGATGAAACCGCCCACCAGCGGGCCGACCATCGTCGACAGGCCATACACCGCGCCGAGCAAACCTTGCAGGCGCGGGCGCGACGCTGGCGGGAACGAGCGCACCACCGCCATCATCGCCAGCGTCAGCAAGCCGCCACCGCCCGCACCCTGCAGGCCGCGCGCAAGGACCAGCTCGGTCATGTCGCGGCTCAATCCGCACAGTGCCGAGCCGGTGAGAAACACGCCGACCGCAACGAGCAGCACCGGCCGCGTGCCGTGCAAGTCGGCCAGCTTGCCGTAGAGCGGCACGGCCACGGTGGCGGCGATCAGGTAGGCCGAGAACACCCACGACATGCGCGCCGCCCCGTGCAGCTCGCGCGTGATCGTGGGCAACGCGGTCGAGACGATGGTCTGGTCGAGCGCGGCCAGGCTGAGCATCAGCATCAGCATCGCAAAGGTGAGGCGCAGCGCGCGAGGCAGCGCGTCAAGGGTGGCAGAAGTGGCGTGGGTGGTTTGGGCAGAGGGTCGGGTGGGTGCAGTCATGGCGCCAGTGTCAGCGGCGCAGTCAAGTTTGTACAGTGCAGTGATTGAAACCTATACTTGCACGAAATGAAATCCATCGACTTGAACCTGCTGGTGGCGCTCGACGCCCTGCTCACCGCTGGCAGCGTCAGCGGGGCGGCGCAGGCCATGCACCTGAGCACGCCGGCCATGAGCCACACGCTCGCACGCATTCGTGAGGCCCTGAATGACCCCGTGCTGGTGCGCGCCGGGCGCAAGCTCGTGCCCACGCCGCGCGCGGTCGAGCTGCGCGAGCCGGTGCGCAAGTGGGTGGCGCAGGCGCGTGAGCTGATGCAGACCGGCGACAGCCGCGAGCTCGCGGCCGTGCAGCGCGAGTTCGTGGTGCGCGCGCCCGACGGCATGGCCATCGTCTTCGGCGCGCTGCTGCTCGGCGCCATCCGCCGCACGCTGCCGCTGGCCACGCTGCGCTTCGTGCCCGAGACCGGCAGCGACGCCATGGCCCTGCGCGACGGCCGGATCGACCTTGACATCGGCGCCGTGCACGACCGCGGCCCCGAGATCCGCACCGCGCTGCTGTACGAGCAAGGCATCGTCGGCGCGGTGCGCCGCGGGCACGCGCTGCTCGGCGCGCGCGTCACGCTCAAGCGCTTCGCGGCCGAATCGCACGTGGCCATTGCCCAACGCGGCCAGACGCGGGAAGCGGTCGACACCGCACTCGCCGCCGCCGGCGCTGCGCGCCGTGTCGCGCTAACCGTGCCGAGCGCCTACGGCGCGCTGATGGGCGCGGCGCACTCCGACATGGTGGCCTGCGCCCCCGAGCCGCTGACCCGCAGCGTGGCTGCAGGCCTGGGCCTCGAACTCATCAAGCTGCCGGTGCCGGTGCCCGCCGAGCAGGTGGTGCAGGCCTGGCACCCGCGCCTGGAAGCCGATGCCGCACACCAGTGCCTGCGCCAGTGCGTGGCCACGCTCTCCACACGCGGTGGCGGCTTGCCATTGCCGGGGCGCGAGGCGGTGCTCGATGTGCGTGAGCACGCCTTGCAGGGCCTTGGTCACCGGCGCTGAGGCGGGGTCCGAGCTGCGGACTCAAAGCCCATGTTGCGACGGCACGCACCAGACCCGGGCACCCTACAACTGCTCCTCCGGCACGAACGGGTTCAGCAACCAAGACTTGATGCGCTGCCACGGCGTGGAGTCCGGCTCTGCGCTCAGGATCATCTCGCGCTCGCCGTCGCTGCTCATCCACTCCAGCCCCGGCGGCGGCTTGCGCAGGCGCACGCGGTAGGCGCTTTGCAGGCGGTCGATGTCGATGATGCGGGTGAGCTCGCGGGCGAGTTGCGGGCTGTCGATCAGCGCGCCGAGTTCGGTGTTGATCGTGGCCGAACGCGGGTCGAGGTTCATCGAGCCGATGAAGAGGCGCTGCTTGTCGATCACCACCAGCTTGGCATGCAGCCGGCCGAGCGACGCGCCGAACAGGAACATGCGCTTGTTGTCCTTGATGCGCGACGAGCTCAGCTCGTACAGGTCGACGCCCATGCGCAGCATCTCTTCGCGGTAGCGGCTGTAGCCGAGGTGCACGATCGGCTCGTCGGTGGACGCGAGCGAGTTGGTCAGCGCGGTGATCTTCACGCCCTCGGCGCGCAGTTCGCGCAGCAGGTCCATGCCGCGCTGGCCGGGCACGAAATAGGGCGACGAGATCAGCAGCTCTTTCTTCGCGGTGCGTATCGCCTCGAACACGTTGTAGGTGACGCTTGTCTCCAGCAGCTCGCCACCGGCCGCGCCGTCGAACGGCTTGTCGGGGTGGTCGGCGAACACGTACGCGTCGCCCCAGATCAGGCCGAGCCGGCCGAGATCGAGGTCGTCGGCGATGGGCCCGTAGCCGAGGATGTCGTTCGGTGGCAGCGCTTGCGGCGGTGGCGTGGCGATCGGCCCGGTCCATTCCTCGAACTTGGCGCGCAGCATGTCGGGCGACAGTTCGGTGCGCGCCACCGCTTCGAGCGGGTAGACCGGGTCGCTGTTCCAGTAGCGGTCGAACAGGTACTGCAGCGGCGCCACCACGAAGCCGGCCGTGAAGGCATCGACATCGACGAAGTTTTCGCTCGCGCTGCGCAGGTAGTACTCGTTCGCCACGTTGCGCCCGCCGATCACCGCCAGCGCGCCATCGGCGATGAAGAGCTTGTTGTGCATGCGGTGGTTCAGCCGCGAGATGTTGCCGATGTCGGCCAGAAAGCGCGCGCCCTGCCCGTGCTCGCGGGCGAGCTTGAACGGGTTGAACAGGCGCACCTGCACGTTCGGGTGGGCGGCGAAGGCGAGCCACAGGTCGTCTTGCCCGCTGGTGTAGAGGTCGTCGATCAGCAGGCGCACGCGCACGCCGCGCACGGCCGCATCACGCAGCGCACGCAGCAGCCAGCGGCCGGTCTCGTCGTTCTCGAAGTGGTAGTACTGAACGTCGAGCGACACCTCGGCCCGGCGCGCCAGTTGCACCCGCGCGTCGAGCGAGAACAGGCCGAGCGGCATCAGCCTGAAGCCCGACAGGTCAGGGGCCGGCGTCGACGCCTTGGCGATGCGGCCGAGCGTGGTGGCGGTGCTCAGTGGAATGGCCTCGGTGGCCCGCGCCTCGCGGTCGATCACCGGCAGGCTGGAGCAGGCGGAGAGCAGCGCGGCCGCGGCGGCGAGTGCAAGGCGTTGTGCAAGGCGTTGTGCGAGTCGGCGAGCAAGTTGCTTTGCGGGGCTCAGGGCGAGTGTGGGGTGCATGGGCAGGTACATCGGGGGTCAGTCGCACAGGCGACGAAATGCTTGCAGGGCTGGCAGCATCTGCACGGAGTGCATTCAGCGCCTAGGTGTACAGCGAGTAAGCACACGCCGGCCCGAACACCAGCAGCACCAGCACGACATAGGCCAAGCGAGGCGCGCGCAGGCTTTGCAGCACCACGGCCGCCGCGACCGTGGCCAGCACCAGGAAGACGCACGCCATGAAGGCGCCGCCCGCACCGCCGACGAACGTGACGTGTGTCGAGTGCTTCGGCGCCGTCGCGAAGCCGCCCTGCAGCACCACGAACCAGCCCGCCGCGACCCAGAAGAACGTGAGCACGACGAAGCCGAAGCGCGCCCAGTTCGAGGTGATGGGTTGAGTGCCGGCCATGGTCAATCCGGCTTGACCTTGGCGCGCACGATCACCGGCTTCCAGCGCTGCTGCTCCACGCTGATGAACTTCGCGAACTCGGCCGCACTGCTGCCCACCGGAATGGCTGCATCGGCCGTGAGCCGCTCGACCACTGCGGGTTCGTTCACCGCCTTGGCGCACGCGGCCGCAACCTTGTCGGCCGCAGCCGGCGCGAGGTTGGCAGGCGCGAGCATGCCGTACCACTGCGTCATCTCGAAGCCAGGGAAGCCTTGCTCGGCCACGGTGGGCACGTCGTCGAAGATAAACGAGCGCGCGACGATCTCGGAGCTGCCGCCAGGCGCGAACGGCACGACGAAGCGGATCGTCTTGCTCGGCCAGGCTTGGGCGCGGGCGGTGAATGGCAGTACACACACCGCGCTGGCGGCAGCCATGCGCAGGGCATGGCGCCTCGACGAATCAAGCGCGTTCATGAATGCACCTCGGCAAGTTCCGGTGCCGGCATTGTGCTTCGACCCGGCCCGCCCGCTACCAGGGAATCACGCTGCCGTCATACGCGAAGAAGCCGCCCGATTGCGCCGGCGTGAGTGCGTCGAGCACCGCGAGCAGGTGTGCTGCCGCATCCGCCGGCGCGGTGACGGGCGCATCGCCGATCACGGCAGCCGACAGGCGTGATGCCACGGTGCCGGGGTGCAACGCGGCCAGCACGGCCTCGGGCCGGCGGCGGGCCACTTCGATGGCGGCCGTGCGAATCAGCATGTTCTGCGCGGCCTTGCTGGCGCGGTAGCCGTACCAGCCGCCCTTGCGGTTGTCACCGATGCTGCCCACGCGCGCACTCAGGCTCGCGAACAGGCTGCGGCCGGCGCCCGGCAACAGCGGCGTGAAGTGCTTGATGAGCAGCGCCGGTGCGACGGCGTTGATGGCGAAGGCGCGCATCAGCGCATCGGCGTTCAGCTCGGCCAGGCGCTTCTCGGGCGCGGTGCCGTTGATGTGCAGCGCGCCCGTCGCGTTGACGATGACGTGGAACGGCGCGCGGCCGGCAAGCGCCTGGGCTGCGGCAGCGATGCTGGCCTCGCTCAGCACATCGATGCGCAGCCCGCCCGGCGCATCGGTGCGTGCATCGGTTTGGCGGCCGAGCGCGACCACGTCAGCGCAGGCCGCGTCCGCGCGGAGCGTCTCGACCAGCGCCGCGCCGATGGCGCCGCTTGCGCCGATCACGATGGCGCGGTAGCCGCTCGGCAAACTCTTCATGCGCGCTACCACCCTTCGCTCCCGGGCTCGCCCTTGAACGGGCCGACGACCTCGGGCGTGACCCAGCCCGCATAGAAGCGCCCGGGCTGCGGCAGCACGCGCACACCGGCCACCGTGCACGCCAGCGGCGACGGGTAGAAGCCGACATGCCCGCGCAAGGCCTCGAAGCCGGGCAGCGGGTCGTCGTAACACCACGCCGCGCGCTCGCACCTCAGGCCGGGCACGGCCACCGTCAAGTAGCGCGCGCGGCCTTTCCATTCGCACCACGATTCGCCGGCTGCGTCGATCAGGAACGCGGCCGCGATGTCGGCACGCGGCGGGTAGAAGGTCGGTGGGTTCGCTGTTTCACACACACGCAAAGCGCGCTGCGTGCGCGCCACTTCGCTGCTGCCGCAACGCACCACCACCTCGCGCGCGTCGAGCAGCACCCGCGGCGGGCGCGGGTAGTCCCACACCGACTCTTTGCCCATGCGCGGCGCCACTGCGAACAGCGGCCGCTCATCGCCGACATAACGCCACATCGCGCGGGCGCGGCGGGTGGCCTCCGCGCTGTCGGGTCGATCAACAGGGCGCGTCATGGTGCGGCCCGCTTCGCGAACGCCTCGCACGGGTCGGTGCGCGGCGCCGCCGGCACGAGCACGACGCGGTCGAAAGCAGCCGCGAACGCGGGCGACGCCGGCGCTTCGATGAAGCCGATGGCGACCACGCGCGCTTGCTCGGCCGGGGCCAGCCAACGCGCTACGCCGATGTCGCGCCGCACATGGCCGTTGCCGGCGATGAGCACCGCGCCGCTCGCACCGTTCGCAACGGCCTCGCGCAGCACCTGCGCCATCACCGCATCACGGGCGAACTGCGCACGCGCCATCGCGGGCCACATCGGCGCGGGCAACATGCCGCAGTGGCCGACATCGATCTCGCGCTCCTGCGCCGCCTGCGTCGACGGCTCGATGGCCTCTGCGAGGCCGAGCGCTGCGAGCCGCGCCGCATCGAACACGCTGGCATAGCCGGCGCGCACCACCTTGCTGGTATCGGCACCGCTGAGGTTGGCCGCGCGGAGCGGCAGGTCGTAGCGCAGCGCGAGTTCGATGACGGGGCGGTAGAGCGCCCAGTCCCACCCGCTGCGCGCCGGAGCCGCGAGGTCGATCACATGCTGCGCGTCGCGCGGCGCCTCGCGCCGGGCGCGGTCGATGTCGGCCTGGCGGTCGGTGTCGAACTGCTCCATCGCGATCACCGGCCGCCAGCCGGCGCCAACGGCCCGAGTGAGCAGCGCGAGGCGCTCGCGGTGGCCAGCCGGGTTGTCGTGCACCTCACCGAGCAATGCGAGGGCGGTGCCGCGCAATGCGGGCAAGGGCGATTCAGTAGCGCACGCGTAAAGCAGGTTGGCCGAAGCAGCGAGTACCAGCGGGCCACAGAAACCGACGAAGTTGAATTTCAGACGAGACATCGGGCCGAGCATGCACTGAAACTGCATCGAACACCCGCCGCGGGGTGTTCACCACGCAATCAATGAGCCCTGCCGCCGGATCAAGGGCGAGCCCCGCCCGCGACTACATCAAGCGGCATCGGGCATGACCGGGTGCCCCGCCATCAACTCCAACGCTTTCACGAGCGACGAGTGGTCCAGGTCTTGCCCGCCGTTCGCCGCGCACACCTGCATCAGTTGCGCGGCACCGGCCGTCTGCGGCAAGGCCACGCCGATGGCGCGGGCGCCGGCGAGTGCCAGGTTCAGGTCTTTCTGGTGCAAGCCGATGCGAAAGCCCGGGGCGAAGGTGCGCTTGATCATGCGTTCGCCGTGCACTTCCAGGATGCGGCTCGCCGCGAAGCCGCCCATCAACGCCTGGCGCACGCGGGCCGGGTCGGCACCGGCCTTCGATGCGAACACCAGCGCCTCGCTCACCGCCGCGATGTTCAATGCCACGATGATCTGGTTCGCGACCTTGCAGGTCTGCCCGTCGCCATTGCCACCGACGAGCGTGATGTTCTTGCCCATCAACTCGAACAGCGGCTTGATGCGCGCGAAGGCCTCGTCGCTCGCGCCGACCATGATCGTGAGTGACGCCGCCTTGGCACCGACCTCGCCGCCCGAGACCGGCGCGTCGATGTAGTCGCAGCCGAGCGCGTTGATGCGCTTGGCGAAGTCCTTGGTCTCTATGGGCGAGATCGAGCTCATGTCGATGACGGTCTTGCCCTTCGACAGGCCCACCGCCACGCCGTCGTCGCCGAACAGCACCTTGGCCACGTCGGGCGTGTCGGGCAGCATCATGAAGACCACGTCGGCCTGCTCGGCGACCTGGCTGGCGCTTGCGCACACGGTAGCCGCCGCCAGGTCGGGGTGAACCTTGCTGCGCGTGTGCACGAAGAGCGTGTGGCCGGCCTTCAGCAGGTGGCCCGCCATCGGCGCGCCCATGATGCCCAGACCGATGAAGCCGAGCTTGAGGGAGGTGGTGGTCATCGAGTAGCTCCAGTCAGCCAGCCGAGACCGGCTTCAGTGGTGGTGGCGGGCTTGTATTCGCAGCCGACCCAGCCGGCATAGCCCATCGCGTCGAGCGCTGCAAAGACGTTCGGGTAGTGGATCTCGCCGGTGCCGGGTTCGTTGCGGCCGGGGTTGTCGGCCAGCTGCACATGCGCGATGCGCGCGAGGTGCTTGCGCAGCGTGCCGATCAACTCGCCTTCCATGCGCTGCGCGTGATAGATGTCGTACTGAACATAGACGTTGTCGGCGCTTGTGTCACCCACCACGTCGTCGAGAATGGCCAGCGCCTGCGCCGTGCGGTTGAGATAGAAGCCGGGGATGTCGAAGGTGTTGATCGGCTCGGCCAGCAGCTTGATGCCGGCGGCGGCGCATTCGGCCGCAGCAAAGCGCAGGTTCGCAACGAAGGTGCCGCGCAGCACGTCGTCGGCCACACCGGCGGGTGCGATGCCGGCCAGGCAGTTGAGCTGCGGTGCACCGAGCGTGGTCGCGTACTCGATGGCCCGGCCCACACCGGCGCGGAATTCGTCGACGCGGTCGGGGTGGCAGGCAACGCCGCGCTCGCCCGCATCCCAGTCGCCGGCCGGCAGGTTGTGCAGCACGAGCTGCAGGCCGTTGCCATCGAGCCGGGCCTTGATCTCGGCCGCGTCGAACGCGTAAGGGAACGCGAACTCCACCGCCTTGAAGCCGGCCTTGGCGGCGGCCTCGAAACGGTCGAGAAAGGGGCGTTCGGTGAAGAGGAAGGTCAGGTTCGCGTCGAAGCGTGGCATGGTGGGGTCGGTCTCCTGGTGCGGGTCACGCGGTTCGGGTAACGCGGTTGGGGTCACGCGTTTGGGTCATTCCAGCAGGCCGGCCATCTCCAGCCCTTGCCGCCCTTCGGGGTGCCGGCAGTCGATGTCCTCGAACTCGTTGATCTTGTCGATCTCGGTGCCCATCGCGATGTTGGTCACCTTCTCGAGTATCACCTCGACCACCACCGGCACGCTGAATTCGCGCGCCATCGCCTGGGCCTGCACGAGGGCCGCGCCGATCTTTTCGGGGTCGGTCACGCGCAGGCTCTTGCAGCCCATGCCCTGCACCACCGCCTGGTGGTCCACGCCGTAGCTCTTGAGTGTGGGGTCGTCGACGTTCTGGTTCTCGAACGCGAGCTGCACGCAGTAGTCCATCTCGAAGCCGCGCTGGCTTTGACGGATCAAACCGAGGTAGCTGTTGTTGACCAAGACCTGCACATACGGCAGGCGGAACTGCGCGCCCACCGCCAGCTCTTCGATCATGAACTGGAAGTCATAGTCGCCCGACAGGCCGACGACCGTGCGCGTCGGGTCGGAGGCCACCACACCCAGCGCGGCCGGCACCGTCCAGCCCAGCGGCCCGGCCTGGCCGCAGTTGACCCACTGGCGCGGGCCGTACACATGCAGGAACTGCGCACCGGCGATCTGGCTCAGGCCGATAGTCGTGACGTAGACCGTGTCGCGCGGGAACACCTTGTTCATCTCCTCGTACACGCGCAGCGGCTTGATCGGCGTCTCGGTGAAGTGCGTCTTGCGGTGCATCAGCTGCTTGCGCTCGGCGCAGCGGCTCGCCCACACGCCGAAGTCGCGCAGCGTCTTGGCCGCCTTGCGTTCCTTCGCGACCTGCACGAACAGTTCGAGCGCCGCTTTCGCATCGCTCACGATGCCCAGCTCGGGGTTGAACACGCGGCCGATCTGCGTGGGCTCGATGTCCACGTGCACGAACGTGCGGCCTTTGCAATACACCTCGGTCGAGCCGGTGTGCCGGTTCGCCCAGCGGTTGCCGATGCCGAGCACGAAGTCGCTCGCCAGCAGCGTGGCGTTGCCGTAGCGGTGGCTCGTTTGCAGGCCCACCATGCCGGCCATCAGCGGGTGGTCGTCGGGGATGCTGCCCCAGCCCATCAGCGTGGGGATCACCGGCACGCCGGTCAGTTCGGCGAACTCGACCAGCAGCGCGCTCGCATCGGCATTGATGATGCCGCCACCGGCCACGATCAGCGGTTTGCTCGCGGCCATCAGCATGTCGAGCGCGCGATCAATCTGCTTGCGCGTGGCGGCCGGCTTGTAGACCGGCAGCGGCTCGTAGGTGTCGATGTCGAACTCGATCTCGCCCATCTGCACGTCGAACGGCAAGTCGATCAGCACCGGCCCGGGGCGGCCCGAGCGCATCAGGTGGAACGCCTGCTGGAACGCACGCGGCACCAGCGCCGGCTCGCGCACCGTGACGCTCCACTTCGTCACCGGCTTGCTGATCGACTCGATGTCGACGGCCTGGAAGTCTTCCTTGTAGAGCCGCGCGCGCGGCGCCTGCCCGGTGATGCACAGGATCGGGATGCTGTCGGCAATCGCCGAGTACAGGCCCGTGATCATGTCGGTGCCGGCCGGCCCGCTGGTGCCGATGCACACGCCGATGTTGCCGGCGCGCGCGCGGGTGTAGCCCTCGGCCATGTGCGAGGCGCCCTCCACATGCCGCGCCAGGATGTGGGCGATGCTCTGCCGTTCGCGCAGTGCCGCATACAACGGGTTGATGGCGGCGCCGGGCACGCCGAAGGCTTGCGAGATGCCTTCTTTCTCCATCACCAGAACGGCGGCCATCGCGGCTTTCATGCGTGTCATGTCGTGTCTCCTCGGGGCTGTTTGAACTGCTGCCGATGATGAAGACTCGCCCCGGCTGCGGCAATGGTCGGCGTCGATAAGTTCTATTCCGCTGCGGAATGCGCGGGGGGCCGGTCTTAAGATGGGCTTCGACCGACCGACCCGCCCATGGACCGCATCACCGGCTTGCAGCTCTTCATCCGCATCGTCGAGACCGGCAGCTTCTCGAAGGCCTCGCTCGACCTGGGCGTGACGCAGCCGACCGCGACCAAGCACGTGGCCGCTGTCGAAGCGCGCCTGGGTGCGCGGCTGCTCAACCGCAACACGCGCGGCGTGAGCGCCACCGAGATCGGCGCGCTCTACTACGAAAAGTGCAAGCTGATCCAGCGTGAACTGGAAGAGGCCGACAACCTGGCCGCGCTGCTGCAGTCGCGCGTGGGCGGGCAGTTGCGCATCAGCACCTCGGTGGCGTTCGGGCGGCGCGTGCTCACCCCCCGCGTGCTGGCCTTCATGCGCACCCACCCCGAAATCAGCATCGACCTGAGCTTCGACGACCGCTACGTGAACCTGGTCGAGCAAGGCATCGACGTGGCCGTGCGCATGGGGCGGCTGGCCGACTCATCGCTCGGCGCCAGCTACTTGGGCACCAACCCGTGGATGCTCGTAGCGTCACCCACGTACATCAGCGCGCACGGCGCGCCCGAGACACCGGCCGACGTGGCGCACCACCCGTGCCTGATCTACAGCAGCGTGCAGGGCGACGAGCGCTGGCAGTTCGGCGCGGGCGCGGGTGCTGAAGTCACAGGCGCCGGTGCGCGCGAACGCACCGTGGCCGTGCGGGGGCCGCTGCGCTCGAACAACCTGTCGGTGGTGCTCGAAGCCGTGCAGGCCGGCATGGGGCTGGCCATCCTGCCGCGCTATGTGGCCCACCGCGCGGCAGTGCAGGGGCGGGTCGTCGAACTGCTGACTGAGCACGCGCTGCCGGCGCAGGAGATGCATGCGGTGTTCCCGTCGCCGAAGCTGGTGCCGTCGAAGGTGACGAGCTTCATCGCGCACCTGCAGGCATCGTTCACGGCGGACTGGTGGGCGGCGGGGCCGACCGGCTGACGCTGGATCATCAGCCCGGCGCGCATCAAGCCGTGCGCATTGAGCGCCGCCTCACACCGCGCGTCACACCGCGCCTCACACCGCGCATCACACCGCGCAGTACCGCTCCTGAATCTCCCGGTCCGCCAGCAGCTCGGCAGCCGTGCCGGTGTGCACGATCCGGCCCTGGTCGATGATGTAGGCGCGGTCCGAAATGCGCAGCGCCAGCGCCACGTTCTGCTCTACCAGCAGCAGCGTCGTGCCCTGCGCCTTCATGCGCGCGAACAGCGCGAACATCTCCTGCACCAGCAGCGGCATGATGCCCTCGCTCGGTTCGTCGAGCAGGATCATCCGCGGCTTCGCGACCATGGCGCGCGCGATGGCGAGCATCTGCTGCTCGCCGCCCGACAGCGACGTGCCCTCCTGGTCGAGCCGCTCTTTGAGGCGCGGGAAGATCTCGGCGATCTCGTCGACGATGCGCGCCAGGTCGTGCGTGCCCGGCTTGCCGAGGATGCCCAGCTGCAGGTTCTCGCGCACGCTCAAGCCCGGCACGATGCGGCGCTCTTCGGGCACGTAGGCCAACCCCATGTGGAAGCGCGTGTGCGCGGGGGCGTCGAGGAACGTTTTGCCCTCGAACAGTGCCGTGCCCGCGCGCCGGGCCACCAGGCCCATCAGCGTGCGCAGCGTCGTGGTCTTGCCGGCGCCGTTGCGCCCCATCAAGGTCACGATCTCGCCAGGGTTCACATGGAACGACAGGCCCTGCACGATGTGGCTGCGGTCGTACCAGGCGTCGAGCTGGTCGACCTGAAGCAGCGGCGTGGTGGCGGTGGCGGCGATGTTGGCGGTCATGTATTGCCCAGGTACACGCGCTTCACATCGGCGTTCTGGCGTATCTCATCCGGCGTGCCTTCGGCCAGCAGTTCGCCGTGGTGCAGCACCACGAGGCGTTGGCAAATGCCCATCACGAGCTTCATCTTGTGCTCCACCAGCACCACCGTGCGCTCCTGCGCAATGCGCGTGATCAGGCCCATCATCGTCACCGTTTCTTCGGGCGACATGCCGGCGGTGGGCTCGTCCATCAGCAGCAGGCGCGGCTCGGCCGCCAGCGCCATCGCGATCTCGAGCGCGCGCTGCTGGCCGTGCGCCAGGTCGGCGGCGCGCTTGCCCGCCACGCCCTGCAGGCCCACGCGCAGCAGCAGCGCCTCGGTCGCCTCGGCCAGCCCGCGCAGCGCGCTGCGCGGCTTCCACAACTCGAAGCGCGACTCGCGCATCTGCGCCGCCACGCGCACGTTCTCGAACGCGCTGAGCTGGCGGAACACGTTGGTGATCTGGAAGCTCTTCGCAATGCCGATGCGCGCGAACTCGTGCTGGGCCAGGCCCGTCACGTCGCGCCCTTCGAACGTGATGCGCCCGCTGCTCGGCGCGAAGGCGCCGCTGATCAGGTTGAAGAAGGTGCTCTTGCCCGCCCCGTTCGGCCCGATGATGGCCGTGAGCTGCCCGGCCGGGAAGGACACGCTCACGTCGTTCAGCGCCACGAACGCGCCGAAGCGCTTGCCCACGCCGTGCACTGAAAGAATCGGCGCCGCAACGCCTGCCATCACGGCGCTCATGGCGGCGCCCCGCGCACCGCCGCGCGGTTCAGCCAGGCCAGCGTCGAGCCCCAGATGCCGCGCGGAAAGAACAGCACGAACACCATGAAGATCGCGCCGACCGAGGCCATCCAGTAGCGGGTCAGCGGCGTGATCACGTCTTCGAGGTAGAGAAACACCGCCGCGCCGACGAACGGGCCGAAGAAGGTGCCCATGCCGCCGAGCAGGCACATCATCACCGCCTGGCCCGACTGCAGGTAGTGCAGCGAGTCGATCGGCACGATCGACAGGTGCAGCGCACGCAGCGTGCCGGCCAGGCCGCACACGCCGGCCGAGAGCGTGAACGCGAGCAGCTTGGTGCGTGCGACGTCATAGCCGCAGGCGGCGGCGCGCTGTTCGTTCTCGCGCACGGTTTCGATCACCGCGCCGAAGGGCGACGCGAGCACGCGCGAGACGAACCACAACGCCAGCGCCACGAACACCAGGATCACGTAGTACTTGCTCGAGGGGTGCACGAAGTCGATCTTCCAGCCGAACAGGTCGATCACTTCCACGCGCACGCCGCGCAGGCCGTTCTCGCCACCGGTCCAGCGCTCAGTCTTGTAGAACGCGTAGTAGACGATCTGCCCGAGCGCGAGCGTGACCATCGAGAAGTAGATGCCGCGCGTGCGGATCGCGAGCAGCCCGATCAACACCCCCGCCAGCGTGGCACTGGCCACACCGAGCGCAATGGCGGCCCACCACGGCAGGCCCAGGTGCACGATGGCGATGCCCGCGAGGTAGCTGCCGATGCCCAGGAACGACGCATGGCCGAACGACAGCAGCCCGGTGTAGCCGAACAGCAGGTTGAAGCCCACCGCGTACAGGCCGAAGATCAGGATGTTGACCGCCAGCGCCTCGTAGGGCAGCAGCCACGGCATCACGATCAGGAACGCAACCGCTGCCGCCACGCGGTGCTGCGTGACGAAAGCCAGCGTGCGGGAGAGTTGGGTCATCCCGCTTTTCATCCCATCAACCCCGCTTTGCCGAAGAACCCCTGCGGCCGCACCAGCAGCACCACGGCCATCAGCACGAAGATCGACAGCTCGGCGTACTCGGGCGCGAACAGCGACGTGAAGCTGAACACGATGCCCACGAGCAGGCCCGCCACCACCGCGCCGGGCAGCGAGCCCATGCCGCCCACCACGGTGACCACGAACGACTCGGCCAGCACGGTGATGCCCATCTCGGGGTTCACCGCGCGCGTGGGCGCCGCCAGCGCGCCTGCGAGGCCCGCGATGGCTGTTCCCAGGCAGAACACGAGCAGCCACACGCGGGCCACGTCGATGCCGAGCACGCGCACGATCTCGGGGTCACGCGCACCGGCACGAATGATCAGGCCGTAGCGGGTTTTCTCGATGAAGAGCCAGAGCAGCCCGATGACGAGCGCGGCCGCCCCGATCAGGAACAGCCGGTAGGTCGGGAACATGCCGAAGCCCAGGTTCGTGGCGCCGCGCAACTCGGCCGGCGTGCTGGAGGGCAGGCCTTCGATGCCGAAGAAGAAGCGCATCGCATCGACCAGCACGTAGCTCAGGCCGAAGGTCAGCAGCAGCGGGTAGTCGATGCCGCGCCCGTACAGCGGCCGCACCAGGAAGCGCTCGGTCGCAAGGCCCACCGCGCCCGTGGCCAGCGGCACCAGCAGCAGGCTGAACCAGAAGCTGCCGGTCAGGCCGAGGAAATACACCCCGAGGAACGCGCCGACCATGAAGAACGCGCCGTGCGCGAAGTTCACGACCGTGAGCATGCCGAAGATCAGCGACAAGCCGATGGCCAGCAGCGCATACACGGCACCCAGCGCAATGCCGGCAACGAGTTGAATGCCCAGCAGTTGCGGTGTGATCTCTCCCATGCTTCGGCGGGTCGGTCAGGTCGTGGTGACCTTGTGGCCGAGCTCGTCGCAGCTGCGCAGGTTCTTCTCGTCGGCGGCCTCCACGGCGAGCACGTTGAACACGTCGTACTTGTCCTTCATGGCCTTCGACTTCGACTCGACGATCACCACCGACTGCACCGACTGGTGGTCGCACTTGCGGTAGAACTGCTCGCCCTTGTAGAAGTTGTACTTGAGCTGGCGCAGCGCGATGCTCACGCGCGTCGAGTCGGTGGCGTCGGCGTTCTTGACGGCCTGCAGCACGCTCTTCACGCCGGCATAGCCGAGCGCGCCGTAGTCGCTGGGCACGGCGCCGCCGTGGGCCTTGCGGAAGGCATCGTTGAAGGCCTTCGCGGCGGGGATCTTGTCTTCCATGCCCCAGTAGTACGAGGTGCCGCCGAGGATGCCCTCGAACGCCTCGGCGCCACCCGCCAGGCGCGAGGTGTACAGCAGCACCGGCGCGATGATCTTGGTGTTTTGCTTCAGGCCGAAGTCGGTCGCCTGCTTGGCCGAGTTGACGAGGTCACGGCCGAAGTTGCACAGCACCAGCACGTCGGGCTTGAGCGCCTGGATGCGCGGCAGGAAGGCCGAGTAATCGGCCGCACCGAGCGGGTGGCGGATGTCGGCCAGCGTCTGCATGCCCAGGGCTTGCCCGGCGCGCTGAAAGCCACGCACCATCTCGTGGCCGTAGGCGTAGTCGGCCGTCAGGTAGACCACCTTCTTGCCGAACTTCGGGAACGCATAGCGCGCCACGGCGCCGGCAGTCAGGTGCGGGTTCAGCGCCTCGTGGAAGGTGTAGAGGCTCCAGTCCTTCGCCTCGTTGATGGCATCACTCTGGCTGATCGAGTTGAACAGCACCTTGCGGTCGCGGCACACCGCGTTGATCGACAACTGCGTGGCCGCCGAGAGCGAGCCGACGACGAAATCGACCTTGTCTTTCTCGATCAGCTCGAGCGTGCGGGTGGCGGCCTCGCCGGGGTTGAGCTTGTCGTCGCGCACCAGCAGCTCGACCATGCGGCCCTTGTAGCCACCGGCGGCGTTGAACTCTTTCACGGCCAGTTCGGCGGCGCGCACCTGGTCTTGCGCCTCGGCCGAGAAAGCGCCGGTCAATGGCGTCGGGAAGCCGATCTTGATCGGCCCCGGCGCCTGCGCACGAGCCACGTTGAAGAGCATCGGGCTCGCGGCGGCAGCGGCGCCGGCAGCGATGAGGCGGCGGCGGTTGAGCAGCGGTTTGGGTGTCGCGTTCGTGGATGTCATGGGCTTGTCTCCGGTCGTTGTTTTGGGAAGGGTCAGGCAGCAAGCGCGGGTTCCGGTTCGGGTTCCAGCTCGATGGCGGTCTCGGACAGCACGCCGAGCATGTCGCGTTCGGCGTCGAGGCCGGCCGACGTGGCGGTGCTCTGCATGTAGGCCCCGAGCCGGCGCGCACGCTCGACAACGGCGCGGCCAAGAGCGAGCCGCTCGGCCTGGTACGCCAGCAGCGCGGCAGGCGTGGCGCCGTGCTCGGCCACGGCGCGCGCCAACGCCAGCGCATCGCTGCCCGCCTTGGTCACACCCATGCCCACGTGCGGGCGGGCTACGAAGGCCGCGTCGCCGATCAACGCGATGCGGTCGAACGCCAGGCGTTCGGAGAGCAGGTCGTGAATCGGTTGCACGAAGGGCTGCGCGGTCTTGTCGATCACCTCGGCCCACTGCGGTGCGAGCAGCGCGTGGGCAGCGTCGCGCATGCGTGCCACCTGAAGCGCCGCCACCTTGTGCGGCGGGATGCCGCCGGGGTGGTGTACGCCATCGGCATCGGTCAGCAGCGCGCAAAGGTCGCCCGCCTCGGCTGCCGGGCGGTACCACACGAAGTTGTAGGCACGCTGGCCGCGCTGCGTGGCGTTGCCCGCACCCGCGCCCGCACCCGCCACCGGGTAACCGATGATCTGCTCGCCCGGCGGCAGGCCGAAGCCGAAGTGGTCGAACAGCGTGCTGCGCGTGAACTCGCTCAAACCCGCTTCATGGCACACACCGCGCCATGCGGCGTAGCCGGCGTACGCGGGCTGCACCTGCGGCGCGAGCTGCGCGCGCACGACCGAGCGGATGCCGTCGGCGGCGATCAGCAGGTCGCCCTCGAACACCGTGCCGTCGCGGCACTCGGCGCGCGCGCCGGTGGCACTTTGCGACACGCGCAGCACCTCGCACCCCGGGTGGTGGCGCGCGGCGGGCCAGGCGGCTTGCAGCAGCGCGTAAAGGCGGCTCCACGAGGTGAGCACTTGTGGGTACGGCAGTCGCGCAACAGTGCGGCCGGCGGCGTCCAGCGCCACCCGCTCGGCGACCGCCACGCCGAGCGTGTCACCCGCGTCCACGCCCGCAGCCTGCAGCGCGGCCTGCAACGCGCGGTGCGTGACGATGCCGGCGCCGCGCCCGTCGAGTGAGTGCTCCGACTTCTCGATCAGCTGCACGTCATGCCCCGCGCGCAGCAGCATGTTGGCGGCGAAGAGACCCCCCAACGAGCCGCCCACGACGAGGATGCGCGCGGCCGTCATCAGGCCTCGGCGGCGGGGTAGTTGAGCTCGATGACCACGCCGTTCGGGTCGTCGAGGAAAACCTGGTGCAGCCCCAGGCCCGGCACGGTGCGCTCGCGCACCGCCAGGCCCAGGCGCTGCAGGCGCTCGCGCATGGCGGCCAGGCCGGTCGTGAAGAACGCGACATGGTCGATGGCGCCGGTGCCGGTGTGGTCGGTCTCGGGGCGGCCGCCGAGGTAGTCGCTCAAACCCTGCGCATCGTTCGGGTCGATGCCGATGATGTGCACCACGGCATTCGCCCACAACGCCGTGTCGCCCTCGTAGAGCCACAAGCCGGGGAACGGAAATACCGGCCGAGGCCCGACGCGCAGGCCCAGCACCTCGGTGTAGAAGCGCTCGCAGGCTGGGAGGTCGCGGGTGCGGATCGAGTAGTGGTTGAGCGACAAGGCCATGGTGTTCGTCCTGGGGTCAAGCGGCGCGCAGGCTGCGCGAGGCGCGTGGCGCTGCACTTGGCACCGCACCTGGCACGGCGCCTGGCACGGCGCGGGTTGCGCGGGTTTCGGCCAACACGCGCGCGGCCTGGGCCAGGTAGCCCTGCACCGTGTCGCGAATGAAGTCTTCGGTCACTTGCGCGTCGCCGTGGCCGCGAAAGTGCTGCCCGTACACCAGCGGCAACATGCCGAGCTGGTACACCAGAGCGCCATGCAGGCCGAGCAGCAGCGCCTCTTCGCGCATCGACGGCGCGGCGCGCGAACGGCTGCCGCAAGCGCGCCGGGTTTCGCGGATCAGGCGCGGGAACAGGCGCTCGCGCAGCAGCCCGAAGTAGCGCGCCGGGATCAGCCCATCGGCCAGGCCCGAGTGCACCAGGATGCGCAGCCACTCGGGCGTGAGGATGGCCGCGAGGTAGGCGCCGTAGAAGCGGCACAGCTTGTCTTCCACCGGCAGCGGGCCGTCGAGCAGGGCCTCCCACTGCGGGTCCCAGCGGCCGGCGATCACCTGCTCGTACACGCGCTCGATCAGGCGGCTCTTGGTCGGAAAGTAGTGGTACAGCAAGGCATGGGTGATGCCCAGCTCGTCGGCCAGCTCGCGGGTTTGCGCGTCGAGCCCGCGGCGCGCGAAGAAGTCGACCGCGCCGGCCAGGATCTGCTGTTCGCGGTCGGCCGCGCTCAGGCGGCGGCGCAGCGCCGGCAGCGCGCGCTTCGCCGACGACACTGATCCCCGCGCAGCAGGCGGG
>JANNBF010000076.1:0-20672 GCA_031385155.1 Rhizobacter sp.
CTGGCGCTGCACCTGGAACGCGCGGGCGCGGCGCAGCTGGTGAATGCCGATTGCTGCGGCGATGTCGGTCAGGTTGTACTTGAAGCCCGGTGCCACGATCTCGTAATACCAGCTCGGCACCTTGGCGGTGAAGCGGTCGAACGCGTCGCGGTTGATGCCGTGCAGGCGCATCACCTTCACGCGCTGGGCCAGCGCCGCGTCACGCGTCACGACCATGCCGCCTTCGCCGGTGGTGATGGTCTTGTTGGCGTAGAAGCTGAACACCGTCGCGTCGCTGCCCAGCGTGCCGACGAGCTCGCCACCGCTGGTGGTGGGCAAGGCATGCGCTGCATCTTCAACGACCTTCAGGCCGTGCTCCTTGGCCAGCGCCAGCAGGGCAGGCATGTCGGCTGCCAGGCCGGCGTAGTGCACCGGGATGACCGCCTTGGTGCGCGGTGTGATGGCGCGGGCCACGGCGGCCACGTCGATGCACAGCGTGGCCGGGTCGATGTCGACCAGTACCACGTCGGCACCGAGGTAGCGCACCACTTCGGCGGTGGCGGTGAAGGTGTGGGTGGTGGTGATCACCTCATCACCGGGGCCGATGCCCAGCGCTTCGAGCGCGAGGTGCAGGCCGGCGGTGGCGGAGTTGACGGCCATCGAATGCAGACCCGCATCACCCAGGAATGCGGTGAAGTCGTCTTCGAAGCGCTTTGCTTTCGGGCCGGTCGTGACCCAGCCGGAGCGCAGCGTGTCAATGACTTCGGCGATCTCTTCTTCGCCGATCTCGGGCAGGGCGAAGGGGAGGAAGGGAGTTTGGGCTTGGCTCATGTTCGGCGCCCGTCAGCCGAGTGTCACGAGGTGGCGCTTCGACGCGCCATGGACAGCCGCCACGCTGATACCGCGGTCGAACGTCACGAGTCGCCCGCCGCGCTGCTCGGCGAGTGCAAGCAAATAGGCATCGGTCACTTGCCGAGAGCCCAGAACGTGGCTCCAGTTCAGGCGCTGCGGCTCGAGCAGGCTGAGAGCGTCGGGCCAGAACTCGTGGTGGCGGCCGGTCAGCGCCTGCGCCAGACGCTGCGCGACCGCTGCCGGCGGTTGCGGGTTCGGGTAGCTGGCGAGGGACAGGATTCGGATGCAGCCGTTCTGCGTCAACGGGCACGACGCCCACCCGCCACTCATGTGGCTGGCAAGCCAGTCGGTCGCAGCGCCATGATGCAGATGCCCGCCATCGAGCAAGGCCACCAGCACATTGACGTCGAGCAAAGCCCGCACGCTACAAGCCCTCGGCGTCGCGCAGCAGGTTGACGTGTTCGTTGGTGACGACGATGCCGCGGCGCGCCGGGAACGGCACGAACCCGGCCACGGCCTTGCCGCGTGAACGCTCGGGCGCCTTGGCCGACGCGCCACCGGTCAGCGAGCTGCGCAGCAGCCGCGAGACGACCTGCCCCGCCGTGGCCCCTTCGCTGCGCGCCAGTTCCTTGGCGGCGGCGAGCAGATCGTCATCGATGTCGAGTGTGGTTCGCATGCTCTACCGGCCCCGGTGATGCAGTGATGCATTGACGTCGTGATGCATCATTCTACGCGCCCGGAGCTCGGGGGAGCGCGGCCCGGCGTGCGCTCACGCGGGCCGGCCGATGCAGTGGTACTCGAAGCCCAGACCCCGCATCGCGGCCGGGTCGAACAGGTTGCGGCCATCGAAGACGAGCGGCTCGCGCAGGGCACTGCGCATGTCGTCGAAGTCGGGGCTGCGAAACTCGCGCCACTCGGTCACGATGACAAGCGCATGGGCGCCCTGCAGCGCAGCCGCGGCGCTGGCGGCAAACGAGAGCCTGGCATTCGCACCGAGTGCGCGCTCGGCCTCGGCCATCGCGACCGGGTCGTAGGCCACCACCTCGGCGCCGAGTTCGGTGAGCTGCTCGATCAGAACGCGGCTCGGGGCATCGCGCATGTCGTCAGTGCCGGGCTTGAAGGCCAGGCCCCACAGCGCGAAGCGGTGGCCCGCAAGCTGGTTGCCGAAGCGCGCGACGATCTTGCTCACCAGCACCTGCTTCTGCGCCGTGTTCACATCGGCCACCGCCTGCAGGATGCGCAGGCCGCCCACCGCCTGGCCCATGCTCACGAGTGCCGACACGTCTTTCGGGAAGCACGAGCCGCCATAGCCGCAGCCGGCGTACAGGAAGTGGGTGCCGATGCGCGGGTCGGTGCCCATGCCCACGCGCACGCGTTCGATGTCAGCGCCCAGCTTCTCGGCCAGGCCCGCCAACTCGTTCATGAAGCTGATCCGGGTTGCCAGCATCGCGTTGGCCGCGTATTTGGTGAACTCGGCGCTCTTCACGTCCATCAACAGCAGCCGGTCGTGGTTGCGCACGAACGGTGCATAGAGCGCGCGCATCACCGCCACGGCACGCTCGTCGTCGGCGCCGACGATGATGCGGTCGGGCCGCATGAAGTCGGCCACCGCAGCGCCTTCCTTCAGGAACTCGGGGTTCGACACCACGGCAAACTCGGTCGCGTTGCCGCGCTTGGCGAGTTCTGCGGCAATGACCTCGCGCACCCGATCCGCCGTGCCCACCGGAACGGTGCTCTTGTTGACGATGACGGTGTAGGCGCTCATCGAAGCGCCGATGGCGCGCGCGGCTGCCAGCACCTGTGTCAGGTCGGCCGAGCCATCGGCAGCGGGCGGCGTGCCCACCGCCATGAACTGCACGGCACCGTGCTGCGCCGCGAGGGCCACGTCGGCCGTGAATGCCAGGCGCCCGGCGCGCATGTTGGGCGCGATCATCTCCGCCAGGCCGGGCTCGTGGATCGGCACCACGCCGCTTTCGAGCAGGCGCACGCGCTCGAGATCCAGGTCCAGGCACAGCACGTGGTTGCCCATTTCGGCCAGGCAAGTACCTGCCACGAGGCCGACGTAACCGGTACCGATCACAGTGATTTTCATGGAATACCCTCTTGCATCTTTTGGGCCAGCAGGGGTCTCGTCAGGGCCGGCATCAGGGTCGGCATCAGGGCTTGGCGACCCAGCACAACAGGTGGGTGCGCAAGAGTGGCACCGCGTTGAACACCGTGTAGAGCGGTGCCCACAGCGGCACGACCGCGCGCGCCACCGGCGGCGCGAGCGTGAGGCGCTGATGCCGCAGCACGCCGTGCGGGAACAGCTGGCGCACGCGTGCCAGCGGCACGCCGCGCACGTCGGGGTTGCGTGGGTTGTTCACGGTGAAGTCGTACCAGAGCACACCGCCGCCGGGTTTGGCGGCGCGCCACATCGCATCGGCCAGTCGCTGCTGGAACGCATCGTCGAGCAGCGACGAGAACACGGTGGCCTGGAACACGATGTCGGCCTCGGGCAGCGGCGCTGCGGTCGCATCGCCGAGCGTCAGCTGCACGGCAGCGGGCAGCGAACGTTGCGCTGCCGCATGCCGCTCGGGCAGCAACTCGATGCCGGCCAGTGACTCGGGCGCGAAGCCCAGGCGCAGGAACTCGAGCAGGTTGGCGCCGGCGCCACTGCCGACTTCGAGCAGGCGCAGCCTGGCCACATCGGTGAAGCCGAGCCGGCGCAGGCACTGCGATATGGCACGCTGGCGCTCTTGCCAGGCGATCAGCGCAGCGGGGTCCAGCAGGCTGTAGCGCGGGTCGATCGCGGCGCGCCGCGCATAGCGTTCGCGCACGGCGTCGGGTTCGGTGACTTGGGTGTCGGGCATCGCGGCCGATTGTTTCACCGCCTTCATCGCCTTCACCGCGTCAATGCGGCGAAGCGCGCCCGGCCGCGGCCGTGGCGCAGTGCGTCCCACGCGCCGAACAGCGTGCCGATGCCGTAGCCCACGTGGTACGCCGCGATGACCACCGGCACGCGCACCAGCGCCGCGGCGCTCAGGTGCGCGCGCGCCGCCACGCCAGCCGTCATCAGCACGACGGCAGCCGCGTAGCTTGCAACCAGCACTGTCAGCGGCCACGCCGCCACCACCGCGAGCAGCGTGCACACCGCGAGCGCGGCGACGAACAGCGCCGGAACCAGGTGCCGCAGCGACGCCGGCTGGCCGTGCTTCTTCATCACGAACGGCTTCCAGTAACCGTACTGCTGATACTGGCGGAACACCTGCGCCAGCGTGGCGCGTGGCCGGTAGGTGCTGCGGATTTGCGCCGCCTGCCAGATGCGCCCGCCGCCGCGCACGATGCGCAGGTTGTGCTCGTCGTCCTGGTTGCGCACCATCGCCTCGTCGAACGGGCCGAAGCGTTCGAACGTGGTGCGCGGCCAGCAACCGAGATACACGGTATCGACCCAGCCGCTGTGGGCGAGCGCACGCGAGGCCGCACCGCCCGCGACCCAGCGCGATTGGAACGCGGCAGCCACGGCCTGCTGGGTCGGCCCCGCGTTCGCGTCGGCCTGCGCATGCCACGGGCCGCCCACGTTGTCGGCACCGGTCTCGGCCAGAGCGGCCAGGCACTGGGCGATGTAGTCGCTCGCGTACTCGGTGTGTACGTCCATGCGCACGATCACCTCGCCGCACGCGCGCGCCAGCGCCAGGTTCAGGCCGGTCGAGACGATGCGGCCCGGGTTGTCCACGCACGTGATGCGCGCATCGGCCAGCGCCAATGCGGCGAGCACCTCGCGCGTGCCGTCGTCGCTCAGGCCGTCGGCCACCAGCAGCTGCAGCGCCCAGCCCGGAGGCAGCGCCTGGGCCAGCACGCCGGCGCAGAAGGTCTCGATGTACCGGCGCTCGTTGCGCGCCGGGACGATCACACTGACGGTGTGCGCGCTGTCGCGCCCCGCGCCGCTGGCGCTCGGTGCCGCCGCGTGATCCACACCGTCAGCGTTCGGCACGGCGCTGCGCCCCCGCTACCGCGAAGGCCGCCACGCGCCTTGCCGCCAACGCCACGAAGCCCAGCGCCTCGACCACCGCCATCACCGCCACGAACGGCGCGAGCGCCAGCGCGAACGCCACGCCCTTGTCGCGCGCGGCGATGCGAATGAAGCGCGCCGCGAGCACGGCCTCGCCCAGCACCAGCACGACGAGCTTGCGCACGTTGCTCGCGCCGAGGTAGGACTCGGTCTTGTCCGAGTCGACCGCGCCCACCCACACCGGCGCGCCGTGCAGGTGCCCGTACGAGCCCGCGAGCAGGCAGGTGAAGAGCGGCGCATACGCGATGCGCGTGAGCGTGCGACGGCCGAGCACCACGAGCGGCTGAAACTCGCGCAGCCCGCGCGCGAGCACGGGCGTCGCGTGCAGGCCGTAGATGAACGAGTCGTTGCGGCGGGAAATGAACCTGAGCATGCGAACGAAGGTGATTGGCTGGGTGTAGTCGAAGCTGCGAATCTTCGACGCGCCCGTCGCTTGCCAGTCATGCCGGTACGGGCCGAACACCGCCACATGGCCGTGCACGGTTGCCAGCGCCAGCGCGCGGGTCACGAAGTCGGGCGCGAGCACGTCGTCGTCGGCCAGCAGCACCACGAACCGGGTGTCGACCAGGCCGATCAGGAGCGGCAGGTGCTGCTCCACCGGCACGCGGTGCACGTGCCGAACCACGCGCACAGACGCCGGCAGCGTGGCGAACAGCGCCGCGTAGCGCGCCGCGAACTCGGGCGCGCTCGCGTTCTCGGAGACGACGATGCGCACCGCCTCGCCCGCCTGCGCCAGTGCAGAGCGCAGGGCGCGCTCGAAGCTCTCCGGTCGGTTCAGCGTGGGGATGGCGATGGTGACTTGCGCGGGCACGCCCCGCGTGTTCAGGGTCTCGTCCATGGTCATGTGTGCGGCGGCGCCCGGGCGCGCGCCGGGTGCCCGGGCATGAACCCGGCGATCAGGCTGCGCGGGTAGGGCAAAGCCCACGCGACGCAGAGCGACACCAGCGCCCACGAGCCCACCAGAAACGCCGCTTGCACGCCACGCCCCATGCCCGCCGGCGCCACCCACAGCAGCAGCCCGGCCAGGCCGAGCGCGAGCGCGAGCGGCACGACGTTGTCAGCCAGGAACCAGGCGCGCCACTCGCCCACCAGGAAGCGCCGGTGCAGCGCCGCCACCGCGACGAAGAAGTACAGCAGGTTCAAGCCCAGGTTCGTGGCCGCCGCGCCCACCGGGCCGAAGTGCCGGGTTGCGAACCACAACGCCGGCAGCACGACGACTGCGCTGAGGCCGTTGGTCACCAGCGCCCAGCGCGCCCAGCCGTAGCCCAGCGCCAGGGCGGCCGGCACATGCACCAGCGAACTCACCATGTAGGCCGCGATGAAGATCGCCGCCAGCGGTGCGGCGGCTGCGGCGAGCGCCGCGTTGGCCGACCACACCTCGATCACGCTGCGGCTGTGGACGATGCCGAGCGCCGCCGCCGGCACCACCACCAGCGTCATCGTCTGGCAGGCCTTGTGGTACGTGTCGACCACGCGCGGCGCGTGGCCCGAGGCGATGTCGGCCGCCAGGCGCGGTGCCACCGCCTGGAAGATCGGCGTGGTGAACGCGGCCGCCGCCGTGCCGAGCGTGAATGCGAAGGTGTAGACGCCGAAGTCGGCCAGCGAAAGCAAGCCCGAGAGCAGGAACTTGTCGCTCTGCGTCATCACGACCGCGAACAGGTTGGTCGCGAACACGGCGCCCGCGAAGCGCCAGACGCGGCGCAGTGGTGATGCGGCTAGCGCCCCTGCGGGCTGCTCTTGCGAAGCCGGCAGGTAGGCATACAAGCGCCACACCAACACCGCCAGCTCCACCGCGCTGGCGAGCGCATTCCACGCGAAGAAGCCGATCAACGAGCCCTGCCACGCCGCCAGCAACGCGCCCGCTGCGCGCACGGTGGCCGCAGCAGCCGAGAACTGCGCGAGCCAGACCTGTTCCTGCAGGCCCTGAATGGCGGATCGGTAGAGCTGTGCCGCCCAGCGCAGCACGAGGCCGGTGCCCATCCACATCACGGCCGCCTCGACCACCGGCACGGGCATGCTGCCGGCCTTGAACCAGTGTTGCGCCAGCGCGGGCGCGGCGGCGAGCAGCGCCAGGGCGGCGGCGGTGCCGAGTGCCGCGTACACCTTCTCGGCGCCGCGCAGCAACTGGCGGATGCCGGCTGCGTCAGTGCGCGTTTGCGAGAACCGCGCCATCTCGCGGCCGAGTGTCATGGCCAGGCCGAGATCGATGATGACGATCCACGCCTGCATGGCCACGAAGAAGCCGATCAACCCGTAAGCCTCGATGCCGAGGTGGCGGATGTAGACCGGCACGAACGCAAAGCTCATCAGCACGACCCAGCCTTGGCCGAGAAAGTTCGCGGCAACATTGCGCTTGAGCGCGGGCTGCGAGGGGTTCAAGCGTGGGGCAGTCGTCATGGCGTGGCGGTGCGCGATTGTGCTTTGCGGCGCGGCGGCTGGCAGGCCGGGCGCGCCCTAAAATCGCCGGTTCACCGAAAGCCGCACCGATGTCATCCACCACCGACGACAACCAGCTCATCACCGAGCGCCGCGAGAAGCTCGCCGCCATCCGCAAACAGGGCGTTGCCTTCCCGAACGACTTCAAGCCGAAGCACCACGCTGCCGAGCTGCTGCGCCTGCATGGCGACTTGCCGAACGAAGAGCTGGAGCCGCAGGGCATTCACGTGGTGCTGGCCGGCCGCCTGATGCTCAAGCGCGTGATGGGCAAGGCGAGCTTTGCGACGCTGCAAGACAGCACCGGCCGCATCCAGCTCTACGTGACGCGCGATGCGCTCGGCGAAGACGCCTATGCCGCCTTCAAGCACTGGGACCTGGGCGACATTCTCGGCGCCGAAGGCACGCTGTTCAAGTCGAACAAGGGCGAGTTCTCGGTGCGCGTGACGGCCTTGCGCCTGTTGACCAAGAGCCTGCGCCCGCTGCCCGACAAGTTCCACGGCATGGCCGACCAGGAGCAGAAATACCGCCAGCGCTATGTCGACCTGATCACCGACGAAGAAGCGCGGCTGCGCTTCACGGCGCGCAGCAAGGCGCTGAGCTCGATCCGCCAGTTCATGGTCGAGCACCACTTCATGGAAGTGGAAACGCCGATGCTGCACCCGATTCCGGGCGGCGCGAATGCCAAGCCCTTCGTCACGCACCACAACGCGCTCGACCAGCAGATGTTCCTGCGCATCGCGCCCGAGCTGTACCTGAAGCGGCTGATCGTGGGCGGCTTCGAGCGTGTGTTCGAGATCAACCGGAGCTTCCGCAACGAAGGCGTGTCGGTGCGGCACAACCCCGAGTTCACGATGATGGAGTTCTACGCCGCTTACTGGAACCACCACGACCTGATGGACTTCACCGAAGAGGTGCTGCGGCACGCCGCCCGCGTGGCCACCGGCTCGGCCGCCATCACGTACGCCGGCAGGCCGGTGGCGCTGGACAAGCCGTTCGCGCGCCTGTCGGTGCGCGACTCGCTGGTCAAGTACGCCGGCGTCACGGCGACACAGGCTAATGACCCGGAGGCGTTGCGAAGCGTGATAAAGGAGCGGCGTCTCGCCAAGCTAATTCAGTCGCGACCTGGTGAATCTGTGGCGGTTCCGGAGCATTGGTCGTTGGCCGAGCTTCAATTTGGCTTGTTTGAGGAAGAGGTCGAAGAGCAGCTCTGGGACCCGACCTTCATCATCGACTACCCGGTCGAGGTGAGCCCGCTGGCGCGCGCATCCGATGCCGACCCGACCATCACCGAGCGCTTCGAGCTGTTCATCACCGGGCGCGAATACGCGAACGGTTTCTCGGAGCTGAACGACGCCGAAGACCAGGCCGCGCGCTTCCACGCCCAAGTGGCCAATAAAGAGGCCGGCGACGAAGAAGCGATGTTCTATGACGCCGACTTCATCCGCGCGCTGGAATACGGGATGCCGCCCACCGGCGGTTGCGGCATCGGCATCGACCGGCTGGTGATGCTGATCACCGACAGCCCGAGCATCCGCGACGTGATCCTGTTCCCTTCTCTGCGCAAGGAAGGCTGAGGCCGTGGCGCAGCTCGCCACGCTGGACGCGGTTGCTGCGGCCGTCTGGCACGAGCTGGCCACCGCCACGCACGACAAGCAACATGCGTGGCGCGCGCCGGTGCTGGCCACAGTGGGCATCGACGGTGCCGACGCGCGCACCGTGATCCTGCGCGAGGTCGATGCCGACGCGCGGGTGCTGCGCATCTACACCGACGAGCGCGCCCGCAAGGTGGCTCAGGTGATGAGCCACCCCGTCGGCACGCTCGTGATGTGGTCGCCCGCGCTCGGTTGGCAGGTGCGCTGCCGGGTGCGGCTGACCGTGCAGTCGCAAGGCCTGGCGGCCACCTCGCGCTGGGCGCTGGTGAAGTTGTCACCGGCGGCGCAGGACTACCTGTCCCCCTTGCCTCCTGGGGCGGAATGGGTTGATGAAGCGTCCGGCGCATCGGCGTTGACCGCCTCGGGCAAGCGGCCAGCGCCGCAACCGCACTTCGCGATCATCGAGGCGCAGGTGCTGTCGATCGACTGGCTCGAACTCAAGCGCGCCGGCCATCGCCGCGCGGTGTTCGACGATCAAGGAGCGCGCTGGGTTCAGCCGTAGCGCTGAAAACGCACGACGAACAAGCCAACTTGCAGGCTGGATGCCCGGCGCCTGCCTTCATGTGAACGCGATACCAGCGCCATCAGCAATTCGCTTGGCGAGGCGTCGGAAGTCGTCGTAGCAAGCCTTGACAGCCTCACCGTGCGAGCCAATGGCACCATCTGCAGGCTTCAGAAAAAACATCGGCTTGCGTGCATCCATGGCCATGGGCATCAGACTTCGATAGTGCTTCAACAGAGCCAGGTTGTACGGGTCTCGTTCGGGTGAGGGCGGCGTTGACGATTTGTCGTCCAGCACGGACTCACGGTAAACCTGCGGTATGCGATCCATCCAACGCTGGTAGGCCTTCACGGGGCGACTGTCTCGAATGCCGTGCTGCATGACGACGTAGCCGACAGGCTGCATCTCTCCGAGTGGCGCCGGAATTCCAGCGGTGACCGGCAATTCGTCAAGGCGCTTCTTCCAGCCCTTGCGCCAGTCCCGAAGCGTTGGTCCGAGGTTCTTCATGCCCTGCAAAGAGAAGAGATCGGGTCCCAAAGGAAGTACGACCTGTTCGGCAGCTATGAGCGCTGAACGGTTGATTGCTCCCAGGTTCGGCCCGACATCGATCAAGACAATGTCGGCAGCGTGCTGAGCCACAGCAGAAAGAATGATTCGGTGAAAAGCGGTAACCACGCGAAAAGCGGCCTCCTGTCCGTCAAGGCACTTCGGCCAATTCTCGGAAAGCAGATCTTCGAATCTCGAAAGCGCTAAGTTCCCTGCAACAAGACCGAGGCGATCACTCAAACGTTCAACGTGCGGCTGCTGGATATCACCGGTGCGATTCATCAGTGGTTGCAGGCTATCAACCAGTGTTCCGTTGCCGCCGCCGGCCCATAGCTCGACGAGACGATCCTCGTCCAAGAACATCGAACTCAGGTTCGCCTGGGGATCCAAATCAACCGCCAGGACCGACACTCCGCGACTCGCATACATCCATGCCAAATGGTAGACAAGCGAAGTCTTGCCAACGCCGCCCTTGTTGTTGAAGAACGCCAAGGTCTTCATGGCTGCCTGCGGAAAACCTTGACCAGGACGGAATGCTCGTCGAACTCAAAAGTGGCTGGCGGGTTGCCGCCTTCGGCAAGCAACGCTTGTGCTCTATGAACGCCGTATCCAAACCGATTCACAAACCCGAGCGATTTCATCGCTTCGGCGATGACAGGGTTGCGGTAGCTGTTCCGATGAGGAAAGTTTTCGCGCGTTGCCTCGCCGTAGAGACCGCCTGGGCTCTGAATCTCGACGTGATCACTGAAGGCGTAGAAACGAATCGGCGAGTTGCTGTCGTAGTTTCTGTGCATGACCGCATTCATCAGCAGTTCACGCAAGGCTTGCTCTGGGTAGTCTTCGAAAATCTTGTCCTTGAAGGAACTTGCAGGTTGTAGTTTTCGTTGGATGAGCAGCCTCGCGCGAGCCCCAAGTTCGGTCAGCATCGACATCAAATCACCGGATACCTCAGCCTGGTCCTCGGGCAGGTCGGTCAGTGTCGTACCGGGTAGCTTCAGATACTGAACATAGGCGCCCGGAAGGAAGAATCTGGGGTTCTTGCCCACCAGAAGCAACCCCGCGTGTGTTGGGCAACCACGGTCGGCGTCGAACAGACGCAGCGATGCCAGCTGCAGCTCGACGGAGCGATGATTCTGAGCAATGGTCTCGGCGTCCACCGCTTCGCGCCTGTATGTGTCGAACTGGCCTAGCGCCAGATCGCTCAGCCGAGCTTCCACGCAAGGCCGTGCATCAAAGGACCTCGCCAACGCTACTCTGCGCTCAGACAATGTTCGCTCTTCTTGCTCATTCGCAAAACCCCTTCTGGGGCCAATGCGGATGCAAACACGTCCTTTGTAACGAACGGGCGGCAGGTCCGAAGGGAAGACCTCTACAACGGCGACATCGCCACCGGGCAGAGACACCTTCGAGACATTCATGACCGGTTGCGGAAGCACGTTTCCATCAGACCGAATTCCACCAAGATTTCTAAGCAGTTCGTCGGACACGCTCAGCCCTGCAGTCGAGCCATCGTCTTTGGCTCCAACCACCAAATAGCCCGGCTGCCCATGGTTCGGAAGGTCGTTGGCGAATGCGCAGATTGCTTGCCCGAACTTGTCAGCGTTGCTGGTTGATTCAGTTCGCTCAACACGATCGGACTCCAGGTCCCTCAACAGCCCGATCAGTTCCACTTGCCCCAGCATCGCGCCTCCTTGTTTGACGAGGCGGAGTATCGCCTCGCGCTTCGCCAACGGCAACGACCCACGCGCCTCAACGCTGCGTGAACACCGGCTTGCGCTTGTTCATGAACGCGTCCATGCCTTCCTTCTGATCGGCGGTCGCGAAGGTGGCGTGGAACAGGCGGCGCTCGAACAGCACGCCTTCGCTCAAGGTGGATTCATAGGCGCGGTTCACGCTCTCCTTGGCCATCATCACGGCCGGGCCGCTGAGTTCGTTGATGGCCTGCGCGGCCGCGAGCACCACGGTCATCAGCTCGGCCGCCGGCACCACGCGTGAGACGAGGCCGGCGCGCTCGGCTTCAGTGGCGTCCATCATGCGGCTGGTCAGCACCATGTCCATCGCCTTCGCCTTGCCCACGGCGCGCGGCAGGCGCTGCGTGCCGCCGGCGCCGGGGATGATGCCCAGCTTGATCTCGGGTTGGCCGAACTTGGCGGTGTCGGCGGCGATGATGAAGTCGCACATCATCGCGAGCTCGCAACCGCCGCCGAGCGCGAAGCCGGCCACGGCGGCAATCACCGGCTTGCGGATGCTGCGGATCGTCTCCCAGTTGCGCGTGATGAAGTCTGCGCCATGCGCCTCGGCGAAGGTCTTGGTCGCCATCGCCGAGATGTCTGCGCCTGCCGCGAAGGCCTTCTCGCTGCCGGTGATCACGATGCAGCCGACAGCGGCATCGGCGTCGAAGGCCTTGAGGGCCGTGCCCAGCTCGTCCATCAGCGCGTCGTTCAGCGCGTTCAGCTGCTTCGGGCGGTTCAATGTGATGACGGCAGTGCGGCGCTCGCCGTCGCCGTGCAAGGCGGTCGTGATGTTCTCGAAGTTCATGGTGGGTCCTCGTTCGGTTGATCGTCGTAACAGCGTCAAGGGCCCGCGATCTCGGGCCGGCGGGCGATCATCAGGTCGACGAACGTGCCTTCGTCCTGCTCGATGCGAATGCGCACCGGAAGGTAGCGCAACTGCGGCGCAAACCAGATCTCGGCGCTCAGCTCGCCAGGGCGGCGCTCGGCCTTGCGGCGCGGTTTCAGGTGGATGGTGGGCAGCGGGCCGAAGCTCGGCTGCAGCGTTTCTTCCTCTGCCACTTCATAGGTCCACACATCGACCTTGTGCGGCAGCGCGAGCGGTATGTCGACCGTGTCGCCGACCTTGAGTGCCACCGGCCGGGTGCTGAACACATAGGTCAGCTGCACGAACTGGCTTGCGGTGTCTTGCACGCCGGGCACGCTGTCGCGGCGCTCGCCGTTGGCCAGCACGACCGAGCCGGGCTCGAACTGCAAGGTGATGCGGCGGCGGTCTTGCAGGATCACCTTGGTGTCCTGGTCGTAGCGGCGCGGCACCAGGCCTTGCGGGGTGATCTCGCCGTCGCTGGTCATGCTGCGGGTGATCAGCGGGGCTGCGCTCGGGCCGACGCTCAGGTCCAGGTGCACCTGGTAACGCGAGCCCACGCGCACCCATTCGACCTGCGCGCTGCCGTTCACCTCACCCCGGTAGTTGCCGGTGAGCACGTAGCTGATGCGCGTCGACGCCGGCCATTCGAACGCGGTTGGCGCGGCGCCGCTGGCCGCACCGGCAGGGGTGGTGATCAGCGTGCCGGCGGCCGAGGCTGCGCTGGCTGCAGCAGCTGAGGCGACCGCCGCAGCTGCTGCGAGCCGCGCCGAGTTGCCCGACGCGGCGATGGCAGCCAGCGCCGCCAACGTGGGCGGCGGGCGCGCAGACGGCGGCGGGTTTTCGGGCAAGGGGTTGCCCATCGAAAGGCTTTCGCCAACGCCGGCGTCGTCACCGGCTTGCGCGGCCTCGACGGGCTCGGCGGGTGCGGGTTCGGAGGCTTTTTGTGCCGGCGCCTTTGCACGTGGCGTTGGCGCGGCGCGCGGGGGCGCCGCCGGTGGCGGTGCGGCGGGCGCCGCAGCGGGGGGCGGGGTGCTCAGCGCCATGTCGCGCACATAGGCCACTTCGATGCGCGGCGGCATTGCGAGTGCCGCGCTCGCATCGCTCATGCGCGTGAAGACCTCGCGCGTCACGCAGCCGTGCACGGCCAGCACGCCCACCGTCAACGCGATCAACGCGCCGCGCCGCTTGCCCGCCGTGAGCGTGGCACGCTGCGCGGCCGCCGGCGCAGTGCGCGCCAGTGGCTTCAGCCCGCCAGCCATGCCTGTTGCAGCGCCAGCGCAGGCGCGGCCGCCTTGGCATCGGCCTTCAGCGACACGTTGCCGGCATCGCTGGCGGTGGGAAGTCGCAAGCCGAGCGTCAGCACGCGCTGGTCGCGGGCCACCAGCAGCGGCACGTTGGCGGCGCTGCCCGCATCCGCCAGCCGCGTCGCGTCTTCGAGGCGGCGAATGCGCCAGCCGTTCACGGCCACGACCTCGTCGCCCGGCGCCAGCCCTGCGCGTTCCGCCGCGCCGCCGTGCAGCACATGCGTCACTTTCACGCCGGTCAGCGCGCTCTCGCTGACGCGCAGGCCCAGGCGGTGCGCGAGGGTCGCGGCATCGAAGCCCCAGGCCACGCCGAAGCGCGCCAGCAGCGCGGGCAGCGGCAGGTCTTGGGTGCCGTGCACCCAGGCGGCGAGCTCGGCGGCGAACGAGCGAGCACCCACGTGCTGCAGGGCCTGCGCGATCTGCGCCTCGGTGATCGGGCCGCCTACGCTCACCGCCCACAGCCGGCGCATCACATCGTCGAGCGTGCCGTGGCCTTCGCTGCGCAAGGTCAGGTCGAGGGCCAGCGCCACCAGCGAGCCCTTGGTGTAGTAGCTGATGGTGGCGTTGGGCGTGTTCTCGTCGGCCCGGTAGTACTTGACCCAGCTGTCGAAGCTGGCCTGCGCCACGCTCTGCAGCTTGCGCCCGGGCGAGGCGAGCACGCCGCTGGCGGTGCGCGCCACGAGCTTCAGGTAGCGCGGCAGGTCGATGAGCTTGTCGCGCAGCAGGAACAGGTCGTCGTAGTACGAGGTGAAGCCCTCGAAGAACCACAGCAGCTCGGTGTAGTTCTCCTGCGTGTAGTCGTAGCGGGCGAACTCGGCCGGGCGCAGCCGCTTCACGTTCCAGGTGTGGAAGTACTCGTGGCTGATCAGGCCCAGCACGTTCGCATAGCCGTCGCTGGTCTCCGGTTTCGAGCGCGGGTCGGCAGGCCGCGCGGGCATGTCGCGTCTCGATGAGATCAGCGCGGTGCTGGCCCGGTGTTCGAGCCCGCCGTGGCCGTCTTCGATGAGGTTGTGCAGGAACACGTAGCGCTCGAACGGCGGCTTGGTTGCAGCCGCCGTGCCGACGCGGCGGGCGTTGCGCTGCACCGGCCCGTGCCAGAACGCGATCTGCGCTTCGCAGATGCGCTTGGCATCAGTGAGCAGCCGCTCGCCGTCGAAGTCGGGCAGCGCGTTGGCCACGATGTACTCGTGCGGCACGCCGCGCGCCGTGAAGTGGCCGCGCCAGAAGCGGCCCAGTTCGACCGGGTGGTCGGCCAGCTCGTCGTAGTCGGCGGCTTCGTAGGTACCGCGTCCGGCGGCGTCGACCTTGAGCGCCGGCATGGCGGTGGCCACCTGCCAGCCGGCTGGCATGGCCTTCAGCTCGATGCGGTGCGCAAGCGCCTCGCTGCCCTCGACGCGAAGGCACACGCTGGTGCCGTTGAAGAAGCCCCGGTTCGCATCGAGAAAGGCCGCGCGCACGGAGGTGTCGAAGGCATACACGCGGTAGCGCACGACCAGTGCTGCGCGCCCGGTGCAGCGCGCGAGCCAGGTCGCCTTGTCGAGCTGCTGCAGCGGCAGCGCGCGCGTGCCCTGCGTGGCGCTCATGGCCGACAGGTGGCGCGCGAACTCGCGCACCAGGTAGCTGCCCGGCACCCACACCGGCAAGCTCAGGCGCTGCTCGGGCGCAGGCTTCGCGATGGTGAGCACGACGCTGAAGTGATGGGCGTGCGGCTCGGTGGCGCTGATGCGGTAAGAGATCATGAAGGTGGTTGTTCTGGTTTCAGCTGCCGGCCGCGCCGACAAAGCAGGAAAGGCTGGCCACCACGCTCAAGCGGAAGCGCAGCGTGAGCCAGCCGGCCACGCCTTGCGCGGGGTAGACCTTGCGGTCCACCGCGTAGCACATCACGAGCATCACGCCGTGGATCACCAGGCCGGCATCGGGCGGCATCAGCACCGCCACCCAGGCCACCAGCGCCGGCGCGATGCCCCACACAAACAGGCGCGGTGCGGGCTGCGCCGCGCGCATCGCCAGGCCCCAGTGGATGGCGCCGATGAAGGCCAGCACCACGGCGGCATAGGCCGACAACGCGGCCGTGACGTGCGCATGCGCGTCGGCCCGCACGCCCCACACCAGCGCTGCGCCCAGCACGAAGGGCACGAGCGCCACGTAGCCCAGGCGCAGCGCCGCTGTGGAAGGCTGTGCGTTCAACGGCCCACCTTGAGCATGCCCTGGGTTTCGATGAACGCGACCACGTCGGCGAGACCCTGCAGCGTCTTGAGGTTGCTCATCACGAACGGCCGCAGGCCATGTGCGCCGGTACGCATGCGCGTGGTGTCGGCGGCCATCACGCCGAGATCGGCGCCGACGTAGGGCGCGAGGTCGGTCTTGTTGATGACGAACAGGTCGCTCTTCGTGATGCCGGGCCCGCCCTTGCGCGGGATCTTCTCGCCGGCCGCCACGTCGATCACGTAGATCGTCAGGTCCGAGAGTTCGGGGCTGAAGGTGGCGGCGAGGTTGTCGCCGCCGCTTTCGATGAACACGATGTCGGCGTTCGGGAACTTCTCGAGCATGCGGTCGACGGCCTCCAGGTTGATCGACGCGTCTTCGCGGATCGCGGTGTGCGGGCAGCCGCCGGTTTCCACGCCCATGATGCGTTCGGCGTCGAGCGCGCCAGCGACGGTCAGCAGGCGCTGGTCTTCCTTGGTGTAGATGTCGTTCGTGACGACCACGAGGTCGTAGGTGTCGCGCATTGCCTTGCACAGCATCTCGACCAGCGTGGTCTTGCCCGAGCCGACCGGGCCGCCCACGCCCACGCGCAGCGGTGGCAGTTTGCGGGTGCGGTTGGCAATGGTGTGGAGTGCGTTCATCGCTCGATTATTGCAACCCACATGCCATGACGCGCCATGGCCCGCCATGGCCCGCAGGCCGGCGCGCCACGGCCGGAAGGTTGACCCGCGTCAGGACCGGAACAGCCGCGAGTACTGCGCCTCGTGCTGCGCCGACAGGATCGCCAGCATCGGCGTGGCGGCCTGCCGTTCGCTGTCGGCGAGCAGCATCGCGCGGTCCACCTCGGTCGGGATCGCGTCGATCAGCGACGCGAGGATGCGCTGGCCCGCGCTCTGCCCGAGCGGCACCGCCTTCAGCGCGGCCTGCACCATGTTCTCGGCCCAGCCGAACGCGAAGGTGAGCAGCGCCTCGCGCAGCGGCGCGCCGCTCTGTGCAGCGGCCAGCGCAAACGCCACCGGCCAGGTTGGCGCGGGGAGCAATGCCTTGAGCACCGCCACGCGGTGGTCGGCCACGCCGCGGTTCTTCAGCCACTCGCTGAGCGAACGGCCCATCTGCTGGGTCTGCTGGCGCAACTCGCGGGTCTCGCGGGAGGTGGTGACCCAGTCGTTGAGTTCCTGGATCGTGGCGGCATCGCCGCGCTGCCAGGCCTTGAAGGCGCGCGCGCACACCGGCAGGTCGCTGCGCGCCAGACTCAGGTGCAACTGGTCGCGCAGCCAGGTGCCGGTGCTCGCTTCGGTGGTCGCCAGGCCCGCCTCGACGGCGGCCTCCAGCCCTTCGGAGTAGCTGAAACCACCCACCGGCAGTGCCGGCGACGCGAGCTGCATCAGCTGCAACAGCGCGGCTGCGCTCACGCCGCCGCCGGCGCGGTCACGCATCAGTGGTCGTGCTTGCAGTTCGGGCCGTGGACGTGGCCGCCGTGGTCGTGGCCGTGGTCGCCGCTGCGGGGCGCCTGAGGGGCCGGGCTGCGCATCAGCGCGGGGTCAGGGGCGTGATCGTGGGCGTGCGTGCTCGGGGGCTTGTGCGAGTCAGCGTGGCCATGCCCGTGGTCGTGCGCATCGGCCGCGTTGGCATAAGCGCCGCCTTCGGGCTCGAACGGCGCGAGCTGTTCAACGACGTCGAGGTGCATGTTCCGCAGCATGTCGGCAAGCACATGGTCAGGCTCCAGCTGCAGGCGATCGGCATGCACTTCGAGCGCCACGTGGCGGTTGCCCAGGTGGTAGGCCGCACGCAACAGCGCCAGCGGCGAGCTGTGGCCGGCGCGCACCGTCATCACCGGCTGGGGTCGGGCGACGACCTTCACGAGCGAGCCATCCTCGGCCACCAGCACGTCACCGCCGCGCACAGCGGTGCCGCGCGGCAAGAACACGCCGATCGCGTGGCCTTCCGAGTCGACGGCCTCGAAGCGGCTCTTCTGGCGCGTGTCCCAGTCGAGCGCCACGGTGGCGGCGCGCTTTTGCAGCACTGCGCTCAGGCCTTGGCCCAGGGGGAGGATTTTGTTCACGGTCTTCATGCCGCAAAGGCTACCAGAGCCGTTGCACGGGCGATCCGATGGCTCACCCCCACCAACGGAACAGCAGCGGCGTCAGCAACGAGGCGAGCAGCACCTGCAGGCCGAGCGCGATGCCGGCATAGGCACCGGCATCGGGGTGCACCTGCAATGCCCTGGCCGCACCGATGCCGTGGGCCGTGGTGCCGAGCGCGAAGCCCCGAACGGGCCATGAGCCGATGCCCAGCAGATCGAAGATGTACTTGCCCGACATCGCCCCGACCAGCCCGGTCAGCACGGCGCACACGGCGGCCAGCGCCGGCACACCGCCGATGCGCTCTGCAATGCCCATCGCGACCGGTGCCGTCACCGACTTCGATGCCAGCGACCGCACCACCTCGGCAGGCAGGCCGAGCGCCCACGCCAGCGCCACCGCGCTGCCGCCGGCCACGAGCCCGCCGGCCAGCCCGGCCAGCAGCAGCGCCGTGCCGCGCCGGCGGACTTCGGCACGCCGCTGCCACAGCGGCCACGCCAGCGCCACCACCGCCGGCCCGAGCAGCACATGCACGAACTGCGCACCGGCGAAGTAGGTGGGGTAGGGCGTGCGTGTGATCACGAGCAGCCCACCGATGCACACGACCGACCACAGCACCGGGTTGGCCCATGGCGCGGCGCCCGTGCGCTCGCTGGCCGCCACGGCGATCACGTAGGTCACGACCGTGGCCGTCAGGCCGAACAGCGGGGTCGACGCCAGGTAGACCCAGAGCTGCACGAAGTCAGTCATCGGTGATGGCGGTGATGGCGGTGGTGGCATCCGGCGTGCGCCCTGCGGGCAGCAGGCCGCGCAGCACGAGCGCCGTGACGGCCAGGCCCACCCATGTGGACAGCACGATCACCAGCAGCAATTGCAGACCGTAAGCCGAGAGCAGCGCCAGGTGCGTGATCACGCCCACGCCGACCGGCACGAACAGCAGCGACAGGTGCGACAGCAGCAGCGTCGCACACGCGGCCACCGGCTGGCGCACCGGTGCGAACGTCAGCAGCGCGAGCAGCAGCACGAGGCCAATCACCGGGCCGGGGAAGGGCAAGGCCAAGCTGTGTGCCAGGGTCTCGCCGGCAGCTTGCAGCAAGAGCAGAAGCGCGAGCCCGCGCAGCGCGGTCATCCGGCTCGTCAGAACAAGAAATACCGTTGCGCCATCGGCAACTCGGTCGCCGGCTCGCAGGTCAGCAGCACCCCATCCGCCCGAACCTCATACGTTTGCGCATCGACCTCGATGTGCGGCGTGCCGCTGTTGTGGACCATGTCCTTCTTGCCGATCGTGCGCGTGTTCTTCACCGCCTCCACGCGCCGCCGCAGGCCCAGCTTCGCGGGCACGCCGAGGTCGACCGCGGCCTTCGAGACGAACGTGATGCAGGTGTCGTTCATCGCGGCGCCGAAGCTTGCAAACATCGGGCGGTAGTGCACTGGCTGCGGCGTCGGTATGCTGGCGTTCGGGTCGCCCATCGCGGCGGCGGCGATCATGCCGCCCTTCAGGATGAGGCTCGGCTTGACGCCGAAGAACGCCGACTTCCACACCACCAGATCGGCCAGCTTGCCGACCTCGATGGAGCCGACGATGTGCGCGATGCCCTGCGTGATCGCCGGGTTGATCGTGTACTTGGCGATGTAGCGCCTGACGCGGAAGTTGTCATGGCGCGCGCTGTCTTCCGGCAGGCTGCCGCGCTGCGCCTTCATCTTGTGCGCCGCCTGCCAGGTGCGAATGATGACCTCGCCCACGCGGCCCATCGCCTGGCTGTCACTCGACATCATCGAGAACACGCCCAGGTCGTGGAGGATGTCTTCGGCGGCGATGGTCTCGCGCCGGATTCGGCTTTCGGCGAAGGCCAGGTCTTCGGCAATCGATGCGTCGAGGTGGTGGCACACCATCAGCATGTCGAGGTGCTCGTCGATGGTGTTCACCGTGTACGGCATCGTCGGGTTCGTGCTCGACGGCAGCACGTTCGGCAGGCCCGCCGCCTTGATGATGTCGGGCGCATGGCCGCCGCCCGCGCCCTCGGTGTGGAAGGTCGCGATGGTTCTGCCCTTGAACGCGGCTAAGGTGTCTTCGACGAAACCGGATTCGTTCAGCGTGTCGGTGTGGATCGTCACCTGAATGTCGTGTGCATCGGCCACGCTCAGGCAGTTGTCGATGGCCGCGGGCGTGGTGCCCCAGTCTTCGTGCAGCTTCAGGCCGTAGGCGCCGGCTTCGACTTGCTCTTCGAGTGCGCGCGGCAACGAGGCGTTGCCCTTGCCCTGGAAGCCCAGGTTCATCGGGAAACTTTCCGCCGCCTTAGCATCGAGTGGATGTGCCACGGCCCGGGCGTGCAGGTGGTGGCGAAGGTGCCGGTGGCCGGGCCGGTGCCGCCGCCCATCATCGTCGTCACGCCGCTCATCAGCGCCTCTTCGATCTGCTGCGGGCAGATGAAGTGGATGTGCGTGTCGATGCCGCCGGCGGTGACG
>JANNBF010000086.1:0-8141 GCA_031385155.1 Rhizobacter sp.
GGCGGCTCGCGCTGCGCCGGCGGGGCCGGCGCAGGCGTGGGGCGCACGGCGCCCGCTTCGCGCCCTGCGGGCGGCACGACGCCGAGCGACTGCATGAAAGCATCGGCGCGCGCCAACGTTTGCGACTGCGCCGTCACCAAAGCCGCTGACGGGCTGGTTGCCGAAGATGCCGGCAGGTCCGCGACACGCGGCACCGGCAAGGCGGCAAGCGGGCGCGCTGCTGCGGGCGCGAGCGGCACAGCAACACGGTCGGCCGGCCCCGGCGGTGGGTGCCCGGCCGCAGCCACGACGGGCACGTCACCTGCAGCCGCCGGTTCGCGCAGGTCGCCCTGCGGCGGCGCCGGCAGCACGGGCGATGCGCGTTCACCCTCGGTCGGCTCGTCGGCCCAGGGCGCGACCTGATCGAACGGATCGAACACGTCTTGCGCAGCGGCACCGGGCACCGCGAGCGCGCGTCGCAACAGGCGTTCGAGGTAGTTCATCGCGAGCGTCATCCGAATGCGGGCGGCGCTGCCGTGAGCCGCGCCGCGAGTGCGCGCCGCAGGCTCCGTGGCAGCGACACGATCTCGTCGAGCGACCAGCCGTAGCCGCTTGCCAGGGCGTGAACTTCGCCGAGCACCCGTTCCCGCTCGTCGAGCAGCCGCTGCAGCGTGAACGACTGGATGTCGAAGCGCACCAGCTGGCTCGCGCCGCACTCGGCGCAGGCCGCGTCGAGCTCCACGTCGAGCAGCGGTGCGAGCGCTTCCAGCGTCGTGCCGAGCTGGGCCATATCGGGCGAGTCGGCGCCCGTGATCGACGCTTGCAAGCGCGCCAGCCCGGCGTGCAGGCCGAGGGTTGCGGCCTCTTCTTCGGCCTGCGCATCGGGTAGCGCGAAGGACTCGCCCTGCGCGCTGCGCAGGGCGCGCAGGCCTTCGACGTGAACAGTCGCCGGGGGCGGCTGCAGTTGCCGCTGAAGCGCCGACAACTCGAAGCTCAGGTCGACCATCTGCTCGCAGGCTGGGCAACGGATCGAGGACGTGATGCGGTCCCCCCATGTTGCGCGGTGCAGCGCGGCGAGCAGCGCGTCGCGGTCGCTGGCGCTCAGGTCTGCAGCGGCGCA
Organism: Rhizobacter sp.; assembly: GCA_031385155.1. Classification (GTDB taxonomy): domain Bacteria; phylum Pseudomonadota; class Gammaproteobacteria; order Burkholderiales; family Burkholderiaceae_C; genus LMDS01. Next base: position 1,100 of record JANNBF010000086.1, read on the forward strand.
CTGGCGAGGCCGCCCCTCACCCCAACCCTCTCCCCAAGGGGGCGAGGGGGCAAGAGTGCGTGCATCCAACGGGGGGGCGAGCAAGCGGTCCAGCAACTGCACCGCCGAGCGCGTGTCCACGCCCTGCAGGGCCAGCTCGTCGCTGCCGCGCAACTCGCGCAGCCGCGCGAACACGGGCTGCGCCGCGACATGGCGAAGCGGCACGCGCTCCGGGGCGGTGGCGTGCGCCATCGGGCTCAGGCTTCGGTTGGCTCGGCCACGTCGACGTCGCGGATCCAGCCTTCGTTCTGGATCACGATGTGCTCGAACGCCACCGCGTGGCCGTTGGCATCGAGCTCGGGCAGCGCCTGGTATTCCGAGACCCAGCAGCGGAAGACCTTGTAGGCCTTCGCAACCTGCCCCGCCTCGTTGTAGAGCTCGATGATGATGTCCTTGCGGAAGTTCTTCAGTGTGAAGACGGCGCCGCCTTCGACCGAATAGACCTTGTGCGCCCAGTCCTCGAACTCGGGGTCGTGGGTCACACCGCGCTCCAGCGTGATGGGCTCGAACTTCCATGTCGACGGCGAATGCCGCGACGTGCTCGGGTCGCCGCCTTCGCGGTGCGACACGACCTCGGTGCTGCGCTTGAGCGCCGATACCTTGGAGACACCGGCAACGTACTTGCCGTCCCACTTGACCTTGAAGCGCATGTTCTTGTAGGGGTCGAAGCGGTGCGTGTTGACGGGGAACTGGGCCATGTGAAAAGCTCCGTTGAAGTCGCGTCGAGAAGGTGTGGGCAGGTCAGGTCAAGCCAGGTCAGGTCAGGTCTGGATCTGCCCGGCCATCTGCTGCAGCGTCAGCACCACGAACTCGGCCGGCTTGAGCGGCGCGAAGCCGATGACGATGTTGACGATGCCGAGGTTGCGGTCGTTCTGCGTGGTGGTGCTTGCGTCGCACTTGACGAAGTACGCGTCGTTCGGGGCTTGGCCCTGGAACGCGCCCTGGCGGAACAGGTTGTTCATGAACGCACCCACGTTCAGCCGGATCTGCGCCCACAGCGGCTCGTCGTTCGGCTCGAACACCACCCACTTCAGGCCGCGGTAGAGGCTCTCTTCGATGTAGAGCGACAGGCGCCGGATCGGGATGTACTTGTATTCGGAGCCGAAGGCGTCGTCGCCGTCCATCGTGCGCGCGCCCCAGTTGACGATGCCGTTCGGGAACACGCGGATGGTGTTGACCGCCTTGGGGTTCATCACGCCGTTCTCGCCGTCAGAGAACCGGTATTCCACGCCGGTGACGCCGCGCAGGTCGGCCTCGGTGCCGGCGGGTGCCTTCCAGACGCCGCGCGTGCCGTCGATGCGGGCCATCAGCCCGGCAATCGCGCCGCTCGGGCCGACGAACACGTCTTTCCCGCCTTCGTCGATCTTGAGGCGGGGGAAGAACACCGCCGAGTAGTCCTTCACCAGGCCGATGCGCAAGGTGTTCACGCCCAGGCTCGCGCTGGTGGCGGTTTGCGAGCTGGTCCAGTCGTCGGGCGGGTCGATGATGAGGAACGCGCGCCGCTTCAGACAGCGCACCGAGGCCGGGCCCCAGAGCTTGCGCGTGAAGGCATCGCTGTGGCTGCGGTCCTTGGGCAGCACGAGCAGGTTGTAGAGGTCGACTTCGCGGTCGATGATGTCGTAGGCGTTCTCGTAGTCGGCAGCGTCGGGCGCGTTGCCGTCGAAGCCGGGTGCGCCGAGGCCCTGGAACGGCCCGAGGCCCGTGATCCCGAGCGCCATGTAGCGCACGTTGTTCGACGCCGCAGCCGACAGCACCGGCCCCGCCACGCCGAGCAGCGCGGTGCCGACCACGGGGCGCGTGTTGTCCACACCATTGGTCGGAGTGATCGCGAGGCGGTCGCCCCAGACCTCGGCGCTGAACTGGAAGTCGCTGTCGGCGAGACGCCGGTCGTTGATGGCGTCGGCCATGATGCCGAGCTTCTCGCGCACGCCGTCGCGGCCGTTGTTCTGGTCGGTGGCGCTGGCGTCCTGGTACATCGCGGGGCTGAAGATCGGCGGGTCGGTCAGCGTGGCGATGGCGTGGGAGCCCACGCCAGAGAGGTCGATGTCGAAGCCGCTGATGGTGAGCGTGTCGAAGCTGCCGGCGCCAGCCTGCGGCAGCGCGGCGAACGCCAGCACATCGGCTGCAGAAGTGACGAAGCCGGTCGGCGCGGGGCGCGAGCCGGCGAAGCGCGACAACTCGCGCCCGCCCTGCGCGGTGCCCAGCATCAAGAGCACGGCGCAGTCCTGGTTGGCGGCCGGGTCGATCAACACGTCGCCATTGACTGAGGCGATGCGCAGCTGCACGGTCGCGAAGTTGTCTTGCGCGGCCTGCCCGGCCGGCCCGACCTCGAGCGTGACCGTGACGCTTGCGCCGGCCGGCAGTGCACCGTTGATCGCCTGCTGGATGCGCGTGGCCAGGTTCAGACGCGCGGTGGGCCCGGTGTTGAGCGGGTTCGGGTTCGTGGCGCTGGCCGGTGCCGCGAAGTCGAGCGTCGACAGGTCGACCTCGACCGAGGCATTGCCATCCACGCTGATGCGAAACCGGTTCGTCGTGGTCGTGGAGCCGATCAGCGCCAGCCACTGCGCCCGAAAGATCGCATCGGTGCGCGCCGACACCGCGAAGCCCGACTGCGATAAGCCCGCCGCCGCAGGCGCCACCGCCTGGTCGATCAGGTTCACGAGCTGCGACGCGCGGGTCACGATATCGGGCGCGTAGCGCGGGTGCGCCGGGTCCATCGACAAGGCCACGTAGTTCTCGATGCCGGTGCGCTGCAGCGCGCCGGTCGAGGCCTTGCTCCAGCGGAACACCTCGAGGTTGAAGGTCGCCTCGGGCAACTGCGTGTTGTAGGACACCGCAAGGCGAATGTCGTCACCGAACAGGCCCGCCGACTTGGCCTCGACCCGCAGCACCGTGGCGGTGTTGCTGTCGTTGCGCAGCATCACGAACGACGCCGCGGCGGCCTTGGCAATGCGCATCACGTAGCACTGCGTGCCGCCGTTGGTGAAGAACAGCTTCACCGCGCGCGCCAGGTCGCCGCCCGCATCGACGACGCTGAAGGCGCGCACGAAGTCTTCGTAGCTCACGCACTGCACCGGCGTGTTCATGCGGCCGGTCTTGGCCCGGCCGATGAACATGCCGACCGACGTGCCGACACCGACGATGGTGCGCACGCCGCTGGGAATTTCCTGCACATAGACCCCGGGGTAGCTGACTGCGACTGGCATGCCTGCCTCCTGCTGTTGACTGCTCTTTGCTGACACCGCACCGCGCGCCGCACGCGCTCAGCACGAACCCGATTTCGATCACGAACCCGTTCCCGTCACCTCGCGGGTGAGCCGGTAACGCACGCGCCCATCGGCCGCCCGCTGGGCCGCGACCACGCCACGTTCCACCAACCACTGCAGCGCCTGCTCCACCTGCGCCGCCGTGACCGACGCATCGCCCAGCCACCATTGGCAGATGCCCTCCAGCGTGTCGGAGGCGTGCCCGTGCGCCAGCCAGTACGCCGTCAGTTTCTGCACTGCTGGATACCGGGCATCGGAGGCGTCCATCCACGACCTTCCACGCTGCTGCGCTTCTGCGCTTGATGAGCGCAAGGTGCGTACCCGCGTGCGCCTGCTCGGCCGCGCTCCGCAAGTGCTTGATTTGATTGAGGTGAGGGCCGCGCGCCGCAGGGGTGGGTGGACATTCGCCGCCACCCTTCGCGGCCTGGCAGGCAGCGCTGCTCAGAGGTGCAAGACCCCGGGCGAATCAACGCCCACCCGCTGGACCGGAATGTCCTAGTGGAAGCCCTCGGCCAAGCCTTCAGTGCGCGACACGGTAACGCTCGGCATCGATCGAATGCCGGCGCAGCAGCTCGAAGAACGCGCGCCGGTTCTTCTGCGCGGCGCGCGCGGCGTGGCTGATGTTGCCGCCGGTCTGCACCAGCAGCTGTTCGAGGTAGCTGCGCTCGAACGACTCGACCGCCTGCGCCTTGGCATCGCGGAACGACACCGGCGCATCGGCCACCGGCGCGGCGCCGTCGAGCTCGATGTCTTCGGCCTGCACGGTGCAGCCCTGCGCCGTCAGCACCGCGCGTTGCAGCGCATGCTTGAGTTCCCGCACGTTGCCCGGCCAGTCGTGGGCCTGCAGCGCGCGCAGTGCGGCCGGCGTGAGGCCGACCAGGTGGCGCCCGGCTTCGCGGTTGGCCTGCACGAGGAAGTGCAGCGCCAGCATCGCGATGTCTTCGCGCCGCTCGCGCAGTGGCGGCAGCGTGAGGCCCAGCACGTTGAGGCGGAAGAACAGGTCCTGGCGGAAGCTGTGGTTCGTGGCCGCGAGCCGCAGGTCGCGGTTGCTCGCCGCGACCACGCGCACATCGGCCGTGTGCAGCGCGCTGGCGCCGACGACGCGGTATTGCTTGTCCTGCAGGAAGCGCAGCAACTTGGCCTGCGCGGCCAGCGGCATCGAATCGATCTCGTCCAGGAACAAAGTGCCGCCCTCGGCCTCGCGCACTAGCCCGTGGCGCGAACCGATCGCGTGGGTGTAGGCGCCGCGAACGTGGCCGAACAGTTCGTCTTCGACCAGCTCGGGCGGAATGGCGGCGCAGTTGATCGCAACCCACGGGCCGCGCGCGCGGCGCGACGCGTAGTGGATGGCCTGGGCACAGACCTCCTTGCCGGTGCCGGTTTCGCCGGTCAGCAACACGCTGGCATCCGACGACGCCATCGCCGCGACGCGCCGCAGCAGCTTCATGAACGCGGGCGTGCGGCCGATCAGGCGCGTGTTGAGCGCGGCGATCACCGGGCAGGCATCACCACCGGCGCCGGCCGCAGGCTCGATGCCGTGCGCATCGAGCAGGCCCAGCGCGCGGCGCACCCGCAGCGCCAGTTCCGCGTCACAGGCCGAGAGCTCGGCGAAGTCGAACGCACCGCAGGCCACGAGTTGCATCAGCCCGTCGTACGGCACCTGTTCGGTGAACGCCAGCACCGGCACGCCGGGCCAGGCCATGTGGAGTGACTGCGCGAGGTGGCAGCAGTCAACGAGCGACGCCGCGTCGACCAGGCAGACGACGATGGCCGGCGCATCGCCTTGCACATCAGGCGCGGTGAACGGGCTGACCTGGCAGCCGCCCAACGAGCCGAGCACGTGCCGCAGGCGCTGCGCGAGCGCGGGCTTTGCGCCGCACATCCAGAGCTGCAGCGCCGGCTTTGCTGGCACCCGCACACGGGTTGCAACCGGATGTTCGTTTTCCACCTTGGCCTCCCACCGCGAATTTGGAGGCGACATATTGACCACGCACGGCGCCGCCGCTGCAACTCAAATTAGGGGGAGCCGCCCGGGCCACGTTCGCTGCGGGCCGGAAACCACCGCGAATGACTGCGTGCATCATTGACGGCATGACCACACCGCTCGAACCTTCAGCCCGCAGGGCGCACCGCATCTCGCCACCACCGCGGCCCGCCGCACGCCGCGCATGACGCTCGAGCTGCCCGCAGCCGTCAGCGGCGAGCGCATCGAGTTCGAGAGCCCGGCCGGCCGCTTGAGCACCTATGTTGCAGGCCAGGGGCCGCCGCTGCTGCTGATCCACAGCATCAACGCATCGGCTTCAGCCGCCGAGATGCGGCCGCTGCACGAGCACTACCGTGCGACCCACACCGTCTTCTCGGTCGATCTGCCGGGCTACGGCTTCTCTGACCGCAGCGACCGCAACTACACGCCCCGCCTGATGACCGACGCCGTTCACGCCGTCACCGCGCAGATTCGCGCGCGCTGCGGCCCGGCACCGATCGACGCGCTGGCGCTGTCGCTGTCGAGCGAGTACCTGGCGCGTGCCGCCGCAGAAGCGCCGGGCGAGTACCGCAGCGTGGCGCTCGTCAGCCCCACCGGCTTCATGGGCCTGCGGCCGTGGCGGGGTGCCCCCGGCAGCACGCGCGGCATTCCGTGGCTGTACAAGGCCCTGCGCGGGCCGGGTGCGGGTTGGGGCGGCGCGCTCTTCCGCCTGCTGACGAAGCCCGGCGTGATCCGCTACTTCTTGCATCGCACCTGGGGATCGAAGCGCATCGACGAGCCACTCTGGGCCTATGACGTGCTGACAACAAGAGCCCCCGGCGCCGAGCACGCCCCGCTGCACTTTCTGGCGGCGAACCTGTTCAGCGCCGACATCCACTCGGTCTACGAGCGCCTTCAAATGCCGGTCTGGATGTCACACGGCGTGCGCGGCGACTTCACCGACTACCGAGGCAAGGTGATCGTCGAGGGCCGGCCGAATTGGCAGTTCACGGTGTTTCAGACGGGCGCGTTGCCGTACTTCGAGGTGCGGCGGGATTTTTGCGACGAGTACGACCGGTTTCTGGCCACTCGGATCGGGGCGGAATAGCTCGCCGCAAGGACGATTCGGCACGGTGTTTTACCGGGGCTTGGCGGGAGCGAAAAGCCGAATCGCGAGACTGTTCGGGAACCAGAGGCGGGGGGGGGGGGCGGCGCGCGTCAATGTAGTTGTCGCCTGAGTCACGCAGCTTTTCGCTGAGTATCTTGAGCGCCGGCAGCCATGTTGACCACCGAGTCGCGCTCTGGGTTGAGGGTGACCGCACCGATGTGCGACCAGTCGCGTGTATTGCCGGACCAGCGTGCCGGGTTGCGCTGCCTGGCTTGGGCGTAGAGCGCGTGGCGAGCCGCCAGGATGGGACGGTCGTCTCCGTCGCAGCGCTTGCGGTAGGTCGACAAGATCGGACGTGCGGTCATTCACGACCTCAAGCCTGTCGCTCGCATCTTGCCAATCAGGGAGAGAAGCGGATGGGCGCTCAGAAGCCGGTAGCGCCGAATGCACGTGCAGCGCGATCTGTCGGGCCCTTGGACGACCGCTGGTCTCCACGGTCAACACGTGCTCTCGAACCGCCGCGGTCACCCGAGTTCGACACTTACGGCACGTAAGTCCTTGATTCGCTTGGACCGAGGGTCAAAAGCGCAGACTACAAAACGGGCTGGGAGAGTGCGGCAGGTGTCGGAATCGGCAGTTGGAGAACGGTGAACAGCGACTTCTGCG
>JANNBF010000093.1:0-14213 GCA_031385155.1 Rhizobacter sp.
CCTTCGCGCCGAGCAACTGGGCGTCAAATTCCGCCGCCAGCACCCGCTCGGTCCTTATGTGCTCGACTTCGCGTGCCTCGATCCGAAGATGGCGATCGAGTTCGATGGATCGCAGCATCTCGACCAGGCGAAATACGACACTGAGCGCGACACGTGGCTGGTCGCGCAGGGCTATGTTGTCTTGCGTTTCTGGGCCAATGAAACACTGTCGAATACGGCCGGCGTTTTGAGCCGCATTCACGAGGCTCTTGCACAGCGCCTCGCCCCCACCCCAGCCCTCCCCCAGCGGGGAGGGAGCCGATTCAAAGGAGCAGACCATGAGCAAGCAAGTTCAAGACGCCTACATCGTTGCCGCCACCCGCACGCCCATCGGCAAGTCGGGGCGCGGCTACTTCAAGAACACCCGATCCGATGACTTGCTGGTGCTGGCCATCCAGAGCGCGCTGCGGCAGGTGCCCACGCTCGACCCGAAGGCGATTCAAGACGCGGTGATCGGCTGCTCCTTCCCCGAGGGCGAGCAGGGCATGAACATGGCGCGCATCGCAGTCGCGCTGGCCGGCCTGCCGAACTCGGTGGGCGGCATCACCGTGAACCGCTTCTGCGCGTCGGGCCTGTCGGCCATCCAGATGGCGGCTGACCGCATCCGCGTCGGCGAGGCCGACGTGATGATTGCCGGCGGCGCCGAATCGATGAGCCTGGTGCCGATGGGCGGCAACAAGCCCTCGTTCAACCCGAAGGTGTTCGAGCGCGACGAGAACATCGGCATCGCCTACGGCATGGGCATCACCGCCGAGAACGTGGCGAAGCAGTGGAAGGTCTCGCGCGAAGCGCAAGACGAGTTCGCGCTGCAGTCGCACCTGCGTGCGCTCAAGGCGCAGCAGGCCGGCGAGTTCGCGGATGAGATGACGGCGGTCGACGTGATCGACCGCTTCCCGAACCTGCTGACAGGCGACCCGGGCATCAAGACCCGCACCGTGACGCTCGACGAAGGCCCGCGCGCCGACACGTCGCTCGAAGGCCTGGCGAAGTTGAAGCCGGTGTTCGCTGCCAAGGGTTCGGTTACGGCCGGCAACAGCTCGCAGACGAGCGACGGCGCCGGTGCACTCATCCTCGCCAGTGAGCGCGCTGTGAAGGAACACGGCCTCACGCCGCTGGCGCGCTTCGTCAGCTTCGCGAGCCGTGGCGTGCCGCCCGAGATCATGGGCATCGGCCCGATCGAGGCCATCCCGGCTGCGCTCGGCTACGCCGGCCTGAAGAGCAGCGACATGGACTGGATCGAGCTGAACGAAGCCTTCGCCGCGCAGGCGCTGGCGGTGCTGAACACGCTCGACCTCGACCGCAGCAAGGTCAACCCGATGGGCGGCGCGATCGCGCTCGGCCACCCGCTCGGCGCGACCGGTGCCATCCGCGCCGCGACCGTGATTCACGCGCTGCGCCGCCACAAGCTGAAGTACGGCATGGTGACGATGTGCGTGGGCACGGGCCAGGGCGCGGCCGGCATCTTCGAGCGGGTTTGACGGCGTGAACGCCGAGCGCCGCCGCTCGCTGCGCCAGCTCGGCGCTGGCATTGCCGTGGCCACGCTGGCGGCGCCGGTGGTCGTGAGCGTGGTGCACCCCGCCGCCCTGCGCGAGGCGCGATTCGCGTCGACGGATGCGGCGCTGCGCACGCTCGATCAGCTCAAGGCGGAGCCCGCGCGCATGACCGGCGCGTGGGACTTGGCGCACGTGCTGCACCACGTGGCGCAAAGCATCGAGTTCTCGATGACTGCGTTCCCGCAGCCCAAACCCGCGTGGTTCCAGGCCACGCTCGGCTCGTATGCCTTCGCGCTCTTCAACGCACGCGGCCTGATGACGCACAACCTCGATGAGCCCATCCCCGGCGCGCCCGCCATCGCGCAAGGCCAGCCGCTCGCCCCGGCGGTAGACCACGCCATCGCAGCGCTGCAGGCGTTCGAGCGCCACACCGGCACGCTCGCGCCGCACTTCGCGTATGGTTCACTCGACAAGCCGGCCTACGCGCGTGCGCACCTGATGCACCTGGCCAACCACTGGAGAGCGCTGCAGGCCTGAGTCATTCAAAGTGACCCATTCAACGTGACCCCCTCAATGCAACGGAGCACCCCATGACCATCAAGACCGCCACCCTGAACGGCGTGGCCACCATCGAGATCGCCCGGCCCGAGAAGAAGAACGCGATCACCGGCGTGATGTACTTCGCGATGGCCGAAGCGCTGATCAAAGCGACCGACGACCCCAGCGTGCGCGCGGTGCTCATCACCGGCCAGCCCGGCATCTTCACGTCGGGCAACGACATCGAAGACTTCATGCAGCGCCCGGCCGGCGCTGAGTCCCCGGCGCTGGTGTTCATGCGCGCGCTGATCGCCTGCGACAAGCCGGTGGTGGCGGCCGTCACAGGCGCAGCCATCGGCATCGGCACGACGATGCTGCTGCACTGCGACTTCGTCTACGTCTCAGACGAAGCCCGTCTGGCGATGCCGTTCGTGAGCCTGGGCCTGGTGCCCGAATTCGCCTCCAGCCTGATCGTGCCGCGCCTGATGGGCAATGCGCGCGCCTCCGAGAAGCTGCTGCTCGGCGAACCCTTCACCGGCGCCGATGCGGTCGAGTGCGGCATTGCCAACGCAGTGCTGCCGGCTGGTGAAGTGGCACCGCACGCGCGTCGCGTCGCCGAGCGCTTCAACGCGCTGCCGCCGGGGGCGGTGCGTGACGCGAAGCGGCTCATCCGCCGGCCGCTCACCGACGACATCCACAAGGCCATCGCCGCCGAGAACGAGGTGTTCGGCACCCGCCTGCGCAGCCCCGAAGCGCAAGAAGCGTTCAGCGCCTTCTTCCAGAAGCGCAAGCCCGACTTCAGCCAGTTCTGATCGCGCCGGCACCGCTGCCACTCCCGCCATGTCGCTCGCCCACAAGCTCGTGCTCTGGCCGATATTGATGGCGCAGGCCGTCGGCACACGCAAGCGCGCGCCTGCGCTGCCGGAGGCCGCTGGCCCGCGTGAGGGCAGCATGGGCCAGGGCCCGGCGGCACTGCGTGTGCTGATCGCCGGTGACTCGTCGGCAGCCGGCGTGGGCGTGGCCCATCAAGACCACGCGTTCGCAGGCCATTTCACACGCACGCTGTACCGCCGCAGCAACCGCCCGCTGCGCTGGCGCCTGCGCGCGCGCTCCGGCCTGACCACGCAACAGGTGGCCGACATGCTGCACGCCGAGCCCCCGCCGGCGGCCGACGTGGCCATCGTGCTCAGCGGTGTGAACGATGTGATCGAGCTCGTTACCCCACGGCGCGCGGTGGCGCAGCGCGAAGCCCTGGTCGCCTGGCTGTTGGACACCGGCGCCGCGCGGCAGGTGGTGTTCGCGGCGCTGCCACCGATCAACCAGTTCCCGCTGCTGCCCCAGCCGCTGCGCCGCGTGATGGGTGACGATGCGCGCCGCCACGACGACGCGCTGGCGCGCTGGGCGGCCACGCGCGCGTGCGTGTTCCACGTGCCCGTGGCGTTGCAGCTCGCGCCGGCCGCAATGGCCGCCGACGGGTTTCACCCCGGCGAGCCGGTGTACCGCGCTTGCGGCGAAACACTGGCGCGCTTCGTTGCCGAACGCATTCTTCCGATGGAGACAAAACGATGACCACCCTGCAAGGCAAGACGCTCTTCATCACCGGCGCCTCGCGCGGCATCGGCCTGGCCATCGCGAAGCGCGCGGCGCGCGACGGCGCGAACATCGTGGTCGCCGCGAAGACGACGGATGCGAACCCGAAGCTGCCCGGCACCATCCACTCAGCGGCCGCCGAGATCGAAGCGGCCGGCGGCCAGGCGCTGGCGGTGCAGACCGACATCCGCGACGAGGCCAGCGTGCTCGCGGCCATCGAGCAAGCCGTGGCGCGCTTCGGCGGCATCGACATCCTGGTGAACAACGCGAGCGCGATCAGCCTCACGCCGACGACTGCCACGCCGATGAAGCGTTTCGACCTGATGTTCGGCGTGAACGTGCGCGGCACCTACCTGTGCACGCAGGCCTGCCTGCCGCACCTCGCGAAGAGTGCCCAGGCCGGGCGCAACCCGCATGTGCTGAACATGTCGCCGCCGCTCTCGATGCGCGAACACTGGTTCGCCCCGCACACGGCCTACACCATGGCCAAGTACGGCATGAGCGAGTGCACGCTCGGCCATGCGGGCGAGTTCCGCCCGCTCGGCATCGCGGTGAACAGCCTGTGGCCGCGCACGGCCATCGCCACCGCCGCGTTGCAGATGATTCCCGGTGTCGACATTGCGCGCTGCCGCACACCCGAGATCCTGTCGGACGCTGCGCACCTGATCTTGACCAGCGACGCGAAGTTGAACACCGGCAACTTCTACCTCGACGACCTGCTGCTCGCGCAACATGGTGTGACCGATCTGGAGCGATACAGCGTCACGCCCGGCACGACCGAGTTCGTGCTCGACTTCTTCGTCGACTGACGCCCCGCCGGTCAGGCCACAGCCGAGGGAATGGCCCGCGGCCGGCCTTCGCGGTCGATGGCCACATAGGTGAGGTTCGCCTCGGTGACCTTCACGACATGCAGGTTGCTCGGGTCGCGCTCGGCGTAGACCTCGACGTTCACGGTGACCGAGGTCTTGCCGATGCGCTCGACCTTGGCGTAGAAGCTCAGCAAGTCGCCGATCGACACCGGCTGCTTGAAGATGAACTGGTTCACCGCCACGGTCACGATGCGGCCCTTGGCAATGCGCGCCGGCAGCACGGCGCCGGCCAGGTCGACCTGCGCCATGATCCAGCCGCCGAAGATGTCGCCATTGCCGTTGGCATCGGCCGGCATCGGCATGGTGCGCATCACGAGCTGGCGGTCATCGGGCAGGTGCAGCGGGGCGATGGTAGCGCCCGCGTCGCCGCTGCGGCCGTCATTTGAAATCTCGTGCATATTGCGTCACCCGCGGTGGTTGCTCGCCGCATTGTGCTTGTGCAGCCCTTGCGCCGCCCTTGCGCCACCCCCGCGCTCCACCAGCGCACTCCCTGTTTCCTGATCCCCTCCTTGATGCGACCTGCCACGCTCGACCTCCCACCTGTTGCCACCACCACACCGGCAGCGCCCCGCTCCGACTGGGCCACGCTGCGCAAGCTCTTGCCGTACGTGTGGCAATGGCGCTGGCGCGTCGGCGTGGCGCTGGCGTTTCTCGTGGCGGCCAAGCTCGCCAACATCGGCGTGCCGCTCGTGCTCAAGCAACTCGTCGATGCGCTCGACCTGAAGGCCGGTGACCCGCGTGCGGTGCTGGCGGTGCCGGTGGCGCTGCTGTTCGCGTACGGCGCGTTGCGCCTGTCGATCACGCTCTTCACCGAGCTGCGCGAGTTCCTGTTCTACCCGGTGGCCGCGCGCATTGCGCGGCGCGTGTCGCTCGAAGCGTTCGAGCACCTGCTGGCCTTGAGCCTGCGCTTCCACCTGGAGCGGCAAACCGGCGGCGTCTCGCGCGACATGGAGCGCGGCTCGCGTTCGATCCAGTCGCTGCTCAACTACACGATCTACAACATCCTGCCGACGCTGGTCGAGATCACGCTCGTCATCAGCCTGCTCTCGGCCAAGTTCGACGGCTGGTTCGCGGCGATCACCTTCGGCGCGCTGGTGCTTTACATCGCATTCACCGTGACTGTGACCGAGTGGCGCACGCACTTCCGCCGCGCCATGAACGAGCAGGACAGCAAGGCCAACACGCGCGCGGTCGACGCGCTCATCAACTACGAGACCGTCAAGTACTTCAGCAACGAACGCTTCAAACAGAGCCGCTACGACGAGAACCTGCGCCGCCTGGAGCGCGCGTCGATCAAGTCGCAGACCTCGCTGTCGGTGCTCAACCTCGGGCAGAGCCTGATCATCGCCACCGCCGTGACGCTGCTGGTCTGGCGCGCGACGCTCGGCGTGGTCAACGGATCGATGACGCTGGGCGACCTGGTGCTGGTGAACGCGCTGATGATCCAGCTCTACATTCCGCTCAACTTTCTCGGTGTGATCTACCGCGAAATCAAGCAGTCGATGATCGACATGGAGAAGATGTTCGCGCTGCTCGGCGAGAACCGCGAGATCGCCGACGCACCGAGTGCGAAGCCGCTGGTGCACTCCGGTGGCGCCGTTCGTTTCGATCACGTGCGCTTCGGCTACGACCCCGACCGAACGATTCTTCACGACATCAGTTTCGAGATTCCGGCCGGCAAGACGGTGGCGGTAGTCGGCCCTTCGGGCTCGGGCAAGAGCACGCTCGCGCGCTTGATGTTTCGCTTCTATGACGTGAACGCCGGCCGCATCAGCATCGACGGGCAAGACATTCGCGCCATCACGCAACTCAGCCTGCGCCAGGCCATCGGCATCGTCCCGCAGGACACGGTGCTCTTCAACGACACGGTCGAATACAACATTGCCTACGGCCGCACCGGTGCCGGCCGCGTGGAGGTGGAAGGTGCGGCGAAGGCGGCGCACATCCATGCTTTCATCACCTCAACGCCGAAGGGCTACGACACGATGGTGGGCGAACGCGGCCTCAAGCTGTCGGGTGGTGAGAAGCAGCGTGTGGCGATTGCCCGCACGCTGCTGAAGAATCCGCCGGTGCTGATTTTCGACGAGGCCACGTCGGCACTGGACTCGGCGAACGAGCGCGCCATTCAGGCCGAGCTGCAGAGTGCGGCGCGCAACAAGACGGCGCTGGTGATCGCGCACCGGCTGTCCACGGTGGTCGATGCGCACCAGATCCTGGTGATGGAACTCGGCCGCATTCTCGAACGCGGCACTCACGCCGAATTGCTGGCCTTGAACGGGCGCTATGCGGACATGTGGCGCCTGCAGCAAAGCACGGCAGAAGCGGAAGCTGAGGGTTAATACGTAAGGTCGACCTTGCCCCCTAGTTTCGAAATCGACCCCCGAAGTAGGGGAGGATTCCTGACCCCCGCGTGGGTAGGATCATGACATCTGTCACGAGTGACTCCGCTTCGGAGCGGTCCGTGACAGGCCGGGAAGCACCGGTTGTCAAGGCCCATGCTTTTCGCGCGGCGGCGCAGGTCGGTAGAGCCGGCAGGTGATCGCCAACGATCTATCAACCTTCGGAGAGGACCTGCTATGAACGTCTCGCATTTCAAGAAGACCACGCTCGCTGCCCTGATCGGCGCGGCTGCCCTGCTCGGCGCCACGGGCAACGCCAACGCGCACGCGTTTTCCATCGGCTATGAGAACGCTGGTGCCAACGCAGCCACCGTCTGGCTGGGCACCTACAACCACGGCGTGATGACCAACGAGGGCAGCCTGAACCTCGTCGGCGTGAACGGCAACACCTTCGCGTCGACGACGGTGGCGTACAACCTGCTCGTCAGCGCCAAGCCGGCCGGTCTGATCGACGGCACCACGAACTTCTTCGTCTCCACGCCGTTGAACGTCAGCGGCCCGCTGGTCGGCTCGGACGCGATCTGGTTGTCCACCCTGTGCTCGGCTTGCGGCCCGGCCAACCACTGGCAAGGTGCCACGTTCACTGGCTTGTCGGCTGGTGACTACAAGTTCACCTATGTGCCGCGCGCCAACCCCACGGCCGAGTGGACGCCGTACAACGACAGCCTGAACGGCGTGTTCACGATCAGCGGCACGGTGCTGAACCCGGTGCCCGAGCCCGAGACCTACGCGCTGATGCTGGCCGGCCTCGGCGTGGTCGGCTACATGGCTCGCCGCCGCAAGCAAGAGCGCGCTGCGGCCTGATCGGCGCAACCGCCCGTCACCCGAACCCCGCTGCGGCGGGGTTTTTTGCGCCTGCTCGGCTGGTGCTGGCCCCGCACTCTGGACGCGCTCCGATGGGTGCGCGCCGATACACTGCCAGCCGATGGAAACCAAGTGGCTTGAAGACTTCGTGAGCCTGGCCGAGACGCGCAGTTTCTCGCGCTCGGCGCAGTTGCGGCATGTCACGCAGCCGGCGTTCTCACGGCGCATCCAGTCGCTCGAAGCCTGGGCCGGCATCGACCTGGTCGACCGTTCGAGCTACCCGACCCGGCTGACACCGGCCGGCGAGACGCTGCACGGGCAAGCGCTCGAGGTGCTCGGTTCACTGCAGACGGCGCGCAACATGATGCGCGGTCACAAGTCGGCCGGGCACGACATGATCGAGTTCGCGGTGCCGCACTCACTCGCGTTCACCTTCTTCCCGCACTGGGTGATGGACCTGCGCAAGCGCTTCGACGGCTTGAAAAGCCGCTTGATTGCGCTGAACGTGCACGACGCCGTCATGCACCTGACCGAAGGCAGCTGCGACCTGCTGATGGCCTACCACCACCCGTCGCAGCCCTTGCAGCTCAACCCCGAGCGCTACGAGATGCTGAGCCTCGGCGTCGAGACGCTGATCGCCTGCACCAAGCCCGATGCGGCAGGCCAGCCTCTGTTCCGCCTCGGCGGCGCCGGCGGGCGCGGCGTGCCCTTCCTGAGCTATGCCGAGGGCGCCTACCTGGGGCGGCTGGTCGAGGTCATCACCAAGTTGTCGCCCGAGCCGCTGCACCTGGAGCCGATCTACGAGACCGACATGGCCGAAGGCTTGAAGGCGATGGCGGTCGAGGGCCACGGCCTGGCGTTTCTGCCGGCCAGTTCGGTCAAGAAGGAGTTCAAGTCGAAGCGCCTGGTGCGCGCGGCCGCAGTGGGCGCGCACGAGCTGACGATGGACATCCGCATCTACCGCGAGCGCCCGGAACTGGCCCGCCACAACAAGCCCGGTGCGCTGGCGTTGTGGGACTTCCTGGCCGCCGCCCACTGACGCCCGATTCACTTCGGGTTGCCCCTGATCGGTTATGCGCCGATTGCATGGCCGACGGGAGATTCAGCATTGGCGCGGCCTGCAGGCCCGCTCTACAGTTCGCGCCGGCACCCAACCACGCTGGAAGCACCGCAACATGACTGCTGATTCGCACCGCATCGAACACGACTTCCTCGGCGACATGGCGATCCCGGCCGCCGCGTACTGGGGCGTGCACAGCGCGCGCGCGGTCGATAACTTTCCGATCTCGGGCCAGACCGTGGCGCAGATGCCCGAACTCGTGCGCGCGCTGGCCTTCGTGAAGAAGGCCGCCGCGCAGGCGAACGCCGAGCTGGGTGTGATCGACGCCGCGCGCGCCGCTGCCATCGTGCGGGCCTGCGACGACCTGATCGGTGGCGCATTGCACGAGCAGTTCGTTGTCGATGTGATCCAGGGCGGCGCCGGCACCAGCACCAACATGAATGCGAACGAGGTGATCGCGAACCGCGCGCTCGAACACATGGGCTTCGACAAGGGTGCATACGACCAGCTCCACCCGAACGACCACGTCAATGCGTCGCAGAGTACGAACGATGTGTACCCGACCGCGCTGCGCGTGGCGGCCTGGTTCGGCATCGAAGGCTTGCTGGTGGCGATGGCCGATCTGCGGGGTGCGTTCGAGGCCAAGGCCGCCGAGTTCAAGAGCGTTCTCAAGATCGGCCGCACGCAGTTGCAGGATGCGGTGCCGATGACGCTGGGCCAGGAGTTCCTCGCCTTCGCCATCATGATCGGCGAAGACGAAGCGCGGCTGCGCGAGGCGCGCGCGCTGATCACCGAAGTGAACCTCGGCGCCACCGCCATCGGCACCGGCATCAACGCGCCTGCGGGCTACACCGAGATCGTGATTCCGCTGCTGGCGCGGGCGAGTGGTGTGCCGGTGGTGCAGGCTGCCAACCTGGTCGAGGCCACGCAAGACACCGGCGCCTTCGTGCAACTCTCGGGCGTGCTCAAGCGCGTGGCCTGCAAGCTGAGCAAGATCTGCAATGACCTGCGGCTGTTGTCGAGCGGGCCGCAGGCGGGCTTCGGCGACATCAAGCTGCCCGCGCGGCAGGCGGGCTCTTCGATCATGCCGGGCAAGGTGAACCCGGTGATCCCGGAGGTGATGAACCAGGTCGCGTTCGAGGTGATCGGCAACGACGTGACGATCACCATGGCCTCGGAAGCCGGGCAACTGCAGCTCAACGCCTTCGAGCCGATCATGGGGTATGCGCTGTACAAGAGCGTTCGGCACCTGACGAATGCTTGCAAGACCTTGCAGGTGAACTGCGTTCAAGGCATCGAGGCCAACCACGCGCTGCTGGCCAAGCGGGTGGCCGAGTCGGTCACGCTCGTGACGGCGCTGAACCCCATCATCGGCTACGAGCGCGCGGCGCTGATCGCCAAGACCGCGCTCGCGATGCAGGGCCAAGCGGGCAGCGCGATTGCCGAGGTGGCCGAGGCGCTGGGCATCATGAGCGCTGCCGAGATGAATGCGCTGCTCGTTCCGGAGCGCCTGACGCAGCCCGTGCGGCTCACGGCATGAAGCTTGCGGGCCGACAGTGACGAAGTTTGCTCCGGCAAAACCCTAGTTTCTGGGGCAAACCTAAGCGCTTGCGTCGGCCGCCATCCCTAGAATCCCGTTCTTTCGCTTTCAACCCCGTAGGAGTTCGCATGAAAAAGTCATTGATCGCAAACGCGGTGGCCGTGGCCGCCGCCATGGTTGCGATGGGCGGCGCCCAGGCGCAAACCGCTGACACGCTCGCCAAGGTCAAGGAAAGCGGCTCCATCACGATGGGCGTGCGCGAATCGTCGGGTGTGTTGTCGTACACGCTCGGTGGCTCGAAGTACGTCGGCTACCACGTCGCTATCTGCGAAGCGGCGATCGAGAACATCGAGAAAGCCATCGGCAAGAAGCTGACCATCAAGTACCAACCCGTCACCTCGCAAAACCGCATTCCGCTGGTTCAGAACGGCACCGTCGACATCGAGTGCGGCTCCACCACCAACAACGCCACGCGCCAGAAAGACGTGAGCTTCGCGAACACCACCTTCGTCGAAGAAGTGCGCATTGCGGTCAAAGCGACATCGGGAATCAAATCGGTCGCCGACCTGAAAGACAAGACCGTGGCCACGACCACCGGAACCACGTCGGTTCAAACGCTGCGCAAGAACAAACGCGCAGCCGGCCTGGAGTTCAAGGAGCTGTTCGGCAAGGACCACTCCGACAGCTTCCTGCTGGTCGAATCCGGCCGGGCCGATGCCTTCGTGATGGACGGCAGCCTGCTCGCCGGGTTGATCGCGCGGTCCAAGAACCCGGCTGACTTCAAGATCGTCGGCGAGGTGCTGTCGGTCGAGCCCATTGCCATCATGATGCGCAAGGACGACGAAGGCCTGAAGAAGATCGTCAACGCCACGATCGCGGGCCTGGTCAAGTCGGGCGAGATCAACAAGCTCTACAGCAAGTGGTTCCTGCAACCCACGCCGCCGACTGGCGCGACCGTGGGCCTGGCCATGAGCGATACGTTGAAGGAAACTTTGAAGGCGCCCAACGACAAGCCTATGGAAGAGTACGCGAAAAAGCTCTGACCTTCGATTGCGACGGGCCGCTCCGGCTTGAGCCGGTGCGGCCCGTCGCGTGCTCTTTGCATGTGCGGCAACCAATGATCGGGGCGACGCTATGAAATGGGACTGGCAGGTCTTCCTGCAAGACACCGGCGAGGGCCGCACCTACCTGCAGTGGCTGCTCTCGGCCTGGGGTTGGACGCTGTCGGTGGCGGTGTTGTCGTTGATCGTGGCGCTTGTTGTCGGCTCGTTCATGGGCATCTTCCGGACCACGCCGAACAAGTGGCTGGTGCGGCTGGGCGAAACCTGGACCGAACTGTTCCGCAACGTTCCGCTGCTGGTCCAGATCTTTCTCTGGTACCACGTTCTGCCGTCGATCTTTCTCAGCCTGCGTGCCGTGCCGAGCTTCATTTTGGTGGTGTTCGCGCTCGGCTTCTTCACTTCTGCGCGCATCTCCGAGCAGGTCAAGGCCGGCATCCAGGCGCTGCCCAAGGGCCAGCGCTACGCCGGCCTTGCGGTCGGGCTCACGCTGCCGCAGACCTACCGCTACGTGCTGCTGCCGATGGCGTTTCGCATCGTCATCCCGCCGCTCACGAGCGAGTCGATGAACATCGTCAAGAACTCATCGGTGGCGTTCGCGGTGAGCATCACCGAACTCACGATGTTCGCAATGCAGGCGCAGGAAGAAACCTCGCGTGGCATCGAGATCTACCTGGCGGTCACGGCGCTGTATTTCGTCTCGGCGTTCGCGATCAACCGGCTGGCTTTGTTCATCGAGAACCGCGTGCAGGTGCCGGGCATGATCGGGGGTGGCAAATGAACCTCGACTTTGCCTTCCTGAGCTGGAGCGTTGTCTCTGGCTTCGTGCTCAAGGGCTTGATCTTCTCGGTCCAGCTCACGCTGATCGCGATGATCGGCGGCATTGCGCTTGGCACCGTGCTCGCGCTCATGCGCCTGTCGGGCAAGAAGTGGCTGGTGATGCCGGCCGCGTTCTATGTGAACACGCTGCGTTCGATCCCGCTCGTGATGGTGATCCTGTGGTTCTTCCTGTTGATCCCGCTCCTCATCGGGCGGCCGATGGGCGCCGAGTTGTCGGCCATGATCACCTTCACGATCTTCGAGGCGGCGTACTACTCCGAGATCATGCGGGCCGGCATTCAGAGCGTGCCGAAGGGGCAGGTTCATGCTGGCTATGCGGTCGGCATGACGTATGCGCAGTGCATGCAGCTGATCGTGCTGCCGCAGGCCTTCCGCAACATGCTGCCGGTGCTGCTGACGCAGACAATCATCCTGTTCCAGGACACGTCTCTCGTGTATGCCATCGGCGCCTACGACCTGCTCAAGGGCTTCGAGGTGGCGGGCAAGAATTTCAACCGCCCGGTTGAAACCTACCTGGTTGCCGCCGTCGTGTACTTCATCATCTGCTTCAGCCTGTCGATGCTCGTGCGCCGGCTGCAGAAGAAGATCGCCATCATCAGATAGGACCGGGGCCGCCATGATCGACATCAAGAACGTTTCCAAGTGGTACGGCGCTTTCCAGGTACTGACCGACAACACCACCACGATCAACAAGGGTGAAGTGGTGGTGGTGTGCGGCCCGTCGGGCTCGGGCAAGTCCACGCTCATCAAGACGGTCAATGCGCTCGAGCCGTTCCAGAAGGGCGACATCGTGGTCGACGGCATCTCCATCGCCGACCCGAAGACCGACCTGCCCAAGCTGCGTGCCCGCGTGGGCATGGTGTTCCAGCACTTCGAGTTGTTCCCGCACCTGAGCGTGACCGAGAACCTGACGCTCGCGCAGATCAAGGTGCTGGGCCGCTCGACCGACGACGCGAAGAAGCGCGGCCTGAAGATGCTCGACCGCGTCGGCCTGATGGTCCACACAGACAAGTTCCCCGGCCAGTTGTCGGGTGGCCAGCAGCAGCGCGTGGCGATTGCGCGCGCGCTGAGCATGGACCCGATCGTGATGCTCTTCGACGAGCCCACCTCGGCGCTCGACCCCGAAATGGTTGGCGAGGTGCTCGACGTGATGGTGCAACTCGCGCAAGAAGGCATGACCATGATGTGCGTGACGCACGAGATGGGCTTCGCCAAGCGGGTGAGCCACCGCGTGATATTCATGGACGCCGGCAAGATCGTCGAAGACTGCAAGAGCAACGAGTTCTTCAGCAACCCCGAAGCACGCTCGCCGCGTGCGAAGGAGTTCTTGTCGAAGATCCTGCAGCACTGACCTTGGGTTGGTGTTTCGAGCCAAGGCACCTGCGGGTGCCTTTTTGCCGGGTGCGAGAATCAAATATGCTCGATTCGATGACCCCCACGCTCACGTTCACCCGCCCCGATGACTGGCACCTGCACCTGCGCGATGGTGCGGCACTGAAGGCCGTGCTGCCGCATACGGCGCGGCAGTTCGCGCGGGCCATCGTGATGCCGAACCTCAGGCTGCCGGTCACCACCGCCGCCATGGCGCAGGCCTACCGCCAGCGCATTCTTGCCGCGCTGCCCGAAGGAAGCGACTTCACGCCGCTGATGACGCTGTACCTGACCGATGCACTGCCACCCGACGAGGTGCAGCGCGCGCAAGCGGCCGGCGTGGTCGCCTGCAAGCTGTACCCGGCCGGTGCCACCACCAACAGCGATGCCGGCGTGACCGACATCCGCAAGACCTACCCCACGCTCGAAGCCATGCAGCGCGCCGGCTTGTTGCTGCTGGTGCACGGTGAAGTCACGGACCCGGCGGTCGACGTGTTCGACCGCGAGGCCGTGTTCATCGAGCGTGTCATGGCGCCGCTGCGCCGCGACTTCCCGGAACTCAAGGTCGTGTTCGAGCACATCACTACGCGCGAGGCCGCGCAGTACGTGGCC
>JANNBF010000100.1:0-38964 GCA_031385155.1 Rhizobacter sp.
TGACCAAGAAGAAGCGGCACCTGCCGCTGCGCGAGCTGATGAGCAGCATCCCGTCGGCATTGACCAAGCTGACACCCTGCCTGCTGATGAGCCCCTTGTCCATTGCGCAGTACCTGAGCGCCGACGCCAACGCCTTCGACGTGGTGGTGTTCGACGAGGCGAGCCAGATCCCGGTGTGGGACGCGGTGGGTGCCATTGCGCGCGGCAAGCAGGTGGTGATGGTGGGCGACCCCAAGCAACTGCCACCCACCAATTTCTTCGATCGTGCCGAGTCGTCGGCTGACGAAGAAGATGTCGAAGGCGACCTGGAAAGCATCCTCGACGAATGCCTGGGCGCCAACTTGCCCACGATGAACCTGGCCTGGCACTACCGCAGCCGCCACGAAAGCCTAATCGCGTTTTCCAACCACCGCTATTACGGCGGTTCGCTGGTCACGTTCCCGTCGCCGGTGACCGAAGACCGGGCGGTGAGCTTTCACCATGGCAAAGGTGTGTACGAAAAAGGCGGCGCACGCATCAACAAGCCCGAGGCCAAGGCACTGGTGGCCGACATCGTCGCGCGGCTCAAGTCTCCGGGTTTTCGCGAAAGCAAGCTCACGATTGGTGTGGTGACCTTCAACACGGAACAGCAAGGTCTGATCGAAGACTTGCTAGACGAAGAGCGGCGCCGCGACCCCGCCCTCGAGCCCTACTTCAACGAAGCGGAGCTGGAGCCCTTGTTCGTCAAGAACCTGGAAAGCGTGCAGGGCGACGAGCGCGACATCATGTATTTCTCAATCACCTACGGGCCGGACCTGGCCGGTGCGGTGTCGATGAACTTCGGCCCCATGAACCGTGAAGGCGGCGAACGCAGGCTCAACGTGGCCATCACCCGCGCACGGCACGAGCTGCGCGTGTTCTCCAGCCTCAAGGGCGAGCAGATGGACCTCGCGCGCACGCAAGCCCTGGGTGTGCGCGACCTGAAACACTTTCTGGAGTTCGCCGAACGCGGCACGCGCGCACTGGCCGAAGCCACGCGCGGCAGCCTGGGTGACTTCGAGAGTCCGTTCGAAGAAGTCGTGGCGTCCGCGCTGGCCGGGAAAGGCTGGGAACTGCACACACAGATCGGCGCATCGTCGTTCCGCGTCGACTTGGCCGTGGTGCACCCCGATGCCAGAGGCAGCTACCTGACCGGCATCGAATGCGATGGCGCCACCTACCACCGTTCGGCCACGGCGCGCGACCGCGACATGCTGCGCGAGCAGGTGCTGCGCAGTCTGGGGTGGGAGATTCTGCGCGTGTGGTCCACCGACTGGTGGGTGGACAAGGCCGGCACATTGGCCAAGCTAGATGCGAAGCTGCGCGGGCTGCTGGAAACGAGTCGCGCAAAGCGGGCCGACGAGGCCGAGAGGCAGGCGGCCAGCGATGCAGCCGAAGCGGCGATCACGAAGGCGCGCGAGGAGGCGGCTTCATCTGCTGCCGCGCCATCAGCGTTGGCGAGCCAGGAAGGTGGCGTCGATACCGAGCCAGCGCTTGATGCGAAGGCCCGGCAGCATGAGCGGCCCGCAGAGCAACAAGAGACCGAGGTGTACGCGCGCAATGTGGTCGACGATCTGCCTGCGGCAACTGGCGTCTTCGTCGAGTCAGACCCCTCAACCGCAGTTGATGCAGTGAACGCCGATGCGTTCTTCGACAGCGCCTACGACCCGGTGCTGCGCAGGATGATTTCGCATGTCGTCGAAGTCGAAGGCCCGGTGCTCGACACGGTGCTCGCGCGGCGCATCGCCAGGGCTCACGGTTGGCAGCGGACCGGATCGCGGATTCAGGAGCGGGTGGAGACGTTGGCGATGAAGGTGCACCTTTCGACGAATGAAGATGTAGGGACTTTTTACTGGGCTACAGCGCGCGGTCCGGAATTGGCGATGGCGTTTCGTCGTGCAGCCGACGACGTCGCCCGCTCGGTGGATGAAATCTGTATGCCCGAACTTGTGGACTTGGCAAGGCAGGTCACTGCGAGGGGGACAGGGGCTGAAGAGGCGATTGTTGTGATGGCACGGGAACTCGGCCTACAACGCCTACGAGCGGCAAGCCGTGGACGGTTTGAAACGGCGATGACCCAAGCGAGGGTGGGCAATGAAAAGGACTGATCTTGAGCGCCTTACAGAACTGGCCCAAGCATGTGTCACCCGCACACCGGTCATCGTATTGGGCAGTGGCGCGTCATTGGCACATGGCATCCCCGGTATGGGTGCGCTCGCCACACACTTGAGAGCCAATCCACCGCCGACGATGACGCTGGCTGAATCCGTTGAATGGAAACGGTTTGATGTCTTGCTTGACAACGATGGTCTTGAGGCAGCGCTTTCGCACGCCCAACTGACCGAGGCTCAGACAGATCACATAGTCGAATCAACCAGAGCCTTCCTACTTCCGTCTGACCGCGAGGTCTTCGCCAACCTTCTCGGAGATCGACGACTCCTTCCATTGACGCGCCTCTATCGGCACCTGTTCACCAGTGTCCACAAGACCATCGATGTAGTCACGCCAAACTACGACAGGCTGGCAGAGTACGCGAGTGATGCCGGAGACTTTGCGTGCTTCAATGGCTTCGGCTATGGCTACTTTTCAGGGCGTGCAACAGATTCACGAACTCGAGTTTTCCGAGACGGGCAGGCCGTGCGAACGGTTTGCGTGTGGAAGGTTCACGGCTCATTGGACTGGTTCAAGGGTGCTGCCGGCACGGTCATCTCGGTTCCCTCCTGCAACGAGACCCCGACGGGCCACTCACCCGTGATGATCACCCCCGGCATCGAAAAATACCGACGTGCCTTTCACGAACCGTTCAGAACAATCGTCAGCTGCTCTGACAACGCCATGGAACATGCCCGTTCGTTTCTTTGCGTCGGATTCGGATTCAATGATGAGCATTTGCAGACCAAACTTGTTGAACGCTGCGAGTCGTCTTCGACACCCATTGTTGTTGTAACAAGATCGCTCACACCTGCTGCCAAAGCGTTCCTTCTGAGCGGCCGCTGCCGTCAGTTTCTGGCCGTCGAAGAAGGCTCGACTGGAACACGGATGTACACACACGATGACCTTGGCGGGACTGAACTGCCTGGCCTCACCCTCTGGAAGCTGGACAGCTTTCTCGACATTGCGATTGGACCTGCGACATGAGTATCTTGACCTACGAAGACCGGGACGCACTTGGGCGCGTGCAGTCGGTCGACACGGCAACAGTGGTGGTCAAGGTCGCCGACGTGGAAGCTCTGCGTTCGCTGCAGGTAAATCGGCTCGTGGCCTTGCAAAGTAGTCTGGCCGGACAGCACTTGATCGGCGTCATTCAGAAGATCACCAGAACAGCTGTCGAGAGCCGGCTCACCGCGGCCGAGGCAGACGGTACCGGCTCTGAACTGGCGACCCCAGAGGTCAATTTGGTTCGAATCGCGCTGATCGGAACACTCGTCGATCTGATCGGTTCTCGGCCCAATGTGTTTCGACGAACACTGGAAACAGTGCCTGAGATAGATGCCAACTGCTTTGCGCTCGAAGGTGCGCGACTGACCAGGTTTATGCAGGTCATATCTGCCGTGAGCGCAGATGGTCAGCGCCTTTCGCTGGGCCAATACACGCTAGATGCAAACGCCGAGGCGTTCCTGAACGGGAACAAGTTGTTCCAGCGGCATGCTGTCATTGTTGGCAGTACGGGCTCCGGAAAATCTTGGACGACAGCTCGTCTTCTCGAACAGGTCGCGGGCCTCCAGAACGCAAGCGCAATCGTGTTCGATGTTCACGGTGAATATGGCTCGCTCACGGGCGAGGGCTTCAGGCACTTCCGCGTTGCCGGACCATCCGACATTGATGCCCACCGTAATGTCAAGGATGGCGTTCTTCACTTGCCCTACTGGTTGCTCAGCTATGAAGCCCTGGTTTCGCTCTTCGTTGAACGCACCGACACGAATGCCCCGAATCAATCAATGCTGATGTCGCGCGCAATCGTCGATGCAAAGATGAAGTACTTGAAGGACGGAGGGCACACCGAGGTGCTCGCGAACTTCACGATTGACAGCCCGGTTCCTTTCAACGTCGACGAAGTCATCAAGCAACTCAACGACCTGAATACAGAAATGGTGGCCGGCGCCCGTGGCGAGAAGATGGGCGACTTCAATGGAAAGTTAAGCAGACTGATTCAACGACTGGAAGCGAAGCGCACTGACCGAAGGCTCGGGTTCCTGTTCCCAAGCGCCGGTGCGAACCTCGAATACGGCTGGCTTGATGAACTGGTCGGTATCTTGATCGGTGGGCGTCAAGGTCAGACTGACAAGAAGGGCGGCGTAAAGGTTATCGACTTCTCCGAAGTTCCCTCGGATGTTCTGCCCCTAATCATCGGAATGGTCGCGCGCTTGGCCTTTTCTGTTCAGCAGTGGCTACCTATCGAGAAGCGCCATCCTGTCGCTCTATTTTGCGATGAGGCTCACCTGTACATACCTGCCGACACGAGTTCCAGCGCTGCAGAAAATTCGGTGGAGATCTTTGAACGTATTGCGAAGGAAGGTAGAAAGTACGGTGTTGGCCTGGTGGTAATCAGTCAGCGACCGGCCGAAGTGAATCGCACCGTTGTCAGCCAGTGCAACAACGTCATCGCGATGCGATTGACAAACGGCGAAGACCAAGCGGTCGTGCGAAAGCTGTTGCCTGACAGCCTTGGAGGCTTTGGTGACTTGCTCCCGGTCCTCGACACTGGCGAAGCACTCGTCGTCGGCGATGCGACGCTGCTGCCGACTCGCATCCGCATTGCAGCACCCACAAACGAACCCCGTAGCGGCACGATTGATTTCTGGGATAGGTGGTCTGACCCAGTGGTGGCTACCGACCTGGTCAAGGCAGTGGATTCATGGCGAAGGCAAACGATGGCAATCAGCTGAGGTCGCCGTAGGCAGCGCACTCGAATGAGTTGCTCAGAGAGGAACAAGGTGGCTATGTGTTGGTCCGCAACGAATCCAACGATCTCGCCTTCACCCCCATATCTCGCCATTTCTCCGGATGGCACGTGAACAGCAGCATCTGATGCCGCGTCGCCGCATCGAACAGCACGCGCTTCATCATCGACAGCCGCTCCTCATCGCTGTGCACCAACGCATCATCCAGGATGATCAGCGTCGGCCTTCCCGCCTCGCGCAGCAAGTCCGCATAGGCCAGCCGGCTGATCACCCCCATCTGCTCACGCGCGCCGAAGCTCAGCGCCTCGAACACGCCTGACTCCGGCCCGGCCGGGCCGTTGCGCGTGAGCGGGCCGGGGCTCAGGTTCTCGTCGATCTCGAGGTGCGCCGCCGGGAACAGCAGCTGCAGATAGTGGTTCAGGTGCTTTTGCAGCGGCGCTTGCAGCTTGCGCGTCAACGCGCCGCGCTTGTCTTTCAACAGACCCAGCAGATAGTCCAGCGCCGCCGCCCGGCGGCGCAGCTCTTCGGCTCGGCGTGTGCCTTGCGCGAGGTCGCGTACAAGCGCTGCCCTTCGCTCCTCCAGCCCTTGCGCGCCAGCGCCATCGAGTTCCACCTCCACGCGCAGCAGCGCGGTCTTGCGCTCCTCGAAGCCCTTCACCAGTTGATCGGCGCTCTTCTGGTAACGGTCGATGTCCTGCTTCAGGATGTCGGGCCGGGCCAGTGCCACCTCGTCGACCTTGGCTTTCACGGCGCTCGCCAGGGTGGACTGCTCGGCGCGTGCGTCCACGAGGGCCTGGTTGGCGGCCTGCAGCCGAGCGGCCCGATCGGGCGCTTGCACCAGCGACACCGCGTCTCGGTGCTCGCGTTGCGCGCCATCGAACGTCGCCTGCGCATTGCCGGTGGCCACGCGCGCCTGGCCCAGGCTGGTGTTGATCTGCTCCAACGCGCGCCGTGCGGCCTCTTCCGCCGCCTCGGCTTCCGAGACGGATGGCAGCGCGACGGCAACGGCAGGCGCCACCAGCGCCGGCAGCTGCCCCAGCGCCGCCTCGACTTCCGTCGCGCGCGCCGCCTGTGACCGCGCTTCGCTTCGCAGCGCATCGATGCCGGTCGGCGCCAGCGCCTTCAACGTGGCCGCCGCCGTCTTCATATCCGCCGCTTGCTGCGTGTGCACTTGATAGCGCGCTTCGGCAGCGTCGAGTGACGCCAGACCGAGCTGCTGCAGCAGCGCTGCATGCTGGTCGCCCAGCGCGTTTTCCTGCCGGCCGAGTTCGGCCAAGTCGGCGCCGCCCGGCGAGATTTCCACTTCGCCCAGCGACGCGAGTTGCAGGATCACAGGCGCCAGCAACAGGCGTTCGCCGGTGCCGGACAAGGCCTCGTCGCCCAGCTTGACGCTGCGCCCCTCCACCAGATTGAAGCGCAGCCGGGTCGCTACCGCAGCGCGCTGGATCTGCAGCTCGCGCAATTGCACGCCTTGCTTTCGCAGTTGTTTGAGCACGCCCGCGTCGATCTCGGTGGCGGCGGCTTGCGCCTGCAGCGCCAGCAGAGCGGCCTGCTCGGCCTCGGCCTGTTGAAGGCGCGCATCGTTGGCCGTCGTCTTGCGGCGCAGGTCATCCAGCTCGCGTGCCAGAGCGTCGTGTGTGTGTGCCAGGCGCACTTGGCGCAGGCCCTCTCGCGCCGCATCGCAGGCCACGGCCGCCGATGTGGCCTGGGCCGCCCATTGCTCGACCAGGTGGCCTGCCGCCGACAGCGCCTGCCGTGCCGCATCGACATCCGATGCGCGCGTTTTCGCTGCCGCCTCCTGCGCGTCGAACGTTTCCAACTGGCTGCGCAGCAGCGTCAGCTGCGCATCGAGTTGTTCGACACGCTGGCGGTCGGCAGCGAGCGCGGTCTGCACGCGCTCGATGTCGGTCAGCCGGTCTCGCGACTGCTGCTCTTGGGCCCTGAAAGCGGCCCAGGGCTTTTGCGCTTCGTCGGCCGCATGCTCGCGGCGCAAGCTGGCCAGCAGGTCGACCTTCTGGCGGTAGGCCACCACGTCGGCATCGATGGCCTTCAGTTCGCCATCGAGCTGCGCCTGGCGCTTGATGGCCTCGGCGTAAGCGCCACGCGCGACGCCGCTCGTCGGCGTCAGCAACTCGTTGCGTTGGGCCTCGACGGCCGCCAGCACCTCGTCGCCCCCGCTGCTGGCCACTTCGCCGAGCGATTCGTTCAAGGCATTGCGCAGGTGATCGGTGGCGTGGGCGACCGGGTCCTTGATGTCCTGGCCGGCGCCCTGCTGGATCCACAGCAGGCCGGGGATGCCCCAATGCTGCGCGGCGCTGGCGCCCTTGCCGGCGTACTGAAAACCGAGCAGTTCGGCCAGGTGGTCTTCTGCCAACGCGCCATCCAGGCGCTGCGTGCCGGCCTGCAACTCGCAGCGCTTCTTGTTCAGGAAGCTCTTGGTCAGGCGGTAGGGCACGCCTTGGATGCTGAACGCCAGCTCGACCGTGGGCGACGCCGAGGCGTCGCCCCAGGGCCGCAGGTCATCGACGCTGCTGGAGCGGTGTCGCTCGAAGAACGCCGCGCGCACGGCGGCGACAATCGTGCTCTTGCCCGCTTCGTTGGGGCCGGTGAAGAGGTTGATGCCGGCATCGAGGGCGGTGATCTCGATGGGCTTGCGAAACTGTTTGAACTGTTCGAGCCGAATGCGTGTGAGCTTCACGTCGCGGCCCCGGTGACGCTGCTGACCCGGCGTTCGTCAAGGATGCCGGCCAGCAACGCCAGTGCGTCGCGGGCCACGTCAGCGGCTTCTGCAGCCGGGCCGGCTTGCGCCGCGCGCAATTCGGCGACCACCTCGCCGAGATAGCCGTCGGCCTTCAGCGCAGCGATGTCGTCAGCGGTGGGCTCGAACCTGAGTTTCGACAGGTCGGCCAACAGGCTGCGCGCCCGGCCGCGCGCCTGGCCGATGGCCTGCAGCAGGCGCCGCTGGCCGGCCAGATCGGATCGCCCGGAAAGGCGCACGTCGACCACGTCGGCGGACGTGAAAGCGTCCATTCGATGCAAGAGCGCATCCACATCGCTGGGCACCTGCAGATCGACCTCGTCTTGCTGCCAGCGGTACTGCCCCGTCGCGACCGGGGTCACGACGGGAAGCGAACCGTGCTCGGGCAGCACCACGACCAGCGCTTGGCCGGAGTCGTTCGCCTTGAAGCGGTCGGTCTCGGGCGTGCCGCTGTACCAGGTGCGCGCATCGACTTGTTTGGTGCCGTGCCAGTCGCCCAAGGCAAGGTAGTCGAGACCGGACTGCTCTGCGCGCCCGGCAGCGATCGGGTTGCTTGAGTCGATGCCATCGGCCAGGATGCCCTGTACGCTGCCGTGCGCAAGGCCGACGCGGAACAGGTCGGTCGGCACGGGGGCCGACGCGAACCATTCGGTCAGGTCGCTGTGCGTGTGGCGCTGGGTCAGCGGCGCGGGCAGCAGCACCAACCCGAGGGATTCAAGAACCAACGGCTCCGGGGTAAGGCACAGATACGCGTTCGACGGCACCGCTTTCAGGCGGACGGCGCGGGTCCAGACAGACTCGGCGAGAGCGGCATCGTGATTGCCGGGGATCAGCACCCACGCGCCCTTGAAGGCAGCCAAGCAGTTGAAGAGGCGATGAACGGTCTTGTCCGCCACGCCTTGCGCATCGAACACGTCTCCGGCCACGAGGATGGCGTGGACGCCCTGCGCAGCGGCCAGGCTCGCCAAGCGCTCGACGACCGTGAACCGCGCGTCGGCGAGCAGAGCCGCGTCATCGGCCTCGAACTGACCGAATTGCTTGCCGATCTGCCAGTCGGCGGTGTGCAGAAGTTTTATCAAGGCAGGACTCCATCATGGCGCGAACGAGTCTATAGCCGCTACGCAGTTCGGCGATTCTTGCTTAAGTGGAAACCCGGCAATCCCTACGCGACCGTGGGGCGCTACTTGCCGATGGGCTACCACCCCGGCACAAAGCGGATCGCGAGCGTCGTTGCGGGCCAGCCGTCGTAGTGGTGCGTCGCCGCGACAGGTTTTGGTCAAACTTCGTCGCCGCTTGCCCGTCAAATCGCGACAGGTACACCAACACGCACGTTTCGGAACGTAATGACGTTCCAGTTTCCTATCGGCATCCTGTCGAGTGCACATCCACTCTGTAGTTCGCTCCAGCATGTTGCGGGCTCGCGTCCAAGCATCGACCACGCTGCGCCGGAATTCCCGTG
Source organism: Rhizobacter sp. (assembly GCA_031385155.1). Taxonomy (GTDB): domain Bacteria; phylum Pseudomonadota; class Gammaproteobacteria; order Burkholderiales; family Burkholderiaceae_C; genus LMDS01. The sequence continues at coordinate 9,137 of JANNBF010000100.1, forward strand.
TCGACTTCATAGCAAAGCACGTTCATTTGGATATGTTTTTCTACATGCAAGCGCCAAGCCCGGAGGCAAACACGGTGAGGTTAACCACGGTGGGCATGAAAACAGTTTTACTGTTGACTCTCTGGATCAAATGATAGGCTTTATTCATTCACGTCACTCTTGTCTTTGAATGTTTTCGTCTTTATAGTTGTGTCATGGAGCTATTTTCTCAAACTATTTCATTCAAAGATTTCTTAGTCACCGTGCCCAGAGGTGAGCCCCTGAGCACCGCCGCGCTTGCGAAGCACGGTGTGAGCGCCTTTCGCGCTTCCAAGCTCGCGCGCAGCGGCTGGCTCACCCACCTTGGACGCGGCGTCTACATGCTGCCCGGCGACACGCTCACGCGAGACGGGAGCCTGGCCTTCCTATCGGGCCAGATACCGGCGCTTCACGTGGGGGGCAAAACCGCGCTGGCTTGGCGAGGCGTGCGACAGAACATCTCTTTCCGGGAGGTCGTCAACCTGTGGGGTAACAAACCCAAGCGGCTGCCCGATTGGTTCACAGAGCGCTTCCAGGGCCATTACCAAGCGACGCAACTGTTCGACGAGAAGTTGCCGACGAAGCGGGGCCTGCAAGCTCTGCCTGCGGGAGACCCGCGCGTGCTGGTCTCGGTTCCCGAGCGCGCGATGCTCGAGTTGTTCAGCGATATCGGCAAGCAGCAATCGCTGGTCGAGGCGCGCGACCTTGTCGAGAGTCTGTCCGGCCTTCGAGTCAAAGTGCTCGACGAACTGCTCAAGCACACGACTCGCATCAAGGTCGTCCGCCTCGCCGCCGCCTTTGCGGCCGAGTTGAAGCTGCCCTGGGCTGACCTGGCAACAAAGCACAGTGAGCGCATCGGCGGCGGCAAACGCTGGGTCGCGGTCGGCAGGACCGGTGACCGGCTGGACCTCAGGCACCCGTGACACCCGACTACGTCGCCACGGTCAGGCTGCTGCTCGCGATCGCACCCGCGGTGTTCGCTTCGGGCCGCTTCGCCATGAAAGGCGGCACGGCCCTGAACCTGTTCGTGCAGGACATGCCGCGCCTGTCGGTCGACATCGACGTGGTCTACGTCGACCATCGCCTCGACCGAGAGGCCGCTCTCAAGACCATCTCGGCCGAACTCGCAGCAATGAAGGCCGCGCTCAAAGCCAAGGGCTATCGAGCGACCCTCCCGACCAACACGCAGGGCGACGAAGTCAAACTCGTGGTCGGCAACGACGCGACGCAGGTCAAGGTCGAAGTCAACTTCGTGTTCCGCGGTTCCGTGCTGCCCGTTGAAACCCGGTCGCTGGTTGATACAGCTCAGGATCTCTTCACCACAGACGTCGCGATTCCCGTGCTAGCCACGCCGGAGCTCTATGGAAGCAAGCTCGTGGCGGCCATGGATCGCCAGCATCCGCGCGATATCTTCGACGTCATGCACATGCTTGACCGCTTCGGCTGGCAAGAGCTCTTCGCAGATTGCTTCGTTGCCTACCTCGCTGGGCACAACCGGCCGGTGCACGAAGTCCTTTTCCCCAAGACCAAGCCTCTGGAGCCTCCGTTCTCGAACGAGTTCGCTGGCATGACGCGAGAAGCAGTCAGCCTGAAAGCGATTCTGGTTGCCCAGGCGCGGTTGATCGAAGGTCTTCCGCGGCAGCTGAACGAGCGGCAACGTTCCTTCCTGCTGTCGCTGGTCAGGGCCGAACCCGACTGGTCGCTGCTGCCCTTCCCGCATCTGCAGGAGTTGCCTGCGCTGAAATGGAAAATGCTCAACCTGGCGAAGCTGAAGAAGAGCGACGCCAAGAGGTTCCGAGCCCAGGCCGACGAGCTGGCTCGCCTCATGGCCAATGTCCATGGCTGATCTTGATCGCACCCACCCGACGGCGTCGCAGAACAAGCCAATCGGCGTGCAGCATCTGGTTGAACATCGGGAGTCGCTCGACTGGGGGCAACTTTGGGGGCAGGCCGCACGTTCAGAAACGGCATCGCTAGGCTTCATGCGGCCCGCAGCCGTCCTTTAGATTCCTGTCGGCGGGACCAACCGCCGTGCACCCAGCTGTCACGCCGCACATCCCGAACTCAAACCGGTTCACCCAGCGCGCAAGCGCTTGACTTCGGCCTCCAGCGTCGCGATGCGCCCGTCACGCGACTCGATCGCTGCTTGCATGTCTGCAGCTTCAAAGCGCTGTGGAATGTGCTGCGGGCAATTCACGTCCCAAGCGGTGACGGCGAAGAGCATCACATGCTCAGGCCGCGCACGGTAGTCTGCCGGCATCAGGCGCTGCAGGAGTGCCTGGTCACCTTCCAGCACGCGTGCCGTACCCCATATCTTGATGCGGCGCCGGCTCGCGTAGTCGATGAGGAACAGCTGTGCTCTCGGGTTCTCTTCGAGGTTGCCCTGCGTGATGTACTGGCGGTTGCCTGCGAAATCGGCGAAGCCGATGGTGTGCTCGTCGAGCACATGCAGGAAGCCGGCCGGTCCGCCACGGTGCTGGATATAGGGCTGCCCCTGTGCGTTCGCGGTCGCCAGGAATACGCTGGTCTGGGCCTCGATCTCGGTCTTCAGTTCGTCGGTGATCGACTGCGCCCACGAGCCGCCTTGCTCCATGCGGGCGTAGGCATTGCGCGAGCCCTTGCGGGCCTGGATCGCCTTCACGCTGTCGGTGAATGCCACGTCGCTGGCGTACATCGGCGGGCGGCCCATGGTCACAACCCCAGTTCGGTGAGGCCGGTGTGGCCGTCCGGGCGCCGGCCCGCCGGCCAGTGGTACTGGCGCTCGGCTTGCGTGATCGGCAGGTCGTTGATGCTGGCGATGCGCGTGTGCATCAGGCCCTCGGCATCGAAGGCCCAGTTCTCGTTGCCGTAGCTGCGAAACCACTGCCCGCCGGTGTCGTGCCACTCATAGGCGAACCGCACTGCAATGCGGTCTTCGCGGAACGCCCACAGCTCCTTGATGAGCCGGTAGTCGAGTTCACGTTGCCACTTCTGCGTGAGGAAGGCTTCGATGGCAGCACGACCCTGCAAAAAGGTGGACCGGTTGCGCCAGCGGCTGTCGGGCGAATAGGCCGGCGCCACGCGCGCGGGGTCGCGGTCGTTCCAGGCGTCCTCGGCCATGCGCACCTTCAGGGTGGCCGTCTCGAGCGTGAAAGGCGGTAGGGGTGGGCGGGACATGACGTTGCCTCCAGTGGTGGGGTCAGGGCCCACAGAAACAGCGTGCTCGAAGCCGCGCCGCACCGTGGGGTGATCGCGGAGGTTCAGGCAGCGAGCGCCTGGGCCACCGGGAAGTCGATCTCGGTCTTCGCGACCTCATTGATGTAGTTGGTCCACGTGTTCAGTGCCACGTGCTGGACGATCTCCACGATCTGCGCGTCGTCGTAGCCCGCCATGCGCACGGCCTGCACGTCGGCATCCGACACATGGCCGCGCTCGCGAACCACCTTGGCCGCGAAGCGCACCGCCGCATCGGCCTTCGGGTCGAGCGAGCCGCCGTGGCGGTTGGCGGCGATTTCGGTATCGCTCAGCTTCGCCAGGTTCTTGCCCATGTAGCTGTGGGCCGACAGGCAGTAATTGCAGCCGTTGATCTGCGCCACCGCCAGCGCAATGCGCTCGCGGGTAGGCGCCGGCAGGCTGCCCTTTGAGAGCGCGCCCGACATGCCGAGGTAGCCCTCCAACGCGGCCGGGCTGTTGGCCACGAGCCGGAACAGGTTCGGCACGCTGCCGATCTGCTTCTTGACGGCTTCGAGTTGCGGGTGGGCGGCGGCCGGGGCGGCCTCGATGCTGGCGGGGGTGAGGATGCGGGACATGGTGCTGACTCCAAAGTTTGGTTGGGCCGGCGCAAACCGGTGAAGCAGACTGTAGATATTCCCGCAAACGACCACCAGACTGTCATTCAATGAATGTTTCTCTCGATAATCGGAACAATGGACCGCCTCGACGCCATGTCTGTGTTCGCCGCCATCGTCGATGGCGGCAGCCTGTCGGCCGCCGGGCGCCAACTCGGCGTACCCCTGGCGACGGTGAGCCGCAAGCTTGCGGACCTGGAAGCGCACCTCAAGACACGCCTCATCACCCGCTCGACGCGCAAGCTGGTGTTGACGGACGCAGGGCGGGACTACCTTGCCGCATGCCGGCAGATCCTGGAGCAGGTCGACGAGGCCGAACGCGCCGCCGCCGGTGCGTATGCCACGGTCAAGGGGCAGCTCGTGGTGGCCGCGCCGGTCGTGTTCGGCCGGCTGCACGTGGTGCCGGTGGCGGCCCTGTTCCTTGAGCAGCATCCCGAGGTCGACATCCAGCTCCGCCTCGGTGATCGCTACGTCAACCTGATCGAAGAGCATGTCGACGTGGCGCTGCGCATCGGCACCTTGCCTGACAGCAACCTCGTCGCAATGCAAGTGGGCGCGATCCGTCGGGTGGTGTGTGCGAGCCCCGCCTACCTGCAGCGCTTCGGCGCCCCGCAGTCACCCGATGACCTGGCGGCGCACCGCTGTATCTGCTTCGACGGCCTGGACGCAGCCACTGCCTGGGCATTCGCCGGCAACGCTGGCGAGAAGCGGCACGTGCCCGTCCACTCACGCCTGACGGTCTCGACGGCCGACGCCGCCATCGCAGCCTCGGCCCTCGGGCTCGGCCTGACCCGCGTGTTGTCGTACCAGGTCGCCGATGCCCTGCGCGACGGTCGGCTCGTTCGCGTGCTCGCCGCTGACGAGCCACCCGCGGTGCCGGCGAGCCTGATCTACCCGGCACAGGGGCGGCTGCCGATGAAGACCCGGGCGTTCATCGACTTGGCTGCGGGCCAGCTGCGCCAGCGCCTGCTTGCGCTTGACGAGACAGCGCCTCCCGCCGCCTGACGAGACGGCGCCTGCGGGCGCTCGAGGTGGCCGCGCCTCGCGTGTTTGACCGCGATGCGCCGCTCGGCGCCGAGTGTTCCCGTCGCCGTGAACTCCCAATCACGCATTCATGACATTGCCTTCCTAGCATCGCGCTGGCGAGTTCGGCATTGCCACCCTCGCCACCACGCCACCCTTGCCAGGAGTTCCCCATGACCCACCGCCTCCCCCCAACCTTGCGCACGACGTTGGGCACAGCAGCCATGTTGGCACTGTGTGCTTGCGCGCACGCCGCAGTCGTCGACGTGACCGTCACGGTGCAGAACCTTGCACCCACCAACAGCATCAGCTTCGCACCGCTGCACGTCGGGTTCAACAACGGCAGCTTCGACGCCTTCAACCTCGGTGGTGTGGCGACAGCGCCGATCATCTCGGTCGCCGAGGGCGGCGGCGGCAGCGCATGGCAGGCAGCGTTTGCCGTGGCCGACCCAACTGCCACGCGGGGCACCGTAGGGCGCCTGCTGCTGCCGGGCGCCACCAGCAGCCTGACCTTCAGGGTCGACACGGTGCTGAACCCGTTCTTCACCTTCGGCGCCATGGCCGTGCCCAGCAACGACTTCTTCATCGGCAACGACAACCCGACCGAGTACCGCCTTTTCGATGCGATGGGCAGCCTGCTCATTCCGACCATCGGCATCAAGGCCAACGAAATCTGGGACGCCGGCTCCGAGACCTTCGACCCGACGGCGGCCGCGTTCGTCGGCAACAACAGCCTGCGCACGCCACAGAACTCGGTGGTGGCGTTCAACTTCGCCGAGTTCGCCGGCTTCAACGGCCTGACGACTGGCGCCGGCTACACCTTCAACAGTGCACTGACGGCCAACAGCGACGTGTACCGCATTTCCTTCGGTGTCACCGCCGTGCCCGAGCCTGGCAGCTACGCGCTGATGGCAGCGGGGCTGATGGCCATCGGCTTCGTTGCGCGGCGCCGCCGGTGCGGCCCGCAGGCAACCGGCACGGCCCAGGCCTGACGCGCAAGGCCTGGCGCTCTGTTCCAATCATCGGCCGGTGCCGCTGTTCCCGTGGCCGGCAACACCGGCCACCCATGAATGAACACCTGCTGCTGGTCGAAGACGACGATGCCATCGCCGTGGCCCTGCGCCTTCATCTTGAAGACGCGGGATACCGCTTGCACCGCGAGGCCAACGGCCAGCACGCGATGGCGGCCATCGACCGTCAGCGCTGGGACCTGGTGCTGCTCGACCTGATGCTGCCCGGCGCCGACGGCTGGGAAGTGTGCCGCCACCTGCGCGCGCGGCATGCCGATGTGCCCGTCATCATGCTCAGCGCACGCTCTGCCGAAGCGCACCGTGTGCTGGGGCTGGAGCTGGGCGCCGACGACTACATGGCCAAGCCGTTCTCGATGCTCGAACTGGTGGCTCGCATCCGGGCCCTGTTGCGGCGCATCGACCAGATGCGCTCGGCGCCCTCGCTGAAGCAGGAGTTTCGCTTCGGCCCTTTTCGCCTGGACACGTTGCGCCGCGAGCTGCTGCGCGGGGATGCCGCGCTGCCCCTGACACTGCGCGAATTCGACCTGCTGCACTTCCTGTTGAAGCACCCGGGCCGCGCGTTCAGCCGCGGCGAGCTGCTGCAGCGGGTGTGGGGCGAAGGCTTCGACGGCTACGAGCACACCGTCAACTCACACATCAACCGCCTGCGCAGTCGGATCGAAGACAACCCGCGTGAGCCGAAACGTGTCGTCACCGTGTGGGGCGTGGGCTACCGCTTCGACCTCGACCCGGCGCCATGACACTCGGCCGGTCCTTCACGGCTCGCCTGTCGATGGCGTTGGCGCTGCTGTTGCTGGCCTACGGCGCCTTCGTGGCACTGCTCGGGCGCCAGCTGGCTTCCGAACACGAACAGGAGTCATTGCAGCGCCTGTCGCACGGCTTGGCCAGGCACATCGTCGAGCATTGGCCCGAGATCGCATCGCCCAACCGCGACGAGGCAGAGCGCACGGCACGCAGCGCGCTGCTGTCGATGCTGATGACGGTGAACCCGGGCGTGCAGGTCTACCTGCTGGATGCCGATGGCCGGGTTCAGCACTACATCGGCGAGCCGGGCATGGTGCGGCAGGAGCAGGTCGAGCTGTCGGCCATCCGGGCATTCCTGGCCGGTGCCGCACTGCCGCTGCGCGGCACCGACCCGATGGGGTCGAGCGAGCTACGCATCTTCAGCGCGGCCATGTTCCCGGTGCGCGCCGGGGATGCGCGGCCGCCGGGCTACCTGTACGTGATTCTCGACAGCGACGCGCGCAGCGCAGTGGCGGCACAGATCGGCGCCGACCGGCTGTGGCGCGGTGCCGCGATCGCCTCGGTCATCGGCCTGCTGGTGACCTTGGGGCTCGGGCTGTTCACGTTCCGGCGCCTCACCCTGCCGCTGCAGCGAATGGCCGAGACCTTGCGCGGCTACAGCCAACGCGGCGCATCAACCGACGGCGCCGCGCGCGCCACAAGCGCTCGAGCGGTGGGCAATGAGGTGCAAGCCATTGCCGGCGCCTTCAACGACATGACGCGGCGCATCGAGTTGCACGCCGCGCGCGAACAGCGCCAGGTGTCTGACCACCGCGAGATGATGGCCAGCGTGGCCCACGACCTGCGCACGCCGCTGACGGCGCTGCACGGCCACCTCGAAGCCCTGGCCAGCGAAGGCGTGCCCGACGCTGCCCGGCGCGCAGCCGTATTGCAGGTGGCGCTGGCGCAAAGCCGAAAGGTCAGCCGCCTGTCACAGCAACTGTTCGAGTTGGCCGCGCTGCAATCAACCGAACAGGTGCTTCACCGCGAACGTTTCAGCCTCGACGAGGTCGTCACCGATGCAGTGCAGAAGTTCGAACTCAGCACGGCACTGCCCTCGGTCACGCTGCACGGCGTGCCACCGGGCCGCCTGGAACTCGATGGTGACCTGCAACTGATCGAGCGCGCACTGACAAACCTGATCGACAACGCCGTGCGCCATTCCCCGGGCAGCACGCCGGTGCGCGTCAGCCTGCGGCGCGAAGGCACACAGGCCGAGATCGTGGTCGAAGACGGTGGGCCCGGCCTGCCCGGCGAATTGCACCAGCGGCTGGACCAGGGCCTGTCGCTGCGCGACCCGCCGATCAAGCGCAGCAGTGGTGGCATCGGCGGCCTCGGCCTGGCCATCGCGCAACGCGTCGCGGTGCTGCACGGCGGGACCCTGCGGCCCTTGCCTGCGCCTCTGGGCGGCACCCGCCTGTGCCTGGCGCTGCCGCTGGCAGGCTAGGAGCGTGGGCGGCCTCGCGCGCCCGATCGCCTCAGCTGCGCGATGCGGCGCTGGCGGAGGGCAGCGCCAGCACCACCTGCCCGTCGTCGAGCAAGACTGCCAACGCTGCTGCGGCGGGCAGCGCGGTCGTGAGGGCAACGCGCCCGGGCAGTGGCACCGAACTTCGCTTGGCCCAGTCCGCCGCAGGGTTCAGCACTTCGAGCCGCCTGCCGTCCTGGCTCGGCAGGATCAGCAGCCCGTGCAGCCAGGCGGCAAGATCGGTCTCGCGCGTGCCGATGCGGTGAGTGCTGACGTCGCCGACGAGCCTGCGCCGGGCCAGGCGCTCGCCTTCGATCCGGTAGACATGCAGCACGCCGCCGATGTGCGGCGTGTGCACGGCCACCATCAGTCGGCCGTCGGTGCTGGGTGCGAGCCAGCGATGAAAGCCGCCGACGGTGTCGCCAAGCGCCGCCAGCCGCAGATGCCGGGGCCGCGCAAGATCGGCCGTCACCAGCGCAAGTTGCGCCCCATCGGGCCCGGAGCGTACGGTCAGCAGGCCGACAGCGCCATGCGCGCCTTCGAGCAACACCGGCCGGGGCGCGATGTCTTCGAAGACATGCGGCGCCGGCAGGTTCAGCGAACGCAGCGGCTCGAGCATGTGGCGGTCGAGCCAGAGCACTTGCGTGGCCTCGATGCGATCACCCAGCACGCCGTGGTCGTAGCGGGTGCCGTCGGGCCCGGCCAGCACGGCGATGTGCCCGCCGTCACCGCGGCCGTCCAGATCGACCTGCACCGGCCGCGCGTCGGGCAGCACGGCCGCCTGTGAGCGTGCGACTTCGCTCCATGGGCCTGCCGGATCGGGTTCGAAGCGTGCGAGCCGGTGGCTGGCGGCGGCGTCGGGAGCGCCAATATTCACGACGGTCAGCACGGCCCGGGGCAGGATCAACAGGCCCGCGTGCGCAGCCAGGCCGGCCGAGGGCGCTGTGCGCGGGCCACCGCCTGCGCCTGCCGTGTCCCAGACCCAAAGCCCACCACCGGCCATGCGTGCAGCAATGCGGCCGTGGCCGGTGGCGATGGGCGTGCCAGCGTCCAGGCCCTCGGCGATGCGGCCCGGCGCGGCGCCCGCCAGCGACAAAGCCCACAGGCTGCCGCTGGCGCCGGTGCCCAGCAATCCCGTGGGCCCGCCTGCAGGGAGCTGCCGCATCGGCTCGCTCGCCCGCACGGCGCGCACCCCCCATCGGGCCGGGCTGGGTGCCGATGCGAACGGTGCGTGTGCGCCAGCCGGCAGGTTGCCGGCGCCCCAAGCAGCCAACCCTGCCAGCAGCGCGTGGCGCCGGGCCGGTCGGGCACAACGCACGGGCGGGGCGACGCTCCGTCGTTCAAGGGACACGGTTTTCCTTCGGTAGACCGCGGGTCGCGCGTCACCAGCACAACACGCCATTCGCCAAACTCATTGTCGTCACATTGCTGCTGAGCGGCGTCGCGCACGACCCGGCATTCCTGGCGCAGCGGTATGGCAAGCGGTACGCAGCCGGCGCGGGCACTTGGGCACTTGGGCAGCGTGGCTCAGCGTGCAACGTGCGCTGCCGCACAGAGCGCCCAGGCGCAAGAATCGGCAGGACTGCAAAGACCAGGCATCCCGTATGCTGACCGCGCCGATGCCATTTGATGAACCCGAGCGCTTGCGTGCGTTCGAGCGGCTTGCGGTGATCGACTCGGCGCCAGAGCGCGAGTTCGACGCGCTGGTGGCCCCCGCCGCACTGGTGTGTGGCGTACCGATCTCGCTGATCAGCCTGGTCGACGGCGACCGGCAGTGGTTCAAGGCCAACGTGGGGCTGCCGGGTGTCACCGAAACCTCGCGCGACGTGGCCTTCTGCGCCCACGCGATCCTTCACGCCGCTTGTTCGAGGTGATCGATGTCGTTCCCCGCCAGCTCAGTTCGAATCGCGCTCGACGACTTCGGCGCCGGGGCTTCGTCGTTCGGTTACCTGAAGACGCTCAAGGTCGACCTGCTCAAGATCGACGTCAGCTTCATCAAGGACCTGATCGACGACCCGCTCGACGCCGCCGCCGTGCGCTGTTTCGTCGACGTGGCCCGGGTGCTGGGTGGCCAGACGGTTGCCGAGTTCGTGGACCGGCCGGAAGTTCTGGCGCGCGCGCGACATCGGCATCGACTGCGCGCAAGGCTTCTTCCTGCACCGGCCCGAGCCGATCAACAACCTGTTGGGCGCCGGCACCCCACTGGCGAGCGGGCCATTGCGGAGTACGCTCGGACAAAATCCACCCTGATCCCCTAGCCGGAGGCTGCCATGAACATGAATTTGCGCTCTACCGCAGAAGAGCGGCTCGACAACGGCACCGCACCCTCCACGCGCGGCTGGCCTACCGGCATGCAGGCGCTGACGCTGTTGCATGGCCTTGCCAGCGCGCCCGCCACCGCAAGCGACGCGCTGAAGCTGCTGCACGAGTTGCAAGTGCATCAGGTCGAGTTGGACCTGCAGCACGAACAAGCCGAACAAGACCACCGCGAGCTCGCCGAAGACCTGTCGAGCTACACCGCGCTCTTCGATCTGGCGCCATTCGCGTACCTGACGCTCGACCCCGAGGGTCTGGTGATCGCGGCCAACCGCAGCGCAGCCGACTGGCTGGCACCCGCCGGCGGCGACGGCAAAGCGTGCGTGGGTCGCCGCATCGAAGACCTGCTGGCCCCCGAATGCCGCGCCGCGTTGCGAGACATGCTCGGCGCGCTGCGCAAGGGCGCCAGCCGCCAGACCTGCGCCGTGCAGGCCCGCTGCGGTGGCGCCGGCGCGCATGCGGTCGCGACAGCGCGGCAGGCGGGCGGGCAGGTGTTGATGGCGTTCGCGCCCACAGCGCCCGCCGCTTGACGAGCGTGGCGGTCACTGGGGTCACAGGGGTCACGGGGGTCGTTGGGATCGTCGGCATCGGCGCTTCGGCGGGTGGCCTGGAGGCGTGCGAACAATTCTTCGCGCGGGTGCCGGCACGGTCGGGGCTGGCCTACATCGTGGTGCAGCACCTCGACCCGACGCGCAAAGCCATGCTGGCCGAGTTGCTGCAACGCGCAACGTCGCTGAGCGTGCGCGAGGCGGGCGAGCAAACTCGCGTCGAGGCCGACCATGTCTACGTGATTCCGCCGAACGCCGAACTCAGCGTGGTGCACGGCGTGCTGCACCTGATGCCGCCGACCGAGCCGCGCGGCATGCGGCTGCCGGTCAACGTGCTGTTCTCGTCGCTGGCCCGCGACCAGGGCGCATCGGCGGTCGGTGTGGTGCTGTCGGGCATGGGGTCGGACGGCACGCTCGGCCTGCTTGCGCTGAAAGCCGTCGGTGGCCTGACTGTCGTGCAAGAGCCGTCGTCGGCGCAGTTCGACTCGATGCCGCGCAGTGCCATCGCCGCAGGCTGCGCCGACATCGTGGCGCTGCCCGAAGACATGCCCGAACGCATCATGGTCTGCATCGCCTCGAGTGCCTGCGTCAAGCCGCGCACGGCAGACCCAGAGCCCGATCCCGCGGCGACCGGCGCGCATGCCGAGCCGCCAACCGCGCATGCCGAGCCGCCAACCGCGAGTGGCGAAAGTGGCGACAGCGGCGACAGCGGCGAAACGCTCACCAGCCTCTTCACCCTGCTGCAGCGCAGAACGCGGCACGACTTCTCGCTCTACAAACCGAGCACCGTGAACCGGCGCATCGAACGCCGCATGGCCATCCACGGTCTGGGCACGGTGGCCGACTACGTGCGTTGCCTGCGGCAGAACCCGCAAGAGATCGACCTGCTGTTCAAGGAACTGCTGATCGGCGTCACGAGCTTCTTCCGAGATGCTGCGGTCTGGGAGTACCTGCTCGACACCGCCCTGCCGGCGCTGCTGGCAGGGCGCGGCGGCCAGACGAAGTTCCGCGCCTGGGTGGCCGGCTGCTCGACCGGCGAAGAGGCCTACACCCTGGCGGTCGTGTTTGCAGAGGCAATCCTGCGGCTGCCGGAGCATCGCGATTGCAGCCTGCAGATCTTTGCATCGGACCTGAGCCCCGACGCCATCGCCACGGCCCGCGCAGGCCGCTACCCGGCCAGCATCGGCGCCAGCATGCCGGCGGGCTTTGCGGCGCGCTACTTCACGGCTCAGGGCCGCGACCTGATCGTGGGCAAAGCCATCCGCGACATGGTGCTCTTCGCCCAGCATGACGTGGTGCTCGACCCGCCTTTCACCCGGCTCGACATCCTGACCTGCCGCAACCTGCTGATCTACTTCGACGCCACGCTGCAGCGCCGTTTGCTGCCGCTGTTTCACTACAGCCTGCGGCCGGGCGGCCTGCTGCTTCTGGGCAGCTCCGAGACCGTCGGCTCGTTCGTCAAGCTGTTCGAACCGGTAGACGCCAAACGCCGCCTGTACCTGCGGCGGCACGCCACGTCTCCGGCAGGGCCCGAGTTTCTGCTGAAGTCGTTCCCACCCCTTTCGAAACTGACCAAGGAAGCGCCCATGCCTTCTTCACCGAACGCAGCGCAAGGCGTCGATTCATTGCAGGCCGCAGCCGACCATGTGCTGCTCCAGGTGCATGCGCCGCCGGCGGTCGTGGTCAACGCGGCGGGCGACATCGTCTACATCAGCGGGCGCACCGGCACGTACCTCGAACCTGCAGCCGGCAAAGCCAACTGGAACTTCCACGCCATGGTGCGCGAGAGCCTGCGTGAACCGGTGGCCCATGCGCTGAAGCAAGCCTTGGCACGGGACGAGGCGGTGCAGGTGCCGGGCCTGCAGCTGGTGGTGGCCGGCGGCGTTCAGGGTGTGGACGTGACGGTGCAGCCGCTGCACGAGCCTGCAAGCTTGCAGGGCACCGTGATGATCGTCTTCCGTGATGTGGCCGCACCGGTGCGCGGCGGCAGGCGAAGTGCGGCCAGCACAGCGCAGGCCGTTCACTCCGCCGAAGTGCAGCGTTGCCGCGACGAGATCCAGACCCTGCGCGAGGAAAACCGCGCCTCGCGCGAAGAGCTGCAGTCGGCCAACGAGGAGTTGCAGAGCACCAACGAAGAGCTGCAGTCGGCCAACGAGGAGCTGACCACGTCGAAGGAAGAGATGCAGTCGATGAACGAAGAGCTGCAAACCGTGAACGGCGAGATGCAGACCAAGCTCGACGACCTGGCGCTGGCACAAAGCGACATGAAGAGCCTGCTCAACAGCACCGAGATCGCGATGCTGTTTCTGGACCAGAGCCTGAACGTTCGCCGCTTCACCGACCGAGCGGCCAAGATCATCAACCTGCGCGACAGTGACATCGGCCGGCCACTGAGCGACCTGACCACGAGCCTTCAATACCCCACGCTGACCGACGATGCGCACGAGACCTTGCGCACGCTGGTGTTCTCGGAGAAGCAGATCCAGACCAGCGACCAGCGCTGGTTTTCGGTCCGCATCATGCCGTACCGCCGGCTCGACAACGTGATCGACGGCGCGGTGATCACCTTCGTCGACATCACTGCGACGAAGCTGGTTGAAGCCACGCTGCGCAAAGACGCCGACGCGTGACCTGCGGGCCGGCTTCGCGGCGCGGGCCGCTCAAGGGTCACCCCACGAACACCGCCCGAAAGTCATTCACGTTCGTCAGCGTCGGCCCGGTCACGACCGAGTCACCGAGCGCCTGGAAGAACCCGTGGCCGTCGTTCTCAGTCAGCGCATCGCGCGGCTTGATGCCGAGTGCCCAGGCGCGCGCGAGCGTGTCGGGTGTGATCACGGCACCGGCGATTTCTTCGAGCCCATCGACGCCGTCGGTGTCGCCTGCCAGCGCGTGGATCGACGCCTGCCCGTCGAGCGCGATGGCCAGCGACAGCAGGAACTCGACATTGCGCCCGCCACGGCCCTGGCCGCGCACCGTCACCGTCGTTTCACCGCCCGACAGCAGCACGCACGGCGCTGCGAACGGCTGGCCGTGGCGCGCCACCTGCAGCGCGATGCCGGCGATGACCTTGCCCACGTCGAGCGCCTCGCCCTCGATGCTGTCACCGAGGATGTGCACCGCCACGCCCGCGTCGCGCGCCACCTTGGCTGCCGCTTCGAGCGCCATCTGCGGCGTGGCGACGAAGTGGCATTCGCTGCCTGCCAGCCGCGCATCACCCGGCTTGATGCTCTCGCCGCGCCCGCTTTGCAGCGCGTCGAGGGCGGCTGCGGGCAGCGTGATGCCGTAGCGCTTGACGATGGCCAGCGCGTCGGCGCAGGTGCTGGGGTCGGCCACGGTGGGGCCGGAGGCAATGTCCATCGGCCGGTCGCCGGGCACATCGGAGATCAGCAGCGTGATGACCTTCGCCGGGTGGCAAGCGGCCGCGAGCCGGCCGCCCTTGATCGCCGACAGGTGGCGGCGCACGCAGTTCATTTCGCTGATGCTGGCGCCCGACTTGAGCAGCGCGCGGTTGATGGCCTGCTTGTCGTCGAGCGAAATCCCTTCGATGGGTGCGACCAGCAAGGCCGAGCCGCCGCCCGAGATCAGGCACAGCACCACGTCGTCGGCCGTGAGGCCTTTGACGGTGTCGAGAATGCGCTGCGCTGCCGTCACGCTGGCAGCATCGGGCACCGGGTGCGAGGCCTCGATGATCTCGATGCGCGAGCACGGCACGCCGTAGCCGTAGCGCGTGACGACCAGGCCGGACAACTCACCCGGCCAATGGTCTTCGACCGCGCGCGCCATCGCGGCCGAGGCCTTGCCGGCGCCGATCACGACGAGCCGGCCTTTCGGCGCGGCGGGCAGCCAGGCCGGCAGGCACAGCGCGGGTTGGGCGGCGTCGATGGCCGCCTGGAACATGCGTTGCAGCAACTCGCGGGGGTTGCGGGTGTCGGTCATGGGAGGCTGGCTTCTCAGGCACCACCGGGTTGTGGTGGTCCGCATTGTCCGGCCTCTCGCCGCCGGCCCGCCGCGCGGCCGGCGTTTGTCAGCCCGGGCCGACCTGCACCCGGTGCGCGTGGAGCGCTTCGAAGATCGGCGCGTCGCCGTAGCGGAACAGGTCGAGGCTTGCTGCGCCATCGGGCCCATCCGCGCGCGCCTCGAACGGCGCCCACGACGGCACGACGAACATGTCGCCCCGCGCCACGCGCCAGGTGTGCTCGCCGACGGTCACGCTGCCGGTGCCGTCGAACACCTGGAACACCGACGAGCCGACCTCGCGCCGCACGACCGTGCACGCGCCGGGCCGCAGGCGGTGCACTTCGGCGCGGATCGTCGGCAGCACGTCGCGCCCGGTCGTCGGGTTGGTGAAGCGCACCGCCGCATGGCCGGCGCTGACGGTCGCGGCGTGGCCCTCGGCTTCGAGTGCGAGCTGGTCGCTCAGGGCGCGGTCGGTATCGGCCCAGCGGTAGGCCAAGAGCGGCGTGGCCGGCAGCGCCTCAGGCTGCGACACCGGGCGCAGGCCCGGGTGGCCCCACAGGCGCTCGGAGCGGCTGCGCTCGGGCGTGGTCTTCTCAGCGGGGCTGATCGCATCACGGCCGAACTCGAAGAACTGCGACTCGGTGTAGTACGAGAACGGAATGTCCAGGCCGTCGATCCAGGCCATCGGCTCGCTGGCGGCGTTGTGGTGGGCGTGCCAGTTCCAGCCCGCCTGGGGCAGGAAGTCGCCGCGCGACATGCGCACCGCGTCGCCGCCCACCACCGTCCACACGCCCTCGCCTTCCACGACGAAGCGGAACGCGTGCTGGCTGTGGCGGTGCTCGGGCGCGTCTTCACCCGGCATCAGGTACTGGATCGCGGCCCACAAAGTCGGTGTGGCGAAGGGCCGGCCACCGAGCGACGGGTTGGCCAGCGCGATGGCGCGGCGCTCACCACCCCGCCCCACCGGCACGATGCGCCCGGCCTCGCTGGCCAGCGCCAGCAGGTTGGCCCAGCGCCACAGGTGCGGCGACGCTTTCGAGCGCGGGTGCAGCGGCATCAGGTCGCCGATCTCGGTCCACAGCGGCACGAGCAGCTCGCGCTCGAAGCCGCGGTAGAGCTGGTCGAGTTCGGGCGAGGGCTCGGGCAGGCGCGGGCCGGCTTGCATGGTCAGGCGGAGCGGCGAGAGCGTTGCGCTGGTGGCGGCCTCGTGGGCAGTGGGTGGGTCGAGTTTCATCGCGGGTGACTCCTTCGCGGATCGATCAACAGGCAGGCCTTACTCAGCCGGCCCGACATGCAACACGATACGGCCCACCCCCGCCACATGCCCGTCGATGCGGTCGCCCGGCTGCACCGCGCCCACGCCTTCGGGCGTGCCGGTGTAGATCAGGTCGCCGGGTTGCAAGTGATAGAACTGCGACAGGTCGGCGATCAGCTCGCGGATGTTCCAGATCAACTTGTCGACGTTCGAAGCCTGGCGCGGCTCGCCGTTGACCGTCAACGCCAGCTCCGCGCTGTCGATCACGACGCCGGCCATCGGCACGATCTCGGAGACGACCGAGCCGTGCTCGATGTCCTTGCCCAGGTCCCAGGGGCGGCCCTTGTCGCGCGCGGCCAGTTGCAGGTCACGGCGCGTCATGTCCAGGCCGCAGGCATAGCCGTAGATCAAGCGGTGCGCATCGGCCTCGGCCACGCGGAAGCCGGCCGCGCCGATCACCACCACCAGCTCCATCTCGTAGTGGTAGTTCTGCGTCTGCGGCGGGTAGGGCACGGTCGCGCCCGACTCGACCAGCGTGGACGGCGCCTTCGTGAAGTAGAACGGCGCCTCGACCGACTTGTCGACCGGCCGGCCCATCTCGACCGCATGCGCGTGGTAGTTGCGGCCGACGAAGAAGAGGCGCTGCACAGGCATGCGCTCGGTGGTGCCGCGCACCGGCAGCGAACAGACCGCAGGCGGGGTCCAGAGGTAGCGAATCGGGGTCTGGGTCGTGCTCATGGCGTCTCCGTCGAGGTCAGGTTGATTCAAGCTGCCAGGCAGGTCCCGGCCTTCCAGCCGTAGAGCCACTCCATGGCGTCGTAGAAGCGTTCTGGCGAGCGGCCGCGCCACAGGTCGTTGCGCACCAGCCGCTCCACGCCCTTGGCGTGGAAGATGCGCCCCATCTCGCGCGCCGACAGCACCACGCGCGCCGTTCGCGCCACGCGCGAACGCTGGTAGTGCGCGAATGCCGGCGCGAAGTCATTGCCATGCACGCGCAGCGCTTCGCCGAGCGTCACGCCGTCTTCGAGCGCCATGCATGCACCTTGCGCCAGGTACTGCAGCGTGGGGTGCGCGGCATCCCCCAGCAACACGGCGCGGCCGAAGGCCCACTGCGCGATCGGTTCGCGGTCGGCTGTCGCCCAGCGCTTCCAGTCTTTCGGCAGGTCGATCAACTGGCGCGCGCGCGGGCAGATGCCGTCGAAGTAGCTCTGCACTTCGGCCCGGCTGCCTTCGCGAACGCTCCAGTCTTCGACCTCGCGGCTGTGGAAGGTGACGACCACGTTGTACTGCTCGCCGCCGCGCAACGGGTAGTGCACCAGGTGGCAGTTCGGGCCGACCCAGATGCTCGCGGCGTTCCATTGCAGGTCGGCCGGGAAGTCGGCCCGGTCGACCACCGCGCGGTACACCACGTGGCCCGACACACGGGCCGCATCGCCCACGTACTGCCGGCGCACCGCCGACTTCACGCCGTCGGCGCCGATCAGGAATTGACCCCGGTGGTGCTTGCCCTGCGTGTCGACCACGGTGACGCCGTGCGCATCTTGCTCGACGTGCTCGACCGTGGTCGACGTGAGCACCTCGACGCGGCCGGTCTCCTGCGCGCCTTCGAGCAGCGTCAGGTGCACGTCGGCACGGTGAGTCACCGCATACGGGTTGCCGAAGCGCGCGCGGAACGCGGCGCCGGTCGGGATGCGGCCGACCAGCGTTTCATCGAGCGCGTCGTGCATCACCATCTCGTCGGTGTAGACGGCCCGGCCGCGCGCCTTCTCGCCGATGCCCAGCGCGTCGAGCGCGGCAAACGCATTCGGGCCGAACTGGATGCCGGCACCGATCTCGCCGAGCTGCAGCGCCTGCTCCAGGATGGTCACGCTGAAGCCGCGCCGCACCAGCGCGAGCGCAGCCGCCACGCCGCCGATGCCGCCGCCGGCAACCAGAACGGGAAGGGGC
The DNA here is from genome assembly GCA_031385155.1 of Rhizobacter sp. Classification (GTDB taxonomy): domain Bacteria; phylum Pseudomonadota; class Gammaproteobacteria; order Burkholderiales; family Burkholderiaceae_C; genus LMDS01. The sequence continues at coordinate 27,307 of JANNBF010000100.1, forward strand.
GATGGCGTGGCGTTCATGGCGCTCTTTCGATGGGGTCGGTCGGGCACATCGGTAAAGTGCGGCAGCAGATTCTCAGCACACTAATCGTAAGTATACTGATGTATTGTCAGAGATCGCACTCGGGTTGACCCGCATGTGCGCCGGCGGGGTCTGGTCACGGCCTAGGGGAGGCACCCAGACCGGGCGGCACCTACACTGGACCGAACGCGCAAGAGCACTCCCGCAGCGCGCTGTATTGCTCCCTCGCCCCTTTGGGGAGAGGGTGGGGGTGAGGGGTCTTGAGCCATGAGCGCCATCTTCATCAGCCACAGCAGCGCCGACAACCCGGTTGCCGGCGAGTTGAGCGCGGTTCTCGCCCGTGCCGGGCACCGCTCGGTCTTCCTCGACTTCGACCCGCAGGCCGGCATCCCCGCCGGGCGCCACTGGGAGCGTGAGCTGTACGCGCAACTGCGCAGCTGCCAGGCGATGGTGGTGCTGTGCAGCGCGAACTCGGTGGCCTCGCCCTGGTGCTTTGCCGAGATCACGCATGCACGGGCGTTGGGCAAGGCGATCATCTCGGTGCGGCTCGACACCACGCCGGTTTGGGGCTTGCTCACCGACCGGCAGGTCATCGACCTGCTCACCGACCGCGCGGCAGGCTGGCAGCGCCTGCTGCACGGCCTGAAGGCCGCAGGCCTGGACCCGACCGCGCTGGCCGACTGGGACGGTGCGCGCCCACCTTACCCGGGACTTGCCGCGTTCGAGGCCAAGGACGCCGCGGTGTACTTCGGCCGCGCCACCGCCATCCAGAACGGTTTGGAAACGCTGGCCCGCCTGCGCGACCGGGGTGGGCCGCGGCTGGTCCTCGTGCTCGGCGCATCGGGCAGCGGCAAGTCGTCACTGGTGCGGGCCGGGATCGTGCCGCGCGTTGAACGCGACAAAGGGTTGTGGCTCGTTGCACCGCCGTTCAGGCCGTTGGCCAAACCGCTCGAAGGCATGGCGATGGCGCTGGCCGCTCTGCCGGGCGCGCCGGGCTGGAGCGCCATCCGAAGTTCACTCGACATCGCCACTGACCCTGACCGATGGCTTGGCGTGATCAACGACCTGCGCGCGCAGGTCGGCCCCGAAGCGAGCGTGATGCTCGTTGTCGACCAGCTCGAAGAGGCGCTCGATGCGAGCGCAGAGCAGACCCAGGGCGCGGAGCGGGCTGCCTTTCTCGGCCTGCTGCGCAGCGTGGCCGAGCAGAGCAACGGGCCGCTGTTTGTGCTGGCCACGTTGCGCTCCGACTTTCTCGGCGCGTTCCAGACCCACCCGCTGCTGCGCGGCGTGGCCTACGAGCCCATTCACCTGGCGCAGATCGCGCTGGCCGACATCGGCCAGGTGATCGAAGGCCCGGCGCGCATGGCCGGCATCGAGCTCGAACCCGGCCTCGCGCAGGCCATGGTGGCCGACACCGCGACCGACAACGCCCTGCCCTTGCTGGCCTTCACGCTGCGCGAACTGCACGACCGCTTCACCACCGAACTGCAGCGCGGCGGGCGCTTGACCATCGACCAGTACCGCCATCAGCTCGGCGGCCTGCAAGGGGCGGTGGCGCGTGCGGCGGAGGCACTGTGCGAAGGCAGCAGCGCGCAGGAGCTGGGCACGCTGCGCCGCGCGCTGCTGGGCCTCGTGCGCATCGACACCGAAGGCCGTTTCGTGCGCCGCGTGCGGCTCTGGCGCGAGCTGCCCGAAGCCGCGCACGCGCAGCTCGAACGCTTCGTGACGGCGCGGCTGCTCACGTCGCGCACGCCAGCCGGTGGCGAGCACGCGCCCTCAGCGAGCGACGAAGCCATGCCTGAAGCACGCAGCGAGCGCGTGCTCGAAGTCGCGCACGAAACGCTGTTCAGCAGCTGGCAGCGGCTCGCCGGCTGGTTGGCCGCCGACCGCGAGTTCATGCTGTGGCGCGAGCGGCTGAACAGCGCCTGCGCCACGTGGCAAACGAACCAGCGCGATGCCACGCTGGTGCTGCGCGGCCCGCTGCTCGCCGAGGCGCAGCGCTGGCGCAGCGAGCGCGCATCGGGCGAGCCTGCGGGTCTGCGCACCGATGCGCTGCGCCCACCCGATGAGCGTGCGGCCGACCAGCACACCGACCTGAGCACCGACGCGCTCGCGTTCATCGATGCGAGCGTGGCGCAGCAGCAGGCTGAACAGGCCGCGCGCGACCGGGGTCGGCGCAGCGTGATTGCCGCATTGCTCGGCGCAGTCGCGGTGTTTGGCGTGCTCGCGGCCGCTGCCGGCTGGCAGTGGCGCGTCGCGAACAATGAGCGCAGCGTCGCCGTCGCACGGCAGCTCGCCACGCAGGCCGCCGAGGCCTTCAAGCGCGACCCGGTGCGCGGCCTGCTGCTGGCCGTGCACTCGCTGCAATCGGCCTGGACGCCGGACGCGCACGCTGCGTTACTTGAGCGACTCGACTCGGTCGCGCGCGCCCGGCCGCCATCGGCCTGGAAGCCGCACCCCGGCCCGATCCGCGCGATGGCCTTGAGCCCCGACGGCCGCTGGCTCGCCACCGCCGGGCCGGGTCATGTGCAGCTTCAGTCGGCCGACGGCGCGGTGCGCGACCTGGGCTCGCGCAACGGCGAGAACTTCATGCACGCGCTCGCGTTCAGCCCCGATGGCAAGGCGCTGGCCAGCGCCTGCGAGCCCACCGTGGTGTGCGTGCATGACCTGGTTGGCAGCGGCGAACCGTTGCGCTTGCCGCGAGCCCAGGGTCAGGTCGCCGGCCTGGCCTTCGGTGCCGGCGGCAGCTTGCTGGCCGTTCACTACCGAGGCGCGAAAGGAGTGCGGCTGTTTGCATGGCCGGGAGGTACCGAGCAGGCACCCATAGAGTCCCGGGAGTTCGTGCCCGAAGGCCTTGCAATGGGTCGTGATGAACGCTGGCGGCAAGCAGTGGACGGCATCGCAATGAGCCGCGACGGGCGCTGGCTTGCGTTGTCGCGTGCCATCGGAATAGAGGTCTGGGATGTGCCAAGCCGACGCCCATTGGGATCGGTCCTCGGCTCCTGGCGGGGCAACATCGCATTCAATGCGGACGGCCACTACCTGGTGGTCACCTACGGCTCCGTGCCGGTGCCCATTGAGCTCGTGCCCCAGGGAGACGGCACGCTTGCCATGGCGCCGCTCTCCCGACCGGATGCACCCGGCAGCCCCGTGCCGTTCGCCGTCCCCGCGTTCAGCGCCGACTCCAGCTATGTGGCTGTGTCCAACGCGCAAGACGGAGCACACATTGCGGGCCGCTTGGCCGAGCCGGGCGTGAGCTTGGCCCCACATCCCGCAGGCAGCCTGGTGTTCGCGACAGGCCGCCGGCTACTCACCGGTGGCATCGACGGCACCATCACCGAATGGGACCCGGACGACAAGCCGCTCGCGCGCATCGCCCACACTGGCCGCGAGCACGCCGTGGCAACGAGTGCCGATGGCAGCTTGCTCGCCACCGCGAGCGACGGCGATGCACTGCGCCTGATCGATGCCGCGACGAACAAGGAGCTGCGCAACATGCGCCTCGCCGTCGACCCGGGCAGCCTGGCGTTCAGCGCCGACGGCCGATGGCTCTCTGCGGTGCAGGGCAACAAGCTCTGGCTTGTCAAAACCGCCACGTTGCGACCCGTCGGCCCGTTCGTGCATGACGCGAAGATCACGGCGGTGCGCTTCGAGGATGGCGGGGTGCGTGTCGCGACCTCGGCGCAGTGGGATGCGACTCTGCGCTACGAAGTACGCCGGCCGACCAAGGTGCGCGTGTGGGACATCGCATCGGTCAAAGAACTCGGCTGGCGCTTCGACATCGAGGGCGACACGAAGCGCACCTTGACCATCTCGGCCAAGGCCTCGCTCGACGCCATCAAACCCATCGAAGGCGGCGACGCCGCGCTCGCGCAACGCGCCCTGACCTGGCCCCTCGCCTACACCACCGACGACCTGAACTTCTACCCGCTCACCATCGAGCCCGCGCAAACGTGGCTCGCCACCAAGACCACCGCCGGCACCCCGCTCGTCGATCTCGCACGGGAGCGCGCCAAGCACGCCGACAGCGTGGACCAAAACCCGGACGGCAGCGCGCACCAGCACGCCATCAGCGCCGACGGCCGCTGGCTCGCGTCGGCCGCCGGCATGGAAGCGCGCCTGTGGCCGCTGCGCGCCGAAGACCTGGCGGCCGAGGCCTGCGTGCGCGTGCCGCGCAACCTGAGCTGCGCCGAGTGGCGTGACGCGCGCGGCGACGCGCCGTACGTCAAGGCCTGCCCGCTCAGGCCAGACCCGCCAGACCTTGCCGACTGCAAGGCCGGCGCGAAACCCTGACTGGCCCCGCGCCACCGCCTGATCCAATCGGAACCCCGACTCCCGGACACCACCATGCGCCCATTCGCCGTCTACCCCAGCCTGCTCGACCGGCCCGTGCTCATCACCGGCGGCGCCACCGGCATCGGCGCGTGCCTGGTCGAGCACTTCGCGGCGCAAGGTGCGCGCGTGGGCTTCATCGACATCGATGTGGCTTCCGGCGAGGCCTTGGCAGAGCGCTTGTCCGTGACCCGCACGGCACCGTTCTTCGTCGCGTGCGACATCACCGACACCGACGCGTTGCGCCGCGCGATTGCCAGCGTGCGCCAGCGCTTCGGCCCGATCACGGTGTTGCTCAACAACGCCGCCAACGACCAGCGCCACAGCATCGAAGCGACCACGCCCGAGAGCTGGGACGCCGGCATCGGCGTGAACCTGAAGCACCAGTTCTTCGCCGCGCAGTGCGTGGCGCCCGACATGAAGGCGGCGGGCTTGGGCTCCATCGTCAACTTCGGCTCGATCAGCTGGAAGCTCAAGCAAGGCGGCATGCCGGTCTACACCACCAGCAAGGCGGCCGTGCAGGGGCTGACGCGCAGCCTGGCACGCGACCTCGGGCCGTTCAACATCCGCGTCAACACCCTCGTGCCCGGCTGGGTGATGACCGACAAGCAGCAGCGCCTGTGGCTCGACGACGCTGGCCGCGCCGACATCGCGCGCGGTCAGTGCATCAACCAGCCGCTGCTGCCAGAACACATCGCGCGGATGGCGTTGTTCCTCGCCGCCGACGACAGTGGCATGTGCACGGCGCAAGACTTCATCGTGGACGGCGGCTGGACATGACCGACCCTGGCGATGCGTTCTACGCCTCGGTCAACGTGTTCGACTCGTTCGATCAGGGCGCCGACCAGGCGCTGTACCAACCGCTGCCGGCGGGCTGGATCGTCGGCAACGCCGACATCGTGCAGTCGACCCAGGCCAAGGCGCAGGGCCAGGCCAAGGCGGTGAACATGGCGGGCGCGGCGGTCATCGCCGGCGTCACGAATGCCTTGGCCGGCCAGGCCATTCCGTACGTGTTCGGTGGCGACGGCGCGAGCTTCGCGGTGCCGGCGCGGCTGGCTCCGGCCGCCGCCGAAGCATTGGCAAACGTGGCCGCATGGGTGACGCAGAACCTGGGCCTGCAGATGCGCGCCGGCATGGTGCCGGTCGAGGCCATTCGCGCCGCTGGGCTCGACGTGTGCGTGGCGCGCTATGCGGCGTCGAGCCATGTGCGCTACGCGATGTTCTCGGGTGGCGGCATGCGCTGGGCCGAGAGCCAGGTCAAGGCCGGCCACTTCAAGGTGCCGGCCGCAGCCCCCGATGCGCGGCCCGACCTCACCGGCCTGTCCTGCAACTGGGAGGCGATACCGAGCGCGCTGGGCGTCATCCTCACGCTCATCATCACGCCGAGCGGCGGCTTCGGCGACCCGCGCTTCACGGCGCTTGCGGCCCGGCTCAACGCCATGCTGGTCGACACCTCGCAGGCGCGCTGTCCGCTGCCCGACAACGGCCCGCCGTTCCGCTGGCCGCCGTCCGGCTTCAAGCTGATGACCATCGTGACCAGGCGGCCCGGCGAGCCGGTGCTGGTGCGCCGCATGCTGCTCGCACTGGAATCATTGGTGGCCGCGCTGGTGCTGTGGACCGGCGTGCGCGTGGGCGGGTTCGACCCGGCGAGGTACCGGCGCGAGTTGGTCGCGAACGCCGACTTCCGCGGCTATGACGACGGCCTGCGCATGACGCTCGATTGCACGGTGGCGCACGCTGACCGGATCGAGGCGGTGCTGGCGGAGGCGAAGGCTGCGGGTGTGTGCAGCTACGGCGCGCACCGCGAGGCCGCCGCGCTGCTGACCTGCATCGCCCCGCTGCCCACGCAGAGCGACCATGTGCACTTCATCGACGGCGCGTCGGGCGGCTACACGCTGGCGGCGATGCAGTTGAAGGCGGCTGACGCAACCCGCGCAACCCGCGCGGCCCGCGCTTCAAGCTGATTCACTTCGGCGACTTGGCCTTGTTCGCGATGCCCCATTCGCGCAGGGCCGTCAGTGTGTTCGCCACGTGCTTGCTCGGGTTCAGGCTCTGGTAGGCATACGCGATCGACTGGTCGGGCGCGATGACATAGGAGATGCGGTTCGCGTAGTCGGGCAGCATCATCATCGCCGCGTCGTACGACTTGATCACCGACTTGCCCGCGTCAGACGCCACCGCGAACTTGCCCTGGCAGGCCTGCATCGAGAACTTGACCTGGGTGTCGATGTCGTCGGTCGACACGCCGATCACCGATGCGCCGAGTGCGGCGAACTTGTCGGTGGCTTCGGCAAACTCGTGCGCTTCGGCCGAGCAGCCCACCGAGAACGCCGCCGGGAAGAAGTACAGCACCACCGGGCCCTTGGCCAGTTGCTCCGACAGCGAAAACCTGAACTGCTGCCCGGCCAGTGCCGCCGGGGCGCTGAAGTCGGGCGCCTTCTCGCCCACATCGAGCGCGGCCCGCGCGGGCGTGCCGATGGTGAGCGCAGCCAGTGCGGCGATGGCGCCGAGCGCTGCAGCGAGCGTCTTGTTCATGATCATTCCTTGGGGTGGGTCGGGGCGGGTATGCCCGTGCATACGGCCGATGGCTCGAATCGGATGCGCAGCTTACGCCGCCAACCGCAGCCACGCATGCACCCCACGCGATGCCCCGCAGCTCGGTGTTAGCTCTCGGCCGCCCTAGGGTTGCAGCCCTAGGTTTCGGTGCAGTGCGGTCGATATGATCCGCCCGGCTCGCAGCTCTGGCATCGCCCCGGCGCGGCGCACCGGCGAAAGACACTCCATGTTCGACTACATCATCATCGGCGGCGGCTCGGCGGGTTGCGTGCTCGCGGCCCGGTTGAGCGAAGACCCTGCGGTGAACGTCTGCCTGGTCGAAGCCGGTGGAGCCGACACGAGCGTGCTCATCCACTGCCCGGCCGGCTTGGCCTTGATGGCGCAAACCAAGATTGGTAACTGGGCCTTCGAGACCGTGCCGCAGCCGGGCCTGAACGGCCGCCGTGGCTATCAGCCGCGCGGCAAGGTGCTGGGCGGCTCGAGCTCGATCAACGCCATGTGCTACGTGCGCGGCCAGCGCGGCGACTACGACCACTGGGCCGCCGAGGGCAACCCGGGCTGGGGCTTCGACGACCTGCTGCCGTACTTCAAGCGCAGCGAACACAACGAGCGCGGCGCCGATGCCTTCCACGGCACCGGCGGCCCGTTGAACGTGATGGACCTGCGCAGTCCCACGCGCTTCGGCCCCGTCTTCATCGACGCCGCCGCGCAGGCCGGCTACCCCCGCAACGACGACTTCAATGGTGCCGTGCAAGAAGGCGTGGGCCGCTACCAGGTGACGCACAAGAACGGCGAGCGCCACAGCGCCGCCAAAGGCTACCTGACGCCGAACCTCGGCCGCGCCAACCTGACCGTGATGACCGGCGCGCACACCACCCGCGTGCTGCTCGAAGGCAAGCGCGCCGTGGGCATCGAAGTGCGGGTCGGTGGTGAGCTGAAGCAGATCAAGGCGAAGCGCGAAGTGCTGCTCAGCGCCGGCGCCCTGCAGTCACCGCAGTTGCTGATGCTGTCCGGCATCGGCCCCGGCGCGCACTTGCAGCAACACGGCATTGCCGTTGCGCACGACCTGCCCGGCGTGGGCGCGAACCTGCATGACCACGTCGACGTGGTGCAGGTGGTGAACGCACCGCAGCTCACCGATCTGTTCGGCATCTCGCCCACTGGCGCGCTGAATGCGATCAAGGGCATCTTCGAGTGGCGCCGCGCGCGCAGCGGCATGCTCACCACCAACTTCGCCGAGGCGGGCGGCTTCATCAAGAGCCGGCCCGACCTGGCGCAGCCCGACCTGCAACTGCATTTCGTGATCGGCAAGCTCGTCGACCACGGCCGCAAGACCGTGTTCGGCCATGGCTTCTCGTGCCACGTGTGCCTGCTCACGCCCGAGAGCCGCGGCAGCCTGAAGCTCGCCAGCAACGACCCGTTTGCCGCACCACTGATCGACCCGAACTTCCTGGCCGAGCGCAATGATCTCGACCGGCTGGTAACCGGCTTCAAGCAGATGCGCCACATCCTCGCGCAGCCCGCCTTGGCCGGCCTGCGCGGCAAGGAGCTTCCGGCTTCAGCAGTTGCGGTGACAGACGCGCAGATCGAGCAGTTCGTGCGCGGCCATGCCGACACGATCTACCACCCGGTGGGCACCTGCCGCATGGGGCCGGGCGCCAAAGACGTGGTCGATGCGCAGTTGCGCGTGCACGGCATGCAGGGCCTGCGCGTCGTCGACGCATCGATCATGCCGCGCATCGTCAGCGGCAACACCAACGCGCCGGTGATCGCGATTGCGGAGAAGGCGGCCGATCTGATCCGCGCCGCATGAACGCTCGTCAGTAGCTCTGCCCGAGTTGATCGAGGATGGCGGGGTTCTCGAGCGTCGACGTGTCCTGCGTGATCGCCTCGCCCTTGGCCACCGAGCGCAGCAGCCTGCGCATGATCTTGCCGCTGCGCGTCTTGGGCAGGTTGTCGCCGAAGCGGATGTCCTTCGGCTTCGCGATGGGCCCGATCTCCTTGCCGACCCAGTCGCGCAACTGCTTCGCAATCGCCTTCGCTTCGTCACCGGTCGGGCGTGAGCGCTTGAGCACGACGAAGGCGCAAATCGCCTCGCCGGTCGTGTCGTCGGGCCGGCCGACCACGGCCGCTTCGGCGACCAGCTCGGTGCACGAGACGAGTGCCGACTCGATCTCCATCGTGCCCATGCGGTGGCCGCTCACGTTCAACACGTCGTCGATGCGGCCGGTGATCGTGAAGTAGCCGGTCACGGCATCGCGGATCGCGCCGTCGCCGGCCAGGTAATAGCGGCCCTGAAAGTCGTCCGGGTAGTAGCTTTTCTTGAAGCGCTCGGGGTCGCCCCAGATGGTGCGGATCATGCTCGGCCACGGCTTCTTCACGACCAGAATGCCGCCTTGGCCCCACGGCACATCTTTGCCCGTTTCGTCCACGACGGCGGCGTCGATGCCCGGGAACGGCAGCGTGCACGAACCCGGCACGAGTGGCGTGGCACCGGGCAGCGGCGTGATCATGTGGCCGCCGGTCTCGGTCTGCCAGAAGGTGTCGACGATCGGGCAGCGGCCACCGCCGATGTGCTGGTGGTACCACTCCCACGCCGCAGGGTTGATCGGCTCGCCGACCGAACCGAGGATGCGCAGGCTCGTCAGGTCGTAGCGCGCGGGGTGCACGGCCGGGTTGCTTTCAGCGGCCTTGATGAGCGAGCGGATCGCCGTGGGCGCGGTGTAGAAGATCGTGACCTTGTGGTCCTGGATCATCTTCCAGAAGCGGCCCGCATCGGGGTAGGTCGGCACGCTCTCGAACACGACCTCGGTGCCGCCGAGCGCGAGCGGGCCGTAGGTGATGTAGGTGTGGCCGGTCACCCAGCCGATGTCGGCGGTGCACCAGAACACATCGTTCGGCTTCAGGTCGAAGGTCCACTTGGTCGTGAGTGCGGCGTGCAGCAGGTAGCCGCCGGTCGAGTGCTGCACGCCCTTGGGCTTGCCGGTCGAGCCCGAGGTGTAGAGCAGGAACAGCGGGTGCTCGGCGCCGACCCACTCGGGCTCGCAGGTGGCGGGCCGGCCGGCCACTGCGTCGTGCAGCCAGGCATCGCGGCCCTCGGCCCACGCCACCTTGCCGCCGGTGCGGCGGTAGACGATCACGTGCTTCACCGACTCGCAGCCGTCCATCGCCAAGGCTTCATCGACGATGGCCTTCAGCGGCAGCGCCTTGCCGCCGCGCAGTTGTTCGTCGGCGGTGATGACCAGCACCGCCCCGGTGTCGACGATGCGGTCGCGCAGCGACTGCGCCGAGAAGCCGCCGAACACCACCGAGTGCGGCGCACCGATGCGGGCGCAGGCCTGCATCGCCACCACGCCTTCAATCGACATGCCGAGGTAGATGACGACGCGGTCGCCCTTGCTCACCCCGCGTGCACGCAAGGCGTTGGCGAGCGCGCAGGTGCGCGCCAGCAGCTCGGCATAGGTGATGCGCGTGACGCTGCCGTCATCGGCCTCGAAGATGATCGCGACCTTGTCGCCGAGGCCCGCTTCGACTTGCCGGTCCAGGCAGTTGTACGACGCGTTCAGCGTGCCGTCTTCGAACCACTTGAAGAACGGGGCATCGGTGCTGTTCAGTGATTCAGTGAACGGCGTCTTCCAGCTCAGCAGCTCGCGCGCCTGGCGGGCCCAGAAAGCCTCGTGGTCAGCCTCGGCTTCGGCGCACAGGGCGCGGTAGGCGTCCATCCCCGAGACGGCCGCGCCTTGCACGATGTTGGCGGGCGGGTTGTAGACGTGGGTGTCGGCTGAAGTCATGCGGGGTCTCCTCGCAAGGTGGATCGTTCTTCGAATAGGAGCGTACCTTAGGGCTGCGCTCTTACGAACGGCTTACTTCCTGCCGGCACAAGGTTTGCCGGACATGCAGGCCTACTAAACTGCGCCCGCGCTGTTGTTCGCTCCGGCGCGCCTTCGTGCGCTGCCGCACGCTGCCCCACAACCTTTCGAGACCACCGCATGGCCCTGCCCCCGACCCCGCCCAACCGGTTGCGCCCGCTGCCGCAGTTCATCTTCATGAGCCGCTGGCTGCAGTTGCCGCTGTACCTCGGGCTCATCCTCGCGCAGTGCGTGTACGTGTTCCATTTCTGGGTCGAGCTGGTGCACTTGGTCGAGGCCGCGTTCGGTAACCAGGCGGCGCTCACGGCGCTGGTCGAAGGCATGGGCTACCAGTTCCCGGCGATTCAAGATGCCGCCGGCAAGATCATCGGCCAGCAGGTGCCCAAGCTCACCGAGACCGTGATCATGCTGGCCGTGCTGGCGCTGATCGACGTGGTGATGATCTCGAACCTGCTCATCATGGTGATCGTCGGCGGCTACGAGACCTTCGTGAGCCGCATGAACCTGGAAGGCCACCCCGACGAGCCCGAGTGGCTGAGCCACGTCAACGCCTCGGTGCTGAAGGTCAAGCTGGGCACCGCCATCATCGGCATCAGCTCGATCCACTTGCTCAAGACCTTCATCAACGCCGCCAACTACTCGGACAAGGTGTTGATGTGGCAGACCATCATCCACATCGCGTTCCTTCTGTCGGCCATCGCGATTGCCTACACCGACAAGCTGCTCAACGCCTCGCACCAGCCGGAGCACTGAGCAGCAGCGCCGCACCCAGCAGGCCGGCCACGAGCGAGCCGCTGAGCACCCCCAGCTTCACCAGCGTCTCGTATGCCGCGCCCTGCCCCGCGAACGCAAGGCCGCCGATGAACAGGCTCATCGTGAAGCC
>JANNBF010000101.1:0-33392 GCA_031385155.1 Rhizobacter sp.
CTCGCCGCCAGAATGCCGGCCGGTATGCCGATCACCAGCGCCAGCAGCAGCGCGCAGGCTGAGAGCTCGATGGTCGCCGGGAAGCGCGCCATGAACTCCGCAAACACCGGCTCGTGCGTGATGGTGGACTGGCCCAGATCACCATGCAGCGCACGCCACACGTACTCGAGGTACTGCACCGGCAGCGGCCGGTCCAGGCCGAACTCGTGCATCAAACGCTCATAGCGCTCGGTCGTCATCCCCCGCTCGCCCGACAGCGCCTCGACCGGATCGCCCGGGATCAGCCGGATCAGCGAGAACACGAGCAGCGTGATGCCCAGAAAAGTGGGCAGCACGAGGCCGGCGCGTTTCAGGATGAAGGTGAACATCGCATCAATTCAAATGCTTCACCGCAGAGGGGCGGAGTTTGCGGAGTTCACGCAGAGTAAGAAGAAGACATTGCTTTCTCTACTCTGCGCACCTCCGCCAACTCCTCTAACTCTGCGGTGAATGACTTCGAATTTGGATTCAAACTCACTTGTCCGGCATGTCCACCTTGTTGAAGTAGTGGTGCGCCGTCGCGTCCATCTTGTAGCCGGTCACTTCCTTGCGCACCGGGTCGAACCGCACCGAGTGGGCGATGGTGATCCACGGGGCTTCTTCCTTGACGATGACTTGCGCCTTCTCGTACAGCGCGGCGCGCTCGGATTGCCTGGTCACGCTCTTGGCCTTCTGCACCGCGTCTTCGAAGTCCTTGTTGCACCAGCGCGCCACGTTGCCGCCGCCCTTGACGGCCGAGCAGCCGAGCAGCGGCACGAAGAAGTTGTCGGGGTCGCCGTTGTCGCCCGACCAGCCGAACATCATCGACTGCTGTTCGCCGGTCTTGCTGCGCTTGCGGTACTCGCCCCACTCGAAGGTGACGAGGCGGGCTTTGATGCCGACCTTGTCCCAATCGGCCTGGATGAGTTCGGCCATGCGCTTGCCGTCCGGGTTGTAGGGGCGCGTGACGGGCAGGTACCAGAGGTCGACCTCGGTGCCCGGCGCCACGCCGACCGCGGCCAGCATCGCCTTGGCCTTGACCGGGTCGTAGGCGTAGTCGACCACTTTGTCGTTGTAACCCCACAGCGTGGGCGGGATCGGGTTCTTCGCAACCTGGCCCGCGCCCTGGAACACGTTGTCGAGAATGGCTTTCTTGTTGACCGCCATGTTCAGCGCCTGGCGCACGGCCTTGTTGTCGAACGGCTTCTTCTCGACGTTGAACGCGATGTAGCCCACGTTCAGGCCGTTCTGCTGCACCAGGTTGATGGCGGGGTCGGCCTTCATCAGCGCCACGTCGGCGGGCTTGGGGAAGGCCATCACGTGGCACTCGCCGGTCTTGAGCTTAGCGAAGCGCACCGACGCATCGGTGGTGATGGCGTAGATCAGGTTGTCGATCTTCGGGCGGCCGCCCCAGTGCGCGTCGAAGGCCTTGTAGCGAATGACGGCGTCTTTCTGGTACGAGACGAAGCTGAACGGGCCGGTGCCGATGGGCTCGCGGTCGGGCACGTCGGCGGTGCCGGCGGTCTTCATCTTGTCGAAATACTCGGCGCTCAGGATCGAGGCGAAGTCCATCGCCATGTTCGCCATGAACGGGGCCTCGGGCTTCTTCAGCACGAACTTCACGGTCAACGCATCGACCTTCTCGACGCGGGCCACGATCTCCTTCATGTCCATGTCGTCGTAGTACGCGTAGGTGGTGCCCGGCGTCGTTTTCGCAGCAGCCGGGTCGGCCATGCGGTTGAACGAGAACAGCACGTCGTCGGCGTTGAAGTCGCGCGTGGGCGTGAACTTGGCCGACGAGTGGAACTTCACGCCCTTGCGCAGCTTGAAGGTGTAGCTCAGGCCATCGGCGGCGGCGGTCCAGCTTTCGGCGAGGCCGGGGACGATGGTGGTGGTGCCGGTCTCGAACTCGACGAGACGGTTGTAGAGCGGCACCGACGAGGCATCGGCCGTGGTGCCGGTGGTGTAGTACTGCGGGTTGAAACCTTCGGGGCTGCCTTCGGAGCAGTAGACCAGCGTCTTGGCGGCGAACGAAGCGCCGGCGAAGGCCAGCAGCGTGGCGCCGGCGAGGGTGCTGAGCATCAGCTGGGCAGGGTGGTGACCGCGAAGTTTCATGGGGGGTTCCCGGAAGTTGAACGGAGTGGGGCTCGGGGTAAGAGCGAGCGCGCATCATAGGGGCGCACCCGGGCTCGGCGCGGCCGGGTGCGCCCGAAGCAACGAGCTTGCCAGCCGGGCCGCAGGGGGCGTGAATCCAGCCGCGACAAGCGCGTGGATCGCGCCGCGCTGAGCGCGTGAGCTGAGCCGCGCTGTTCGCGTCAGCCGAGCCGCTGCAGCAACAGCAACCACCCCGGCGCCGTGGCCGCGAAGCCCAGCGTCGAGACCACGATGGCAGCGGTCGTTTCGGCTTCGAGTGCGCGGTAGCGCTGCGCGAAGATCAACGCGTTGCTGCCGATGGGCAAGGCCGCCAGCATCACGACCACCGCCAGCGGCGTGCCGCGCAAGGCGAAGCCCCAGTGCGCCACGACGAGCACCAGCGCCGGGGCCACCAGCAGCTTGAGCAGCGTCGTGCCCAGCGCCGGCACCAACGCGCCTTGAACCCCGTAGTAGGCGAGCGACATGCCGATCAGCACCAGACACAGCGGCACGACAGCGGCGCCGAGCGTGAGCAGGGTTTCGTCGGCCGCTGCGGGCAGCGCCGGGCCGGCGAGGTTCCACACCAGGCCCAGCAGCACGGGCAGAACGACCGGGTGGATGATGCTGTTGCGGGCGGTGCGCAGCAGCGTGGCGGCCAGGCTCACCTCGCCGCCGCTCTGGTGGTGCGCACGGGCCACGTCGATCTCGACGATGGCCGTGGCCAGCGTCAGCAACACCAGCGCATGCAGGCTCACGATGGCCAGGTGGATGGCCAGCCCCGCCTCGCCGAACAGCGCCGCCGCTACCGGGATGCCCACCTGCACCGAGTTGCCGAACACCGCGCTGATGGCGCGCACCGCCGGCGCGGCAGGCGGCAGCGCGGTTGGCACTGCGGTTGGCACTGCGGTTGTCACTGCGGTTGCCACTCCAGCGCGGCTGCGGCGCAGGCGTTGCCCCGCGTAGACCACCAGCAGCATCGCCACCAGCGGCACGAACACCGCCACCAGCGTGCCCCAGGGCATGGCGGCCAGGTCGATGCGCGCCGTGGTGCGGAACAGCAGCGCCGGCACGAAGATGTAGTACGCCGCGTTCGACAAGGTGCGCGCCACATCGCCCTCGCCCAGCCACTTGAGCTTGCCGACCACCCAGCCGATCACCACGATCACGAAGATCGCGAGCAGCTTCAGGAAGATGACGGTGGGCATGCGGGGCGCGGGCTCTCAAAGGCAGTTGGCGATGTTAGGGGGGCGCTTGCGCCCGATGCCCGCGCCGTTGATCGGTTTGACGCGAGCGCGTCATGCCTTGGCATGGAAGCCCTGCCCGCTCGTGGTGCGCAAACGGCTCGTGTAGGAGGCCTCCCACAAACTCGCGGGTGGTTGTTGAAGACGCCGTGCCGGACAAGGCCGCGACGCTGTAACGAGACGCTGTTCGGCCCCGCGCCGCCCAGCCAAAACGCCCAAAACCGAGGTTCTGCGCGGCTCATCGACGAGCGTTCATGCACCTTCGCCGTGAACTTTGCACGCTCGCAAGCCGCTCTTGCCGCCACTGAGCCGTGTTCGACACAACTCGATGCACAAGGCACCGCCACGGGCCCGAAAAGTCACGTTGCCGGGGCATCGCGCACCGCCTTCGGGTGGCCCGTTTGTTGCGCTGCAGCATTTCATCCCATCTTGTCTGATGACAAAGGAGAAGCTGTATGAACGCTGCGACTTTTGTGGCTGGTGCGCGTCTGGCGAACCATGCCCCCGATGCGCCGGGCCACACGCCCGAGCTGCTGGTGTTGCGCATCAATCAGTTGATCGCGCTGCTGCTGCTGGTGGTGCTGAGCCCGCTGCTGGCTGTCATCACATTCCTGATCTGGCGGCGTGACGGCGCGCCCGTGTTCTTCGCGCACTTTCGGGTCGGCTGCGACGGCAAGCTCTTCAGGTGTTTGAAGTTCCGCACCATGCTGCGCGAGTCGGAGCAGGTGCTGGCCGAGTTGCTGCGCACCGACCCGAATGCGCGCGCCGAGTGGGCGAAAGACCAGAAGCTGACCCACGACCCGCGCATCACGCCCGTCGGCAACTTCCTGCGCCGCAGCAGCCTCGACGAGCTGCCGCAGTTGCTCAATGTGCTGCGCGGCGAGATGAGCCTGGTCGGCCCGCGCCCGATCACCGTGGCCGAACTCACGCGCTACGGCTCGGTGCGTTGGCACTACCTCAGCGTGCGCCCGGGCATCACCGGCTTGTGGCAGGTGAGCGGGCGCAACAACACGACGTACGACGAGCGCGTGGCCCTCGACCGGCGCTATGTGGAGCAGCGGTCGTTCTGGGTCGATGTGGCGATTCTCTTCAAGACGCTGCGTGTCGTTGCGCTGCGCGAAGGGGCACGCTGACCATGCGCCGTGAACCCGAACCGAGCGCGCTGCGCGCCGGCCGCGTGGTGCATGTGGTGGGCGCACTGACCGACGAGGTGGCCAGCTTCCTCGGCCCGGCAACGCTTGCGCTGGCGCGCTCAGGCGTCGAGCAGGCGGTCGTGATGCTCGACCAGCAGCGCCACCGGCACCATGTCGTCAAGATTGATGAAGCGGCCGAGTTGGTGCTGGCACCCTGGGTGCGCAGCCCGCTCGCCCGCTGGCGCGCGATGCTCGACGCCTGCCGCACGGCTTTCGCCGCCGCGCCGGTGCGAGCGGTGCACTTGCACGGCCTGTTGCCGTGCATCGGTGGCGCGCGAGCGGCGCGTGCCGCGGGCGTGCGCGCACCAGTCTTCTTCTCGCCGCACGGCTCACTCGGCACGTCGCGCGTGCTGGGTGCGCTGGCCTTGTCGCTGGCGCGGCCGCTGCTCGGCGCGTCGGGCAGTTCCGCGATCGTCAACGTGCGCCATGAGACGCTTGCGTTCGAGCGCTGGAAGTCGGTTGACCTGGTCGAGAGCCCGGTCGCCGAGGCCTTCTTCGAGGTCGAGCGCAACGAAGCTCGGCACCCGCTGATGGTGACCGGCGGGCGCTCGCAGGGGGTGCGCGGCGCCGAGCGTTTCACGCAGCTCGCGGTGCTGCTCGACGGCGAGGCCCTGCGCATCGCGTTCAACTGGATCGGCAGCGTCGACCCGGTGTCGCGCCTGCGCCTGACGGCGGCCAACGTCGGCATCTTCGAGCCCGCAGGCGACGCTGAATGCGCCTCGCGCCTGTCCGCCGGCTGGGTGTATCTCGCGCCGGGTGCAACGCGCGGCTTCCCGATGTTCCTGGTCGAGGCGATGGCCGCCGGCCTGCCCTGCGTGGCGCTCGACTGTGCGGCCCACCGCGACGTGATCGTCGACGGCGAGAGCGGCTTTCTGTGCGCGTCGGAGCACGCCATGATCCAGTCGATCGCCACGCTGATCGACAACCCGGCGCTGCGCCTGCGCATGGGCCGCGCGGCGCGCGCCCAGGCCCGGCTGCGCTTCGGCGCCTCGGACTTTCAGCTGCGCTTGCTGGCGGCGTACGCCCATGCTTGACATGACCTGGCGGATGCCTATTCACATGCCGATGCACATGCCGATGCACCTGCCGATGCACACGCACATGCACCCGGCCCCGCCCACGGCCGCGCCCGGTTCTTGCTCACGGAGCCGGCCATGACGCTGACCCAACTGTTTGTTGTGCTGCGGGCCCGCTGGCGCTTTGCGCTGCTGGTGCTGGCGCTGGTCGTGGCCCTCGTGGCTGCTGCCACGCTGCTGCGCACGCCGCAGTACACCGCTCTCGCGTCAGTGGTGCTCGACGTGAAGTCGCCCGACCCGATTGCCGGCGTCATCCTGCCCGGCATGACGGTGCCCGGCTACATGGGCACGCAGCTCGGTGTGCTGCAAAGCGAACGCGTCGCGTTGCGCGCGGTGCAGTCGCTGAACCTCGAGGCCGACCCGCGCTGGCAGCAGCGCTGGCGCGACGAAACCCGGGGCAACGGCGAACTGCGCAGCTGGCTTGCCGACGAGCTGGTGCGCAAGCTCGACGTGGCGCCGGCGCGCGACTCGAACGTCATCATGATTGCCTACAGGGCACCCGACCCGGCCGAGGCCGCAGCGGTCGCCAACGCGATCGTGCAGGCCTACATCGACACCACGCTCGATCTGCGGGTCGAGCCGGCGCGGCAGTACGGCAGCGTGTTCGACGTCAGCGCCCGCCGCCTGCGCGAAGACCTGGAGAAGGCGCAGACACGCTTGTCCGCCTATCAGCAGACCAACGGCATCGTGGCGAGCGACGAGAAGCTCGATGTCGAGAGCCAGCGCCTGACGGAACTGTCGACCCAGCTCGTCGTGCTGCAAGGCCTTGCCACTGAATCCGGGCAGCGCCAGGACAAGGCTTCCGGTAACGCCGAGCGCATGCCCGAGGTGTTGAGCAACCCGCTCGTGATCAGCTTCGCCACCGAGCTGTCGCGCCTGGAACAGCGGCAGAAAGAGCTCACTGCCAACCTGGGCGACAACCACCCGCAGGTGATCGAGGTGCGCGGTCTGATCGCGCAGTTGCGAAGCCGCATCGAGACCGAAACGCGGCGTGTGACCGGGAGCCTGCGCGTCAACAATTCGGTCAATCAGGCGCGGCTTGCGCAACTGCGTGCGGCGGTCGATGAGCAGCGCACCCGGATGCTGCGGCTGAAGGGCCAGCGCGATGAATCGGCGGTGTTGCTGCGCGATGTCGAGAACGCCCGGCGCGCCTACGACATGGTGCTGGCGCGGGCCACGCAGAGCGTCGTCGAGAGCCAGACCACGCAGACCAACGTGTCGGTGCTGAAGCGGGCCACGCCACCGGGCCTGCCGTCGTCACCGAAGCTGCTGCTGAACATCGCGGTGGCGCTCGGCCTGGGCGCGC
The DNA here is from genome assembly GCA_031385155.1 of Rhizobacter sp. Taxonomy (GTDB): domain Bacteria; phylum Pseudomonadota; class Gammaproteobacteria; order Burkholderiales; family Burkholderiaceae_C; genus LMDS01. The sequence goes on from JANNBF010000101.1 coordinate 6,968, forward strand.
TGCTCGGGCTGGGCGCGGCCCTGGTGCGCGAGTCGCTCGACCGGCGCCTGCGCACCGATGCCGACGTGACGCGCGGCCTGCGCCAGCCGCTGCTCGGCGTGCTGCCGAGCCGGCCGCGCGCGGGCACCTCCGGCCGCTCGCGGCTGCGCATCGCCGGCCTCGTGGCACCGAGGATCGCGGCTCGATGAGCGCCCTGCCCTCGGGCACCGGGCCGGTCCTCAAGATGCCCACGCTCGCGACCCGGACCGACGCCGCAGCGAACGCCACGCTGGAGCCGCGCGATGTTCCTGCCGACCGCTCCATCGGCGCGTTCCTGCGCGCGCTGCGGCACCTGAACAACGAGCAGGTCGAGCGCATCCTGCGCCACCAGCGCGAGCACGGCCTGCGCTTCGGTGAAGCCGCGATCCAGCTCGACATGGCGTCGAGCAGCGATGTGCTCTGGGCCTTGTCGCAACAGTTCCAGTACCCGTACGCCACCGAAGGCGCCGGCGCCAGCTTCAACGACGAACTCGTCACCGCGCTCGACCCATTCAGCGACGTGGCGGAGGTGTTTCGCGACATCCGCACCCAGTTGCTGATGGGCGTGATGGCGCCCGACCAGCCGCGCCGCCCGCTGGCCGTGCTGAGCCCCGAGGTCGGCGACGGCAAGACCTTCTTCGTTGCCAACCTCGCGGTCGCCTTCAGCCAGCTCGGCGCGCGCACGCTCGTGATCGACGCCGACATGCGCACCCCGCGCCTGCACCAGGTCTTCGGCGTACCGAACAGCATTGGGCTGAGCACGCTCCTCGCCGGCCGCGCCGACGCCGACCTGATCCACCCGGTGGGCGACCTGCCGAGCCTGTGCGTGCTGCCGGTGGGCACCGTGCCGCCGAACCCGATCGAGCTGGTGCAGCGCGCCCCGTTCGCCCTGCTGATGCAGGAGTTGTGCATGAAGTTCGACCACGTGCTGGTCGACACGCCGGCCGCCAGCCACGGCGCCGACGCGCGCGTGCTGGCTGCCAAGTGCGGCGCCGCGCTGGTGGTGGCGCGGCGCGGCAAGAGCCGCATGGACGCGGTCGACGCGCTCGTCGCACAAGTGCGCAAGAGCCAGGTGCGCTTTGCGGGGGTGATGATCAATGAGCACTGACAACGCCGGCAACGTGCTCGTCGTGATCCCGACGCTGAACGAGGCGCGCTCCATCGAAGCCGTGATCGACGCGCTGTGCGTGGACCTGCCTGATGCAGCCACGGTGTCGTTCGTCGTCGTCGATGGCGGCAGCACCGACGCCACGGTCGAGATCGTCGAGCGGCTGCGCCGCACGCGCCCGCAGCTCGCGCTGCTGCACAACCCGCGGCGCATTCAGAGCGCGGCCGTCAACCTGGCGGCGCGCAGCCCCGCCGGGTGCGCCGCGCAGGTGCTGATCCGCTGCGACGCGCACGCCAACTACCCACCCGGCTTCGTGCGCCGGCTGCTCGATTCGCTTGCGCGTACGGGCGCCGATGCGGTGGTCGTACCGATGGACTCGAACGGCGATTCAAACGGCCCGAACAACTGCCTGCAGCGCGCGGTGGCGTGGGTCAGCGACACGCCCGCCGGCTCGGGCGGCTCGGCCCACCGCGGTGGCACGCGCAGCAGCTTCGTCGACCACGGCCACCACGCCGCGTTCCGCGCCGAGAGCTTCCGGCGTGCGGGCGGCTACGACGAGACCTTCACGCACAACGAAGACGCCGAGCTCGACTGCCGCCAGACGGCCCTGGGCGCGCGCATCTGGCTGGATGCCGACATCCGCGTCGGCTACCACCCGCGCGGCACGCTGGGCAGCCTGTGGCGCCAGTACCGCGCCTACGGTGCCGGGCGGGCGCGCACGGTGCGGCGCCACCCCGGCTCGATGCGGGCGCGCCAGTTCGCCGTGCCCGCGCACTTCGCGCTCACGTGGCTCGCGCTGCTGATCGCGCCGTGGTGGCCGTGGCTGCTGCTGTGGCCAGCGGCTTACCTGCTGGCGCTCGGCGCGGTCTCGGCGCAACTGGTGGTGCGGCACCGCTCGGCCTGTGCGCTGCTGGCCGGCCCGGCGGCGGCCGTCATGCACAGCGCCTGGGCCGCCGGCTTCCTCTGGAGCCTGGCTGCCAAACGCGAACGCCCCTGGCGTGCCGGCGCTGCCGCGCCGCTCGAAACCGCGCGATGAACACGCTCGCCACGGGCGCGCTCACTTCACGTGCGGGCATGCCTTCGCCGGGCCTGCCATCGGCGCGCTTGGTCGCGCCGCGCCGCAGCGCGCGCGGCGTGCTGCAGGGCCGCCGCGTCGACCGCTGGCTCTGGCGCTTGCCGCTCATCACCTCGACCTTCGTCTCGAAGCTCGCCGTGCCACCGTTCGGCGCGCTCGGCTTGTCGATCGCCATCCCGGTGCTCGTGGCGGCGAGTTGCGTCGGTGCGGCCACCGGGCGCTTGATCGTCGACACCCACCGCCTGCTCGCCTACACCGCGATGCTCGCGCTGCTCTGGGGCTTTCAGCTCGGGCATGAAGGCCTGTACTCGGTGCTGTCGATGCTGCTGCTGAGCGCGCTCCACCTGCCCTATGTGTTTCAGCTCCGGCGCGCGCCCGACCCTCAGGCTGTGCTGGGCTGGTTCCAGCGCGTGGCGCTGCTGATCGCCGGGCTCGGGCTGCTGCAGTACAGCGCGAAGTTCGCGCTCGGGCCGGGGCTGGCCTTCCCGATCGAGAACTACTTTCCGGAGGCCTTCCGGGTCTCGGCATTCAACATGCAGGGCTATGTCGAGTACGGCTCGGCGGTGTACCGCGCGAACGGCGTGTTCATGCTGGAGCCATCGTTCTTCAGCCAGCTCGTCGCCATCGGGGTCGTGGTCGAGCTCATCACGCAGCGGCGCCCATGGGCGATCACGATGCTGTCGGCGGCGCTGTTGATCGCGTATGCGGGCACCGGCATCGCGCTGCTCGTCATCTGCCTGCTGTTCCTGGCGGTCGCGCAGGCGCGCTGGCGGCTGCTGGGCGGCCTGGCGGTGGCCGGCGCGGTGCTGGTGGCGTCGGCAGGGCTGCTCGAAAACGTGCCCTACGTGGGCGCGCTGCTGTCGCGGGCGACCGAGTTCACGGCCGAAGGGTCGAGCGGCTTCGCGCGCTTCGTCGGCGGCTTCTACCTGTTCGACCAGTACCTCTGGGACGACCCGGTGCGTGCGCTCACCGGCTTCGGCGCCGGCTCATTCCAGGCGTATTCCGAGCGCGCCCGCTACCCGGCCACCGGCATGGCGGTGTTCAAGATGGTGTTCGAGTTCGGCCTGGTCGGTGCGGCGGGCTACTTCCTGTTCCTGGGCGGCTGCATCGTGCGGACGACCGCACCCGGCGTGCTGCGCCTGGCCGTGGCGCTGCCCTACGTGCTGAGCGGCAACTACATCCCGTTCGCCCACGGCCTGGCGTTCGGCTTGCTGATCTGGACGATGCCCATGCGGCCGGCCGGTTGGCCCGCATCGAACGATGCGGGCGATGCTGGTGACGTGACCACCGACGCGGCCACCGACGCGACCACCGACACCGGCACCGATCCCCACGCCGACACCGGCAGAGGCAGCGCGCATGCAGTCACTGCGGCTTGACGCCCGCACCGCACCGGCGGCCGCGCCGGCGCGCGCTGCGCGCCGGCTGGCTGCCATCGACGTGGCCAAGGCCATCGGCATCGTGCTGGTGGTGGCCGGCCACGCCCCAGGCGCGCCGGCTGCGCTGCTCGCACCGATCTACAGCGTCCACATGCCGCTGTTCTTCTTTCTTTCCGGGTGCGTGCTGAGCGCGGAGCGCGCCGCGCTGCCATGGCGCACCTCGACGCAGCGCGCCGCGCGCACGCTGCTCGTGCCTTACCTGTTCTTCTTCCTGCTCTCGTTCGGCTACTGGCTTCTGACCCGCCACCTCGGCGCGCGCGCCGCCAAGTTCGCCGGGGTCGATACCGCCGATGCCTGGAGCGGGCTGGCCACGGGCTTGTCGGCCGACCTGTTCGTCAACATCACGCTGTGGTTCCTGCCCTGCCTGTTCGTGTGCCAGCTGCTGCATTCGGCGGCGCTGCGCGCATTCGGGCGCGCATTCGGGCGCGTGGTCGGGCACGAGAGCGGGCCCGGCGCCGTGCTGCTGTTGGCTGCGGGCCTGGCGACCGCGCTGCTGGCGTTCACGCTGCCGTGGTCGGCGCGCCTGCCGTGGGGGCTGGACATCGCCTGGATCGCGCTGCCGTTCTACGCGGCCGGCCACTGGCTGCGCGCAGCCCGCGCGTGGCCCGGGCGCAGCGTGGCGCGCGGCACCTGGCACGCGCCGATGGCCGGCGCGGCCGTGGCGGCGGCCACCGGTCTGGCCTGGCTGGCGCTGGTCTTCGTGCAGGGCCGGGTCGACCTGGCGCTGGCCGATTTCGGCCCGTACCCGCTGCTCTACCTGCCGTGTGCTGCGGCCGGTATCGCGCTCGTGATGATGCTTGCGCAGCGCTGCCCTTCGACCCGGCTGCTGCGCTGGCTGGCGGGCAACAGCCTGGTGATCTTTGCGCTGCACCCCTTGCTCATCAACGCCGTCAGCGGCGCGCTGCAGATGTCGGGCGGCAAGGCGCTGGCGGCGGAACAGCCGATGCTGTGGTGGCTCGCGGGCACGGCCTGGGGCATCGCCGCCTGCGTGCCCATCGCCGCGCTGCTGCGCCGCCATGTGCCGTTCGTGCTCGGGCAAGCGCCGGCGTCACGTCTGCAGCGGGGCTCGGCATGACGGTGAACCGCGCTCGCACCTTCGGGCTTGCCTTCGGATTTGCATTCGGGCCTGCATTCAGGCTTGCACTGGCACTCGCCCTCGTCGCACCGCTCGCGCCGGTGCCGGCATTCGCCCGCGACGGCGTTGCGCAACCCACGCAGCCGGCCCAGTTGGCCACCTACCTCGGGGCCGGCTGCACCGGCCGCGACCGCGTGGCCGGCTTCGAGCAATGGCTCGGGCGCAAGGTCGACCGCATGGTCGACTTCCTGTCGCCCGACTCGTGGACGGCCCTGGAAGCCACCGCGATGTGGGTCGGCGAGTGCTGGCGCGCGCGCGCCGGGCGCGTGGTGCTGTCGGTGCCGCTGCTGCCGCGCGACGGCCGCTCCACGCTCGCCGAGGTGGCCGAGGGCCGGCATGACGCGGCCATTGCCACCGTGGCCACCCGCCTGGTCGAGCGCGGCCACGGCGCGGCGCTGATCCGCCTGGGCTGGGAGTTCAACGCCGCCTGGTTCCCGTGGTCGGCCACCGCCGAGCCTGCGCACTACGTGGCGGCCTGGCGCCGCTTCGTCACCGTGATGCGGGGCGTGCCGGGGGCGAGCTTCCGCTTCGACTGGTGCCCGATCCTCGGCGTCGGCGTGGCCTCGCCCGAGCCGGCGTACCCGGGCGACGACGTGGTCGACGTGATCGGCGCCGATGTCTACAACGTCAACTACTTCGCCGCCGGCACCACCAGCGCCGCACGGCGCTTCGAGTTGCTGCGCACCGCGCCGTTCGGGATCGAATGGCACCGGCGCTTCGCGCAAGCGCACGGCAAGCCGATGTCGTACCCCGAGTGGGGCACCGGCACCCGCCCCGACGGCCACGGCGGCGGCGACGACGCCGTGTTCATGGCCGGCATGGTGCGCTGGATCGGCGCGGCACCGGTCGAGTACCAGGGCTACTGGAACTACCCGGCGCCCGACTTCGCCGGCACCTTGTCCGACGGCAGCCAGCCGGCCAGCGCAGCGGTGTACCGCGCGGCTTTCGGAGTACGGCGATGAACACGACCGGGGAACCCGAGCGCGCGCCGTCGAGCGATGCGGCTGCCGAGCCGACTGCGCCGCCGCGCACCGGCTTCTGGGCCGCTGCTGGCGCCGACCTCGGCCGCATCACGGGCGGCGGGCACGCGCCTACGGCCACCCGCATCGTCATCGCCGCATTGACACGGCGTTGCTACCGGCCGCTGTTCACGCTGCGCGCCTGCCAGGCCCTGGCGCGCCGGCCCGGTTGGCGCCGGCTGCTGCCGCTGGCCGTGGTCGTGCACCGCGCGGCGCGCCACTTCGCCGGGCTCGACCTGCCTTGGGCCACGCGCATGGCGCCCGGCGTGCGCATCGATCACGGCTGGGGCCTGGTGATCAACGTGGCGGCGGTCATCGGCAGCAATGTGACGTTGTTCCACGGCGTGACGCTCGGCCAGCGCGACCGCGTGGGCCGCGACGGCAGCCGCATCACCGGCACGCCGGTGATCGAGGACGAGGTCTGGATCGGCCCGCACGCGGTGATCGTCGGCGGCATCACGGTCGGCCGGGGCAGCCGCATCGCGGCCGGCGCGTTCGTCACGGCCGACGTGCCGCCGCACAGCCTGGTGATCGGCAACCCGGCGCAGGTGGTTCAGCAAGGCGTGGCGCCGGACGTCGCGAACCCATGGAGAGCAGGAGCAGGAACATGAACATGAACGCCATGAAGCTCGTCAACACCGACGCGGGGGCGGCTTCGATGCGGCTGCACGACCCAGCGGCGGCCGCTGCCGGAGGCACCGAGCGCGAGCGGGTGGCACGCGCGGCGCTGCCCACGCTGCCCATGTCACTGCCCGTCGCGCGGCCCCTCGCGCGGTCGGTCTCGCCGCCTGTTCACCCGGTCGCACTCGGCCAGACCGGCATCACCACCTCGGCCCTCGCGCTCGGCTGCGCCCGGCTCGGCTCGGTGCTCACGCCCCTCGACCGCAGCGAGTGCGTGGCGCTGATCCGCGAGGCCTACGCGCTCGGCGTGCGCCACTTCGACACCGCCAGCATCTACGGCAATGGCGACAGCGAACGCTTTCTCGGCGAGGCGCTGGCAGCGCACCGCGACGAGGTCTGCCTGTCGAGCAAGGCCGGCCAGCGCCTCGGCGCGGGGCAGGCGCTGCTGACGCCGTTCAAGCTGCCTCTGCGCTGGCTCGCGGCGCGCCGCAGCGGCCTGCGGCGTGGCGTGGCGGCGCAACGCGCCCGGCCGCTGCCGCGCTGCTTCGAACCCGACTTCATCGAGCGGTCGCTGCGCGCCAGCCTGCGCCGGCTGCGCACCGACCACCTCGACGTGTTCTACCTGCACAGCCCGCCGGCCGGCGCGCTCGGCAACGCGCGCCTGATGGCGCGCATCGAGCACCTTCGCGCGCAGGGCCTGTTCCGCACCTTCGGTGTGTCGTGCGACGACGCCGAGCTGGTCTGGGAAGCGGCTGCGCACGACGCCGTGGCCGTGGTGCAGTTCGCGTTCGACGGCAGCACCCGCGCCCAGGCGCAACTGGCCGAACTGGCGCGCTGCGGCAAGGCAGCCGTGCTTCGCGGGGTGATGGCACAGCCGCAAGGCGGCTTGACGGCACAGCCGCAGAGTGGCGTGTTGGCACCCGCGCCGGGCGGCGCGGCACACAGCCCGAACCGATCCGCCGCCGCGCTGCTCGGCCAGCGCGCGGGCGAAGCATTGCAGCGGCCGGCGTTCGGCGGGCTGATCGTGGGCACGACGAGCGCGCACCACCTGCGCGAGAACGTGGCCGCGTTCGAGCGCGCGGTCGTGCTGGCAGGCCTCGGTGGGGTGGGCGCAACGTGATCATCGACAGACGCGAGCTCGACCCGGCGCAGGTGCTGCGCGCCGCCATCTGCATCGTCGGCGGCGGGGCGGCCGGCATCACGCTGGCCTGCGAGCTCGACGCGAGCGGCGTGCAAGTACTGTTGCTCGATGCCAGCGCGCCCGGCGCACGGGGCGAGGTGTCGCAAGACCCGTATGAGGGCAGCAGCGAGGGCGCGCACGCCACGCCGCGCTTCTTCCGGCGCCGCGGGTTCGGCGGCACCACCGCCATCTGGGGCGGGCGCTGCGTGCCGTTCGACCCGATCGACTTCGAGCCGCGCGAGCATGTGCGCGACAGCGGCTGGCCGATCAGCTATGACGAGGTCGCGCGCCACTACCCGGCCGCCATGGCGTACTGCGATGCGGGTGCGTTCGAGTTCGATGCGCGGCAAGCCTTCACGCAGCCCGGCGCCGTGGTGCAGGGCCTGGCCTCGGGCGGCGGCATGCTGGCCGACGGCATCGAGCGCTACAGCTTGCCGACGCACTTCGGCAAGCGCTACGGTGCGCGGCTGGCGGCGTCGGCCAACGTGCGCGTGCTGGCGCCGGCGCAGGTCACGCAGTTGCTGCGCGCGGCCGGCTCGGAGCGCATCGCGGCGCTCGAATGCCGGGCCGGCGAGGGCGCGCCGGTGCTGCGCATCGAGGCCGGGCGCTTCGTGCTCGCGGCCGGCGGCATCGAGACCGCGCGGCTGCTGCTGGCGTCGCGTGGTGACGGCAATGGAAGCGGTAACGGTATGGGCATCGGCACCGGCACCGGCATCGGCAACCGCTTCGACAACGTCGGGCGCTACTACACCTGCCATGTCGAGAACTTCATCGGCACCTTGCGGCCGCGCCACGCTGGCGGGTCGTTCCACTTCGAGACCACGCGCGACGGCGTGTATGGCCGGCGCAAGCTCGCGTTCGACGCAGCCACGCAGCGCCGTGCGCGCCTGCTCAACACCTCGTTCCGGCTGCACTACCCGAACGTGGCCGACGCGCGGCACGGCAGCGCGGTGCTGTCGGCCGTGTACCTGGCGCGGCGCGCGCTGATCCCCGAGTACCGGCGCATCCTGCAATACGGCGTGGGCGAATCGGTGCGTACCTCGACGGTCACGGCGCACGTCGGCAACGTGGCGGCCGGGTTGCCGCAGCTCGCGGCCTTCGGCGCCGACTGGATGCGCCGGCGCGTGTTTGCAAGGCGCAAGCTCCCCTATGTGCTGGTGCCGAACGCCGACGGCAGCTTCGTGCTCGAAGTCAACGCCGAGCAGACCCCGCTGCGCGACAGCCGCATCACGCTCGGTGACCGCGTTGACGGCTACGGCATGCCGCGCGTGCACATCGCCTGGCGGCTGGGCAGCGACGATGTCGACAGCCTGTGCCGCGCCTACCGGCTGCTGCGCGACGAGGTGCGCGCGCAGGGCGCCGGCTCGCTCGAGTTCGACGATGCGGCGCTGCGCGACACGGTCGCCGCATCGGTGCCGCTCGGCGGCCACCACATCGGCACGGCGCGCATGGCCGACCACCCGTCGCGCGGTGTGGTCGACGCGAACGCCGCCGTGTTCGACGCGCCGAACCTGTTCATCGCCGGCTCGGCCACGTTCCCGACATCGAGCCACGCCAACCCGACCTTGACCATCGTGGCGATGTCGATCCGCCTGGCCGCCCACTTGCGCACCGAGACCGCGCGCGACGGACGCAACGGAGCAGGCGCATGAAGGCGCTCTGGATCGCCCGCACGCTGCCGTTCCCGCTCGACGCGGGCGACCGCATCTACTCGGCGCGCCTGATGCGCGCCTTCGCCGAGGCCGGTGCCGACCTCACGGTGACCGGCTTCGCAGCCACCCCGGCCGAGGCCACGCCGCTCGACTGGCCGGTGCGCTGGTGCACCGTGCCGGGCGCGCCGCACGGCACACTGCGCTCGCTGGCCAGCACGCAGCCGCTGGTCGGCGCGGCGCACGCCACGCCCGCTTATCGGCGCCTCATGGACGAACTGGCGGCCGAGGCCTGGGACGTGGTCGTGATCGACCAGTACGGCATGGGCTGGGCGATGGCGCCGTTCCTGCGGCGCAGCCGAGGCCGCGAGCCGCCACTGCTGGTGCACCTGGCCCACGACCACGAAGCCTCGCTGACGGCAGCACTCGTGCGTGGCTTCAAGGGCTCGGCTGTCAGGCGCCTCGGCCTGTGGCAGAACAGCGTGAAGACCGGCTGGCAGGAGCGCCGCATCGTGCGCCGCGCTGACCTCGTCAGCGCGATCACCGACGAAGACGCAGAGCGCTTTCGCCTCGATGCACCCGCGACACCCAGCGTCGTGCTGACGCCGGGCTACGGTGGCGCGGTGGCACTCAGCCGCCAGATCGACGCGAGCGTGCCGCGCAACGTGGTGATGGTCGGCAGCTACCAGTGGGTCGCCAAGTCCGAGAACCTGCGCCAGTTCGTGGCTGCGGCCGATGCCGCGTTCCACGCCCACGGCATCACGCTGCACGTGGTCGGCTCGATGAGCGAGGCGCTCGCGCAGGAGCTGCGCGCCAGCACCCGCGCGACGGTGCTGCACGGGTTCAAAGCCGACATCGCACCGCACTTCGCGGCAGCGCGCATCGCGGTCGTGCCCGAGGTCATCGGCGGCGGCTTCAAGCTGAAGTTCCTCGACTACTTCTTCGGCCGCGTCGCGGTGGCGACGCTCGGCCAGGCCGCCGCCGGCCTGCCCGACGAGATACGCCGCGCGATGATCGTGCGCGACGACCTGCCAGCGCTGGTGCGCTCGATCGTCGACGCCATCGACGACACACCGCGCCTGTCGGCCCTGCAGCAGGCGGCGTTCGCGGCCGCCGAGGCCCGCTACCACTGGGCCGACCGCGGGCGCAGCCTGCGCGAGGCGATCAAGCAGGTCGCGGCAGCCCGGCGCCGGAGCGCAGCGGGGCAAGAGGGCGCGCTCCGAGACCCGCCCGGGAAGCCGGGCACCCAAGGCACCCATGGATAGCACCCTGCCCACCCTGCCGGCCGCGCCGGCGCCGCGCCCCAGCACCTCGCGTTCGCTGCTGTGGAGCGTGGTCGAAACCTTCGGTGCGACCGCCGCTTCGGTGCTGGCGGTGATCGTGCTGGCGCGCGTGCTGAGTGTCGAGGCGATGGGCCTGGGCTCGCTCGCCGTGCTGCTTGCCTACCTCGCGTCGCTGCCTTTCGAGGTGCTGTTCCACGACACGCTGGTGCAGCGCCCGGCGCTCGGCGATGCGCACGCGTCGAGTGCCTTCGTCTTCACGGTGGTCGCGTCGCCGCTGTGCGCTGGCGTGGTGTTCGCCTGCGCCCCGGCCATCGCGGCCTGGTATGGCCAGCCGCAGTTGGCCGGCCTGTTGCGCCTGGCACTGGTCTCGGCGCCGCTGGCCGGCGCGAGCTCGGTCGTCAGTGCGTTGCTGCGGCGCCGGTTGGCGTTCGCGCCGCTGGCGCGCCGCACCATCGTCGGCCGGCTGATCGGCGTGGCGGCCGGCGTGGTCGTGGCCTTTGCGGGCGGCGGCGCATGGAGCATGGTGGTGATGCAGGTCGCATCGACCGCGATCTCGACCGCCGTGCTGCTTGGCGACCGCAGCCATGTGCCACGGTTCGCGTTCTCGTGGCGGGCGATCCGCCAGATGCTCGGCTTCGCGCTGCCCAACATGGCCGCGCAGTTGCTGCAGGTCGGCAACGCGCGGCTCTTCCTGGGCGTGTTCGGGCTGTTTGCCGACACCGCCACCTTCGGCCGCTTCAGCTTGGCGTTCCGGCTGGTCGAGGAGCTGCGCAACTCGCTCAGTGCCTCGGTCACGCAACTGGCGCTGCCCTTGCTGGCGCGCCAGGCCGGCGACGCCAAGGCGTTTGCGAACGTCTTCCGCGAATCGACGCGCTTCACGGTGGCCGTGATGCTGCCGCTCTACGCCGGCTTCGGCCTGCTCGCGCCCGACCTGGTGGCGCTGCTGTTCGGCGCCAAGTGGCACGGCACGGAAGTCATCATCCAGTGGCTCTGCGTCGCAACGCTGGTGCTGATCCTGCGCGAGTTCGCCGGCGCGGTGCTCACGGCACGCGGCGCCGCCGGCACGACGATGGCGATCAACGGCATTGCCGCGCTCGTCAGCATGCTGCCGCTGGCGGCCGGGCTCGTCAGCAGCGGCGTGGCAGCCGCCGTGGTGTGGGTGGTGCGCGCGGTGGCGCTCTGGCTCGCCTCGCTGGTGGGGGTGCGGCGGCGAGCGGGCTTGTCGCTGGCCCAGCAACTCGGCCCGACGCTGCCGGCGGTGCTGGGTGTTGCGGCCATGGCCGGCGTGGTGCTGTTGGCGCTGCCGCCGTGGCTGCGCGACGCCACGCCGCTGCTGCGCTTTTCAGTCGATGCTGGCAGCGCGGCGGCGGCCTACCTGCTCACGCTCGCGCTGGTCGCGCCCCGGCTGCTGCCCGACATGCTGGGCTTTGTCGCCAGCGCGGGGCGGCGCGGCCGCGAGAAGCGTTGACCCACGGCTCTCACACCCCAGGAGGACATGCCTTGAAGATTGCATTCATCAGCACGCTGTACGCGCCCAACGAAATGGGCGGGGCGGAGCGCGGCGTTCGCGTGCTGGCCGAGGCGGCGGCCGCGCAGGGCCATGAAGCGGTGGCGATCAGCCTGGCGCCCGACGGCGTGGCGCGGCAAGCGCAGGTCGGGCCGGTCAAGGCCTATTACGTACCGCTGGCCAACGTGTACTGGCCGTTTCGCAAGACCCGCGCCGGCCCGGTGCAACGCGCGCTGTGGCACCTGCTCGATGCCTACAACCCGGTGATGGGCGCGCGCGTCGGCCGCATCCTCGATGCCGAGCAGCCCGACGTGGTGCAGGCCGACAACCTGCTCGGCTTTTCGGTGGCGCCGTGGCGCGCCGCACAGCGCCGCGGCATCCCGGTCGTGCAGACGCTGCACGACTACTACCTCGCCTGCCCGAACTCGTCGATGTTCCGGCGCGGGCAGAACTGCGCGGTGCAGTGCGGCAGCTGCCACGCGCTGTGCACGCCGCGCCGGGCGCTGTCGAACATCCCGGCGGCGCTGGTGAGCGTGAGCCGCCGCACGATGGACCGGGTCGAGGAGAGTGGTGCGTTCCGATCGGTCGAGCACAGGCTGATCGCGCACGGCGTGAACGACGTGCGCGCCGCGCCGGCCCCGCGCGTGGACCGCGCACCCGGCGGGCTGCTGCGGCTCGGCTACCTCGGGCGCATCGAAGCCACCAAGGGCATCGAGGTGCTGATCGACGCCGCGCGGCGCATGCCCACGGGCAGCGTGAGCGTGCTGATCGCGGGCAAGGGCGAGCCGGGCTATGTCGAGACGCTGATGGCGCGTGCCAAAGGGCTGGACGTGACCTTTCTCGGCTTCACGAAGCCGGCTGACCTGTTCGCGCGGATCGACCTGCTGGTCGTGCCGTCGGTCTGGGAAGAGCCGCTCGGCCGCGTGATCTTCGAGGCCTATGAACACGGCGTGCCGGCAGCGGTGTCGCGCGCCGGCGGCATGCCCGAGATCGTCGAAGAGGGCCGCACCGGGTTCGTCTTCGAGGCGGGCAATGCGCAGGCCCTGGCGGCCTTGCTGTCGGCGCAGCGCGGCCTGGGTTGGGCCGGTGCGCGCTTCTTCAAGGCGTGCCGCGAGAAGAGCGGCGAGTTCAGCATGGAGCGTTCGTTCGCGCACCACATGCAACTCTGGGAGAGCGTTGCTCGGCGAACGCCGGTGGCCTGGGTGGGGGCTTGAGTTCTACACCTCACCGCGCCGGGGCATGTCGGCCCCGCGGCGCGAGCAGGTGATGGCGGCGGCGCGGGCTGCGAACGCGAGCGCGTCGCCGAGCTGCGCGGCGGTCAACGTGCCGAGCGCATCGGCCGACAGTGCGCCGTGCTCGGCCAGCCAGGTCAACAGCGCGGCCTGGAAGGTGTCACCGGCGCCGACCGTGTCGATCACCGTCACCGGCACCGGCGGTGTGCTGGCTTCTGCGTGCGCCGTCCAGGCCACCGCGCCGTCTGCGCCACGCGTCACGATGACGGCCTTGACGCCGTGCGCCAGCGCGCTGCGCGCGAAGGCTTCCAGCGCGATGCCGGGCTGCAGCAGGCCCAGGTCTTCGTCGCTGATCTTCAGCAGGTGGGTGCGCGCCAGCATCCAGGCGAGTTGCTCGCGCCAGCGCACCAGGTCGGGCTCGACGTTCAGGCGAATGTTCGGGTCGTAGGCGATGAGCGCATGGCCACGCTCGCGTTCGACCAGCGCACGCAGGGTCGACGCGATGGGCTCGACGACCGTGGCGTACGAGCCCACGTTGATGGCCGTGATCGCACCCGGGCCGCCCGCCACGCTGGCGAGTGCCGAGACTGGCAGTTGCCGGTCGGCGCCGCGCTCGCCGTAGAACGCGTACGACGGCACGCCGGCCGCGTCGAGCCCGACGACGCTGAGCGTGGTCGGGGCATCGGTGCGCAGCACGGCGTCGGTGTTGACGCCTTCCGCGCGCAAGGTGTGCATCAGCCGCTCGCCCATGAAGCCGGTGGACACGGCACTGAAAAACCCCACCGGTTGCCCGAGCCGCGCCAGGCCCACGGCCAGGTTGAACGGCGAGCCGCCGACGCGCGCTTCCAGCGCCATGCCGGTGGGGGTGTCACCGGCCGCAAACACATCGAGCAGCGCTTCGCCGCAGACGATCAACATGGCTTTCTCCATTGCAACAGCGCGGCCACCTTGGCGGGCTGACGCCGCGAGCTTTGCGCGTTCGGCCCCCACCGGCCATCGGGGTTTTCCATTAATCAATCAACTTGATTTATTAACTTCTACTGCCAATAATCACGGCACACCCGATGCGAACGGTCCACAGGCGGACCCCGCCCATTCAAACCTCTGGAGACAACGCTGATGAACACGAAACTTTCTCTGTCGCGCTTCTCGTTGGCCGCGGTGGCCTTGGCTTCCCTTGCATTGGGCACCGCCGCCGTTGCGGCCGACCAGCCCGTGATCGGCCTGATCACCAAGACCGAAACCAACCCCTTCTTCGTGAAGATGAAAGAAGGCGCGCAAGCCGCCGCCACCGCCAAGGGCGCGAAGCTGCTCAGCGCCGCCGGCAAGGCCGACGGCGACAACGCCGGCCAGGTGACCGCCATCGAGAACATGATGGCCGCCGGCGCCAAGACCATCCTGATCACGCCGAGTGACTCGAAGGCCATCGTCCCCGCGATCAGGAAGGCGCAGGAAAAGGGCGTGATGTTCATCGCGCTGGACAGCCCGGCCGACCCGGCCGAGGCCACCGACGCGCTGTTCGCCACCGACAACTACAAGGCCGGCCAGTTGATCGGCCAGTACGCGAAGGCCGCCATGGGTGGCAAGCCCGCAAGGATCGCCACACTCGACCTGTTCCCCGGCCACCCGGTCGGTGCGCAGCGCCACAACGGCTTCATGTCGGGCTACGGCATGACGGCGGCCGACGCGAAGAGCAACGAGCTCTCCAAGAGCGCCGAGATCGTCTGTATGGCCGACAGCTTCGGTGACCAGGCCAAGGGCCAGACGGCGATGGAGAACTGCCTTCAGAAGAACCCCGACATCAACGTCGTCTACACCATCAACGAGCCGGCCGCGGCCGGTGCCTACCAGGCGCTGAAGGCTGCGGGCAAGGAGAAGGGCGTGGTCATCGTCTCGGTCGACGGCGGCTGTGCCGGTATCAAGAACGTGAAGGCCGGCGTGATTGCCGCCACCTCGCAGCAGTACCCGCTGAAGATGGCCGCGATGGGCGTTGACGCCGGCATCGAGTACGCCAAGGGCGGCAAGAAGGCCAAGGGCTACACCGACACCGGCGTGACCCTGATCACTGACAAGCCGATGAAGGGCGTGGACAGCAAGGACACGAAGGTCGGAACGGACCTGTGCTGGGGCGTGAAGTAATCGCCTTCGCCTAGAGCCTGCTGCACAGCGGCTGGCTGCGGCGCGTTCGATGCGCCGCAGCCAGCCCTTCAACCGGGAAACGCCATGTCCGCCACGACCTCCAAGCTCCCACCCATCTCAACCCTCGGCCCGCTGATCGCGCTGTTGCTGGCGGTCGGGTTCTTCGCCACGCAGAGCGACCGCTTCCTGTCGGTGCAGAACTTCTCGCTGATCCTGCAGCAGGTCATGGTGGTCGGCACCATTGCCATCGGCCAGACGCTCATCATCCTCACCGCCGGCATCGACCTGAGTTGCGGCATGGTGATGGCGCTCGGCGGCATCGTGATGACGAAACTCGCGGTGGGCTCAGGTCTGAACCCCTACCTCGCCATCGCATGCGGCCTCGTCGCGTGCATGGCCTTCGGCCTGCTCAACGGCCTGCTCGTGACGCGCATCAAGCTGCCGCCGTTCATCGTGACGCTGGGCACCATGAACATCGCCTTCGCGATCACGCAGCTCTACTCGGGTGCGCAAACCGTGACCGACCTGCCGCCCGCGATGACCTTCTTCGGCAACACCTTCTCGGTCGGCAGCGCCGGCTTCAACTACGGCACGGTGTTCATGATCGCGCTGTACGCCTTCATGTGGTGGGGCTTGCGTGACACGCAGCCCGGCCGCCACGTGTACGCCGTGGGCAACAGCCCCGAAGCCACGCGCCTGACCGGCATCGCGACCGACCGCGTGCTGCTCGGCGTGTACGTGCTCGCCGCATTCTTCTACGGCATTGCCGCGCTGCTGTCGGTGGCCCGCACGGGTGTGGGTGACCCGAACGCCGGCCAGACCGAAAACCTCGACGCCATCACCGCCGTGGTGCTGGGTGGCACCAGCCTGTTCGGCGGGCGCGGCATCATCCTCGGCTCGCTGCTCGGCGCGGTGATCGTGGGCGTGTTCCGGAACGGCCTGACGTTGATGGGCGTGTCGTCCGTCTACCAGGTGCTGATCACCGGGGTACTGGTGATCCTGGCCGTGACGACCGACCAACTGTCACGTAAATCAAGGTAAGAAATCAAGGCAAGAGAAGGAGCCTGTTGATGAGCACGCAAACATTGGTGATGGAGGCCCGCGGCCTCGTCAAGCGCTACGGGCAGGTGGTGGCGCTCGATGGTGCCGACTTCGAGCTGCGGGCCGGCGAGATCATGGCCGTGATCGGCGACAACGGCGCGGGCAAGTCGTCGCTCATCAAGGCGCTGTCGGGCGCGACCATCCCCGATGAAGGCGAGGTCAAACTCGACGGCAAGGTCATCCACTTCAAGAGCCCGGCCGATGCGCGCCGCGAAGGCATCGAGACGGTGTACCAAGACCTCGCGGTGGCCCCGGCGATGACGATTGCCGAGAACCTGTTTCTCGGCCGCGAGATCATCAAGAGCGGCTTCCTCGGCAAGCTGCTGCGCATCATCGACAAGAAGGAAATGCTCACCCAGAGCGTGGCGCGCATGAACGACCTGAAAGTCGGCATCCGCTCGATGACGCAGGCGGTCGAAACCTTGTCGGGCGGGCAACGCCAGTGCGTGGCGGTGTCGCGCGCGGCGGCGTTCGCGCAGCACGTGGTCATCCTCGACGAGCCCACGGCCGCGCTCGGCGTGAAGGAGGGCAACATGGTGCTCGAACTCATCCGCCGGGTGCGCGACAAGGGCCTGCCGGTGATCCTGATCAGCCACAACATGCCGCACGTGTTCGAGATCGCCGACCGCATTCACATCGCGCGGCTCGGCAAGCGCGCCTGCATCGTCAACCCGAAGAAGATCACCATGAGCGACACGGTCGCGGTGATGACCGGCGCCAAGCGCGCCGACGAGTTGCCCGCTGATTGCCTCGCCTAATGCTCAAGAACATCGACCCCCTGCTCACGCCCGAGTTGCTCAAGGTGCTGGGCGAAATGGGGCATGGCGACGAGATCGTGCTCGCCGACGCGAACTTCACCGCCCACTCTCTGGCAGCGGGCAAGCCGGTGCTGCGCCTGGCGGGCGCGGGAATGCGCGACGCGTGTGCGGCCGTGCTCTCGTTGCTGCCGCTCGATGCGATGGTGGCGCAGCCGGTGGCCTACATGCAGGTGGGCGACACGCCCGACGGCTACCGCAGCGCATTGCAGCGCGAAGTGATCGGCGAACTGGTGATGCGCGGTGACGCGCTCGACGCGCAATGCGAAGCCACCGAGCGCTTCGCGTTCTACGAGCGCGCGCGCGGCGCGTTTGCCATCGTGCAGACCGGCGAGCTGCAGCCCTGGGCGAACTTCATCTTCAAGAAGGGCGTGATCGCTGCGGCGCTGCGGCCATGAATGGGGCTGCGACGGCCAGCACCGAGCAGCGCCTCAAGCCCCGCGGCTCGAACCACGTCGGCATGCGGCAGTTCAACGAACGCGTGGTGCTGCAGGCCATCCGCCTGAACGGCAGCCTGGCCAAGGCCGACATCGCGCGGCTCACCAAGCTCACGCCGCAAACGGTGCAGATCATCATCGCGCGGTTGGAGGCCGATGGCCTGGTCGCCAAGCTCGCGCCAGTGCGCGGCAAGGTCGGCCAGCCTTCGGTGCCGATGGCCCTGGTGCCCGACGGCGCGTTCTCCATCGGCATCAAGATCGGCCGGCGCAGCCTGGACATGCTGCTGCTCGACTTCACCGGCCAGGTGCGCGAGCGCCTGTCGCTCGGCTACGCGTTCCCCGACCCGGACACCCTGTTCCCCGAGATCGAAACGCGGCTGCGCCAGCTCAAGCAAAGCCTGCCACCGAAGCTGCGCGCGCGTCTGCACGGCGTGGGCATGGCCGCACCGCTGTCGCTCGAAGGCTGGCACAGCGTGCTCGGTATCGACCCGAAGCTCGCCGCGCGCTGGGCCGGCATCGACCTGCGCGAGCGCGTGGTCGCGATGACCGACCTGCCGGTCGAGTTCGTCAAAGACACGGCCGCCGCCTGCGTGGCCGAACTGGTGGCCGGCCGGGGCCGGAGCCTGCGCAGCTTTCTCTACGTGTTCTTCGACACCTTCATCGGCGGCGGCCTGGTGATCGACAGCCATTTGCGCGCCGGCCTGAACGGCAACGCCGGCGCGGTGGGCTCGCTGCCGCTCGGCCTGGCGCGAACCGGATCAGCCGGGCGCGCCGGGCGCGGCGGCGTGCCCGAGCAACTGCTCAGCCAGGCCTCGCTCGTGAGCCTCGAGGCCAGCTTCACCGCCCACGGGCTCGACCCGAGCGCCGCCGTCGACGCACGCGCGCTGCAAAAGCCGTGGGCACCGCACACCGACAAGTGGTTGCGCACCGCCGCGCCGGCAGTCGCCTTCGCGGCCAACAGCGCGGCCTGTTTGCTCGACCTCGACGGCATCATCATCGACGGCTCGTTCAGCCGCGAACTGCTGCATCAAGTGATCGCGGCGGTGAACGCGTCACTCGACCTGTACGACTGGGAAGGTGTGGCCCGCCCGCAGTTGCTGGAAGGCACGATCGGGTCGGATGCGCGCGCGATGGGCGGCGCGCTGCTGCCGCTGTATGCGAACTTCGCCCCCGACCGCGACCTGTTCCTGAAGCTCGGGGCTTGAGGGGCTGGCTGCACGCCGTGCCGAGCAGCAGACGCAGCACTCCGGGCAGTAGACTGAACCCATCGCCTCGCTCCAACTTTGGTTTAGGACACGACCCATGGCCCCCCGAACCCTCAAACGCTGTGGCAGCGCTGGCTTGGTGCTAAGCATGTGGGCCCTTCTCGCCCCGGCCACCACCGCCTTCTCACAGACCGCGCCAGCGGCCAACAACATCGACTGCCAACGCGCGTCGACCCAACCCGAACTGAACGCCTGCGCCTACGAAGAATTCCTGGCCACGCAGGCCGGCATGGCCGACGAGCTCAAGCGCCTTCAAGCCGGCTTCATCGCCGAGCAGCGCTCGGGGCTGCGGCGCGTACAGCGCGCGTGGTTGAGCTTCCGCACCGAAGCCTGCGCGTTCGAGAGCCGGCACGCCGGCATCAGCAGCTCGCAGCCGATGTTGCAGTGGCAGTGCGCAGCCCGCATGACGCGCGAGCGCACGGCGGTGCTGGTGAAGATGGCGAACTGCCCGGAAGGCGATCTCACCTGTGTTCGGCCGTCTGCCCATGGAGCACCGAGCCGATGAACCCACCACGAGTCACCGTTGCATTCGCTCTGCTGCGGCGCGCGGCGGCGCGCCGCGCGCTGTCGCTCTGGCTGGCACCCGTTGCGCTGCTGCTTGGCAGCGTTGCAGCGGCACAGACCGGCACCGACGTGGTCACCCGCAGCGGGCCGATTCAAGGGCAGGTGGCGCAGGGCGTGGTGGCGTTTCGCGGCATTCCTTATGCCGCGCCACCGGTCGGCGACATGCGCTGGCGCGAGCCCGGGCCCGCTACGCGCTGGCTCGCACCGCGCCCAGCGTTGCAGAACGGCCCGGCCTGCCCGCAGCCGCACGGCCCGTCGCTCGAAGGGGGCGGTGATGTCGGCCCGATCGACGAAGACTGCCTCACGCTCAATGTGTTCGCACCGGCACAGGCCGCCACCGGTGAGCGCCTACCGGTGATGGTGTGGCTGCACGGCGGCGCGCTGGTGCTGGGCAGCGGCGGGCTGCCCATCTACGACGGCACGGCGCTGGCGCAGCGCGGTGTGGTGGTCGTGACCGTGAACTACCGGCTCGGCCACCTCGGCTTCTTCGCCCACCCTGCCCTGGAGCGCGCGGCACCGGGCGGCCCGGTCAACTTCGGCCTGCTCGACCAGATGGCGGCCTTGCGTTGGGTGCAGAGCAACATCGAAGCCTTCGGCGGCGATGCCCGGCGCGTCACGGTGTTCGGGCAGTCGGCCGGGGGGCAGAGTGTGCTGGCGCTGATGGCATCGCCACTGGCCCAGGGCCTGTTCCAGCGCGCCATCGTGCAAAGCGCCTACGGCCTGCCCAGCCACACCCGCCCGAAGGCCATCGAGCTGGGCGCACAAGTGGCCGAACACGCTGGCTTGCCCGGTGCGCGCGCCAGCTTGGACGCGTTGCGCGGGCTGCCGGTGCAGGCGCTGCTGGCGGCCCAGGCGGCCAAGCTGACGCTGGCGCCGAGCTTCGTCATCGGCGACCGCGCGCTGCCCACGACCATCGTTCAAACCTTCCAACAAGGCCGGCAGGCACCGGTGCCGCTGCTCATCGGCAACACCAGCGACGAGGCCAGCATCGCCGCTGCATTCGGCGTCGACACCGCACGCCTGCTCGACCAGCTCGGCCGCGCCAAGGTGCTGGTGAAGGTGCTCCACCCCGGTGTGGCCGACGAGGCGCAGTTGAGCCGCGAAGTCATGCGTGATGCGGTGTTCACCGCCTATGCCAAACGCATCGCCACCCTGCACACCACGAAGGCGCCGACCTGGCGCTACTACTTCAGCCACCGGCCGGCCGGCAGCCGGGCCGAACCCGGCGGCGTGGGGCATGGCGGCGAGGTGCCGTACGTGCTGGGCACCGTGCGCAGTTGCGCCTGCCTCGGGCCGACGCTCGACGCGACGGACGATGCGGTGGAGCGGCGCGTCGGCGACGCGTGGGCGGGCTTCGCGCGCGCCGGCAGCATGCCCTGGACGCGCGACGACGCAAGCCGCGGCTTCGTGATGGAGATCGCCGCCACCGACACCGAGCGCCCGCGCTTCATGCGGCCGCGCTTGAACGCCTACATCCTGGCCGCCAACGCGGTCCAGCGCGGCGTTGCCAGCGCGCCTGTAAAGCGCTGAAGGGAACCCCGATGAACATCGAAACCGCCGCCACCCAACCCATCCCCGGCCAACGCCCCGGCACCTCGGGCCTGCGCAAGAAGGTGACCGTGTTTCAGCAGCCCGGCTACCTGGCGAACTTCGTGCAGGCGATCTTCGATTCGCTCGAAGGCAAGGAAGGTCAGACGCTCGTGCTGGGCGGTGACGGCCGCTACTTCAACGACGTGGCGATCCAGACCATCCTGCGCATGGCGGCGGCCAACGGTTTCAAGCGCGTGCTGGTCGGCCAGCACGGCATCTTGTCGACGCCGGCGGCGAGCTGCGTGATCCGCAAGCACCGGGCGTTCGGCGGGATCATCCTGTCGGCCAGCCACAACCCGGGCGGGCCGGACGGTGACTTCGGCATCAAGTACAACACCGGCAACGGCGGCCCCGCGCCCGAGAAGATCACCGAGGCGATCTACGCCAACACGCTGGCGATCACCCGCACGCTCACGGTGGCCACGCCCGATGTCGACCTTGCGGTGCAAGGCACGAGCACGGTGGCGGGCATGGCAGTCGAGGTGATCGACTCGGTGGCCGACCACGCCGACCTGCTGGCGACGCTGTTCGACTTCGGCAAGATCGGAACGCTGCTGCGCTCGCCGGGCTTTCGCATGTGCTTCGACGCCATGCATGCAGTGACCGGCCCGTACGCGCACGAGATCTTCATCAAGCGCCTCGGGGCACCGGCGGCGAGTGTGATCAACGGCATCGCGCTGCCCGACTTCGGCGGCGGCCACCCCGACCCGAACCCGACCTATGCCGAAGACCTGATGAAGGTCATGAATGCAGAAGGATCGAGCCCAGAGAGTGCGCCCGACTTCGGCGCCGCATCCGATGGCGATGGCGACCGCAACATGATCGTCGGCCGGCGCTTCGTCGTGACCCCGAGCGACAGCCTCGCCGTGCTCGCCGCGAACGCGCGCCTCGTGCCGGGTTACGCGGCCGGCTTGAAGGGCGTGGCGCGCTCGATGCCCACGAGTGCTGCGGTCGACCGCGTGGCCGATGTGCTGGGCATCAACTGCTTCGAAACACCGACCGGCTGGAAGTTCTTCGGCAACCTGCTCGACGCCGGCGAAGTGACGCTGTGCGGCGAAGAAAGTGCCGGCACCGGCAGCGACCATGTGCGCGAGAAAGACGGCGTCTGGGCGGTGCTGTTCTGGCTCAACATCGTCGCGGTGCGCGCAGAGTCGGTCGAGGCCATCGTGCGCGCGCACTGGCAGCGCTTCGGCCGCAACGTCTATTCGCGCCACGACTACGAAGGCGTGGACAGCGCGGCGGCCAACGGCCTGATGGCGCACCTGCGCGAACGACTCGCCACGCTGCCCGGGCAATACGTGGGCGACGCGCACATCACGAGCGCCGACGACTTTGCCTACACCGACCCGATCGACGGCTCGGTCAGCACCGCGCAGGGGATTCGCATCGGCCTGGCCGACGGCTCGCGCATCGTGTTCCGGCTGTCAGGCACCGGCACCGAAGGCGCGACCTTGCGCGTCTACCTGGAACGCTTCGAGCCCGATGCGGCGAAGCACGGCGTGGAGACGCAAGCGGCACTCGCGCCGCTGATCGCATTGGCCGACCGGCTTGCGGGCATCAAGGAGCGCACGGGGCGCAGCGCGCCGACGGTGGTGACCTGACGGCTCGACACCCTCACCCCAACCCTCTCCCGCACTGCGGGAGAGGGAGCAAGACGAGTCGCGCGTTCTCATGCCGGTGAACGCAGGTTGATATCAAGCCTCGTCGCCGATGCACAGCCGGTTGCGCCCGCCGTGCTTGGCGCGGTACAGGGCCTCGTCGGCGCTCTGCATCAACGCAGGCACATCGAACGGTGGCGTGGCGGTCAGGCCGATGCTGACGGTGACCGCCAACGGCAGCCCGCCGAATGCGGGCCAGGCGTGCGCAGCCACCCGCTGGCGCAGCCGCTCGCAGACCTCGGCCGCGAGTTCCGGCGCCATGCCGGGGAGCACGACCACGAACTCTTCGCCACTGTGGCGCACGAGCACGTCGCAGGCACGCGTGTTGTCGCGCAGCAGTTGCGCCAGCGCGACCAGCACCTGATCGCCGGCGGCGTGGCCGTGCTGGTCGTTGATGGCCTTGAAGTGGTCGATGTCGATCTCGGCCAGCGCCAGCGGCTCGCCGCCGCGCTGCGCGGCGGGCAGCAGCTCGGCGCAACGCCGTTCCAGGTGGCGCCGGTTGCCCAGGCCGGTGAGGGCATCGCGCTCGGCGCGCTCGGCGAACTCGGCCGCCTGCTGGCGGTGGTGCCGCGCGTCCTGGCGCGCCTGATCGGCCTGCCACTGCGCGCGCTGCGCTTCCGAGCGCGTGACGAACAGCCGCGACTGCGCGCGCAGCTGCGTGGTGGTGCGCTGGCGCTGCATGCGCTCGACGGCTTCCAGGTGGTGCAGCGCCGAGGCGTCCAGGCCGAGCTGGCGGCTCGCGCGGTAGGCCGCATCGTGGGCGCGGATCGCGGTTTGCTGGGGAGCTGCCGAACCCATGTCGTCGATCAGCGCCTGCATGTCGGTGAGCGCCTGCGCGGCGTTGCCATCGGCGAGCATCCAGTACGCCAGCGACACCCGACCGCGCCACACGTGGGCTTGCAGGCTGCCCGCGAGTTCGCACGCCTGGCGCGCGGCTTCACAGGCGTCGGCGGGGGATGCGTGGTGCTGCGGGTCGGCAATGGCCATCCACGCGGCCAGCTGGGCAAGGTCGGGGGCGGGCAGCGCCGCTTCGGCAGCTGCGGGCAGAACATTCATCACCCTGTTAGATCGGCTTCCCGCACTGCCGCTTGAGGGCAGTGCTTGCCAACTTGTGGACGGCGCTGCGCAATGGCTGCCAGCTTTGCGGCCGCCGGTCTGCCGCCATCACTGCCGCCGTTACCGCCGTTACCGCCGTTACCGCCGTTACCGCCGTCGATATTGCCAAGATCACCGCGACCCGAACATCATCTGCCGCGCCAGGGCCGACTTGACCGGCCCGAGCGCCTGCAGCGCTGCGATGCCCAGGCCGCGCGCCGCGCCTGCGCCGGGCAGCTTCCAGGTGAAGCTGCGCGCAAGAAAGTCGGTCGCGGCGATCATGGCCCAGCGGTCCGGGCCGCGCTGCCATTCGAGGCCGCGCAGCACCGCTTCGACGTCGGCATTCCGGCCTAGCGACTGCACCAGTTCGAACGCATCGCGCAGCCCGAGGTTCAGGCCCTGCCCTGCCACCGGGTGCAGCGTTTGCGCGGCGTTGCCGATGCGCACGGTGCGGCCATCGGTCAACGTGCGCTCGGCGTTCAGGCCGAGCGGGAACTGCTTCAGCGCCGAGATGCCGGCAATGCGGCCGACCGCTTCGTGGAAGATGTCGTTCAGCACTGTGACGCGCTGCGCGTCGCTCAGCTCGCGCACCGGGTCGTCGCCGCTGGGCACGCACCACACCAGGCCGGCGCGGCCGTCTTTCAGCGGCAGCAGCGCGGCCGGGCCGTGGCGGGTGAAGCGCTCGAAGGCCACGCCTTTTTGCGCAGCGCTTCGCGCCGAATCGAACGACACGGTTCCGACCCAGGCGGTCTGCTGGTAGTTGTGAGTCAAGGCCTTGCGCGCCTGCTCGGCGAACACACCGCCCTCGGCGACCACGGCCAGGTCGAACGACTCGGCGATGCCGGCGTCCACCTCCACGGCACCGGCCAGGTTCTTGATCGCGGCCACCGCCGTACCGAAGCGGCTGCGCAGGCGTTTCGGGTCGGCCGCTTCGGCGGCCATCCACACCTGCTGCAACGGCGCGCTGACGCTGCCGTAACTGAGCACGGCGCCGAGCAGCGGCACGGCCTCGTCGATGGCGCGGATGCGCAGCGCAGGCTCGCCGATCGCGTCGGCAATGAACGCTGGCAGGAACGACGGTGCCGACGGCGGCTGCTGCGACACATGGACTTCGAGAATCGGCTGTGCAAGATCAGCGCGCCACGCGCCCAGCCGTTCGAGCAATTGCACGCTGCCGAGCGACAGGGCCAGCGTGCGCGGGTCGCCAGATACGTCTTTCTCGGCGGGCCGTGCATCGAACAGCGTGATGGTCGCATCCGGCAGCGCGCGCGCCGCGTGAATGGCCAGCGCCAGGCCCACCGGGCCGGCGCCGATGACGGCGATGTTCAACGAGCGTGGGGCCATGAGCATCAGTCCTTCGTGGGGGTTGAATTGCAACCCTGCGGCGTATTATTCGCCGCACCTCGATGTCGGGGTCAACCACCGGGGGTTCGCTGCCATGGCGCTGATGGATTTCATCAAGAAACAGTTCATCGACATCATCGAGTGGGTCGAAGCGGCCGACGGCACGCTCGCGTGGCGCTACCCGATGGAAGACCGCGAGATCCAGAACGGCGGCTCGCTCACGGTGCGTGAATCGCAGATGGCCGTGTTCGTCAACGAAGGCAAGGTCGCCGACGTGTTCGGCCCCGGCCGCCACCTGCTCACCACCGCCACGCTGCCGGTGCTGACCTACCTGCAGAACTGGGACAAGCTCTTCAAAAGCCCGTTCAAGAGCGACGTGTATTTCTTCAGCACGCGCCAACAGGTCGATCAGCGCTGGGGCACGACGCAGCCGGTGACCATCCGCGACAAAGACTTCGGCGCCGTGCGCTTGCGCGCGTTCGGCAACTACAGCTACCGCGTTGCCGACCCGAAGCTGTTCCACACCGAAATTTCGGGCACACGCGATTCGTACACGGTCGCAGACCTCGATGGTCAACTGCGCGGGCTGATGCTGCAGCACATCTCGGATGCGGTGGCGTCGAGCGGCGTGGCCTTCCTCGACCTCGCGGCGAACCAGGTCGAGTTCGCGAAGGCGCTGCTGGAGGCCACGGCGCCGAGCTTCGAGAAGATCGGCCTGAAGTTGGATGCGGTCACGATGCAGAACGTGTCGTTGCCCGAAGAGCTGCAAAAGATCCTCGACCAGAAGATCGGCATGGGCATGGTCGGCGACATGGGCAAGTTCATGCAGTACCAGACCGCGCAGTCGATCCCGAAGTTCGCCGAAGGAGCAGGCCAGGGCGGTGTGGTCGGCGACGCGATGGGCCTGGGCGCCGGGGTGGCGCTGGGGCAGGTGATGGCGCAGCAGCTGAACCAGGGCTTGCGCGCGGCGCCCGATGCGCCAACAGCGGCCACCGCACCGGTCGGCGTGAGGCCCGAGGACGTGATGGCCACGCTCGAGAAACTCGGTGACCTCAAGGCGAAGGGCATCCTCACGCAGGAGGAATTCGACACCAAGAAGGTGGAGCTGCTGAAGAAGCTGGTCTAGCGGAGCCGGGCGCGGCCGCACCGGC
>JANNBF010000109.1:0-56247 GCA_031385155.1 Rhizobacter sp.
GCCCGGACGGCAAGAAGTGGATCGGCTTGGCGCTGGGCGCTGCTGGCTCGTACATGGTGTACCGACAGAGCCAGTTGAAGGCGGCCGGCTTCGACACCTTCCCGAAGAACACCGACGACTTCCTGAAGATGCTCAAGGCGCTGAAGGAGAAGGGCACGCCCGGCGGCTTTGCGCTGGGCAACGCCACCGGCGACGGCCTGTGGTGCAACTGGCTGATGTGGGCGTTCGGCGGCAAGCTGGTCGACAAGAACAACAAGGTCGTGATCGACAGCCCTGAGACCATCAAGGCGCTCGAGTACGCGAAGGAGATGTACGCCACCTTCATTCCGGGCACGCTGTCGTGGCTCGACCCGAACAACAACAAGGCGTTCCTCGACAGCCAGATCAGCGTCACCAACAACGGCATCTCGATCTACTACGCCGCGAAGAACTCGACCGACCCGAAGGTCAAGGAACTGCAGGAAGACATCCAGCACGCGTCGTTCCCGGTCGGCCCGGTCGGCGTGCCCACCGAGTCGCACCTGTTCTTCAACCAGATGGTCATGAAGTACACCAAGTACCCGAACGCGGCCAAGGCGTTCCTGCAGTTCATGATGGAGCGCGAGCAGTTCGACCCATGGCAAACCGGCGCCGGCGGCTACATTGCGCCGCCGCTCGCGGCTTATGCGGCAAGCCCCATCTGGAGCATCGACCCGAAGAACACGCCGTACCGTGACGGCGTGAAAAACCTGCGGCCGGCCGGCTATGCGGGCAAGCTGGGCTACGCCTCGGCCGGGGCCGGCGCCGACTTCATCGTCGTCAACATGGTGGCCGAAGCGGCCAGTGGGTCGAAGACGCCGAAGGAAGCGGCCGAGCGGGCCCAGAAGCGCGCCGAGCGCTACTACAAGGTCTGAGTTTCGTGCGCGCACTGCTCGACCGGTTCCAGAACAGCCGCAACGCCCTCGGCTGGGCATTCATGCTGCCTGCGGCGGTGTTGCTGCTGCTGTTCCTGACCTACCCGCTCGGCTTGGGCACCTGGCTCGGCTTCACCGATGCCAAGGTGGGCCGTGCCGGCGAGTGGGTCGGCCTCGAGAACTTCAGCTACCTCGTGACCGACAGCGTGGCGCAACTCGCTCTCTTCAACACGCTGTTCTACACGGTCATCGCGAGCATCTTCAAGTTCGTGCTGGGCCTCTGGCTCGCGCTGCTTTTGAACCGCAACCTGCCGTTCAAGAGCTTCTTCCGCGCCGTGGTGCTGCTGCCGTGGATCGTGCCGACGGCGCTCTCGGCCATCGCGTTCTGGTGGCTCTACGACGCGCAGTTTTCGGTCATCAGCTGGGTGCTGATGAAGCTCGGGCTGATCGACAAGTACATCGACTTCCTGGGCAACCCGTGGAACGCCCGCTTCTCGACCATCGTGGCGAACGTGTGGCGTGGCGTGCCGTTCGTGGCGATCTCGCTGCTCGCCGGCCTGCAGACCATCTCACCGTCGTACTACGAAGCTTCGGCCATCGATGGCGCCACGCCCTGGCAGCAGTTCCGCCACATCACGCTGCCGCTGCTCACACCGATCATCGCGGTGGTGATGACCTTCTCGGTGCTGTTCACCTTCACCGACTTCCAGCTGATCTACGTGCTGACGCGCGGCGGCCCGCTGAACGCCACCCACCTGATGGCCACGCTGTCGTTCCAGCGCGCCATCTCCGGCGGCGCGCTCGGTGAGGGCGCAGCCCTCGCCACGCTGATGGTGCCCTTCCTGCTGGGCGCGATCATGTTCAGCTACTTCGGGCTGCAGCGCCGCGCCTGGCAGCAAGGGGGCGACAAGTGAGCAGCAGCGACAAGAAGGACGACAGCGCGCAGGGCATGGACTACCTGCAGTCGATTCCGCGCCGCTGGGTCACGCTGTACATCCCGATCTGCATCTTCGTGTTCGTGCTGCTGTTCCCGTTCTACTGGATGGTCGTCACCTCGTTCAAGCCCAACAACGAACTGCTCTCGCGCGACGGCAACCCGTTCTGGGTGATCGCGCCGACGCTCGCGCACTTCGAGAAGCTGCTGTTCCACACGGCCTACCCGGCGTGGCTGCTGAACACGGTGATCGTGTCGGTGGTGTCGACGGCCATCTCGCTGGTGGCGTCGGTGCTGGCGGCCTACGCCATCGAACGCTTGCGCTTCCAGGGCGCAAAAGCGGCGGGCGGGGCCATCTTCCTGGCCTACCTGGTGCCGCCGAGCATTCTGTTCATTCCGCTCGCGTCGATCATCTTCCAGCTCGGCCTGTTCGACAGCCGCTGGGCACTGATCCTGTCGTACCCGACCTTCCTGATCCCGTTCAGCACCGGGCTGCTGATGAGCTACTTCCGCTCGATCCCGTACGAGCTGGAGGAGTGCGCGCTGATCGACGGGGCGAGCCGCTGGCAGATCCTCATCAAGATCATCCTGCCGCTCGCGGTGCCGGGGTTGATCTCGGCCGGCATCTTCGCGTTCACACTGAGCTGGAACGAGTTCATCTATGCGCTCACCTTCATCTCGTCGAGCGAGATGAAGACCGTGCCGGTTGGGGTGGTGACCGAGCTGGTCGAGGGCGATGTGTACCACTGGGGCTCGCTGATGGCGGGCGCCTTGCTGGGCTCGCTGCCGGTGGCGTTCGTGTACTCGTTCTTCGTCGAGCACTATGTGTCGGGCATGACGGGGTCGGTGAAGGAGTAGTTCATTGAGTGGGCCCATGAGCAATACAACCAACGACAAACCCGTGATCGGCTTCATCGGCGTGGGCCTGATGGGCCACGGCATGGCGAAGAACCTCGTCACCAAGGGCTACCCGCTGGTGGTGATGGGCCACCGCAAGCGCGAACCGGTCGACAACCTGGTGGCGCTCGGCGCACAAGAGCTGAAGACGGCGCGCGAAGTGGCTGCGGCTTGCGACATCGTGCACCTGTGCGTGACCGGCTCGCCGCAGGTCGAGGCGTTGATGCGCGGTGCCGACGGCCTGCTGGCCGGCGCGCGGCCAGGCCTGATCATCATCGACTGTTCCACCTCGAACCCGGTGTCCACGCTGGCCCTGGCGGCCGAGGCGCAGGCTGCGGGGGTGACCTTCGTGGACGCGCCGCTCTCGCGCACCCCGAAAGAGGCCGAGGCCGGCACGCTCGACACCATGGTCGGCGCCGATGAGGCGACCTTCTCGCGCATCGAACCGGTGTTGCGCTGCTGGGCCGGCAACGTGGTGCACCTCGGGCCGGTGGGGCTGGGCCACAAGATGAAGCTCGTCAACAACTTCGTCGCGATGGGCTACGCGGCGCTGTTCGCGGAAGCATTGGCGATTTCGCGCAAGGCGGGCTTGTCGATCACGCAGTTCCATTCGGTGATCGGCGCCGGCCGCATGCGCAGCCCGTTCTACGACACCTTCATGCAGTGGTCTCTCGCGCATGACGAGAACGCGCACCGCTTCACCATCAGCAACGCCCACAAAGACATGCGCTACCTCGCCAGCATGGCGAACGAACTCGGCGTGGTCAACCCGATCCAGGCGCAGGTGAAGAACAGCTTCGCGGCCATGGACGCAGCCGGGCAAGGCGAGCGCTTCGTGCCGATGCTGGCCGACTTCGTGGCCGGGCTCAACGCGCTGCCGCCCGCCATTGACGAAACCAGCGAACCAAACGAATCAAGGACCGGGTGATGACGACAGCGCGCAAGAAGCCGAGCGAGCTGCGCAGCCAGCAGTGGTTCGGCCGGCAAGACCGCGACGGCTTCGCCTACCGGAGCTGGGTCAAGGGCAAGGGCATTCCGCACGACCAGTTCGATGGCCGGCCGGTGATCGGCATCTGCAACACCTTCAGCGAACTCACGCCGTGCAACTCGCACTTCAGGACGTTGGCAGAACAAGTGAAGATCGGCGTGTACGAGGCCGGCGGCTTCCCGCTCGAGTTCCCGGTGATGAGCCTCGGCGAGACCTTGCTGCGGCCTACGGCGATGCTGTACCGCAACCTCGCTTCGATGGATGTCGAAGAGAGCATTCGCGGCAACCCGATCGACGGCGTGGTGCTGCTGATGGGCTGCGACAAGACGACACCCGCGCTGGTGATGGGTGCGGCGAGTGTCGACCTGCCGACCATCGGCGTCAGCGGCGGGCCGATGCTCAACGGCAAGTGGCGCGGGCAGGAGCTGGGCTCGGGCACCGGCGTGTGGAGCATGAGCGAACAGGTGCGTGCCGGCACGTTGAAGCTCGCTGACTTCTTCGAGGCTGAAAGCTGCATGCACCGCAGCCACGGTCACTGCATGACGATGGGTACCGCCAGCACCATGGCCAGCATGGTCGAGGCGCTGGGCCTGGGCCTGCCGGGCAACGCGGCCTACCCGGCGGTCGATGGCCGGCGCAATGTGATCGCGCGGAGCGCCGGGCGGCGCATCGTCGAGATGGTGCACATCGACCAGAAGCTGTCGACCGTGCTGACGCGGGACGCGTTCGAGAACGCCATCGTCACGCTGGCGGCCATCGGCGGCTCGACCAATGCGGTGATCCACCTCGTGGCGATGGCGCGGCGCATCGGTGTCGAACTCTCGATCGACGATTTCGACCGGCTCGCGAGCACGCTGCCGTGCCTGGTGAACCTGCAACCGTCGGGCAAGTACCTGATGGAAGACTTCTGCTACGCCGGCGGCTTGCCGGCGGTGATGAAGGAGATCGCGCAACACCTGCACCTGGGCGCCGTCACCGCCAACGGCTGCACAGTGGGCGAGAACATCGCCGATGCGCGCAACGAGAACCCCGAAGTCATCAAGTCGCTGGCCGAGCCGTTCAAGGCGAACGCCGGCATCGCCGTGCTGCGAGGCAACCTGGCGCCCCGCGGTGCCGTCATCAAGCCGAGCGCGGCCACGCCCGCGTTGATGGTGCACACCGGCCGCGCGGTGGTGTTCGAGAACATCGAAGACTTCCATGCGCGCATCGACGACGACGCACTCGACATCGACGAGACCTGCGTGATGGTGCTGAAGAACTGCGGCCCGCGCGGCTACCCCGGCATGGCCGAGGTCGGCAACATGCCGCTGCCGCCGAAGGTATTGAAGAAGGGCATCACCGACATGGTCCGCATCAGCGACGCGCGCATGAGCGGCACCGCCTACGGCACGGTGGTGCTGCACACGGCGCCCGAGGCGGCAGCGGGCGGGCCGCTGGCGGTGGTGCAGAACGGCGACATGATCGAACTCAACGTGCCCGAGCGGCGCTTGCACTTGCATATCAGCGATGCGGAGCTGGCTTCGCGTTTGTCGGCGTGGCAGGCGCCCGAACCGGCGATGACCAGCGGCTACTGGAAGTTGTACATCGACCATGTGCTGCAGGCGGATGAAGGCGTGGACCTCGACTTCCTGGTGGGCCAACGCGGCGCAGCGGTGCCGCGCGACAACCATTGAGTTTCATTGGCGAGCGGTGCGCGGCAAAGGCGTGCCCGGGCACGCCTTTGCTGAGCCGTCGGTGGTGATCGAGCCGAACGAACCGACGTTCTTGGTGCGGCCGACCCCAACTTGACGCCCACACCGCCAACACGCAAAGTCCGTGCGCGCACACCGCGCCAACAAGGGGGTTCCATGACCAACATCAAAGCGCGTCCGTATTTGCTGGGCGCCGTCATCTTCTCGCTCGGTCTGGCCACCGGCCTGACCGCGCAGACGCTCACCGATTCGCCGCAACGTGCCGAACAGAAGCGGGCCGACCTGAGCGGTGCGCCGAACATGGAGGTGATCGCGTCGATCGTCGAGATCAAGCCGGGTGACAGCAGCAACCTGCATGTGCACCACGGCATCGAGGCGTTTCATGTGCTGCAAGGCTCGTTGGTGCAAGCGCCCGGCGCCGAGCCGTCGATGCTGCCCACGGGCTTGACATCGCTCAACCTTCGCGACGTGAAGCATGGCGGGTTCAAGGTGGTCGGTGACACGCCGCTCAAGCTGCTCACGGTGCACATCGTCGACAAGGGCGCGCCGCTGTACGACTACGTGAAGTAGCGGGTTCGATCGTCACCAACCCCCTGTGGTTGTTGTGTTCCGGGCCGGCAGCATAGACGCAATCGGGCTGTGGGCGACCCGTCGCGCGCTATCCTGCGGCCCATGCCACCGACCCCCGACACGCCGCTGCGCTACCTCGCCGGCTACCCCGAAGAGACGCTGGCGAAGGTCCGCGAACTGATCAACGAAGGCCGGCTCCACGAGCGCCTGGCCCGCCGCTATGCCGACGTGAACCCGGTGCGCACCGACGCTGCGCTGTACGACTACACGACCGAGCTGAAGGCGCGCTACATGCGCAACGCACCGCCGCTGTCCAAGGTGGTGTTTGACACCCAGCTGCATGTGATCCGTAATGCGCTGGGCACGCACAGCACGGTGTCACGGGTGCAGGGCAACAAGCTGAAAGCCAAGCGCGAGATCCGCGTGGCCGGCGTGTTCCGCGATGCGCCGCCCGAGTTCCTGAAGATGATCGTGGTGCACGAGTTGGCCCACATGAAAGAGCGTGACCACGACCGCGCGTTCTACGCGCTGTGCGTGCACATGGCGCGTGACTATCACCAGCTCGAGTTCGACCTGCGCCTTTACCTGACGCATCTTGAGCAGACGGGCGGTTGACGGTACCGAACCGAAAGCCTTTGCCCGGGCCGCGACGAGTCTCTTCGAGCGCTGCAGCGCCAACCGGCGGTGGTGGGCCAACCGGGCGAATTCAGCCCATCGTCACCCGGTCACGGCCGCCGTGCTTCGAGGCGTACAGGGCTGCATCGGCGCGCGCGATCAGCGCGGCTGCGTCGTCACCGGGCTGCATGGCGGCCACGCCGCCGGAGATGGTCACGGTGAAGAGCACGTCTTGTGTTGCGCGGTTGCGGACCTTCATCGCCTTGGTGCGGATGCGCACCGTCTCGGCGATCTTCGCGGCATCGATCAAGGAACACTTGGGCAGCACGACGGCGAACTCTTCACCGCCGTAGCGCGCCGCACCGTGCTTCGGGTTCGGCACCGACACCCGCAGGATCTCGCCCAGGCCCTGGATGACGCGGTCGCCCATCAAGTGGCCGTGCGTGTCGTTGACCTTCTTGAAGTGGTCGATGTCGAGCATCACGAGGCAGTGCGATTCGCCTTCGGCCACCGGCTCTGCCAGCAGCGCGTCGAGCCGCAGCTCGAAGCCCTTGCGGTTCAGCACGCCGGTCAGCGGGTCGACCAGCGCCTCGCCGCGGGCGCGGTCCAGGTCATTGCGCAGCTTGGCGATTTCGCTCTGGCTGGCGGCTACTTGCTGGCGCAGTGCATCGGCCGAGCTCTTCATCTCGGCCGTGCCGGCAAGCGCTTCGCTCAAGTGCGGCGTCAGCCGGGAGAGGTCGTTCGACTGCAAGGCCTCGGAGAGGTCGAAGAGTTGCGCGCCGAAGGTGCCTGCCTGCTTGCCGGCGTCGGTTGCCGACTGGACCACGCCGTTCATCACCCGCTGCAGGTCGGTGCTGATCTGCTGCATGGCGGCATCGGTCGGCGGGGCGATGTGATCGGCGTACAGCTTGGCCACGGCCGCGTCGCCCAGGCTGGGCTGCTCGGCCAGCAGGGCATCGACCGCCGCCTGGAGCTTGGCGTTGATGCCGGCCGAGTACTCGTACCAGAGCGTGAAGCAAAGCGGGTTCAGCGCGGCCTCGTGCCTGCCCATGTGGCCTAGCGCAACGCGCAGGATCTCGGCACTGCGCGCTTTGGGTTCGGTGTATCGCATGATGTGGTGGTAAGTGGGCTGCGGCCAGGGCGTGTTTCGGCTCGGTGGAGTGCGCTCGCCAGCTTACCGGCCGATTCGCCCTGCGTGCACATGGAAATCGGCACATTTCCATGACTGCTTGAGCCCTTCTTGGGGCCGCTTCGGCCGGGGCCGCGTCAGGGGGCGAGTTGCTGCCGCATGAAGCTGATCTCCAGTGCCTGCAGGTGGGCGGCCTGATCGTTGTCGGCAGCCCCGCCGTGGCCGCCTTCGATGTTCTCGTAATACAGCACCGGGCTGCCGAACTCCATCAGCCGCGCGGCCATCTTGCGGGCGTGCCCGGGGTGCACCCGGTCGTCGCGGGTCGAGGTGGTGAACAGCACGGTCGGGTAGGTGACGCCGGCGCGCGCGTTCTGGTAGGGGCTGTAGCGGCTGATGAAGGCCCAGTCGGCCGCGAGGTCGGGGTCGCCGTACTCGGCCATCCACGACGCGCCGGCCAGCAGCCGGTGGTAGCGGCGCATGTCGAGCAGCGGCACAGCGCACACCACGGCGTTGAACAGGTCGGGGCGCTGGATCAGCGTGGCGCCCACCAGCAGGCCGCCGTTGCTGCCGCCTTCGATGCCCAGGTGCTTCGGGCTGGTGATGCGGCGGCGGATCAGGTCTTCGGCAACGGCGATGAAGTCGTCGTAGCTGCGCTGCTTGTTCTCCCGCGTGGCGGCCTGGTGCCAGGCCGGGCCGAACTCGCCACCGCCGCGGATGTTCGCCAACACGAACGCGCCGCCGCGCGCGACCCACGCCCCGCCATAAGCGGTGCTGTACCAGGGGTTGAGCGCAATCTCGAAGCCACCGTAGCCGTACATCAGCACGGGCGTGCTGCCGTCGGCCGGCGTGGCTTCGTCGCGGCCGCGTGGCCAGACCACGAAGTAGGGCACCCGTGTGCCGTCGGCGCTGGTCGCGAACAGCTGCTGCACGGTCATGCCGGTGGCGTCGAACATCGCGGGCAAGGCCTTCAGCGGCTCGCGCTCGTCAGTGCCGGTGCGGGCCAGCCACTGCGCCGCAGGCGTCAGGAAGTCCGCGTAGCTCAACAGGTAGTTTTCCGCCAGCGGGTCGGCGGCGAGCATGGGCTCTGTCAGGCCGCCCGCGCCCAGCGTACCGGGGAAGGGCGCGGCAACCGCGCGGCGCTCGAACCCGCCCGCGCTGCGCTGCCATTCTTCGAGCCGGCTCGCCACGTTGTCGAGCACATTCACGATGACGCGGCTGCGGGTCGTCGTGAAGCCCGCCAGCGAGCGCGTCGCGGTGGGCTCGAACAGCGCGTCGAAGCGGCGCTCGCCGCGCAGGTAGGCGGCTGCGTCGGCGGCCAGCAACGAGCCGCGTGGGTAGGTTCGGCCGGCCGTGACCAGGTCACTGCGCAAGTGCAGCAGCAAGGTGTCGTCGCGGCCGGCGGCGTTGTTCCAGAAGGTGGCTGTGGCGTCGCTGGGCACGTCGAACGGCAGCAGCGCGGCTCCTTGCAACAGGAAGCTGCGGTCGTTGTAGAAGTCCAGGCTGCGTGCGAACACGGTGCGCTCGAAGCCGGGCGTGCGGTACACCGCAACGCCGACCGACACATCGCTGGCCTCGCCTTCGAACACGGTGGTGGCCGCCACCAGCGGTGTGCCGCGTTGCCAGCGTTTGATGACGCGCGGGTAACCCGACGTGGTCAGCGTGCCGGGGCCGAAGTCGGTGGCAACGTAGAGCGTGTCGGCATCGATCCAACTGACCTCGGACTTGGCCTCGGGCAGCGTGAAGCCGCCGTCGACGAAGCGTTTGGTGACGGTGTCGAACTCACGCACGACCGACGCATCGGCACCGCCGCGCGACAGCCTCACGAGGCAGCGTGTGTGCGCCGGTGCCAGGCCTGTGGCGCCGGCCCAGACCCAGTTCTCGCCCTCGGCGGCGGCCAGTGCGTCGAGGTCGAGCACGGTCTCCCATGCCGGCTGCGCGCGCCGGTATTCCGCCAGCGTGGTTCGGCGCCACAGGCCGCGCTTGTGCGTGTCGTCACGCCACAGGTTGTACAAAAAGTCGCCGCGCCGGGTGATCTCAGGGATGCGGTCTTTCGAGTTCAGCGCACCCAGCAGCAAAGCGTGCGTCGGGGCGTATTCGGGCCGTGCACGCAGCACGGCTTCCGATTCGGCATTGCGGGCGCGAACCCATTCGAGCGCGCGTTCACCCTGCACCTCTTCGAGCCAGAGGTAAGGGTCATCGGGTGCGGCAGGGGCGGCGGCGCGGGCGGCCGAAGGGATCGCAAGCATGAGACAAAGTCCGAGGTGAATGAAGTGCCGAAGCGCCATCCGGGGTCACACCAGAAGCGCCAGTGTTTCCGGGTGGCGCTGCATGTAGGCCCTGGCATACGAGCACAGGGGCGAGACCTTCCACCCGTTGGCTTGCGCATGGTCGAGCGCGGCCTGCATCAGCGCAGCGGCGATGCCGCGCCCCTCCAGGTGCGGCGGCACGCCGGTGTGCATGATGACCATCACCTGGCCTTGAAGCTGGTAGTCGGCCTCGCAGCGCGCCCCCTCGACGATGGCCTGGAAGCGGCCCTGTGCGGGCAGGTGTTCGATGGGGATGGGCGCGGGCATGTGTCAGCTCCCGTTCAAGCGTTTCAAGGTGATCTCGACCGACTGCTCGCCGTCGCCCACCCAGGCCGTGCCGTCCTGCACCGTGAGCTGCAGCTGCATGCTGCGCCGCGCGAGTTGCGCCAGGGCCTGGCTCTCGGCCGCCTCGATCTGCCAGACAGCGATGTTCGACGCGCGGGTGATCTTGCTGGCGATGCCGGCCCACCAGATCGGCGTGCTGTGGCTGAAGCTCACGACCGTGACACGGTCGGCGCGGCCGCTGGCCTTCATCAGGCGCTTGTCATCGGGCTGGCCGACCTCGACCCAGTGGATGATCCGGCCCGTCAGGTCCTTGTGCCAGAGCTCGGGCTCATCCGGGTCCCACAAGCCCTTCGCGAACTCGAGCGTGCCGTGGTCGGTGTCGGCGGGCAGGTGCAGCGCCATCGTCAACAGCCGCACCATCATGCGTTCGTCGGTCTCCGACGGGTGGCGCGCAATCGTGACCGCATGGTTGACATAGACATGGCGGTCCATGTCGGCGATCTGCAGGTTGGCTTTGAAGATGGTGGCTTTGAGTGCCATGGTCGCCCGTTGAATCTTGCCCCGTCGAGGAAGGCGCGATTAGAACAGAGCCCTTGCGACACGCGTCGAGGCAGGTCAACGCACATCGAGGCGATGCGCCCGGGCGCGACAATGCAGGCCCATCGCCCGACCCGGACCGCAGCATGAGCATGAAGAAGACCGACCTCGCCAAGAACATGGTGGCCAAGATCGACGGCAAGATGCGCGGCGCTGGAGCGCCCGGCCGCTTTGCGCAAGGTGCCGCCGAGGTGGTGGACAAGCGCGAGCGGCGCCGCTTGGATGCCGCAGCCGGGCTGGTGCCCTTCGCCTGCAAGCTGCCGGCCGAACTGGTGGCGCGCCTTGCCGAGCGCAGCAGCGCGCACGCTGGCGGGGTCAACGGCCTTGTCGCCGACCTGCTGCGTGATGCGCTCGCCTGAGCGCTGCGGCGTGCGGTCGACA
The DNA here is from genome assembly GCA_031385155.1 of Rhizobacter sp. GTDB lineage: Bacteria > Pseudomonadota > Gammaproteobacteria > Burkholderiales > Burkholderiaceae_C > LMDS01. The sequence goes on from JANNBF010000109.1 coordinate 11,287, forward strand.
CCACCACGCTGCAAGGCATCATCGCGAACGCGTGGGCCTGTGTCGCCCGCTGGAGTAGGCCGATGCCCGTGACAACCGTGACACCTGCCCCGACGACACCACCCGTTGCCGAGTTCGACCTGTTCGTCATCGGTGCCGGCAGTGCCGGTGTGCGCACTGCGCGCATGGCGGCGCAGCGTGGCGCCCGCGTGGCCGTGGCCGAAGACGCGCCGCTCGGCGGCACCTGCGTCAACCTCGGCTGCATCCCGAAGAAGCTCTACAGCTTCGCGGCGCACTATGCCGAGGCCTTCGAAGAGTCGCACGGCTTCGGCTGGTCGGCAGCCAAGCCCACGCTCGATTGGGCCTTGCTGAAGGCGAATCGCGCGCGCGAGATCACGCGGCTCAACGGCGTGTACGACAACGTGCTCCGGTCGGCCGGTGTGACCGTGCTGCGCGGGCGCGCCCACGTCGTGGCGCCCGGGCAGGTCGAGGTTGCCGGTGACGGCGGCAGCACGCGCTACGCCACTCGCCACCTCGCGATCGCCACCGGCGGCTGGCCGGTGGTGCCGCCGGTGCCGGGTGCGGAACTGGCGATCACGTCGAACGAGATCTTCGACCTGGCCGAGTTCCCGAAGCACCTGGTCGTGGTCGGCGGTGGCTACATCGCGTGCGAGTTCGCGTCGATCTTTCGCGGCCTGGGCGCACAAGTCACGCAGCTCTACCGGGGCGAGCAGGTGCTGCGCGGATTCGACGCCGATGTGTGCCACTTTCTCGCGGCCGAGGTGCGCAAGAAGGGCGTCGACCTGCGCACCGGCGCCGATGTGGCCGGCATCGCGCGGCAGCCGGGCGGGCGGCTGCAGGTCACGTTGCGCGACGGCTCCGTGCTGGAAGCCGACTGCGTGCTCTACGCCACCGGCCGCGCGCCCAACACGGCCGGCCTGGGCCTGACCCAAGCGGGCGTGGCGCTGGCGCCGAACGGTGCGGTGATCGTCGACGATCACTACCGCACCAACGTGGCCGGCATCCACGCGCTGGGCGATGTGATCGACCGCGTGCACCTCACGCCGGTGGCCTTGGCCGAGGCGATGGCGCTGGTCGACCACCTGTTCGGCAACGGTCGCCGCGCGGTCGACTACGAGCTCATCCCGACGGCGGTGTTCACCCACCCGAGTGTGGGCACCATCGGCCTGGCCGAGCACGAGGCGCGCGCGCGCTTCGCCAAGGTGCGCATCTACCGCAGCGAGTTCAAGGCGCTGCGCCACACGCTGTCGGGCAACACCGAGCGCACGTTGATGAAGCTGGTGGTCGACGACGCCAGCGACCGCGTCGTCGGCCTGCACATGGTCGGCGCCGATGCCGGCGAAACCATCCAGGGCTTCGCCGTGGCCATGAAGGCCGGTGCGACCAAGGCCCAGTTCGACGCCACCATCGGCATCCACCCGACCGCTGCCGAAGAGTTCGTGACCATGCGCGAGCCGGTGGCATGATGCGCGCCACCTGACCTGCCCCACCCATTGCGGACGACACCCCCATGCACCCGACGCCCCGCTTGATGATCGTCGCGGCCCTCCTTGCAGGCGCGGCCGTGCACGCGGCAGACAAACCGAAGGAGGCCGCGTTCGGCAAGGGCAAGGGGTCGGGCGCCTACCTGACGCTCGAGCAATTGCGCGGCTGCCTCAAGCAGCAATCCCGCACCGTGCGAAGCGATGCCGACCTCGTGAAGGAGCAGGCCACGCTCGCCGACACGCAGGACGAGATCGCGCGCCTCGCGACCGTGCTGAAGGAGCAGTTGCCCGCACTCGACCGCAGCAACGCCGAGGCTGTGGACGCCTACAACGTGCAGGCCGCAGCGCGCGACAAGCTGATCGACGACTACGAAGCCCGCATCACTCAGTTCAACACCCGGGTCGAGGCCGCCAAGGCCGACCGCGAGGCCTTTGCCAAGGCCTGCGACAACCGGCGTTACTTCGAGGAAGACGAGACCGCGATCAAGAAAGGGCGTTGACACGAGCCGGGGCTGGCGCAGGGGTCGCACTCCTAGAATCGCGGCCACTTTCACCCCGAGGTCTTCATGCCCATTGCCGACCAAGCCCCCTCGACCACCGCCCCCGTTGGGCTGGTCAGGGTTGCCACAAGCAACCCGCTGCTTCAACCCTGGAACACGCCCTGCGGCCTGCCGCCTTTCGCGCAGGTTCGGCCGGAGCACTTCGAGCCCGCCTTCCATGCTGCGATGGCCGAGCACCTGGCCGAGGTCGACGCCATCGGCGACAGCAACAAGCCGCCCACGTTCGACAACACCATCGCCGCGCTCGACCGCAGTGGCCGCGTCCTCGAACGGGTGGCGCGGCTGTTCTACAACCTGACGGCGAGCGCAACGTCACCGGCCTTGCAGGCGGTGCAAACGCTGATCGCACCGCAACTCGCCGAGCACTGGAGCACGGTGCATATGCACCAGGGCGTGTTCGCCCGCATCGACAGCCTGCATGAGCGCCGCGCTGCACTTGAGCTCACCGCCGAGCAACTGCGCGTGCTCGAGCGCTACCACCTCGACTTCGTCCGCGCCGGCGCCCGGCTCGGCTGCAGCCAGCAGCACCGCTACGCGCAGATCGTGAGCCGCCTGGCCGAGCTGACCACGCGATTCGGCCAGAACGTGCTGGCCAATGAGACCGCCTTTCGGCTCGTGTTGCGTGAGGAGCACGACGAACTCGGCCTGCCCGAGTTCGTGCGCGCCAGTGCCCGCCAGGCGGCGCTCGATGCGGGCGTGACCGACGGCGCGGTGATCACGCTGTCGCGCTCGTTGATCGTGCCGTTCCTCACCTTCTCGCAGCGGCGCGACCTGCGCGAACAAGCCTGGCGCGCCTGGGTCGGGCGGGGCGAACACGACGGCCCGCACGACAACCGCGAAGTGGCGCGCGAGATCCTGCAGCTCCGCAACGAGCAGGCCCGCCTGCACGGCTACACCTGCTATGCCGACTACGCTTTGAGCGACACGATGGCGCTGCGCCAGTCGGCGGTGAAGGCCCTGCTCGATCAGGTTTGGGAGCCAGCGAAAGCGCGTGCCACTGAGGAGCGCGAAGCACTGCAGGCGATGGCGCGCTCAAGCGGCGACACCGCGCCCATCGAAGCGTGGGACTGGCGCTATTACGCCGAGAAGGTGCGCCAGGTTCGCTACGACCTCGACGAGGCGGCCGTGAAGCCCTACTTCCCGCTCACGCGCATGGTCGAGGCGGCCTTCGACTGCGCGCAGCAGCTGTTCGGCCTGAGCTTCGTTCTGCAACCGCAGATCGCCGCCTACCACCCCGACGTGCAGGTGTACGAAGTGCGCGGCGCCGATGCGCAAGTGGTCGGCGTGTTCCTGCACGACAACTTCGCGCGGCCCGGCAAGCGCAGCGGAGCCTGGATGAGCGCGCTGCGCGACCAGTCGCGCAGCGGTGCGCAGGCGGTGCTGCCGATCATCGTCAACAACAACAACTTCGCGAAGGGCGCGCCGGGTGAAGCCACGCTGCTGAGCTTCGATGATGCCACCACGCTGTTCCACGAGTTCGGTCACGGCCTGCACGGGCTGCTGTCTAACGTCACGTATGAGCGGGTCGCAGGGACGCAGGTGCTGCGGGACTTCGTCGAACTGCCGTCGCAGATCTTCGAGCACTGGCTGGCCGAGCCCGCCGTGCTCAAGCGCCACGCGCGCCACCACCTGACGGACGAGCCGATTCCCGATGCGCTGATCGCCAAGTTGCACGCCGCGCGCCTGTTCAACCAAGGCTATGAGACGGTGCGCTACACCGCTTCGGCGCTGGTCGACATGGCGGCGCATGCCCTGACCGACGCGCAAGTGCCCGACGTCAACGCCTTCGAGCGTGCCGAGCTCGAGCGCCTGGGCGCGCCGGCCGACGTGGGCATGAACCATCGGCTGGTGCACTTCCAGCACCTGTTCGCGGGCTCCGGTTATGCGGCCGGCTACTACGTCTACCTGTGGGCGGAAGTGCTCGACGCGGATGGCTTCGGGGCGTTCACCGAAGCCGGTGATGCGTTCGACCCCACGGTCGCCGCCCGGCTGCGCCAGTTCATCTACAGCAGCGGCAATTCGCTGGAACCCGGTGCCGCGTTCAAGGCGTTTCGGGGCCGCGAGCCAAAGGTCGAGCCGATGCTTCGCCTGCGCGGGCTGCTCGGCCACGGCACCTGAGGTGCTGCGGGCTCAGCTCAGCGGGAAGCGCTGCTCGAGCGCGTGGATGAACTCCTTGAACTTGACCGGCTTGGTCCAGTAGTCGTCGAAGCCCGCCGCGCGGGCGCGCGCGATGTCTTCGGGCATCGCGTTTGCAGACAGCGCGATGCACGGTGTGCGCGCCGTGGCGTTCAGTGCGCGCAGGCGGCGCAGCACCTCGAAGCCGTCGAAGTCGGGCAACTGCATGTCGATCAGGATCAGGTCCGGCTGCAGGGTGGCAGCGCGCGCCACGCCGGCCGTGCCCGTGGGCTCGGACACGATGCGCATGCCCTTGACGCCCCGCACCAGCTCTTCCACCAGCAACACGTTGACTTCGTTGTCTTCGATGTACAGCACTTGGGCCGAGCGCACCAGGCCGGGTTGTTCAGGCGCGGGCTCGCGGGCAGCGGCCGGCGCGGCGCTGCCAGTAGCCTGGGCGCCCCGTGCGGGCAGGTCGACTTGAAACGTGGTGCCCCGGCCCGGCTCACTGGTGACGGTGATGCGGCCTTTCATGCCCTCGACCAGCGCTTTCACGATGGTCAGGCCGATGCCGGAGCCGTCGATGCCTTCACCGTCCACACCCAGGCGGTTGAACGGCTCGAACAACTGCCCGAGCTGGTCGGCCCGCATGCCGCGCCCGCTGTCGCGCACCCGCAGCAGCACGCGCCCGGGCTCTGCGCCGAGCAGGGTTTCGACCACCACTTCGCCGTCGCGCCGGTTGTACTTGATGGCATTCGTCAGCAGGTTCAGCAGCACCTGGCGCAGGCGTGTCGGGTCGGCGTGGGCGGTGCCGGCGAGCGGGCCGGTGCGCAGGTGCACGAAGTGCTCTGCCGCAAGCTGTTGCACCAGCGGCAGCGCCTCGCGCACTGCGGCCGCCAAGGCCACCGGCTTCGGGTCGAGCTTGAGGGTGCCGGCCTCCAGGCTCGACAGGTCGAGCAGGTCGTCGATCAGCGCCAGCAGGTGTTCGCCTGCGGCGCGGATGTGGCCCAGCTTGTCCAGCGAGCCAGGCGTTGGCGACGCACGCGCTTCGAGTTGCAGCAGCTGCGTGAACCCGAGCACTGCGTTCAAGGGCGTGCGCAGCTCATGGCTCACGCGCGAGAGCAGGTGGGTCTTGGCGATGTTGTCGCGCGCTGCGAGTGCGGCTTGCTGGCGCGAGAGTTCGGCGCTCTTCGCTTCGGTCACGTCCCAGTTCACGCCGACGCGTTTGACCGGCTGGCCTTGTTCGTCACGCAGCAGCGTGGAGCGCGAGGCGAGCCAGCGGTAGCTGCCGTCAGGCAGGCGCACACGGAACTCGTACGCACTGGGCCCGTTGTTGCCGTGCAGGCCAGCGAACGCGTCGACCACCAGGCCCATGTCGTCCGGGTGCACGAGTGCGAGCCGCTCGTCGCGGCTCAGCGCCATGCTGCGGGGCGCCAGGTTGCGCAGGTGGAACATCTGGTCGTCCCAGATCGCCGGCGCGCCCACGTCGGTGGTCTCCCAGGTGCCGATGCCGGCACTGCGGGCGATCAGCGCCGCGCGCGCGCTGGCGGCGTGCAGGGCCGTGGTGGCGGCGTGGCGTTCGGTCACGTCCATCGCGATGCCGAACAGGGGCCGGCGGCTGCCATCGGCATCGCTATCGGGGCCGATGTCGCTGTCGATGTCGGCCCGCTCGACGCTGGAGCGCAGCACGATCCAGCGCTGGCTGCCGTCGCGCCGGCGAATGCGGAACTCGATCTCGAAGTCGCCCCGGCCGGCGCTGAGGTAGGCCAGCGTCGCGTGCTTCACGCGCGCGACATCGTCCTGCGCCACACAGCGGTGCAGCCAGTCGCGCCACAGCGGCGCGGGCTCGCCGACCATGTCGAACAGTTCGAACATCTGCGCGTTCCACTCGACCTTGTCGGTGCCTGGCGTCGTCGTCCACAGGCCCATGCGGCCGGCGGCGGCGGCCGCGTTGAGCCGATGGGTCAGCTGTTCGGCGCGGCGCGACTGGCGCACCTTGTCGGTCACGTCGAGCGACACGCCGATGAAGCCCGTCAGCTCCCCGGCAGGGCTGCGCTGGGCAACGCGCCGCGTCAGCAGCGTGCGCCAGTCGCCCTCGCTGGAGCGGTATCGGCTCTCCACGTCCACCGGCAGGTTCCCGGCTGCGGCCTCGGCGGCATTCGCGAGGATGCGTGGCAGGTCGTCGGGGTGCGTCAGGGCGCGGATCTCGGCGAGCGTGAGCCCGCCCGCGCGCGCCGGCAGGCCGAGCACCTCATAGCCGCGGTCGTTGTAACGCAGCCGGTCGGTCGCCAGGTCATGGTTCCAGACGATGACTTTGCCCATGTCGACCGCAAGCTTGAGCTGGGCCGCAGCGCTGTCGAGCGAGCGCGCGCGTTCGTGCGCCTCGGTGTCGTCCATCATGATGCCGATGGCGTGCTCGGGCAGGCCATCGGCGCCGGTCTTGATCTCCCATTGCGAGTGGATCCAGCGCACGCCGCCATCCGGGTGCAGCACGCGGTAGCGCTGCGAATAGCGGCCGGCCGGGCGCAGGGTGTCGAGCGGTGTCATGGCCTTGACATCGTCCGGGTGGACGCGTTTCAGCGCTTCGGCGTAGTCGGGGGTTTCGTCGCGGGCGGGCAGGCCCCAGAAGGCGAAGACGTGGCGGTCCCAGCGGCCCTTGCCGGAGCGCACGTCGCGTTCCCAGACACCGAGGCGGCCGAACTCCTGCGCCGTCTCGAGCAGGTCGGCGCTGTGTTTGGCCTGGGCCTCGAAGCCCTTTTGCGCCGTGATGTCGTTCAGGGTGAACAGCCGCCCGCCACCCGGGCCGTGCGCGACGCGCGCGTGGACCCAGAGATCGCTGCCGGCGGCGCCGCGAAGACGGAGTTCGGCGCAGGCCCCGGTACGGGCCAGCGCGGCGCAGGCGTCGAGGCGCTGCTCACCGGTCGCCCGATCAAATGCCGGGTTCGACCAGATGGGCTGGCCGGCGCTGTCAAGGAGCACGAGCAGGTCGTGCGTCTGGGCCAGCCACGCGGACAGCAGCGGGTCGGGCAGGGGCGCGTTTTCGGGGGCTTCGGGGAGGTCGATCATGGGCCGGGGCGAGTTTATCCGCCGGCCCCGCCCCGGGCGTCAGGCGGTCGCGACCTGCAGCACCAGTTTGCCGAAGTTTTCACCATTGAAGAGCTTCAGCAAGGTCTCGGGGAACGTGTCGAGCCCCGTCACCACGTCTTCCTTGCTCTTCATGCGGCCGTCTTTCAGGTAGCCCGCCATCTCGGCCACGGCCAGGTGGTAGCGGTCGGCGTAGTCGAACACCACGATGCCCTCCATGCGCGCCCGGTTCACGAGCAGAGACAGGTAGTTGGCCGGGCCCTTCACTGGCGTGGTGTTGTTGTATTGGCTGATGGCGCCGCAGATGATGATGCGGGCCTTGCGGTTGATGCGCGTGAGAACCGCGTCGAGGATGTCGCCGCCGACGTTGTCGAAGTAGATGTCGACACCCTTCGGGCAGTGTTCTTTCAGGCCGGCTTTCACCTCGCCGGCCTTGTAGTCGATGCACGCATCGAAGCCCAGTTCTTTGACGACCCATTCGCACTTGGCCGGGCCACCGGCGATGCCGACCACGCGGCAGCCCTTGATCTTCGCGAGCTGCCCGACAGTCTGCCCGACTGCGCCGGCCGCGCCCGACACCACCACGGTCTCGCCGGCTTGCGGCATGCCCACGTCCATCAGGCCGAAGTAGCCGGTCATGCCGGGCATGCCCAGCACGTTGAGCCACTGCGTCTGCGTGCCCAGGTGCAGGTCGATCTTGAACACGCCGGTGCGCTTGATTTCGGTGCCGGGGACGAGGCAGTATTCCTGCGTGCCGGGCGAGCAACCGACCAGGTCGCCGACCGCGAAGGCGGGGTTCTTCGAGGCGATCACTTCGCCGATGCCGCCGGCGCGCATCACCTCGCCGATGCCCACCGGCGGGATGTAGCTCTTGCCTTCGTTCATCCAGCCGCGCATGGCGGGGTCGAGCGAGATCGCCAGGGTCTTGATCAGCACGCCGCCGTCGTCGGGCGCGGTGACGGGCTCGGTCGTGAAGCGCCAGCCCTCGCGGGTGGGCAGGCCGTTCGGCCGGGCGGCAAGGCGGATCTGGTGGTTGGTCAGGTCGGTGAGCGTGGTCATGAGCGGTGTCTCCGTCGGTGGCGGTGCAAGGGTCAGCCGATGATCTTAGGCGCCACCGCTCGGCGCGCAAGTCACGCGCGCGACGCCTCGCTTCGCAAACGGCAGGCGTAAAAAAACCGCGGGGTTGCCGCGGTTCTTGTTCAGGGCTTGCGCCCTGACTTTACAGCGGCTTGATGTTCGCTGCTTGCAGGCCCTTCTGGCCTTGCTTGACTTCGAATTCCACGCGCTGGTTTTCGAGCAGCGTCTTGAAGCCAGAGCCCTGGATGTCACGGAAGTGGGCGAACAGGTCAGCGCCGCCCGCGTCTTGAGCGATGAAGCCGAAGCCCTTGCTCTCGTTGAACCACTTCACGGTGCCGGTTTGGGTCGTCATTTGAAAATATCCTATCGATAACAAATATGCGCCGCACATGCGGCCGCATACAGCAACACTCAAGAAACGATCTGGGGATTTCTAACGATGCCCGCCGCGAGAACCGCAACAGGTAGGGAGGAAGAATCTCGAACAACCACTGTCTTGCGCATAACTGTGGGCTGGAATGTACACGATAAGCGTGCCGGCCCATCGGCAAACGCCGCTTGGCCTTCGACGGCGCGGTGCGCGGGCTTGCCGGACAATCGCGATCCGCCGTCCTTTCCACGTGCCGCAAGGAGCCTGCTCGATGACTGCCGATACCCACGCCACCGGCCCCTCGACCGACTGGAAGCTCGACGGTGTGCGCGTCGTGGCGGCCAACCAGCTCGACGCCAACACCGCGCAAACGCCCGGCATGGACCGCAAGGCCGCGATCAACTTCGCGCGCGTCGGCGCGCAAAAGCTCTGGGCCGGCACGGTGCACATCCACGCCAATGCCAAGACCGGCGCCCACCATCACGGCCCGCTTGAGAGCGTGATCTACGTCGTGAAGGGGCGCGCGCGCATGCGCTGGGGCAACGCGCTCGAGTTCACCGCCGAAGCCGGTCCGGGCGACTTCATCTACGTGCCGCCGTTTGTTCCGCATCAAGAGATCAACGCCAGTGCCACCGAGGTGCTCGAATGCGTGCTGTGCCGAAGCGACGGCGAGGCCGTGGCGGTGAACCTCGACATCGAGCCGGTCGAGAAGCCCGAGGCCGTGCGCTGGATCGACCCGACGCACCCGGCCTGACGTTGTGACCACGTGACCCAGGGAGGCTTCGATGCGCGCGTGGACCGTTGACGCCGACGACATCCGCGTCGAAGAAGACTTCGACGAGTCGCTGCTGCACCGCACGCCCGAGATCGACGCCTTCCTCGCGCCCGACCGCGACGACAAGTTCATCGTCATCGGCACCAAGGGCTTCGGCAAGACGCTGCTGCTGAAGGCCAAGCGCATTCTTTATCAGCGCGAAGGCAAGGCCGCGTGCCTGCCGCACGGCAACCTGCTCGACAAGCCCATTGGCGACAAGATCTTCAGCCGCGAGAGCCTGGCGTTCTTCGCGGCCGCGCCCTTGCCGTGGGCCAAGGTCTGGCTCGCGGCCATTGCGCTGGCGGTGCTCAAACATGCGGGCGAGACCGAGGGCCTGAAGGTCAACCCCAAGCTCATCGGGCTGTTGCGCGATGCGAACCTGCACGGCGTCATCGACCACTTCGTGCGCCTGCTCGACCTGACGCCGAGCGAGCTGCAGCGCTGCGCGACCGACACCGACGGCCACCTCGTGCCGCGCCTGCGCGCGCTGAAGAGCCCGGTCACGATCTTCATCGACGGCATTGACGAGTACTTCAGCAAGCACGTCGAAGACGTGGCCGTGAGCCCGAGCGTGACCGGTGAGTTGTCGCCCAACGTCTGGTACTTCTCGCAGCTGGGGCTGGTCGAAGTGGCGTATCAACTGCGGCGCATCAACCACCACCTCAAGGTGTTTGCGGCGATCCGCAAGGAGGCGTATGCGCGGCTGCCGCAGCGCACGGCGATGGCGCAGCAGTACCGCGGCAGCGCGGTCGACATCGTCTACTCGCCGCAGAGCCTGCGCGAGATCTTCGTGAACAACGTGCGCCTCGTGAAGGCCGAGCGCATGGTGCTGAAGGAGCGGGCGCGCACCAACCCGCTCGAAGCCTTTCTCGGCCGCACCAGCGTGACCGACCCGTACACGCGTGAAGAGGAAGACGCGCTCGAGTACGTGTGCCGCCACACGCTGCTGCGCCCGCGCGACCTGATGACCATCGGCGAGCGCCTGGCCGCGCTGCGGCCCGACGAGCGCCGCAATGAGCACCGCATGAAAGAGGCAGTGAACGGTGCCGCGACCGAGATCGCGCACGAGTACCTGGCCGAGATCGCGCCCTACCTCGGGCAGATCGACCTCGACCTGTTGCTGCAGCGTTTGCCCGGGCACATCCTGACCCGCAGCGAGGTGCTCGCGTTGGCGGACGAGCACAGCAGCGGCGAGTTCGTGTTCAGCGCGCTGTACCGCGTCGGCCTGCTCGGCTACGTGCAGCACGACCGCGTGCGCGGCGAGTGGCGGCAGCGGTTCCTGCGCCCCGGCGAGGCCACGTTCGAGGCCGACGGTGTGCTGCCCGCCGCGTCGCACTACCTGGTGCACCCGGTGCTGTCGGACGTGATCGGGCGCGTCAACCCGGCGTACCTGGCGCGCACCGACCGCGCCAACGTGGTCGGCTACGACCGGCCCTGGCGCGAGACCGCGAGCGCCGACTTCGCGTTGCACGAGCGGCCGTGCTGCGTGCTCAAGGCCGACGTTCAGGGCTTCGGCAACCTGATGCGTGCGGGCACCGACGCACCGGTGCGCAAGGCGCTGGACGACGCGGTGCGGCAGTGGGCGCCCGGCACGGCGATCACCGAAACCGGTGCCGGTGATGCCGCGCTGATCGCCGACGACGACCCGATCGCGTTGGCGCAGACGGCGCGCCACATGATCGACGACGTGTACCGCTCGCCAGGCCAGCCGCGCCTGCGCGTGGCGCTGCATTACGGCGTGGTGCAGACCCGCCAGCGCGACGGCGACCTGGCGCAGGTGATCGCCGGAGGCGACGCGATACTGCTCGCAAGCCGCGTCGAGCCGGTGGTCGAGCCGGGGCAGATCTGGGCCACCGAGGAGTTCCGCCAGCAGCTGCAGGAGCGGCCGTCGCTGTGGCGCACCGTGCCGGTCGCCGGGCCAGGCGATGAAGACCGATTCAACGTGAAGAAGCCGGGTGCTGCCGAGCCCGACCTGTGGGTTCGCCTGTACCGGCTGGAATTTTGACCATGAAGTTATCCGCACTCGATCAATCGGTTTCAGTGGCCGGCAGCAGCGAAGACGCCGCGATCCGCGACACGCTCGACCTGGCGCAGCACTGCGAACGCCTGGGCTATTCGCGCTTCTGGGTCAGCGAGCACCACGGGCTGCCGACCATCATCGGCAGCGCGCCCGAGATCCTGATGGCGGCCATCGCCGCGCGCACCACACGCATCCGCATCGGCAGTGCCGGCGTGATGCTGCCGCACTACAGCGCGCTGAAGGTGGCCGAGCAGTTCCGCGTGCTGGAAGCGCTGGCGCCGGGCCGCATCGACCTCGGCGTGGGCCGGGCGCCGGGCGGTGACATGCGCACGGCGCGTGCCCTGAACCCGAACGCGCACGCCGCCGCAGACGACTTCCCCGAGCAAGTGAACGACCTGCGCGAGTGGACGTCTCCTGCTGCCTTGCACCACGGCATCACCGCCCACCCGCGCGGGCCGCATGCGCCCGAAATCTGGATCCTCGGCAGCTCGAACTACGGGGCGCAGTTGGCCGCGCACTTCGGCCTGCCGTACGCTTATGCGTACTTCTTCGTCGATGGCCAGGGCGCCGAAGAAGCACTGGCGCTGTACCGCCGGCTCTACAAGCCGAGCGCGCGCCACCCCAAGCCGAACGCCACGGTGTGCGTGTGGGCGCTGGCCGCCGATACGCACGACGAAGCGCTGCACCACGCGCTCGGCCGCGAGCGCTGGCGCGTGGACCGCGCACGCGGCGTGCTCGGGCCGCTGCAGTCGCCGGACGTGATCGCAGCGCGGGGTTTCAGTGCGGACGAATGGCCGACCGTCGAGGCGATGCGCGCGAAGGCCTTCGTCGGCACCGGCGCGCAGGTGGGCGCGCAACTGCGCTCGCTGGCGACCGAGTTGCAGCTCGACGAGATCGTGGTCAACACCTGGGCCCACGACCCGGCTGCGCGGCGCACGTCTTATGCGCTGTTGGCGCGCGAGCTCGCGCTTGTGGAGGCATAGACGATGCAGTTCATCGATTTCGAATTGCGCGGCGAGTACATCACGCTCGATGCACTGCTGAAAGCCACCGGCCTCGCGCCGAGCGGCGGCGTGGCCAAGATGATGGTGGCCGACGGCCGCGTTCAGGTCGATGGGCAGGGAGAGTTGCGCAAGACCTGCAAGATCCGCGCGGGGCAGGTCGTGGGCCTGCACGGCGTGCGCATCAGCGTGACCGGGCTGAAACCGTAGGCCTTGCTGAGCCTGCACGCAGCGGCGCGCAGGCTCAGGGCTTGGCGCCCAGCCGCGCCAGCTCGAAACCCGCCGCGATGTGTTCCACGTACATCGTGATGCCCTTGGCGCGCGCCTTCTCGAACGCGTCGCGCGCCAGCTCGGGCTGCTGCCGGTTCAACTGGTACTGCCCGATGTAGAACCAGGCTTCGGCCAGCGCCAGTTCCCGGTCGTCGCCCTGTTTGCGCTCGACTTGCGCGAGTACCTGCTCCGGGGTCAGCGTGCCGGCCAGCATGGCCAGGGCCGGGCGCGGCCAGGGGCCTGTCGGGTCTTGCACCGCCAAGGCCTGCAGATCGGGCACCAGAGGCTTGCCAAGGCGTTGCAAGGTCCAGGCCCACCAGACACCTGCATACAGCTTGTCGGTGGGCTCCTTGCGGTCGGCAACGGCCTTGGCGAAGTCTTCCGCAGCTTGCTCCAGCTTGCCTTCGTAAAAGCGCGCGTGGCCGCGGCGGTAGTAGGCGTCGAAGGCGGGTTGGCCGAGCGAGAGCGCTTTGCCGAAGTCGCTGGCAGCCTCGGCGAACCTGCCGTTCGTCCAGGCCAGGTTGCCGTGGCATTGCCAGCTGCCAGCGAGCGACGGGGCCTGCTTCAGCGCGTCGTCGGCATCCTTCTGCCCTTCGGCGGCACGGCCGATGTTGGCCAGGGCTTCGGCCCGCGCGCACAGCGCGGCAGCCAGGTCGTCGCCGGTGAGCTGGCTGTTGGCCAGGGCTTGCGTGGTGCGGTCGACGACAGCCTGCGAACGCGCCGTCAGCGTCTCTGGCAGGGTCTTGCGGCCGATGCCGAGGAAGCCGCCGTCCTTGACCTGGTTCGGCGCCACGCTCATCGAGCCGCCGAGCAGGCGGTCGAGCTTGCGCACGTCGTCGAGCAAGCGGGCCACGTCCTTCGCGGGGACGGCGGGCGAGAGCGGCTCAAACTGCAGCGCCACGCGCGAGACGTTGCCGCGAAAGCTGCGCGCCACCTCGGCGTTGAACTGCGGGTTGGTCACCCGTTGCGCGCTCGGCTCGATCAAGCCGCTCACACCCGCCGGCCACTGCACTTCGGCGCTGTAGATCACGGTGGTCGGGTACGCGGGCAGCACCAGCGGCCAGTTTCGCGCCACCGCCGGCGGGTTCACAACCGAGCCCTGCAGGTTGGTCGGTACGAAGCGCATCGTCCACGCGCCGTTGGCTTCGGTGGCCAGGCTCGGGACCTTGAACTTCGCGCGCACGGTGATGCGGTTCTGGTCGACCTCATCGGTGATTTCCGGTGTGCCGACGAGCGTGGCGCCCGGGTAGCGCCGGTCCGGCCCGGTGAGCAGCGCGCGCTTCAGGCGCTCGGGGTCGAAGCGCGCAAGCGTCATGCGCATCTGCTCGGCCTGCAAGCCGACGAAGCGCTGTTGCAGGTCGAACTCGGCCTCGCCGCCGAACGCGGGCAGGCGGAAGGTTTCAGTGAGCTCGCTGCGGAACAGCTCGCGCCGGTTCGGGGACTCAACGGTGGTCAGCGCCGTCACCTCGCGCGCATCGACGACCAGCACGCTCGCGTCTTCCAGGCCCTGGCCGATGCGGTCGAGCGGGCCGCGCTGGCCCAGGCGCGTCGGGTCGAGGTAGTAGTCGCGGCCATCGATGCGGGCCTGCACCACGGCGTGGTCGAAGGCGAGCGGCGATGCCAGCATGCCGCTCGGCCGCTGTGGCGCCCCCAGCGAGGCGAGCACCGCGCGCGCCGGGATGCCCAGCGACTGCAGCATGCGCATCAGCAGGAACGACTTGTCCTTGCAGTCGCCGTAGCGGTTGCGCAGCACCTCGGCCGGCGAATGCGGGCGGTGCGAGCTTTCACCGAGCGAGACCGAGTAGTAGCGGATCTCGGCCTGCACCCACTGCAGCGCGGCCGAGGCCTGCTCACCGCGCGTGGGCAGGCGCAGCAGCCGCTGGATGACAGGCACCAGTTCGTTGGGCAGCAGCTCGTCGGGCGGGAACAGGCCATCGGCCCAGCGCGACACCTCGCCCCAGTCGGCGAACTCGCTGAACTGCAGCCAGCGCAGCGGCGTGAAGCTGCGCGGCACCAGCGGTTCGAGCTCCACGCCGGGCACGTCGCGCTCCTCGAAGCGCAGGCGCTTCATGCCGTTCGCGTTGCTCACCTCCGGCGCGAGCGTTGTCGGCTTGCCGTCACCGTTCCACTTCCATTGCACGCTGCGCGCGGGCGCGGCGTTGAGCGTCACGCGGCGCAGCGCCACGGGCACGGGCCGCTCCCATGACACGGCCTGCGCGTAGCGTCGCCCGAAGATCGGGTTCGCGCCCTCGACCGAATACTGCAAGTGCAGCGTGTCGCCCACGCGCACGTCGGGCAGGAGCATGGTCGCCGTGATGATGCCGCTGTAGATGCCTTGCTCCAGCCCCGCTTCGCGCTGCAGGAAGCGCACTTGCGCGGTGAGCGTGTGGTCGATGGTCTCGGCGCCGCGCAGGACCAGCGCCTTGTGCAGCACCAGCTTCTGGTAGGCCGGGTTGAAGTACATCGACACCTGGCCGATCTGCCCGAGCGCGGCCGCATCGTTCACCTGCTGCGCCGAGTTGATCAGCATGACCGGCACGTCGGCCGCGAGCAGGTGCGTGTCTTCGAGCCGCACCAGCAGCCCGCGCCGCGTGGCGGGCAGGGGCGGCAGCGCAAGCACATCGGCCCAGGCCGGCAGGGGCGCTCCACGAACGAAGGCCGAGGCCGCGACGGCAATCTCTTTCAACGGCGTCTCGGCGGGGGCCGCGGGCGTTTGCGCCAGAGCCGGCAAGGCAAGCACAGTGAGCAGCCACAAGGTGAGGCAACGCAGCAATCGGCGGGGTGATGAAGACAACAAGGCAGGCCCGGTGGCAGCGACGCGAAACGACGATCAACGATTGAAGCACACGGCCAAACCCGAGTGCGGCTTGAGGGCGCGGCGGATGCCACGCCGTTCACGGCATCATTCGGGGCATGACGACCTTGCTCGCCCCGCACATCACCACCCCGAACGACCTGGTCCGCGCGCTGCGTTCGCAAGGCCACGCCACGCTTGGGCCCGCCGGCCTGTGTGCCCTCATCGACGTGCCGGTGGCGAGCCTCGATGCGCTGCGCCCGAGCTGGGACGACCTGAAACCCGACGCCTACCTGCGCGACGGGGGCCGCTACCGGCGGCGCCGCCACAGCTGCTTCATCGCCGACGGTGGCCGGCTGCGCCGCGTGCCGCACCGCGCGCATTGGCAGCCGCTCGAGTACAACGCGCTGCACGGCGGGTTGGAGCGCTGGTTCGAGCCGATGGAAGATGCCGTCGTCGGCGCGCCGGCATGGCAGCGCTTGCTGCTGGGCCTGGCGGCGCCCTGCTCGGCGCTGAAGGGTGATCAGCCGTGGTTCATCGAGGCGCACCAGTTCCGCATCGACACCACCGACGGCATCGGCCGGCCGACACCGGAAGGTGCGCACCGCGACGGCGTCGACTTCGTCGCCGTGCTGCTGGTCGGCCGGAGCAGCATCAAGGGCGCAGAGACCCGCGTGTTCGACGCCGACGGTCCGGCCGGCTTGCGCTTCACGATGACCGAGCCCTGGACCACGCTGCTGCTCGACGACGCGAGGGTCGTCCACGAGAGCACGCCGATCCAGCCCTTGACCGATGCGGGGCACCGCGACACGCTGGTGCTGACGTTTCGCGCCGGCGGGTTCCAGGGGCCGGGGGCTTAGCGCGGGCCAGCCGCGCAGTTCAGGGCGGCCCGTGTTCAGCCGCAAGGCTTGACGTTGGCATGGACGGGAGACCCACTGCAAAAGCCTCGGCAACCCCGGCGATGAAGGCTTGCTCGAAGGCAGGCATCGTCTGTTGCGGGTCTTGCCCCAGGCCGCGTACCAGGCAAACGCCGTCCACACCGCACGACGCGGCGTGCCGAACCTGCTCGGGCAACAAGATGCCGCCGATCGCCGCCACGGGCGCACCCGCCATGTGCTGCCACCAGCGAAGGTTGTGCACGCCTTGCGGCCGCCATGCCATGACCTTCGTCAGCGTCGGCCACACCGGGCCACAGGCGATGTAGCGCGGTGCCGAGGCGCGCGCCCGGCACAACTCCCACAGGCTGTGTGAACTGATGCCGAGCGCCAGCCCGCTGGCGGCCAACGCGGCGCGGCCCGCGTCGCCCAGGGCTGCCAGGTCTTCCTGACCCAGGTGCACGCCGCTCGCGCCGAGTTCGGCCGCCAGCTGCCAGTGGTCGTTGACGAAGAGTTCGGCGCCGGCTGCGCGGCAGGCCTGCACGCAGCGCTGCACTTCCGCGCGCAAGCCCGCGTGCCAGACGGCATCGGGCTGCGGCGGTGTCTTGATGCGCAGCTGAAGCGTGCGGATACCGGCGCCCAGCACGGCCTTCGCGCGCGCCGCACTGTCGACGAGTGCGTACAGGCCCAGACGGCGCGCCGCAGCGGGCCGTGGCGCCGCAAACTGCGGCAACTCGCTCCAAGACAGCAGCGGCAGCAGCGCCGGATCGCACGCGAAGCCCGGGCCCGCTTTCACGGGCCCGGCGCCAGCGCCCGCCGCATGACCGTGGCGCAGCGCATGTGTCGTGGCCATCTTGGCAAGCACGGCGGCATCGGCCGGCACGAACCCCAGCGCCACGGCGGCGGCGATGCTGCTCGCGAAGGTGCAGCCCGTCCCGTGGTGGTGCGGCGTCGCGATGCGCGGCGAGCCCAGCCAGCCGGTCGCGTGGGGGCTGTCGAGCCAGTCGAGCACCCGGCCGTCGCAGTCGGTGCTGTCGCCGCCGGTGATGCAGACAGCGCCGGCCCCCAGCGCACGCAGGCGGCGCGCCATCGCGGGCAATGTCGAGATCTCGCCGGGGCCGCTGTCGCCGAGCAGCGCGCCGGCTTCGCGCCGGTTCGGGGTGACGACGCTGGCGCGCGGCAGCAGCTCGTCGCGGTAGGCGTGCAGAGTGGCTTCGTCGGCAAATGAGGCGCCACTGCTGGCCCCCAGGACCGGGTCGACGATCAGCGCCACCGGCCCAGCGGCGCGCAGCCGGTCTGTCCAGCGTGCCACCAGCTTCACCTGAGCTGCGCTGCCCAGCAGCCCGGTCTTCACGGCGCGCGGGAACATGTCGTCTGCCAGCGCCGCCAACTGCGCGTCCAGCATCTCTGCGCCGACCGGCGCGATGCGCGTCACGGCGCACGAGTGCTGGGCAGTCACCGCCGCCACCACAGGGCAAATATGGACGCCGAAAGCATTGCCAGCGCGTTGATCCGCAGCGAGGCCCGCCCCACCGCCGCTGTCGGTGCCGCCGATGCTCCAGACGATGGGCGGTGCCCTCACGTTGCACCGCCCAGGAGTACCGGCTCGGCGCCCACCGGCGTGCTGGCCACCGCGAAGTCCTGCGCCGCCATCACGCCGGCGTGGCGGGCGGTGCGGCCGGCCTTGATCGCCAGCCGGAAAGCGTGCGCCATCGCGACCGGCTCGCGCGCCTGTGCCACGGCCGAGTTCAGCAGCACGGCGTCGAACCCCAACTCGAGCGCCTGCGCGGCGTGCGAGGGTGCGCCGACACCTGCGTCGATGATCAGCGTCGCCTCCGGCAGGCGCTCGCGCAGCGTGCGCAGCGCGAAGGGGTTCAGCAGGCCCTGGCCCGAGCCGATGGGTGCGCCCCAGGGCATCAGGAGCGGGCAGCCGGCATCCAGCAGGCGGCGGCACAGGACCAGGTCGTCGGTGCAGTAAGGGAAGACGACAAAGCCCTCCCGCGCGAGTTGCGTGGCGGCTGTCAGCAGCTCGAAAGGATCGGGCTGCAAGGTGTGCTCGTCGCCGATCACCTCCAGCTTGATCCAGGCCGTGTCGTAAAGCTCGCGCGCCATCTGCGCCAGCTGCACGGCCTCGCGCGCCGTGCGGCAGCCGGCCGTGTTGGGCAGCAGGCGCGCGCCGGTCTCGCGCAGTGCCAGCCGGATCATCGCGATGTGGCCGTTGTCGCCAGCAGCGGCCAGCGTGCGCTTGAGTCCCACGGTGACGATCTGTGCCTGCGATGCGACGATGGCATCGTGAAGCACCTTCGGCGATGGGTAGCCGGCGGTGCCGAGCAGGAAGCGGCTGTGCAGTGTGACGTCGCCGACCTGCCAGAGGTCGTCTTCGCGCTTCGGTGCGGTGGGTGCATTCATCGGGAGGTCTCGGGTTCGGTTCAGCCACCGACGATGGGCTGGAAGAGCAGGACCGCATCGCCTTCCCGCAGCGTGCAGGTCTCGCGCAGGCGGCGCGAAACGAAGAGCCCATTGACGGCAGTGGCGACCGCATTCGGCGCATGGCCGAGCGATGCCACCAGCTCTGCCAGGCCACTCCCTGCGGGCAGCGTGCGGGGACGGCCATCGAGCTGCACGGTGATGGTCTGGTGCGCGTTCATGCCAACGCCTGCGACTCGGCGGGCTGCGCCAGCGCACAGGCCCGCAAGGCGTCTTCCACCAAGGCCGGCGCCAGCAGCCAGCCGTGACGGAACAGCCCGTTGATGCGCACGATCCCGGGTGAGATCTCGGTGCGCGGTTCATGGTCGGGCAACGCGGGCCGCAGGTTGACATCGAGCCGCAGGATGCGCGCCTCGGCGAGCGCCGGCAGCACGCTGTGCGCGGCGCTCATCAACTCGACTGCGGTCTTCAGCGACACCGGTGAGCGGTCTTCGCTCTCGACCTCGCTGGCGCCCACCAGAAGCACGTCGCCCGGGCGCGGTGCGAGGTAGACGCGGTGGCGCGGGTGCAGCAGGCGCAGCGGCCGTGTCAGGCCGTGGCCCGGCGCGTGCAGCCAGACGATCTCGCCGCGCACGCCACGCACCGGCAGCGCCGGCCGGCCGCCCGTGCCGCGCACGTCGAACACAAGATCGAAGTGTTGCGCCGGTGCGCCGTCGAAGCGCAGTTCGCCGGGGCGCACATCGGCCACCGGCTGGCGCCAGTGCCAGCGCGCGTCGCGAGCCTCGTCGTTCAAGGCCTGCATCGTGGCGACACAGTCGATCTGCCCTTCGCCCGGCAGCAGCCAGGCCTGGGCTGCGCCGTGCAGGGCCGGTTCGAGCGCAACCAGTTGCGCTGCCAACAGCGGCTGCGCGCGCGGCGTGCCGGGTGCGGCGGTGGCCAAGCGCGCCAGCACGCGCTGTGCGGCGCCGCCGTCGCTGCGGTGCGCCAGCAACAGGCTGCCGCGTTCGGCGAAATGCGGCGCGGCCCGCAGCGCGGCAACGGTGGCACGCCACAGCGCGATCGAACGCCAGCCCAGCGCCGCCACCTCGACCGAGCTGTTGTCGAGTTCGGCCAGCGGGCTCAGCAGGCCGGCGGCGGTGAAGCCTGCGGCCTGCCGACCGTCGAAGGCCGGCGCAGGGCCTGGGGCGGGATCGAACACGCTGACGCGGTGCCCCGCGCGCACCAGCCGCCAGGCCAGCAGCCGACCCACCAGGCCGGCGCCGGCGATGCCGATGGACCTTGCCGCCATCGCTCAGGCCTGCGGCTGGATCGGGATGTAGAACTCGCCGCCGGCAGCCTTGAACTGCGCCGACTTCTCGGCCATGCCCTGCGCCAGTGCCGCTGCCTCGGCAACGCCCTTGGCGGCGGCGTAGTCGCGCACGTCCTGGGTGATCTTCATCGAGCAGAACTTGGGGCCGCACATGCTGCAGAAGTGCGCCACTTTCGACGAGTCCTTGGGCAGCGTCTCGTCGTGGAAGTCGCGCGCGGTATCGGGGTCCAGGCCGAGGTTGAACTGGTCGGTCCAGCGGAACTCGAAGCGCGCCTTGCTCAGGGCCTCGTCGCGGGCACGCGCGCCGGGGTGGCCCTTCGCGATGTCGGCGGCATGCGCCGCGATCTTGTAGGCGACGATGCCTTGTTTGACGTCGTCACGGTCCGGCAGGCCCAGGTGCTCCTTGGGTGTGACGTAGCAGAGCATGGCCGTGCCCACCCAGCCGATCATGGCCGCGCCGATGGCGCTGGCGATGTGGTCATAGCCCGGCGCGATGTCGATGGTCAAGGGCCCCAGCGTGTAGAACGGCGCCTCGTGGCACAGGCGGAGTTGCTCGTCCATGTTGGCCTGGATCATGTGCATCGGCACATGACCAGGCCCCTCGATCATGGTCTGCACATCGTGCTTCCAGGCCACCTGAGTCAACTCGCCCAACGTGCGCAGTTCGGCGAACTGGGCTTCGTCGTTCGCATCGGCGCCGCTGCCAGGGCGCAGGCCGTCGCCGAGCGAGAAGCTCACGTCGTACGCCTTCATGATGTCGCAGATATCTTCGAAGTGCGTGTAGAGAAAGCTCTCCTGGTGGTGGGTGATGCACCACTTGGCCATGATCGAGCCGCCCCGGCTGACGATGCCGGTGCGCCGGTTGGCCGTGAGGTGGATGAAGGGCAGGCGCAGGCCGGCGTGGATGGTGAAGTAGTCGACACCCTGCTCGGCTTGCTCGATCAAGGTGTCGCGGAAGATGGCCCAGGTGAGGTCTTCGGCCACCCCGCCCACCTTCTCCAGCGCCTGGTAAATCGGCACCGTGCCGATCGGCACCGGGCTGTTGCGCACGATCCTGTCGCGCGTGGTGTGAATGTTGCGGCCGGTGCTGAGGTCCATCACGTTGTCGGCGCCCCAGCGGATCGCCCAGACCAGCTTCTCGACTTCTTCCTCGATGCTGGAGGTGACAGCCGAGTTGCCGATGTTGGCGTTGATCTTGACCTTGAAGTTGCGGCCGATCACCATCGGCTCGACTTCGGGGTGGTTGATGTTCGCGGGGATGATGGCGCGGCCACGGGCCACCTCGTCGCGCACGAACTCGGGCGTGATGATCTCGGGGATGCGTGCGCCCATGCCGTTGCCGCGCAGCCGCGCTTCGCGAGCCGGGTCGGCCAGGTACTCGGCCATCCACTCGCGCCGGCCGTTCTCGCGCAGCGCCACGTACTCCATCTCGGGTGTGACGATGCCGCGGCGTGCATAGTGCATCTGCGTCACGTTGGCGCCGCTCTTGGCGCGGCGCGGCGCGCGCTGCAGTGCCGCCGCAGCGTGGCGAAGGGCGTCGATGCGATCAGCCTCGATGGCGCCGCGCAGTTCGCCCTTCACGCCGTCGTCCAGCACCTGGTGGACGCGGCCGGTGTAGCGTTCGGTGTCGTCGCGCGAGTCGATCCACACGCTGCGCACGCCGGGCAGCCCGCGGGTCACGTCGATCTCGGCCGCAGGGTCGGTGTACGGCCCCGACGTGTCGTAGAGCGACACCACTTCGCCGTTCGTCAGCGTGACCTCGCGGTGCGGCACACGCAGGTCGGCGTGGGTGCCCTGAATGTGGGCCTTGCGGGAAGACGGGAAAGGCTCACGTGTGAGCGTGAGCAGGGCGTCGATCTTGTCGGGCGCGTTCATCGGAAACTCCTTCGGTGTCAGTGTGAATACACAATGCTCCGAAGGTGTCCCGGCGCGCTGCGCCCGCCATGCGGGCCCACAGTTCGAGGGCAACAGCTCTTCTTTCGCCGGTACTAGCCGGATCAAGTTCGCGGGTTTGGTAAACCATCTCAGCACGCTTTCAGCATGCACCCCGGAGCGCCCTCATTCTCATCGAATTTTCGACCGCAGCTGCGATCACCGCGTTCTGCACAGTGCCACTCACGACAAGCACGGTGCACGATCAGGCTATTCGTTGTCGCGCACGTCCGACACGGGGTTGGCGCCGAAGTCGGCCCGGTTCAGGTAGCCCAGCACGCGCGCGGCGGCCTCCACGGGCGAGGTGAGCTGGCCCTTGTCCTTCAAGGCCTGGAAGTTCGCCCGCTCCGGGAACCCCGCCGCGTCGGCCGAGCGCAACTGCACCTGCATGTCGGTGTCGATCACGCCGGGTGCGAGCGACACCACGCGCGCGCCGTTCGGCTGCTGCGCCTCATCGAGCGCGAGCGCGCGCGTGAAGTGGTCTAGTCCAGCTTTCACCGCGCAATACGACGCTTGCCCGGCCATGGCCCGCCGGCCCAGGCCTGACGAGATGTTGAGCACGCGCCGCTGCATCGCCCACCCTTTGGTGGCGCGCAGGAACGCCGCCGTCAGCAGAACCGGCGCCTCCAGGCCGACGCGCAAGGCCATCGCGAGTTCGTCGTCGGCAACGTTCTCGATGGCGCCGATGCGTGTGAGCGCCGCCGCGTTGTTGATGAGCGTGGCACTCGCGAACCGGTCCGCGCTGAAGCCGGTGAACCAGGCCTGCAGTCGGGCTGCGGCAGCGCCGGCCTGGGCCAGGTCTGCCTCCCATTGTTCGAAGTAAGCGCCGGCGGCATGGGCGCGTTGTGCGAGCTGCGGGTTCGTGCGCCGCGAGACGCCTAGAACGCGGTTGCCGCGCACGAGCAACTGCTCGGCGATGGCCGCGCCCATGCCGCGCGAAGCGCCGGTGATGATGTACAGGTGCTGCGTCATTCGTGTATCCCCAAGGCGCCAATGAAGAAGGGGCCGAAGCCCCTTGTTTGTGGTGAGTTGCGGGCGGCGCCAGCGCCGCCCGACCCGTCAGGCGGCGGCCATCTGCTGGATGCCGGCAATCGCCCACTCGCGGCTGCCGTCCACCGGCTTGACGAGGTGCCAGACCTCGTCGAACGGAGCGGCCGTGCCGTCCTTTTCTTCGCGGATCAGGCCGTGGTAGCGAACGCTGACGATCTGGCGCTCGGCTTCGGTCGCGAAGTCGAGCACTTGCGCGTCGATCTTGACCACGTCGGTCTGCTGCGCGGCGCTGCCGCGCTCTTGCAGGTCGAGCTTCACCGAGGCGAACATTTCGGGCGTGGTGAAGCCGCGCAGGTCGGTCAGGTCGGCGGTGTCGTTGGCGGCCTGCATGCGGATGAAGATCATCTTCGCGATGCGCTCGAACGCCTCGGTGTCGAAGCCGGCGGGCAGCGTGTTCGCGGCCGGTGCTGCGGCGGCCATCACGGTGGCGGCCGGTGCCGCAGCGGCGAATGGCGCGCTGCCCGTGTTCCACGCGGGCAGCGTGGTTTCGTGAGCCGCCGGCTGCTGCCTCGGCGCGCCCGCGCCGGGACCTGCACCTGCACCTGCACCTGCACCTGCACCGGCGAACTGCATGCCACCGGGCGTGGCCATCGCAGGCTGTGCGCGCGAGCCGCCGAAGCGCGCCATCGCGAAGCGGATGGCCACGAACGCGAGGCCAGCGATCAGCACCATCATGATGATGTTGCCGAACTCGGCGCCCATGCCCAGGTGGCTCATCAGCGCGGCGATGCCGAGGCCTGCTGCCAGGCCGGCGAGCGGGCCCATCCAGTTGCGTTTCGGTGCCGCCGCAGCGGCGGGTGCTGCCGCTGCCGCAGGCGCTGCTTGTGCGGGCTTGGCCGGTGCGGCATTCGGGGCCGCCGACGGTGTGCTGCGCTGCATGCCCGAGGAGCCGCCGCCGCCGATGCGCTTGGCCTCGGCCGCACCGGGTGCGAACCCGGCTGACATCACGGCGAACGACAGGGCGAGGATGAGTGTCTTCATGGAAACAGTCCGTTCTGGAGTTGACACGAGGCAGCCGGGAAACCAGCCACCTTTGACGTGCGCGGGGCGGATCATACGAGGCGGCCAAGCCCCTTCGCCGCAAGCGACTTTCATCTGCGGCCGTGTCGCGAAAACGCAAGCCCGCGCTGTGCTCCCCAACTTTGTGGTTGACGCACGCCGGCCCCGCGAGCAGACTCGCGGCCGACTGAGCCCCATGCGCCACGCATCGGCGGCCCGGCGCTCCCCAACGACTCGCAGGAGGTGCTCCATGAAAACCACTCCCACTGTCATCGCTGCCTCGTCAGCCGTTGCCTGAGCCCAGCACCCGCGTTCACGTTTTGGAACCTTGATTCCAGAACCCTGATCGACGCGCGAGACCCCTTCTCGGGACAAGCTCTCGCCGCCCGCTTCGACCCTGAAGCCACCCGCTCAAGCCCGATACCTGAACTGCTGCGCATCACGCGCGGCTGACGTTTCCCCCGCCTTCCCCGGCGGCCTGGTTTGCCCCACGCAAGCCCGGCCTTCTGGTGCGCCTTCGTGCGCGCCGAGCGAAACGAAAGTTCAGACCACCATGCTCGAGATCGATTTCGACCGCCTGCGCACCCTGGGCCTCACGCCCGCGCTGGCTCAACTGGCCACGACCGTTGCGTATGCACAAGACGAGGCCGGCCTGCAACTGATGCGCCTGACCGAGGTGCACCGCGAGACCGTGCAATTGCACGACGGCCACAAGGAACTCAGCGCACGGCCGCAGCAACGGCTGATGCGCCGCCTGCTCGACGACGACACCGCACTTGCCGTCGGCGACTGGGTGCTCGCGCACACCGACGCGGGCAGCGATGCCCATGCGCAGACCTGGGTGCACGCGCTCGTGCCGCCGCAGACCCACATCAACCGGCGCGACGCCGACGGCCGGCGCCACCCGGTCGTCAGCAACATCGACACGGCCCTGCTCGTGATGGGTCTGGACGACGACTTCAACCCGCGCCGCATGGAGCGCTACCTCGCGCTGGTGAGTGCCGGCAGCGTGACGCCGGTGATCGTGCTGACGAAGGCCGACGTGGCTTCGCGCACGCCCGGCCTGCTGGAAGCGCGCGTGGCTGCACTGCGCGAACGCCTGCCCGCCGATGTGGAACTGCTCGCCGTGGACGGCACCGACCCGACCACCGCGCAGCGCTTGGCGACCTGGGTGTTCGCGGGGCAGACGCTGGTTGTGCTCGGCTCGTCGGGCGCGGGCAAGTCGACGCTGACGAACAACCTGATCGGCCGCATCGTGCAAGACACCGGCGCCGTGCGCGAGCACGACAGCCGGGGCAAGCACACCACCACCTCGCGCTCGCTGCATCGCCTGCCCGGCGGCGCCTGTGTGATCGACACGCCGGGGCTGCGCACGTTGCGGCCCGATGTGGACGAGGCCACGCTCGCGGCCACCTTCGACGACATCGCCACGCTCGCCGCGCAGTGCCGCTTCCGCGATTGCCGGCATGGCGACGAGCCCGGCTGCGCGGTGCGTGAAGGCGTCGATCACGACCGCCTGCGCAACTTCCACAAGCTGCTGCGCGAGGCGAAGCGCGACACCCTCACGCCCTTGCAGCGGCAGCAGCAGGTGAGCGTCTACAAGCAGCGGGCCAAGGCGTTCAAGGCGCGTGACCGCAGGGATGGAACGTGAACAGGAACAGGAACAGGAACAGGAACAGAGAGGAGCGAGCGGTGAGTGGGTTGCAGAGCAAGCTCAGAACGGTGGCGTGGACCTTACTTCGGTCAAGGTGCCAGCCGCGGGGTGCGGGAACACCAGGCGCGTGGCGTGCAGCAGCATCCGACGGGGTGCGGCGAGTGCGTCAGCGGGTGGCCCGTAGAGCGCATCGCCCACGATCGGGTGGCCGATGGCCAGCAAGTGCACACGAAGCTGGTGCGCACGGCCGGTCACGGGTTCGAGCTCGAGGCGTGTCGTGTTCGCGGCAGCATCGATGCCGAGCACCCGGTAGCGCGTCAGCGAAGGCTTGCCGTGCAAGAGGTCCACCTTCTGCAGCGGCCGCCTCGGCCAGTCGGCCATCAGGGGCAGGTCGATGACGCCCTCGGCCTGCTCGATGCGGCCGTGCACGACGGCGATGTAGCGCTTGTGCACGCTGCGGTCCGCGAACGCCGCGCTCAGGCGCCGCTGGGCCTCGGCGCCGCGCGCGAACAGCATCAGGCCCGAGGTGGCCATGTCCAGTCGGTGTACGACCAGCGCGTTGCTATGCACTGCGTGCACCTGCGCCGACAGGCACACGTGCCCGTGCTCGCCGAGGCCGGGCACGGCCAGCAGGCCGGCAGGCTTAACGGCGACGAGGCAGGCCGCATCGAGGTGCTGGATGTCGGGCGGCTCGGCGGTCGTCACCACGGCGTTCACCCTGATGCGGTCAACGCGCCTGCACCAATGCATCGCGGTTCGCGAGCGTCGGGAACAGGCGCATCCACGCCACCGCCACGACCAGCGTGCCGATGCCGCCCAGCACCACCGAACCCACCGGCCCGAGCCACGCCGCCGTGGCGCCCGACTCGAACTCGCCGAGCTGGTTCGACCCGCCGATGAACACCGAGTTGACGGCGCTCACGCGGCCGCGCATCTCGTCGGGCGTGTCGAGTTGCACCAGCGACTGGCGGATGACGACGCTGACCATGTCGGCGGCGCCGGCCACGACCAACGCGACCATCGACACCGCGAACGATGTCGACAACCCGAACACCAGCGTGGCCGCGCCGTACAGCGCCACTGCGCCCAACAGCACGCGGCCGGCGCGCCGCGTGATGGGCCAGCGCGTGAGCGCGACCGACAGCGTGAACGCGCCGACAGCGGGTGCTGCACGCAGCAGGCCCAGGCCCCACGGGCCGACGAAGAGCACGTCTTTCGCGAAGATCGGCAGCAAGGCCGTGGCGCCACCGAGCAGCACCGCGAACAGGTCGAGCGAGATGGCACCGAGCACGACCGGCTTGTTGCGCACGAAGTGCACGCCGGCGAGCAGCGCGTTCAGCGTGACGGCCCGGCTCGCGCGCGGTGCGTGCTGGTAGCGCACGCCCGCCACCAACGCGCCAGCCGCAGTGAACAGCGCGGCGCAGAGGCCGTACACGGCCGCCGCACCGAGCGCGTACACGAAGCCGCCGATCGCAGGGCCGGCCACGATGGCGGCCTGCGAGCCGGTCGACGCGAAGGCCAGCGCGCGCGGTAGCAAGGCGGTGGGCACGAGCAGCGGCGGCAGCGATTGCTGCGCCGGCATCTGGAACGCCTTGACCACACCGAGCAGCACCGAGGTGCCGAGCAGCAGGTCGCGGCTGGCCCAGCCGCGCAGCGTGGCCAGCGCCAGCACGACGGTGATGAACACCTGCGCCGCCATGCACAGCGCGATGATGCGGCCGCGGTGAAAGCCGTCGACCACGTGCCCGGCGACGAGCACGAGCGCCAGGGCCGGTGCGAACTGCAGCAGGCCGACGAGGCCCAGGTCCCAGGCGCTGCCGGTCAGGCCGTACATCTGCCAGCCCACGGCCACCATCAACATCTGGTTCGCGCTGGTGGCGGCAAAGCGCGCGTACCAGAAGCGCATGAAGGCGCCGTGGCGGCGCAGTGAGGTGTCGCTCAAGGTTGCATGGCACCCGAGGAAAGAACGTGCACGCCGGGTCGGGCCTCGGCCACCGCGCGGAGCATCGCGGCGGCCACGTCGTGCGCGCGAATCGGCCGCACGCCCTTGGGCACCAGCCACATCACCGGGCCGAGCAGGCGCGTGGCCCACACCTCGCCGGCGCGCGCGGGTTGGCCGAGCGCGGCGCGGTCGCCCATCAGCAGCGAGGGCTGCGCGAAGCTCACCGACGCGAAGCCGAGCGTGGTGATGGCCGCTTGCATATCGCCCTTGACGCGGTTGTAGAACACGCGTGAAGCGCTGTCGGCCCCGAGCGCCGAGACGACAGCGATGCGCGTGGCGCCGGCCGCACGCGCGGCGCGCGCGGTGTTCACGACGAAGTCGAAATCGACCTGGCGAAACGCCTGCTCTGAGCCGGCCACCTTGATGGTGGTGCCGAGTGCGATGAGCACATCATCGACCGCCGGCAAGGCGGGCAGACGGGTGAAGTCGACGGTGTGGAGTTGCAGCTTCGGCTGCGCGGCCACGCCCGCGAGCGGCCGGCGTATCAACACGTGCACTTCGCGGTATCGGGCACTGTACTGCGCGCTGTTCAGCAACAGCGGCAGCAACTCGCGGCCGATGAGGCCGGTCGCGCCGGCGAGCAGCGCGACCCTTGGCTTTGAGGCTTCAACGTTCATGCGGGCACTGTACCCGCATGACCTTCGGGCACGGGCTCAGCGTTTCGGCGCGCCACCGGTGCGCACGGGCGGGCGGCCGCTGCGGGCACCGTCTCGAGAACCTTCACGAGACGGGCCACGCGGCGCGTTGCTGCCGCCCCGGTTGCCGCCGCCACCGCCACCACCGCCACCACCGCCACCACCGCCACCGTGGCTGTTGTTGCCACCGCGCGGGTTGGCATGGTGGCGCGGGCCGCCACGGCCGGCGCCTTCACCGATCACCATGCGGCCGAGCACGATCGGCTCGGCCCGCTCGTTCGGGTTCGGCTCGAAGCCGGGCACCACTTCCTTCGGGATCTCGCGCTTGATGAGACGCTCGATGTCACGCAGGAAGCCGTTCTCGTCGACGCAGACCAGCGACACCGCCTCGCCTTTCGCACCCGCGCGGCCGGTGCGGCCGATGCGGTGCACGTAGTCTTCCGGCACGTTCGGCAGCTCGTAGTTCACGACGTGCGGCAGCATGTCGATGTCGATGCCGCGCGCAGCGATGTCGGTCGCCACCAGCACCGTCAGGTCGCCGGTCTTGAACTCGGCCAGCGCCTTGGTGCGCGCGCTCTGGCTCTTGTTGCCGTGGATGGCCATCGCGCTGATGCCTTCCTTCAGCAGGTGTTCGCACAGGCGGTTCGCGCCGTGCTTCATGCGCGTGAACACCAGCACCTGGTCCCAGTCGTTGCTCTTGATGAGGTGGACCAGCAGGTCCTTCTTCATCTCGCGGCCGACCGGGTGCACCTTCTGCACGATCGCCTCGGCCGTCTGGTTGCGGCGCGCCACTTCGAACAGCACCGGCTTGTTCAGCAGCTTGTCGGCGAGCTGCTTGATCTCGTCGCTGAAGGTCGCGCTGAACAGCAGACTTTGCTTGTGCACCGGCAGCACCGCGAGCACCTTCTTGATGTCGTGGATGAAGCCCATGTCGAGCATGCGGTCGGCCTCGTCGAGCACGAAGATCTCGACGTGGCTCAGGTCCATCGTGCGCTGCTGCAGGTGGTCGAGCAGGCGGCCGGGCGTAGCCACCAGGATGTCGATGCCGCGCCGCAGCTTGTCGATCTGCGGCTGCATGCCGACGCCGCCGAAGATCACCGTGCTGGTGAGCTTGCTGTACTTGCCGTAGGTGCGAACGCTTTCTTCGACTTGTGCCGCGAGTTCACGCGTGGGCGTGAGGATGAGCGCACGGATCGGCAGGCGGCCTTTCGCGTCGCGCACGGCGGGCTTTTCCATCAGGCGGTGCAGCATCGGCAGCGTGAAGCCGGCGGTCTTGCCGGTGCCGGTTTGTGCGCCGCCCATCAGGTCGGCGCCCGAGAGCACGGTGGGGATGGCTTGTGCCTGGATCGGCGTCGGCGTGGTGTAGCCGTATTCGTGAATGGCACGCAGCAGGGGCTCGGCGAGGCCGAGGGTGTCGAAAGACATGGGAATCCAATGAGAGAGGTCGGCCTGTCGCTCGTACTTCGGGCGCCAGTCGCAGGCAGAAGGAGGGGGTGTTGCGAACCGCGTGCGGCTTGCTGCTTGGGAGGCAGACAAACGATGCAAGGGCTCTGTCAGGGATGACATCAGCGCGATGACTGGAGACTGCGCTGGTGCCTGAATTCTAACCGGGCCATGCGGGCAAGCGCTTTGATGAGCCGGGCCAAGCCCCGCCAGCCGAGCGCTTCAGAGGCCCGCTGCGGCCCGTGCGATGCGGGCTTGCGCCAGGCGCGGGCTCTGCGGCGCCTGCATGGTGGCCAGCGCAGCCACGGCCGCATCGAGCAGCGGCCGGGCGGCGCCGGCCTGGCCGGTGGCGGCGAGGGCGCGGCCTTCGATCAGGCGCGCCTGCGCCAGGATCAGCCGTTCGCGCAGCACGGCGCTGTCGGGCGGCATCAGTGCGGCCGCCGCACGCGCCAAGCGCTGCGCTTCGGCGGGCCGCTCGGGCAGCGCCAGTTCGGCCAGGCCCACGGTGGCGCGGGCTTGCAGCCAGGTGCGGGTGGGTGATGACGCGGCCGCATCGGCTGCTGCCGGGGCCAGCACGGTGGCGAAGGCGAGCCGCGCCTCATCAACGCGCTGGCCATGCCGCGCCAGCACCTCGCCGAGCACCACCTGCGCCTGGCGCGCCGCCAGGCTGGCCGCGCCGAGCTTGGCCTCGATCATCGGCAGCGCCTGCCGCATGCGTTGCAGGGCCTCGTCATGCCGGCCGGCCAGGCACTCGGCCTCGGCCAATTGCGCGAGCTTGACCGCCCACGCCGCGCTGTTGTTCGGCTGCCAGCGTTCCGCTGCGACGCCGGCGCGTTGCAGCGCGTCATCCACATGGCCATCCGCCAGCGCAACCTGCCCGAGCGCCACGTTGGTCTGGTCCATCGCATTGCCGATCTGGCGCGAGGTGTCGCCGCCGGCAATGTCGAGCGCGGTCGCGAACGTGGTGCGTGCCGCATCGGCCTGGGCGAGTTCGTGTTGCGCCAGCCCGAGCAATGCGCCGATGAGTGCCACCACCCGGTGGCGTGGGCCGAGCGTGGTCTGCGCGATCGGCAAGGCCTGTTGCAGCTCGGCCTCGGCCTCGCGAAACCGCCCGGCGCGCAGGTACAGGTCGCCGAGCGCGTAGCGGCCCGCGCCCACGCCGAAGTCGCGCAGGCTCGTCTGCTGCGTGCTCACCTCGATCGAGCGGCGCAGCTGCGCTTCGGCGGCGCCGAAGTCGTCTTGCGCCATCAGCGCGTTGCCCAGCCAGCGGTGCGCAATCGCGCGCATCGCATGCGTGGGCTGCGAGGCCTCGAACGCGCTGGCCGAGCGCCGCAGGTAGCCGACCGCCGCCGGCAAATCGCCCGCCTGCATCGCGTTGAAACCGAGCTGGTACAGCGCGACCGGATAGCTTTCAACCGCGCGCTGGTCGGTCGCTTCCATGATGGCCACGGCTTCGCGCGTGAGCTCGTCCGACTCCTTCTGCTTGCCGAGCTGTGTGAGCGCCATGCCGCTCTCGACCAGTGCGTAGACGTACTTGTCGCTCTGCGGGCCATACACCTCGCGCGCCAGGCGCAGCGCCTCGCGCTGAAGCGGGTCACTGGCGTCGATCAGGCCCAGGTTGTTCTGCAGGCTGCCCACCACGGTGAGCAGTTCGAGCCGCACCGCTGCGGGCAGCTTGGTGTCGGCTATCAGGCGTTGGCCACCGCGCTGCAGCAGCTCGCTGGCGGTGCTGTTCTGCGTGGTCTTGCCGTCGCCCACGGCGCTGGTGTTGAACACGCCGAGCAAAAAGTCCTTGATGGCGTTGGCGTTCGCGGCCTCGGTGCGCGCAATGCTCGCCTGCTCGCGCGCCAGCCGCGCCTGCCACAGCGTGGCGGCCACGCCGGCCACCGTGGCCGCCACCACCAGGCCGGCGGCCGCCACGAAGACCTTGTGGCGCTGCACGAACTTGGTGGCGAGGTACGCGAAGGTCGGTGCCTGCGCGCTCACCGTCTCGTGGCGCAGGTGGCGCTGCAGGTCGTCGGCCAGCGCCTGCACCGAGGCGTAACGTTCAGCCGGGCGCTTGCGCAGCGCCTTCGCGGCGATGTGCTCCAGGTCACCGCGCAGGTCGCTGCGCGGTGTGGCGCTTGCGCTGGTGGCCGTGGTCACAGCGCTGAGGCGACGCGGCTCGGCCTCGACGATGTCGCGCGCCAGTTGCGCGGCGGTGCTCTTCGGCGTGCCGTAAGGGCGCTGGCCCGAGAGCAGCACGAACATCAGCACGCCGAGCGCGTACACGTCGGTCGCCACCGTCACCGGGTCACCGTTGATCTGCTCGGGCGCGGCGTATTCGGGCGTCAGCCCGGCGGCGCCGAGGCGCGTCAGCTCATCGGCTTCGGGCGTGTCCTCGAGCAGCTTGGCCACGCCGAAGTCGAGCAGCTTGACGTGGCCCGTGTTGCCGTGGCCGTTCTGCGCATCGCCTGTCACCAGAATGTTGGCCGGCTTCAGGTCGCGGTGCACGATCAAATTGGCGTGCGCGAACTGCACCGCGCCGCACACCTGGATCAAGAGCTTCACGCGCTCGACGGTCGCGAGTTGGCGGTCATCGCACCAGTCATCGATGCGCTGGCCCTGCACGTGTTCGAGCACGAGGTAGCGGGTGCCGTCGGCGGCGAGGCCGGCGTCGAGCAGCTGCGCGATGTGTGGGTGGGTGAGCCGCGCCAGCAGCTCGCCTTCACGTGCGAACCGGGCCCGCACGAGGGCCGCGACCGCCGGGCTGAACTGGCTGCTCCGCAACAGTTTTACAGCCGAGCGGCCCTGATGCAGGCCGTCGGCCCGCACGGCCGCCCAGACCTCACCGGTGCCGCCACTGCCGAGCAGTTCGCGCAACTCCCACGGCCCGAGCCGCACGCCGGCACGGGTGTTGAAGACGGGGCCGGGCTCGGGTGGGGCGGAAGCGTCGCTGTCGGTGTCGCCCATGGTTCGGGGAAGCGGGAGGCCGGGCCGATTCTATGCAGCCTGAAAGGCGCCTGCATTGGCCTGCAACCGCTTGCTCGGAGCGGCGACTGCGGTGCGGCGACTGCAGTGCGGCGACAATAGGCAGACCAGCCGCCTGCGTTCTGCAGCGCCGGCCCCATTCCTCGAAGACCGCCACAGGACAGTTCATGGCCCAGTACGTATTTACGATGAACCGCGTCGGCAAGATCGTGCCGCCGAAGCGGCAGATCCTGAAGGACATCTCCCTCAGCTTCTTCCCCGGCGCCAAGATCGGCGTGCTGGGCACCAACGGCTCGGGCAAGAGCACGCTGCTCAAGATCATGGCCGGCCTCGACCGCGACATCGAAGGCGAAGCGACGCCGATGCCCGGTTTGAACATCGGCTACCTGCCGCAAGAGCCGGTGATGGACCCGGACCAGACCGTGCGCCAGGCGGTGGAAGAAGGCATCGGCGGCGCGCTCGCCGCGAAGAAGCGCCTCGACGAGGTGTATGCCGAATACGCCGAGCCCGATGCCGACTTTGACAAGCTCGCGGCTGAGCAGGCCGATCTCGAAGCCATCATCGCGGCCAGCGGCAGCGACAACACCGACCTGCAGCTCGAGATCGCCGCCGACGCCTTGCGCCTCGCGCCGTGGGACGCCGTCATCGGCAAGCTCTCGGGCGGTGAGAAGCGCCGCGTGGCGCTGTGCCGCCTGCTGCTGAGCAAGCCCGACATGCTGCTGCTCGACGAGCCCACCAACCACCTCGACGCCGAATCGGTCGACTGGCTGGAGCAGTTCCTGAGCCGCTTCAGCGGCACGGTGGTGGCCATCACCCACGACCGCTATTTTCTGGACAACGCGGCCGAGTGGATTTTGGAACTCGACCGCGGCCGTGGCATCCCGTACAAGGGCAACTACTCGACGTGGCTGGAGCAGAAGGAAGCCCGCATCGAGCAAGAGCAGAAAACCGAAGACGCGCGCACCCGCGCGATGAAGAAGGAACTGGAGTGGGTGCGCCAGAACCCGAAGGGTCGGCAAGCCAAGAGCAAGGCGCGCCTGGCGCGCTTCGAGGAGTTGAGCGACACCGACTACCAGAAGCGCAACGAGACCAACGAGATCTTCATTCCCGTGGCCGAGCGCCTGGGCAACGAGGTGATCGAGTTCGAAGGCGTGAGCAAGAGCTTCGGCGACCGCGTGCTGATCGACAACCTGAGCTTCAAGGTGCCGGCGGGCGCCATCGTCGGCATCATCGGGCCGAACGGCGCGGGCAAGTCGACGCTGTTCCGCATGATTGCCGGCAAAGAGCAGCCCACCAGCGGCAATGTCAAGATCGGCCCGACCGCGCGCATGGCCTTCGTCGAGCAGAGCCGTGAGTCGCTCGAAGACGACAAGACGGTCTGGCAAGACGTGTCGGGCGGGCTCGACAACATCGTCGTCGGCAAGTTCGTGATGCCTTCGCGTGCCTACATCGGCCGCTTCAACTTCAAGGGCAACGACCAGCAGAAGCTGGTGGGCAGCCTGTCGGGCGGCGAGCGCGGGCGGCTGCACCTGGCCAAGACGCTGGCGCAGGGCGGCAACGTGCTGATGCTCGACGAGCCGTCGAACGACCTCGACGTGGAAACGCTGCGCGCGCTGGAAGACGCGCTGCTCGAATTTGCCGGCAGCATCATGGTCATCAGCCACGACCGCTGGTTCCTGGACCGCATTGCCACGCACATCCTCGCGTGCGAGGGCGATTCGAAATGGGTCTTCTTCGACGGCAACTACCAGGAGTACGAAGCCGACAAGAAGAAGCGCCTCGGTGAAGAGGGCGCCCGCCCGCATCGCCTGCGCTTCAAGGCCCTGAAGTAAGGCGGCACGG
Source organism: Rhizobacter sp. (assembly GCA_031385155.1). GTDB lineage: Bacteria > Pseudomonadota > Gammaproteobacteria > Burkholderiales > Burkholderiaceae_C > LMDS01. The sequence continues at coordinate 46,014 of JANNBF010000109.1, forward strand.
GCGGTGCGCAGGCTGCTGAAGGGCGGGGTCACGCGGGCCGTGCTGGCGGGTGTTCTGGCCGGTGGGATGGCCGCTGTGCTGGCCGGTTGTGCACTGAAGCCACCGGCCGCGCCCGCCGCCGCCGCGTCTGCGGCGGCCACCCCGCCGCCGCGGGCCGCAGCACCTGCGGCTTCGGGTGTCGCGCCCGGCACACCGCAACCGGCCGGCCCCCCGGCGGCAGGCAACCAGCCGCTGTTCGCGGCGGTGATTCGCGACGCGAAGAAGTTCGAGGGCCTGCTCACGCTCTACCAGCGCGAAGAGAAGGTCTGGATCGAGCTCAAGCCCGAAGACTTCAACAAGCCGCTGTTCCTGTCGCCCAAACTCGCCACAGGCATCGGCGAGCCGGCGCTCGCGGGCGGCATGTTCGATTCGGCCCAGGTGATCGAATTCCGCCGCGTCCACAACCAGGTGCAGATGGTGGCGCGCAATACGCGCTACACGGCCGCGAACGGCACGCCCGAGGGCCGGGCGCTCGGCGTGGCGTTCTCGCCCAGCCTGATGGCCAGCGCCACGGTCGCGAGCCAGCCGGACCCCGCGACCAAGGGTGTGCTGGTCGAGGCGAACGCGCTGTTCCTGAACGACCTGCTCGCGCTCGGCTTCGACTTGCAACGCACCTACCGCCAGGGCTACGGCTTCGATGCGCGCAACTCGGCCATCACCGGCGTGCGCGCCAAGCCCGACCTGGTGGTGCTGCAGGTGCTGGCCCACTACGCCACCGGCTCGATCAGCCCGCCGCAGGCCGTGGTGCCGCCGGGGCAGACCGGCCCGAGCGTGCCGCGCTCGCTGGCCGATGTGCGCAGCATGTTCGTGAACGTGCACTACGTGATCAGCCCGCTGCCCGCCGCGCCGATGGCGCCGCGCACCAGCGACGCGCGCATCGGCCACTTCGTCACGCTGCAGCAAGACTTCGGCGACGACGTGGCGCGCTCGCCGACGCTGCGCCACATCGACCGCTGGCGCCTGGAGAAGAAGGACCCGGCCGCCGCGCTGTCTGACCCGGTCAAGCCACTGGTGTTCTGGCTCGACCGCACCTTGCCGCTCAAGTACCGCGAGGTCGTGACGAGCGCCATCCTGGAGTGGAACAAGGCGTTCGAGCGCATCGGCTTTACCAACGCCATCGATGTCAAGGTACAGCCCGACGCCGCCGACTTCGACACGCTCGACACCGGCTTCGCCGCCGTGCGCTGGACGACCAACAGCGTGCCCATCGGCGACGGTCTGGCGCAAATGCACGTGGACCCGCGCAGCGGCGAGATCCTGAGTGCGAGCGTGAACATCGAGAGCTTCGCAACGCGCGAGCAGCGTACGCTGCGCAGCAACGTGTTCGGCGCAGTGGCGGGTGCGGGCGCGGCGACCGGCATCCAGGCAGACGACGCGCGCGACCTGTTCCAGCCCCACCGGCCCGATGCCAACGGCAGTCACCTCGACCCCCACGCCTGCACCGTGGCCGACGTCGGCGCAGCCGAACTCGGTTATGGCCTGGACGTGCTCGCCGCGCGCGACGAACTGGCCCCCGAGAGCCTGCAGGCGCAGCAGTTCGTGTTCGGCTACCTGCGCTGGCTGGTGATGCACGAGGTCGGCCACACCCTGGGCTTGCGGCACAACTTCCGCGCTTCGCAGGCGTTCACCGATGCGCAGTTGTCGGACGTTGAATTCACCCGCGCGAACGGCATCGTCGGTTCGGTGATGGACTACGTGCCGGCCAACCTGTCGGCACCCGGCGCGAAGCCGGTGCAGGCGTTCCAGACCACGCTCGGACCGTACGACTATTGGGCCATCGAGTACGCCTACCGCCCGTTCGCTGCGGAAGACGAAGCGCGCGAGTTGCAGGCCATCGCAGCACGCAGCAACGAGCCCGCATTGGCGTTCGGCACCGACGAAGACAACTTCCTCGGCATCGACCCCGACGCCTTGCAATGGGATCTGGGCAGCGACAGCGTCGCCTTCGCCGTCAAGCGACTGGCCATCGCCCGCGAGCTGTTCAAGCGCCAGGAAGTGCGCGCGCTGCCGCCGGACCGCGACTATGCGGTGCTGCGCCGATCACTCAGCTACGCCGTGAACGACGCGGGCCGCTCGCTCGGTGTGCTGGCGCGGCGCATCGGCGGCGTGCGCACGCTGCGTGACTTTCCAGGCAGCGGCCGCGACCCCTTGCAGCCGGTGCCCGCCGCGCAGCAGCGCGAGGCGCTCGACGTGATCGCGCGTGGCCTGCTCGTGGCCGATGCGTTCGTGGTCTCACCGGCCTTGCAACGCCGCCTGGCACCCGACTTCCAGGTGCGCGGCGACGGCTTCTTCGGCGAGGGCGGGGGCTCGGCCACTGACTTCTCGCTCACGCTGCGGGTGCTCGCGATCCAGCGTGCACTGTTGCTGCAATTGATGAGCGACGGCATGGCGCTGCGCATCATCGACAGCCAAGGCAAGGCCGCCACGCGCCGCGATGCGTTTCAGCTGTCCGAGTTGTACGGCCGGCTGGAGCGCGACATCTGGAGCGAGATTGCGCCCGGTGCGGGCGCAGCTGTGAGAGACATCCCCGCGCCGCGCCGCGAACTGCAGCGTGAGCACCTGAACCGCATCGTTGCCATCTTGCTGCGGCCCAGCAGTTTCGGTCTTGCCGATGCCCGCAGCCTGGTGCGGGCGCAGGCGCAAGTGCTGCGGGTTCGGGTGCAGGCGGCGTCACTGCGCGCCGGCCTCACGGCCGACACGCGTGCCCACCTGCAGGACTGCGCCGATTCACTGGCGCAGGCACTGCAGGCCAAGGTCTTCAGGCCGGGCGTTTGACGCTGGATGCAGTGTTGCGCGGGGTGACGATCACGACCCGTTGAAGCTCGACGACGCGCACTTGGCCGTGCTTCGCGGGCTCGGGTGTCACCAGCAAAGAACCGACTGCGGCGGTGCCGGCGGCAAGCAGGCAGAAGGTCAGCACGGCGGAGAAGAGGTGGTCGATCATGGTGGGCTCCTTGGGTTCTCGATTCGCGCTGTGTTGCAGTGCGATGGAGCCAACTCTAGGAGCCGTGGCCTGCGTCATCCATCGCATTGCGATGAACAGTCGCTTGCCCGGTACGAGCCGCAGCGCGCGGCGATGGGCGTGGGGAAGTCATTCACCGCAGAGACGCAGAGGACGCAGAGTTGCGCAGAGAAGAGCAATACAAATCTTTGTCTTTTCTCTTTGTTCCTCTGCGTTCCTCGGCGTCCTCTGCGACTCTGCGGTGAAGCAGTCGTGTTTCAGCCCGCGTCGCGCCACAGCCAGGCCGCGCCGCGCACGCCTGATGAGTCGCCGTGGAGGCTGCGTTTGAGTTGCGTGCGCACCGGGTCTTTCAGACCGCCGCTGAACACGAACCGACCCCACAGCAGCGGCACGTTGACCAGCAGGCGGTCGAGTTGCGATACGCCGCCGCCGAGCACCACCACGTGCGGGTCGAGCAAGTTGACCACGTGCGCCAGCGCGCGGGCCAGCCGCAACTCGTAGCGCTGCAGCGTGGCCTCGCAAGCGGCGTCGCCATGCGCCGCGTTCGTGCCGATCTGCGCGGCCGTCAAGGCCTGCCCCGTGTGCCGGGCATGGTCGCGCGCCATGCCGGGGCCGCTGACCCAGGTCTCGATGCAGCCGTGCTGACCGCAGTAGCAGGGCGGGGCCGGTGCGTCGCCTGCGTCGGCCCACGGCAGCGGGTTGTGGCCCCACTCGCCGGCCAGGCCATTCGGGCCTTCCAGCTGGCGGCCGTGAACCACCACGCCGGCGCCCACGCCGGTGCCCAGGATCACCGCGAACACGACCGGCGCCCCCGCGCCGGCGCCGTCGGTGGCCTCTGACAGGGCCAGGCAGTTCGCATCATTGGCAATGCGCACTGGCCTTCCCAGCGCCTCGATCAGGTCGCGTTGCAGGGGTTGGCCGTTGAGGCAGGTGGAGTTCGCGTTCTTCAGCAGCCCGGCCGCCGTGGCGGTGCCCGGCGTGCCCACACCCACGGTGCAGCCGCTGAGGTTCAAGTCGCGTTCCGCGCGGGTGACCAGGCCGGCAACCGCGGCGAGCGTGGCGCGGTAGTCGCCACCCGGCGTCGCGACGCGCTCGCGCCACAAGGCGCGGCCATCGGGGGCCAGCACGACCGCTTCGGTCTTGGTGCCGCCGAGGTCCACACCGATGGCGGGGCGGGTGAGGGCGGTGTCGCTTGCAGAGGGATGGGAGGGCATGCCTGCAAGCGTAGCAGCGCCGCCCGAGCCGCCGCCACATGCGACAAAAGAGCGCCTGAAGCCCGGAGTTCGGTGGGCCGCAGGCGCACAAGAAGGAACTCGGCGCGGGGCCGAGGCGAGGGTCGGTCAGTGCGCGTTGACCGCGCTGCGTTTGGCGGTGATCACCACGCGTTCGAGCTGGTAGACCGGCACGTGCTTGACGGCTGCCACCCGCGCCGACACGGCAGCGTGCTGCGCGTTGGACGCGAAGGTCAGCGTGGCAGTCGCGAGGACGGAGAAGACGGCGGCGAGGGCGGTGAAGCGGCTGATCATGGTGGGCTCCTTGGGGTTGCGTTCCGTGTTGCGATGGAGCGAACTCTAGAAGGCCGATCAGCCCGCGCACAGGCGCTTGCGATGAAGCGCGCGCAGCGTTGCGTGAAGCGCAGGCTGGCCGGATGAACGGCGCGCGGCGAGCCTGGCCGATCAGCTCAAAGCGGCTCGGTACGCCGCACCAGCCACGCCAGCGCCGGGGCTTGATCCGGCGCGGTGAGCAGCGGTGCAAGCCGCTCACGCACGCTCGCGTGGTACGCATTCAGCCACGCGCATTCGTCGGCCCGCAGCAGCGAGCGCTCGATGCAGCGCGTGTCGATCGGGCACAGCGTGAGCGTCTCGAATTCGAGGAAGTCGCCGAACTCGTCTGCCACCGTCGAGACCACGTTCAGCACCAGGTTCTCGATGCGGATGCCCCAGCGCCCCGGGCGGTACAGGCCGGGCTCGATGCTCGTCACCATGCCGGGCTCCATCGCCATGTGCGCATCAGGGATGGCCTTGCTGATGCTTTGCGGCCCCTCGTGCACGTTCAGGAAGTAGCCCACGCCGTGGCCGGTGCCGTGGCCGTAGTCGAGGCCGTGTTCCCACAGCGGCGTGCGGGCAATGGCGTCGAGCATCGGCGACAGCGTGCCGCGCGGGAAGCGCGTGCGGCTCAGCGCCAGCGTGCCCTTGAGCACGAGCGTGTAGTCGCGCTTTTGGGCGTCGCTCACCGTGCCGATGGGCCAGACGCGGGTGATGTCGGTCGTGCCGCCGAGGTACTGGCCACCAGAGTCGATCAGCAGCAGGCCGTTGCCTTCGATTACCGCATGCGAATCGGGTGTGGCGTGGTAGTGCGGCATGGCGCCGTTGGCGTTGAACGCGGCGATGGTGCCGAAGCTCAGGCCCTTGAAGCCGGGGCGGCGGGCGCGGGCGGCGCTGAGCTTTGCGTCGACGGTGAGTTCGGTGATGGATTCGGTCCGCGTGGGGTCGGCCAGCGCCGCTTCGAACCACGCATAGAACTCGCACATGGCCGCGCCGTCCTGCGCCATCGCATCACGCAGGTGCGCGGCCTCGGCGTCGGTCTTGCGGCTCTTGAACAGCGTGCTCGGGTTGATGGCCTCGATCACGCGGCAGGCCGCGCGCTGGCGCATGCCGAAGGTCACGCGCTTCGGGTCGATCAGCAAGGTCGCGTTGGGGGGCAGGGCCGCCAGTGCTGCGCCGGCGTCGGCGTAAGGGGCGAGCCGGACGCCATCCTTGGCCAACGCGGCTTGCAGGGCCGTGCCGATCTTGCCGGCACCGACGAACAGCGTCGCTCCGTTCATGTCGAGCAGCGCATGCGCCAGGAAGACCGGGTTGTAGCTGACGTCGGCGCCGCGCAGGTTGAAGAGCCAGGCGATGTCATCCACGGTCGAGATGAAGTGGTGCGTGGCCCCTTGCCGCGCCACGGCCTCCAGCACGCGCGCGAGCTTGGCGGCGCGGCCCACCGGTGCATGCGGCGCGAGGTGCTCGTACACCGGTGCTGCGGGCAGGTCGGGGCGCTCGGGCCAGACCTCGGCAAGCGCGTCGAAGTCGGTGCGCAGCACCACGCCGGCGGCGTCGAGTGCGGCGCGCAGGCCTTGGGCGGCACCTAGGCCGAGCACGCTGCCGTCGACACCGACAGCAGCACCGCGCGCCACGTTTGCGGCGAGCCACTGCACGTGCTCGGTCGAGTTGCCGGTGGCGGTCTTCACGAGCTGTGTTCCGGTGCCCGCCAGCTCGGCCTCGGCCTGTACCCAGTAGCGGCTGTCGGCGAACACGCAGGCGGCATCGAGCGTGACGACGAGCGTGCCCATCGACCCGGTGAAGCCCGACAGCCACTGCCGCCCTTGCCAGCGTTCGGGCAGGTATTCCGACAAGTGCGGGTCGCTTGACGGCACGAGCACGGCGGCCAGGCCGTGCTGCTTGAGCGCATCACGAACGCGCTCGATGCGCAGGCGGAAGGGGGAGGTGCGGGTGTCCATGGTGTGGCGTCCTGTCGATCCGGAGTGAAGATTGTCTGAGGGTTCGGTGCCGGCTGCAGTTCGGCTTCGAGTGGCTTTATGCACTTCTGCAACAAGCCTCTTCGAGGTCGTGGCTAAGGTGCACGTCTCGCCCGCCTCAGTCGTTGTAGGCCTCGAACTTGGTTGCCAGGAAATACAGCGCATCGAGATGCCGGAGCGTGAGGCCCGGTGCCAGTTCGGTCACCACCGCTGCGGAGAAGCTCGGCCGGTACCAGCGGAATGGCGGCGTGTTGTCTTTCATCGCTTGCCGCAAGCCGCGCTCCGCCAGCATCGGGTGGCGACAAGAAAGTCTTGCGGCTTCAAGTTCATATTCGCTATTCGCAAATCGCGAATACTGAATATGGCGCGTGTGCCGAGGTTCGGCAAGCTGGTTCGGCCCGGGTGCCAACGCGTCGGCCTGCGAACGCCGCCTGCAGAATGAATGTCTCGGTGCCGGTTACCTCATGGGCGAAGCGGAGGCGGCCGCCCGCAAGCGGCACCTGGCGCAGCGCGAACCCGCGCGACGACGTTGGGTTGTCGACTGCATAGTTTTGAGCCGCCCAGCCCGCCGCATTGAGCATCGCGTCGATGTGTCGGCGCGCGAGCTGTTCGGGGGTCATGGTGGTTTGTTGCCCGGCTTGCCGGTCGCGGCCGATGGCGGCTCGGCCACCACCCGCGCGGCGCGCTCGTAGGTCCAGTAGGCCCAGGCCCAATCCATCATCACCATCAGCCGGTTGCGAAAGCCGATCAGGAACCAGATGTGCGCGAACAGCCAGAACAGCCACGCGAAATAGCCCGAGAAGCGCAGCGCGCCGATGACGGGCACCGTCAGGTCCACGACCGCCGCCTTGCGGCCGATGGTCGCGAGGTTGCCGTAGTCGATGTACTTGAACGGCCGCGTGGCTTCACCGTTGATTCGCCGCAGCAGGTTGGCCGCTGCAGCGCGGCCCATCTGCTTGGCGCCGGGGCTGACACCGGGCACAGGCTTGGGCTCTGCCTGGCCGTAACTCTTGGCCGATGCCAGGTCGCCGATCACGCTGATCTCGGGGTGGCCGGCCACGCTGAGGTCGGGTTCGACGACCACGCGCCCGGCGCGGTCGAGCGTGGCGCCGGTGCTCAGTGCCAACGCCTTGCCGAGCGGCGAGCCGGCCACGCCGGCCGCCCAGATGACGGTCTTGCTTTGCAGGCGGTGGGTGGTGACGGCTGCGCCAGCCGGCGTCTCGTTGCCGGTGCCATTCGCACGCGTCTCGTAGTCGACGCCGTCCGCGTCGATACCCGTCACCTTGCAGCCGGTGCGCACGTCGACACCTAGCTTGTCGAGCTGCTCGCGGGCGCGCTCGGACAGCTGCGGCACGAAGGCGCCGAGCACGCGGTCGGAGCCTTCGATCAGCACGACGCGGGCGCGGGTCGAGTCGATGCGGCGGAACTCTTGCGGCAGCGTGTGGTGCGCGATCTCGGTCATCGTGCCGGCCATCTCCACGCCCGTCGGGCCGGCGCCGATGACGACGAAGGTGAGCCACGGCTCGCATGCGGCGTGATCGGTGCAGCGCTCGGCGCGCTCGAACGCACCGATCACGCGGGCGCGTATCCCGAAGGCATCGGCCAGCGTCTTCAGGCCGGGCGCGTGTACGGCCCAGTCGTCATGGCCGAAGTAGCTGTGGGTGGCGCCAGCGGCCACGATGAGGTGGTCGTACGCGATGCGTTGGTCGTCATCGAGCTGCAACTCGCGCCGCGCCGCGTCGATGCCGGTGACCTCGGCTTGAAGGATGGTCAGGTTGCCGCGCTTCATCTGACGGCGCAGTGTGTGGCGGATCGGTGCGCTGACCGCCGGCGCGCTCAGCCCCGCCGTCGCGACCTGGTATAGCAGCGGCTGAAACAGGTGGTGGTTGGTCCGGTCGAGCAGCGTGATCTCCACATCGGCTTGGCTCAGCGCCTTCACCGCTTCGAGCCCGCCGAAGCCGCAGCCGATGATCGCGACACGCGGTCGTGTCATGCCGCTGCACCCACGGCGGGCGGCCCGGGCAAGGCGGCGCGCAGCCGGTTGCCGACCATCTGGATGTGGCTGCGCAGCGCATACAGCTCGTCGGCGTAGCTCAAAGGCACGGTGACCTGCTCGACATGCGTTTCGATGGCGGCCAACTCACCCAGCAACTCGGCTGCGGGGCGCTTGCCGATGGCGTCTTCGACGCTGCGCAACTGCCCGTACCAGCGGAACACGCGCGAGCGGATGCGGAACTCGTACAGCGGCGGCACCATGCGCGACACCGGGATCAGGATCGCCAGGATCGACAGCAGCACCGGCCACATGCGGTCCAGCAGGTTGGCCAGCCAGAACGGCAGATAGCGCTGCAACAGCGGCGTGCCGTTGGCGTAGAAGCGCTGCGCTTCCTTGGCCAGCGGCTGCTCGGTGCTGCCCGGGTTCGGAAACTCGCGCTTGCGCTGGAACCAGCCGGGCGCGCTGTGGATCTGCTGCGCGGCCTGCATGAAGAGCTGAATGAGGGCAGGGTGCGTGCCGGTGCGTGCCACCAGCGTGGCGGTGGGGGCGATCAGCCGCACGTCACGTGCCGGCAGGTCGCGCGCGAGATCGACCACACCGCGCGGCAGCGTTACCGCACTCAGGAAGGCGAAGCGGCGCGAATACGCATCGGCCTGGCCGAAGTCGAACAGCGCGATGCCCGGCGCCTGCAGCAGCATCTGCACCAGCAGCGACTCGGGCGCCGAGGCGAAGACCAGCGCGTCGATGTCACCCGCCAGCAGGTCGACCACGGCCGGCGTGGCGGGTTGGCGCATCAGCGTGAGGGTGGGCAGGTCAATGCGGTTCGCGTCGATCAGCTTGTCCATCAGGTTCGGCACGCCACTGCCTGGCGCGCCGATGTTCAAGCGCCAGCCGGCCAGTTGCGACAGCGACGCGAGCGTCGGCCCCTTCAGCAGGCGCTGGGCCGAGTCGGTGCGGTAGAAGAGCCACACCGGCTCGTAGAACAGGCTGCCGAGCGAGATGAGCTGGGCGTCGTCATCATCGGCGGCGCGCAGGCTCTCGTCGGCGCCGCCTTGCACGAAGGCGATGTCCACGCCCGAGTTCGGGTCGCGCAACAGTTGCAGGTTTTCGGCCGCGCCCTGGGTGTTGCGCAACTCCACCTGCACGCCGTAGCCCTTGAGGATGTCGGCATAGCGCTTGCCGAACTCGGCATACGCGCCCTGTGGCGCGCCGGTGGCCAGCACCACCTTGCGCGGCGGTGTCGGGTCGAGCACGACGTAGGCCAGCACCAGCAGAATGACCGTGATGCCGATGAACGGCCCGGCCGTGGCCAGCAGGTCACGGAACGACAAGAGGGTGTGGCGCAGGTTGGCGGTCATGGCGCGAACGATAGCGCCCCGCGCAGGGTTGCCCGGCGGGCGCGGCATGCATCAAAATCTCGTCGATACGCAAGGCCGTCCCGCAGGCTCGGGCCGCTTTGCTGCACGCAACCCGCACCCTCACCGAAGGCCCTTCATGAACTTCAGAATCGTCAGCGCACTCGCCCCCCTGTTGGTGGCGGCCAGTGCCTTTGCGGCCGGGCCGGCGCCCAAGGTCAAGCCCATCAGTGTGGACAAGTCGGCGAGCTTCCTGGTCGACGAGGCCACGACCGAAAAGCTGTGGGGCGACAACCTGCCGGCCAAGGTCAAGAAGCTCTACCCGCCGAGCCGGTGGCGCTTCGTCAGCGACGTGGGCGGTG
>JANNBF010000033.1:0-21871 GCA_031385155.1 Rhizobacter sp.
GTCGACAGCGTGAACCACGCCGAGGCGGTGCTCGCGCGCAGCGCGGCAGAACGCCACGACGCAAGCTATCTCTGGGGCTGCACGCTCTACACCACCGTCGAGCCCTGCTGCATGTGCGCCGGCACGCAGTACTGGGCCCACATCGGCGGGCTGGTCTACGGCATGGAAGAGCACCGCCTGCTGCAGCTGACCGGCAACCACGCCGAGAACCCGACGATGGACCTGCCCTGCCGCGAGGTGTTCGCGCATGGCCAGAAGAACGTGCGCGTGTGGGGCCCGGTCGCCGAAGTCGAAGCAGAGATCGCGGCCTTGCACATCGCCTTCTGGAAGCGCGACGCTGCTTCATGAGTTGGCACGGCTCGCTGAACCTCGACTACCGGCGCGACCCGCACAGCAGCGTGCCGCGCACCGTCGTGCACGACCGCCACGACGGCCCGCTGCGCGTGCTCGCCAGCCTGTACCCCGAAGGGCCGGCCGTGTGCCACAACGTGCTGGTGCACCCGCCGGGCGGCATCGTCGGCGGTGACGAACTCGCCGTCGGCGTGACGGTGGCCGAAGGCGCGCACGCACTCGTCACCACCGCGGGCGCGACGCGCTTCTATCGCAGCACCGGCGCCCCCGCCGTGCAGACCCTGAACGCCGTGCTCGCAGCCGATACGCGCCTGGAATGGCTGCCGTTGGAGACCATCGCCTACAGCGGCTGCATCGGCCACAACGCGATGCGCTTCGAGCTGCAACCCGGCGCCGAAATGATCGGCTGGGACGTGCTCGCGCTCGGCCTGCCGGCGTCGAGCCTGGCCTTCGAGCGCGGCAGTTTCCAGCAGCGCATCGAGCTGCCCGGCCGCTGGCTGGAGCGCGGCGTGGTCAAGGCCACCGACACCCGCCTGCTCGACTCACCCATCGGCTGGGCTGGCAATCGTGTGATGGCAACGCTGTGGTTTGCGGCCGGCGCCGCACTGGCCACCGAGCGCCGCGACCGCTTGCTCGATGCCGCCCGAGCTGCCTGCGACGCCCACCCGCTCAAGGCAACTGCCGGCAGCACGGCGGTCGACGATGCGGTCGTCGTGCTGCGCGTGCTCGCGCCACGTGTGGAGCCGGCCATGGCACTGCTCACGCAGGTGTGGGCACTGTGGCGCGAAGCGGCCTGGGAGATGCCGGCGTGCGTACCGCGGGTTTGGCGGACGTAAGCCCACTCGGCAGAGTGGTCAGGGCGCCGCCTTGTGGCTGACCAGCTCACGGGTATAGACGTTGTAGTTGTCGTTGCGAACATGCTTCACGTCGGCCTTCGCGTCGGGCGCATACCAATACGTGTCACTCTGCTTGCCACGACCACCACTGGAGTTTCTGAAGAAACCCCGGTGTTCGATCCTGTACGCCATGAATTTGCCGGCGGGTACCACCACCTCTTCGTAGGCCACCACCTCGACGTCCTGCCTCGTATTGCCGGAGACTCCATCAGGCCGGACCCAGTCCGCGTCGAAAACCCACTTCTTGCCAAGCTCCAAGGGCCACGCACGCCAAGGCTTCGACGACTCCTTGTAGCCTCCGTCGACCAAGGCGACTGCCATTTGTGAGTTCGCCGTGCCGTTGGAAAACTGGAGAACGCCATCGACGTTCACCACGGTGCGGGTGAGTTTCCCTTCTTCCAACTTGGTGCGGCCGTCGACTTGCCGCCATTCCCAGGTCTCACCCACGTTGAAGCCTGCGGGAGCAGGCAACTCCGCTTTTTGTGCGTGTGAAAGTGCGCAGGCAAAGAGGCAGACCAGCCAAGCTAACCGACGAGAAGCGGAAGTCATGTTCATTCCCCTTTCGAAAGCGGCAAGAGAGGCGTTGCCGCAGCGCCTCAACGCTTGCTAACCGGCTTCGTCCCCCGCCTTTGCCAATACCCGAACGCATCTGCGTGGCACTCGATGTCGAGCTCGGTCACGCGTATCGACAGGCGCTCCTGCGCGTCGGCAATCGCGTGGTTGTACACACACGGCCCGACCTCTTCGAGAAAGAAGTTCAGCAGCGCACCCGCCTGGATGTTTCCCAGGCGGTGGCCGTCGAGTGCTTCGGCAAAGTGCTCGTTGAAGTAGCGCTCCAGCGAGGCGATGGCCAGGGCGCGGTCTTCCTTGGTCAGCTCGATGTCCATCGCTACCTCATCAAGCCGTCAATCGTTCGCAAAGCTGTACGGCCCACCGCGTTCCAGCGCGCGCTTGTACGCGGGCCGCGCATGAATGCGCTTCAGGAAGGCCATCAGCTTCGGCCGGCTCGCGTTCAGGCCGGCGCGCTGCGCCGAGGCTTCTACAGGGAAGCTCATCTGCACGTCGGCGGCGCTGAACTCGGGGCCGGCGAACCATTCGTGCTTGCCGAGCTCGGCTTCCATGAAGTCGAGCTGCCGCGCAAGGTTGGGGTCGACCATCAGGCCGAGCACCTTGTCGGCGATGCCACGCGCCACCGGCTTGGCGAAGAACGGCATCTTCGTGGTCTTGATGCGCTCGAACACCAGCTTCAGCAGCAGCGGCGACATCGCCGTGCCTTCCGCGAAGTGCATCCAGTAGCGCCACTGCAAACGCTCGGGCGTGCCGATGGCGGGTGCGAGCCGGCCGTTGCCGTAGCGCTCGAGCAGGTACTCGATGATCGCGCCCGATTCGGCCACCGTCACCGGCGCACCCGCGGCACCGCCCGAGTCGTCGGTGATCACCGGTGCCTTGCCCAGCGGGTGCACCTTGCGCAGCTCGGGCGGCGCGAGCATGGTCTGCGCGTCGCGCTCGTACTTCTTGATCTCGTAGGGCAGGCCCAGCTCTTCGAGCAGCCACAGCACGCGCTGCGAGCGCGAGTTGTTGAGGTGGTGAACGGTGATCATCGAGGCGGTCAGTCGTCGCGCTGGCTGCTGGCCACGGCGGCGATGAGCGCCATCGCCACGGCGCCGGCCACGGCGGCAATCACGACCGCCTTGAGTGGGTCTTCCTGCGCATAGCTGGTGGCCGCGTTCAAGGGCTGGCGCAGGCGCTCGGTGGCGGCTTGTGCCTTGTCGCGCAGGCTCTCGACGGTGTCGGTCACGCCGTCACGGGCGGCGTCGAACGCATCGGACGCCGCGTCTCCGATTTGCGTCTTGAGGGACGGGCGCAAGGTGACATGGTGGGGCTGGCTGCTGCGCGTGATCAGCATGTACAGGCCGACCACGGCAGCGCCGAGCGCGGCCGATGCCAGCAGCGTCCTGGCTGGCTGCTCTTTCGCGTAGCCGACTGCGGAAGTGGCCGCCGAGCTGAGTTGCGGGCGCAACCGCTCGGCCAGCGCAGCGGCCTGCTCGCGCACGTTGTGCGTCAGTTCGGTGAGGGCAGCCAGCGCCTTGCTGGCGGCCTCTCGCGCGGCCTTCAGTGCGCGCTCGGATGCAGCAGTGGCGCTGGCGTTGTCGGCCGCCTGGGTGGCGGCGCGGCCGGCGGCTTCGTTGGCGGCCTTGTCGGCAGTCGGGTCGGCCGCAGGGTTGGTCGAAGGGTTGACGGTGTCGGTCATGGAGGTCTCCTGGATGAGGTGATGCCGCGAAAGGTAGCACGCCCGCGCCGAAGCTTCACCGGGCCCGACAAGGCCGGCCCGCTATGGCAGGTCTTCCCAGAAGAACGACTCCCAGGTGTCGGCGCCGTCGAGCAGCCGAATGCGCACGTCGCCGATCACGTCGGGCTCGAAGTTCCGGACGTTCACGCCCATGCGCGTGTACTTCTGCGTGTCGAGCGGCTCCCAGTGCGTGGTGCAGCCGCAGGTGCGGCAGCGCACCGTGCGCAGCGTCTTGTCGCCCTGGCTGTACGCATCGGTGTGCTCGGGGTGGCCGTGGATCGTGACCGTGCCCACGTCGTAGTAGGCCCAGAGCGTGCCCAGCCTGCGGCAGATCGAGCAATTGCAGTTGGTGATCTCGGCCGGGCGGCTCGGGATCTCGATGCGGATGGCACCGCAGTGGCAGGTGGCTGTGTGCATGGGTCGGCAGCGGCTTCAGGGTTACGGTCTTGGACTGCTTTCTCAGAATGACGCACTTAGCTTCGAGGACATCGTTCGGGGTCGTCAGGCTTCGCTCAACCGCGGACGCCAGTAACCTTGCTTGCGTTTGAAAGGCGCCACCGCGACGACCAATATTTCGTCTTGCAGTGTCAAGTAGACAATCGAGAACTTGAACTTTCCAGGGATGACGCGTCGAGTTCCGTGCTTGTACGGCGCACCCATCTCCGCGAACTGCGATGCAAGGGCCTCTGCCTTCTCTACTGCGTGGTCGAACTTCGCCGCCAAGCGTGGGCTGACGGCTGCGAAGTAGCTGACCTCATGAAGGTACTCTTCGCGCGCCTCTTGCAGATAGCGAACGACCCTCACCGTTGGTAGATTCGGCGCGCTTGTGCGTGAACATCTTCGGCCGACACTGTTTGGGCTGTACCAGCGCGCACTGCGTCTACTCGTCGCCGAATCTCTTGTTCCCAACCCGCGTCAATGTCGGCACTTTCATCGTCCGGAACTGAGGCCAGCAGAAGGTCAGCGAGGTGTGTTCTGTCATCAACAGACAGTTGGCTCGCTTGAACGACAAGCTCTTCAACAGAGGTGGACATGGTGTGCTCCTGGAGTCGACAAGCACGAGTCTAGCCCCGGCATCCCATGCCAGGCCGGCGAGAGCGAGCTTGCGACGCCCCAGCCTCAAATCGACATCAACGCCCGCACGCCCTCGGCTTCCATGTTCGCCCCACGCCCGCGCTGGATGATCTCGCCGCGCTCCATCACCAGGTACTGGTCGGCCAGCTCAGCGGCGAAGTCGTAGAACTGCTCGACGAGCACGATGGCCATCTTCTGGCCGCCGGCCATCCCGGTGTCGGCCAGCATGCGGATGACGCGGCCGATGTCTTTGATGATGCTCGGCTGGATGCCTTCGGTCGGCTCGTCCAGAATCAACAACTTCGGGCCGGCCGCCAGCGCGCGGGCGATGGCAAGCTGCTGCTGCTGGCCGCCCGACAGGTCGCCGCCGCGGCGGTTGATCATGGCCTTCAGCACCGGGAACAGCTCGAACAGCTCGGGCGGTATCGGCGTGCTGCCGCTCTTGTAGGCCAGGCCCATGCGCAGGTTCTCCTGCACCGTCAGCCGGCCGAAGATCTCGCGGCCCTGCGGCACGTAGCCCACGCCCTTGCGCACGCGCTCGTAGGGCGTGTCGCGGGTGATGTCGACCCCGTCGAGGTGGATGCTGCCGGTCTTGACCGGCACCACGCCCATCAGGCTCTTGAGCAGCGTGGTCTTGCCCACGCCATTGCGCCCGAGAACCACCGTGACCTCGCCCACCTTCGCCTCGAAGCCCACGCCCCGCAGGATGTGCGAGCCGCCGTAGTACTGGTTGATGCCGTGTGCTTTGAGCATGGTGGGGGTGGGGTTGAATTCATTCACCGCAGAGTCGCAGAGAACGCGGAGTTGCGCAGAGAAGAGCAAAGACTTTCTGTGTTCTGCTTTGCATTCCTCTGCGCAACTCTGCGTCCTCCGCCCCTCTGCGGTGAATGCCTTGTGTTTGCCCGGTTTCAGCGACCAAGATAAACCTCGACCACCTTTTCGTTCGCCTGCACCTCGCTCAGCAGCCCTTCGGCGAGCACGCTGCCTTCATGCAGCACGGTCACCTTCTTGCCGTTCTTGCCGTTCTGCGTGAGCTCGCCGATGAACTTCATGTCGTGCTCGACGACGACGAGCGAATGGCTGCCTTCGAGCGACAGGAACAACTCCGCCGTGCGCTCGGTTTCTTCATCGGTCATGCCGGCCACGGGTTCGTCGAGCAGCAGCAGCTTCGGGTCCTGCATCAGCAGCATGCCGATCTCGAGCCACTGTTTCTGGCCGTGGCTGAGCAGGCCCGCCGTGCGCTGCGCGCTGTCCTTCAGATGGATCAGCACCAGCATCGCGCCGATGCGGTCGAGCTGTTCGCCGCTGAGGCGGAAGAACATCGATGCGCGCACGCCGCGGTCGGCCTTGAGCGCGAGCTCAAGGTTCTCGAACACGCTCAGGTGCTCGAACACGGTGGGCTTCTGGAACTTGCGGCCGATGCCGATGGACGCGATTTCGTTCTCGCGCAGGCGCAGCAGGTCGATGGTGGAGCCGAAGAAGGCCTTGCCCAGGTCGGGCCGGGTCTTGCCGGTGATCACGTCCATCATGGTCGTCTTGCCGGCCCCGTTCGGGCCGATGATGCAGCGCAGCTCCCCGGCACTGATGCTCAGGCTCAACGCGTTCAGCGCCTTGAAGCCGTCGAAGCTGACCGTGATGTCGTCGAGGTACAAGATGGCGCCGTGCGCCACGTCGAGCTGCCCCGGCTGCACGATGCGGCCGTAGCTGGTTTCGCGGCCACCCTCGCCGCCCGTGACGGCCGCGATGCGGCGCTCGTGCTCGATCTTCGCCAGCGTGCCGGCGCGCATCAGTTCGGGGGTCATGGGCCTTCCTTCTTGCGGCGCACCAGGCCGATGATTCCCTGCGGCAGGAAGATGGTGACTGCGATGAACAGCGCCCCCAGGAAGTACAACCAGAACTCGGGGAACGCCTGCGTGAACCAACTCTTGGCGCCATTGACGAAGAACGCACCGATGATCGGGCCGATCAGCGTACCGCGCCCGCCGACCGCCGCCCAGATCGCGATCTCGATGCTCGCCGCCGGGCTCATTTCACCGGGGTTAATGATGCCGACCTGCGGCACGTACAGCGCGCCGGCAATGCCGCACATCACGGCCGAGATCACCCAGATCGCGAGCTTGTAGCGCAGCGGGTCGTAGCCGGTGAACATCACGCGCGTCTCGGCATCGCGGATGGCCTGCAACACACGCCCGAACTTGCTGGTGACGAGCCACTTGGCGAGCAGGAAGAAGCCGATCAACGTCAGGCCGGTGATGACGAAAAGCAGCATGCGCATCGACGGCGTGGCGATGGGCGTGCCCAGAATTCGCTTGAAGTCGGTGAAGCCGTTGTTGCCGCCGAAGCCGGTCTCATTGCGGAAGAACAGCAGCATGCAGGCGTAGGTCATCGCCTGCGTGATGATCGAGAAGTACACGCCCTTGATGCGCGAGCGGAACGCGAAAAAGCCGAACACGAAGGCCAGCAAACCCGGCACCAGCACCACGAGCAGCATCTGCGCCACGAACGAGTCGGAGACCGCCCAGGTCCACGGGAATTCCTTCCAGTTCAGGAACACCATGAAGTCGGGCATCGGCAGGCGGTACTGGCCGTCGCTGCCGATCTGGCGCATCAGGTACATGCCCATGCAGTAGCCACCGAGCGCGAAGAACACGCCGTGGCCGAGCGACAGGATGCCGGTGTAGCCCCAGATCAGGTCCATCGCCAGCGCGCAGATGGCGTAGCACATGATCTTCGCGATGAGCTGCACCGCGTAGTCGGACAGGTGCAGGGCGCTGTCGGCCGGCGTCATCAGGTTCAGCACCGGCACCAGCACGGCGACGACGACGATGGCCGTGAACACCGCACTCCAGCTCTTGCCGGTGAGGATGCCGCGCGCAGGCGCGTGCGTCGTCAACGGCACCGGGCTTTGCAAAACGGCGCTCATGACTCCGCGCTCCGGCCCTTCATCGCGAAGATGCCCTGCGGCCGCTTCTGGATGAAGATGACGATGAACACCAGCACCATGATCTTGGCGAGCACCGCGCCCTGCCAGCCTTCGAGCAGCTTGTTCAGCACGCCCAGGCCAATGGCCGCATACACCGTGCCGGCCAGCTGGCCCACACCGCCGAGCACGACCACCATGAACGAGTCGACGATGTAGCCCTGCCCCAGGTCGGGCCCGACGTTGCCCACCTGCGAGAGCGCGCAGCCCGCGAGACCCGCAATGCCCGAGCCGAGCGCAAAGGCATAGGTGTCGATGCGCGCCGTGTTCACGCCCATGCAGGCGGCCATCTTGCGGTTTTGCGTCACGCCGCGCACGAACAGCCCGAGCCGCGTGCGCGCGATCATGGCCGAGACGCCGGCGAGCACCAGCAGCGAGAACACGATGATCGCGATGCGGTTGAACGGCAGCGTCAGGTTGCTCGCCACCGCCACGCCGCCCGACAACCATGCCGGGTTCTCGACCGGCACGTTCTGCGCGCCGAAGATCGTGCGCACCCCTTGCTGCAGCATCAGGCTGATGCCCCAGGTGGCCAGCAGCGTCTCGAGCGGCCGCCCGTAGAGCCAGCAGATCACGCCACGTTCGAGCACCGCGCCCACGAGTGCCGCGACCAGGAACGACGCCGGAATCGCCGCGAGGATGTAGGCGTCAAACGCCCCCGGCAGGTAGGTGCGGAACAGGTTCTGAACCACGTAGGTCGCGTAGGCGCCGATCATCATCAGCTCGCCGTGCGCCATGTTGATGACACCCATCAGGCCGTAGGTGATGGCCAGGCCGAGCGCCACCAGCAGCAGGATGCTGCCCAGGCTGATGCCGGTGAACACCACGCCGGCGCGTTCGCCCCAGGCCAGGCGCCCTTCGATGCTTTTGAGCGCGGCCTCCAGCGCCACGCGGACCTCGGGCTCGGTCTCGGTCTTCATTCGGTCGAGCAGCAGCGTCTTGGTGGTCGGCGTGCCGGTGGCGGCCAGCGCCTGGGCGGCTTCCAGGCGCTTGGCCTTGTCGGCACTGCCCAGCAGCATGGCCGAGCGCAGGCGAGCCAGCGCTTCCTTGATCGCCGGCTGGGCCTCGGCCGCAAAGGCCTTCTCGATCAGCGGCAGCTTCTTTTCGTCGGGTTCGCCGGCCAGCGTCTTGACGGCCTCGGCGCGCACCTTGTCGTCGGCCGCAAAGAGCTTGGTGGTCGCGAGTGCGGCTTCGAGCTCGTTGCGCATCTCGTTGTTGTTGACCACGTCTTCGGCGGCCTCGGGCACCTTGGCTTCCGCGCCGGTCACCGGGTCGAAACCCTTGCCGTCCTTCATCACGAACACAGCCGTGTCGGTGAACTTCACGGCATCATCCGAGATCGCCTGCAGCAACGCCACGGTCTTGTCGTCGGCAGTGGCGAGCAGCGCATTGAGTGCGGCTACGCGCTGCTCCACTTCACCCGTGACCAGCGAGCGGGCTTGCACAACTGTCAGCGCGTGCACAGGCTGCCATGCGGTGAGCGCGAGAAGCAGCAGGAAGCACGTGAACAGACGGGTCGGCATCGGGGCATTCAATTCAAAATCAAATTCCTTCACCGCAGAGGGGCGGAGTTTGCGGAGTTATCGCAGAGGAATTCAAATGATTGACTTGAACTCTGCGCACCTCCGCCAACTCCTTTGACTCTGCGGTGAATGACTTCAGCAGCGGTGGGCCAGCCACCGCTGCAAAATCAACTTACTTCTTCGCGACCATGACCGGCTCGTCCTTCTTGCCCTTGTTCTCGGGGATGAACGGGCTCCACGGCTGGGCTTTCACCGGGCCGGGCGTCTTCCAGACCACGTTGAACTGGCCGTCGGCCTTGATCTCGCCGATGAAAACCGACTTGTGCAGGTGGTGGTTCTTCGCATCCATCATCGACGTGATGCCGCTCGGTGCGGTGAAGGTCTGGCCGGCCATCGCGGCGATCACCTTGTCGGTGTCGGTGCTGCCGGCTTGTCTGACCGCTTGCGCCCACATGTTGATGCCGATGTAGGTGGCTTCCATCGGGTCGTTCGTCAGCGGCTTGTCCTTGTGGCCGGCGATGCCCTTGGCCTTGGCGTAGGCGCTCCACTTCTTGATGAACTCGGTGTTCGCCGGGCTCTTGATCGACTGGAAGTAGTTCCACGCCGCCAGGTGGCCGACGAGCGGCTTGGTGTCCACACCGCGCAGCTCTTCTTCACCGACCGAGAACGCAACGACGGGAACGTCCTTCGCCTTCAGGCCGGCGTTGCCCAGCTCCTTGTAGAACGGCACGTTCGAGTCACCGTTGATGGTGGAGACGACTGCGGTCTTGCCACCGGCCGAGAACTTCTTGATGTCGGCAACGATGGTTTGATAGTCGCTGTGGCCGAACGGGGTGTACTTCTCGTCGATGTCTTCGTCTTTCACGCCCTTGCTCTTCAGGAAGGCGCGCAGGATCTTGTTGGTGGTGCGCGGGTACACGTAGTCGGTGCCGAGCAGCACCCAGCGCTTGGCGCCGCCACCGGCCTTGCTCATCAGGTACTCGACCGCGGGGATGGCCTGCTGGTTCGGCGCCGCACCGGTGTAGAACACGTTCTTGCTCAGCTCTTCGCCTTCGTATTGCACGGGGTAGAACAGCAAGCTGTTCAATTCTTCGTAGACCGGCAGCACGGACTTCCGGCTCACGCTGGTCCAGCAGCCGAAGGTCGCGACGACCTTGTCCTGCCCGATCAACTGCTTGGCCTTCTCGGCGAACAGCGGCCAGTTCGACGCCGGGTCGACGACCACGGGCTCGAGCTTCTTGCCGAGCAGGCCGCCCTTGGCGTTGATCTCGTCGATGGCCATCAGCACGGTGTCTTTCAACACGGTTTCCGAGATGGCCATCGTGCCCGACAGCGAATGCAGCACGCCGACCTTGATGGTGTCGGCAGCCTGCGCGAGAGAGGCAAAGCCCATGGCCGTGAGGCCCAGGGCCAGTGCGGTCAGCGACTTGCCGGCTTGGCGGCGGGATGAATTCATGGGCGAGCTCCAGTGCGGGACGGGTTGAACGAACAGAGGTGTGGACCAGCAGCACGCAAGTGGCATGCCATTGCAGCGCTGCGTGAGCCGCAGGTTAGGCGGGGCCTCGGCACGGCGGAATACGCCCGATGGCGTACGCCGCCGCATGGGTGCCCTGCACGCAACCCACACGCTCGCTCGGCGCCGTCCTACATGCACATCGCGGGTCGGCCGATGCAAACGGCGAGGCCGCTCGGTAGTCTGGCCATTCCGTCACCCACCCCCAAGGAGCCCGCCCATGGCCACCGCCGCAAAGAAGACTGCCGCCAAGAAAGCACCCTCGAAGCCTCAAGACGCCATCGCCATGCTGCGGGCTGACCATGCGAAGGTAAGCGCCCTGTTCGCCGAGTTCGAGAAGGCGCGCAGCAGCACGAAGAAGATGGCGCTGGTGGGCACCATCTGCACCGAGTTGTCGGTGCATGCGCAGGTCGAGGAGGAGGTGTTCTACCCGGCCGTGAAGGCCGCGCTAAAAGACAAGAGCCTGATCCCCGAAGCCGTGGTGGAACAGGCCACGATGAAGGCGCTGATCAGCCAGATCGAAGGCGTGGCGCCCGACGGCGAGATGTACGACGCGAAGGTCAAGGTGCTGGCTGAATACGTGAAGCACCACGTGAAGGAAGAGCACACCGAGATGTTCCCCCGCGCGAAGGCCACGCGGCTCGACATGGCCGCGCTCGGCGCAAGGATGGCGCAGCGCAAAGCCGAGTTGATGGCGTAGAGAATGGCGGCGTGGCCGTGCTTTTCAGCAGGCCGAAGACCGCCCGCGTGCAACTCGATTCGCCAAGCCCCCACAACCCGACGAAGCGACTCCCGGAACGCATCGCACACGCACTGGCGTTCGAGGTCGTGGCCTTGCTGATCTGCGCGCCACTGTTCAGCTGGTTGATGGGCACGACACTCGGCGCGATGGGCGCGCTCACGCTCGCAGTCTCGGCCATCGCGGCCGTTTGGAATGTGGTCTACAACGCCGGCTTCGACCGCCTGGAACGCCGCCTCGGGTTCAGGCGGTCGTTCAAGGTGCGCCTGCTTCACACCGTCGGCTTCGAGGCCGGGCTCGTGCTTGCGGCGGTGCCTCTGGCCGCTGTGTGGCTGGGCATCAGCCTGTGGCAGGCGCTGCTGCTCGACGCCGGGCTGCTGCTGTTCTTCGTGCCCTACACACTGGCCTTCAACTGGGGCTATGACGCGCTGCGCGCGCGCTGGATCCAGCGGGCTCGTCTGCAGGCTTGACACCGCCCCGGCGCAGGCGCGGCGGGTTCCGCGGTATCTACGCAGGAATGTCGGGCTCGACCAGGTGCGCCAGTTGCACCAACGATTCCTGCCAGCCGAGGTAGCACATCTCGACAGGGATGACCTCCGGAATCCCTTCCTGCACCACGCTCAGCTCGGTGCCGCACAGCACAGCTTTCAGCACCACCGTCACCGAGATCTCACCCGGCAGGTTCGGGTCATCGAAGCGGTCGGTGTAGCGCAGGCGCTCGTTCGGCACCAGCTCCAGGTACTCTCCGCCGAAGGAATGCCCCTGGCCGTTGCCGAAGTTCTGGAACGACATCTTGAACGTGCCACCGACCTTGGCCTCCATGTGGTGAACGGTGCAGGTGAAGCCGTACGGCGGCAACCATTTCGCCATCGCCCCTGCTTCCAGGAACGCGCGGTAAACCTTCTGCGGCGAGGCGCGCAGCACGCGGTGGATTCGAACGGTGCCTGTGGGCATGGGGTGCTCCTTGTTCGGATGCGGATGCGGTTGCGGTTGCGGTGGCGTTTGAAAGTCCGAGCCCGCCAATTTAACCCCCTGCGCGCTTGACCACGCGGCCTTGTTTCTTCAGCGCCTCGATCACACGCTCGCAGTGGTCGCCCTGCACCTCGACCACGCCGTCCTTGACCGTGCCGCCCGAGCCACACAAGGCCTTCAGCTGCTTGGCAAGCGACGTGAGCGCCGCGCCGTCGAGGCCGAGGCCGCGCACCACCGTGACGGCCTTGCCGCCCCGACCGGCCGTCTCGCGCGAGACGCGCACCGTGCCATCACCGGCCGCCGGCACGGCCCGCTTGCACACGCACTGCGCCACTGGCTGGCGGCACTGCGGGCACATGGTGCCGCCGTCGGTCGAATAGACCAAGCCGCCCGAGCCGGGGCCCGCGCGCTTGTTCATCGCCATGTGTCAACCCTTTCGCCGCAGCCTTCGATCAACAAGCATAGCGGCGGCCCGCGCCAGGATTCCGATACGCTCGGCCCCATGTCGGAATCCAAGCTCGCCATTTACGGCGCCATCGGTGCAAACGTGGCCATCGCCGTGACCAAGTTCATCGTCGCCGGCGTCACCGGCAGCTCGGCGATGTTGTCGGAGGGCATTCACTCGGCGGTCGACACGCTCAACGGCGTGCTGCTGCTCGTGGGCCTGCGGCGCAGCCAGCGGCCCGCCAATGAAGAGCACCCGTTCGGGCACGGCAAGGAGCTGTACTTCTGGAGCTTGATCGTTGCGGTGCTGGTGTTCGGCCTGGGCGGCGGGGTGTCGTTCTACGAAGGCATCCAGCACATGTTGCACCCCGAGCCGATGCGCGACCCGACCTGGAACTACGTCGTGCTCGGCGCAGCGCTGGTGTTCGAGGGTGCGAGCTTCACCATCGCGCTGCGCCAGTTCCTGAAGGAGAAGGGCAGCGCGCCGTTCTGGGAGGCCCTGCACCGCAGCAAGAACCCGACCACCTACACCGTGCTGGCCGAAGACGCCGCCGCACTGCTCGGGCTGCTGGTGGCCGGCGCCGGCGTGTACCTGAGCCACCGGCTGGCCATGCCGGCACTCGACGGCGCGGCGTCGGTTGTCATCGGTGTGCTGCTCGCGGGCGTGGCGCTGGTGCTGGTGCGCGAGTCGCGCGGCCTGCTGATCGGCGAAGGCCTGCGGCCCGAGACGGCGCGCGTCATCCGGGCCATTGCGCTGGCCCAGCCCCACGTGCGCGACGCGGGCCGCGTGCTGTCGATGTACATCGGCCCCGACGACGTGCTGGTCACCCTCGACCTCGACTTCGCCGACGGCACCAGCGCCGCCGAAGCGGGTAGCGCCATCACCGCCACGCAGCGCGAGGTTCGGCTGCGCTTCCCGATGATCAAGCGCATCTTCATCGAGGCCGGCGCCGCGCCGCTCGCACCGGGCGAGGCCGACGCGATGCGCGGCGAAGTCAGCGCGAGCGGCTGATCAGCGCGCGCATGCGCGCCAGCTTCGGCGCCACCATCGGCACGGTCAGCATGGTGCTGGCCACGGCCATCAACAGCAGCGCGGTGAACGTTTCGCTCGTGATGATCTGCTTGTCGAGCAGGATGTTCGCGAAGATGATCATGATGAGTGCCTTGGTCTGCAGCAGCCAGCCGATGACCGACGCCTCGCCCGGCTGCCAGCCCAGCACCTTGCCCGCGAGTTGAATGCCGATCAGCTTGCCCGCGACCGACGCCACCAGCAACGCGCCCGCCGCCACGAACACCGCCGCGCCGCCCACGTTCCAGTTCGTGCGCAGGCCGGTGCTCAAGAAAAACACCGGCATCACCACCAGCAGCACATGGCCGCGCAGCATGTCCATCTGCACTTGATCGAACCCGTCGGCGTCCATCACCGCGCCGGCGAGGAACGCGCCGACCATGTAGTGCAGGCCCGCCCAGTCGGCGCCGAAGGCACACACCGCAAGCCAGATCAGCCCGACGTACCAGCGGTCACGCGCAGGCATCCACGCCATCAACTTGCGGAAGGCCCAGGTGGCGAGCGCGAAGCTCGCGAGAAAGGCCACCTGCTTGCCCACGCGCTCCCAGTCGAGCAGGATGATGGCGAGCACGCCCCAGATGGCCACGTCGTCCAGGCTCGCGTAGCGCAGGATGCGCTGGCCGATGGGCTGGCGCAGGATCTCGAGCTTCTCCATCAGCAGGATGAGGATGGGCAGCGCCGTCACCGCACACGCCATGCCCACGCCGACGATGAACTGCCAGGTCAGCGCCTTCGGCCCCACCCAGCCCGGCACCGTGAGCATACCGGCCGCCGCCACGCAGCCGAAGACGAGCGGCGTGCCCAGCGCCAGCCCGGCCGTGATGCTGCTTTCGCGGCGGTGCGCCCAGGCCTTCTTGAGGTCGAGCTCGATGCCGGCGATCCACACGAACACCATCACCGCCCACCACGCGATGCCGTTGAGCGCCTGCACCACCGGCGCGCTGAACACGAAGCCGTGGTACTCGGGGAAGGCCTTGCCCAGCACGCCGGGGCCGAGCAGGATGCCGGCGATGATCTGCACCACCACCAGCGGTGCGTAGTAGTCGGTGTTGCCCAGGCGCCAGATGAGGTAGGGCACGCTGAAGATGATCGCGATGGCGATCAGGAAGATTTCGGTCGTGCTCATCGGTCGGGTTCGGTGCGCCAGAGCGGCGCGATATGGCGGCGGGCGCCAGCATAGCCGCCGGCCGGGGCGCGGCGATGGCCGCCGGCCGAGGCGCGGCGATGGCCGCCACGGGCGACCCTTGGCACGCTCTTCAGCGCCGCTTGCCGCGCGCCGCCCACGCGTCGAGAAACGCCAGCGTCACCAAAGCTTCGTTGGCCTCGGCCAGGCCGCTCGCGAACAGCGCGCCCACGTCGGCATCGAAGCCCTCCGCACCGGCCAGGTCACTGAGCGAGCGGAAGGCGATGCAGGGCACGCCGTTCGCATGCGCCACGTGCGCCAATGCGGCAGTTTCCATCTCGAAGGTCTGCGCCTGCAGCACGTCGAACAGGTAGCGGCGGTACTGCGCGTTGGCCAGGAACACCGTGGCCGACACACCGCGCCCGCCGACGAGCAGGCGCGGCTGCTGCTTGACGCACAGCTTCTCGTCGGTGCTGCCGTCGGCGGCTTTCGCACGCGGCCCGCAGCGCTCGAGCGCAGGCTTCAAGGTGCGCGCCACGGCGAGCATCTGCGCGTCGACCGGGTAGTCGAACATGAACTCGCCCTTCGGTGCGCTGGCGCTGTTCAGCGTGTGGTTCTGGCGCATGAACAGGCCGGTCTCGACGCGGCCGGTCGGGGTGTTGAACACGAACGGCGGCAGCGTCTGGCCGTCGGCGCCGACGGCGAGCTGCAGGCCAAGGCAGCTCACGTCGTTCGGCTTGCCGCACGGCGACGGCAAGGTGGAGTCGGCATTCCAGAACACCTCCATCGGCATGGCCCAGCGGTCGGGCACGGTCACGTCGCCCACGTGGTTGGCCGGGTCCACGCCGCCGGCAATGCCGCTCATCACGAGCCGCTCGACGCGGAAGTGGTCGAGCATCTGCTGCGTGACGAGTGTCGAGTTGATCATGCTCACGCCGCTGAGCACGATCACCACGCGGTTGCCGCGCAGCACGCCGGTGGTGAAGCGCTTGCCGTTGATGGTGTGGGTGCGCTTTGCGCGCGTCTGCGCGACCAGCAGGTCGGCCTCGGCGCCGAAGGCCGACACGATGCCGATGCGCGGCGTGCAGTCGGTCAGGCAGCGCGCCGGCGCGGCGGCTTGCGCGGTGGCGCACAGCGCGGCCGATGCGGCCAGGAACGCGATGCGGCTCAGGTGCACGCCCGCGCATCGAAACAAAGTTGAAAACGCCACGCGCAGCTCCCGGAAGGTGACGGTGTGAGGATGGGTTGCAGTCGGCAGTCAGAAGTACAAGGCCACGACCTCGGTCACGGCCCCATCGCTGATGACCGGAATGGCAAGCACAGAGCGCACGCCGGTCGCCTTGGCATCGGCCGCGCTCATTGCGCCCAGCGCGGCCGCGCCACCGGCGGCCTGTGCCACGCCTGTGCGGGCCACTTCGGCCACCGCCCCCGGGCCGGCCATCGGCATGCTGGACGCGCCGTTCAGCGTGAGCCGGCCCTGCACCTCGCAGAACCCGAAGCCGCGTTGCAGGTGCGGCTCGGGGCTGCCACCCGCGCCACCAGCCCCACCCGCGCCGTCGTGCACGATCCAGCTCTCGAAGCGCCGCGCGATCGGTGTGCCGCTCGACGACAGCAGGCTCAGCACCCAGCTCTTGCGGTCTTGCGACGTGCACGGGATCGCCAGCGCCCGCAAGATGCCCGCGCGCGCCGCCACCTGCGAGCGCAGGAACTGCGAAGAGTCGCCCACGTTGTCGATGAACACCGCCGACTCGCGCTGCCAGGCCAAGCCGGGCGCGCCCGCACCGCGCGGCAGCGAGCCGTCGCGCGTGAGCGCCTCGACGGCCGGGTCGGTGGCGCCGAAGTAGCCGTCGGCGAGCTTCAGATCGCTGGTCACGCGCGGGTCGTTGTGCCACAGCTCGACCGCGCCGACCTGCGTGGGCTCGTCACCGCACAACAGCACCACCACCGACGTGAGCCGCTCGCCGATGAAGATGGGCACCGCCGCAGCGCAGGTCAGGCCGGCCGCCTGTGCTGCGGCGGTGCGCCGGAAGTACGAGCCTTCCAGGCGCGCAAGCAACTGCGGGCAGCCTTCGTCCCAGGAGCGGCCGGGCAGGGCCTCGCCGCGGCCGAAACACATGTGGCGGCTGATGGCGCCGTAGGCTGGTGCAGCATCGAACAGGCCACCGGCCAGTTCGAGCAGGCGGCCGTCTTCCGACGGCACCCAGACTTCGACGACCTTCACGAATGTATTCATGCACGGGTCATGCATGGGCTGTGCCAGCACGGCGCACGGCCGCTTGCGGAGCGCTGTTGTCCGACGCGCGATCAGGCCCGTGCCCGACGCGCGCCTGCGTGCTGGCGCCGTAGACTGACCGACGCCCAGGCTTAGCGCTGGCACCTTGCCGGCGCGCCCGGGTCGAACAAGGACAACCATGAGACAGCTCCCCACCCTGCTGACGGCCATTGCACTGGCCCTCGCCGCGCCGCTGGCCACCTCGGCGCAGGCACAGACCTACCGTGCGGTCGCGCAAACGGCGCAAACGCCGCGCATCACCGGCTTCGATGTCGAACAGGTCTCCGAGCTCACACCCGGCACCGAGCTGAACTTCACCGTCTGGGGCACGCCCCGCGCGCAGGGGGCTTTGCAGATCGACGGCGCCCGCCGCGCGGTCGTGCTGACGGAGGTGAGCCCGGGTGTCTACCAGGGCGCCTACATCATCAGCCAGCGCGACCGCCTGGCCGGGAACGCACGCGTCAGCGCGAACCTGCGCAGCGGCAACCAGGTGGGCACGGCCACGCTCGACGAGAACTTGCAAAGCGAGCCGCAGCGCCCGGTGGCCGCTGCGGCCACCACACCGCAGATCGAGCGCTTCGATGTTCGCCATGAGGGCTCGGCCCGCAAC
The DNA here is from genome assembly GCA_031385155.1 of Rhizobacter sp. Taxonomy (GTDB): domain Bacteria; phylum Pseudomonadota; class Gammaproteobacteria; order Burkholderiales; family Burkholderiaceae_C; genus LMDS01. The sequence continues at coordinate 17,857 of JANNBF010000033.1, forward strand.
GGCGAGCAACTGCGCTTCACGCTGCGTGGCACGCCCGGCGGGCGTGCCAGCGTGCGCCTGGTCGGTGCGCAGGAGCGCTTCCGCCTGACCGAGGAACGCCCCGGCGACTACGTCGGCACCTACGCCGTGCGTCCGACCGACCGGCTCGACGCCAACGCCCCGGTGGTGGCCCATTTGCGCGTCGGCGAGTTGACCGCCACGAGCACGCTCGAACGCGGGCTCGACGCCAACCGCCTGGTCAACCTGCCGGGCGCCACGGCGTGCCTGGAGTGCGCCACGGTGACCGCGGTCAACCGTGTCGAGGTCGACGGTGACGGCCGCTACATCGGCGGCACCGTGGCCGGCGGCCTGCTGGGCGCGGTGATCGGCAACCAGATCGGCCAGGGCAACGGCCGCACGGCTGCGCAGGTGGCCGGCGTGGTCGGCGGTGCGTTGCTCGGCCGCGAAGTGCAAAAGCGCCGCAGCAAGCGCGAGCACTTCGAAGTGGTGCTGCGCATGCGCACCGATGGCAGCCAGCAGATGGTGGCCTTCGACGATGCGCCGGCGTTCAAGGTCGGCGACCGCGTGCGCTTGCGCGAGGGGGCGCTGACGCTGGATCGTTGACCGCCTGCCTTTGACTTGCTCCCTCTCCCTCTGGGAGAGGGAGCAGGAGAGCGGCTACCGCAAGCTTGCCGGCCGCAGCTTCGCCATCGCTATCCCTGCGGCCGCGGTGCGCGTTTCGACGCCGAGCTTCACGTAGACCCGCTCCAGGTGCTTCTTCACCGTGGCCGGGCTGGCACCGAGGATGTCACCGATGTCGCGGTTGGTCTTGCCCTTGGCGACCCAGTACAGCACCTCGGCCTCGCGCAGCGTGAGCTTGCAGGCGGTGACCAGCGTCTGCACCACGGCCGCGTCGGAGACTTCACGCATCACGATCAGGACGTCGTCATCGCCAGTGCGCTGCTGCAGCGCGATCACGAGTTGGCGCTCGGCCACGCCATCGCCATCGCCCTCCACTTGCCCCATGCCCACCGCCAGCGTACGCGGCTCGCGGCCCAGCAGGGCCTGCGCGGCCTCGCTGCGCAGCCACTCCAGCACCGCGTCGGGGATCTGCCCCGCCGGCGCCTTGAAGTAGGCCGAGAGCAGGTCGCGCGCGAGCGGTGTTTGCCACACGGCGCGCATCGGGCCGTCGGCCTCGTCGATGTGGATGGCCATGGTCGCGTGGCCGAAGGCGTCGAGCGCGTTGCGCGCCTGGGTTGCCTGCACCGCCTGGCGCGCACTGCGCATGTGCACCGTCATGCGCGCCAGCACCTCTTGCGCGCGGATCGGTTTGGTCACGTAGTCGACGCCGCCGGCGGCGAACGCCGCCACCACGTGCTCGGTTTCGGTCAGGCCGGTCATGAAGATGATCGGGATGTGCGCCGTGTCGGGGTGGGCCTTGAGCCGGCGCGCCACCTCGAAGCCGTCCATGCCCGGCATCACCGCGTCGAGCAGCACGATGTCGGGCAGGGCCTGCGCAGCGCGCTGCAAGGCGCTCTCGCCGTTGATCGCCACGAGCACGGTGTAGCCGGCTTCGTCGAGCGCGTCGTGCAACACCGACAGGTTGTCGGGCACGTCGTCGACGATCAGCACCACCTGCGCGCTGGCGCGGTCGAACGGCGGGCGCTCGGGCGGCCTGTCGATGCTCATGGCGCGGCCGCCTGTTCGCTCAAGGCCTGGCGGATCAGCCGCGTCATCGCGTCGAGCTGGAACTGCCGCGCCAGGCCGCGCAGCTGGTTCACGAAGGCGGCCTGCGCAGGGTCGGCGGCTTCGATTTCGTCGAGCTTGCGCACGATGCCGCGGACGTAGCCCAGGTTCACCAGCTCGTCGAGCGCGCGCAGCTGGGCGGCATCGGGCGTGCTGCCTTGCAGCGGCAACGGTGCCTCGGCCTCGGCCACCGCCGCAGGTACCGCCTCCAGCCATTCGAGCTGAAGCCGCGTGCCCAGCCAGTGAAGCAATTCGTTGACGCGCACCGGCTTCAGGATGAAGTCTTCGATCGAGATGCCCACGTCGTTGTCGAGCCCTTTGTCGAACGCATTGCCTGAGACGATGGCGACAGGCGCGTTGCTCAGGCCCTGGGTGCGGATCGCGCGCACCGTCGCCCAGCCGTCGATGCCGGGCATGGCCAGGTCCATCAGGATCGCATCGGTCGCGTGGTCTTGCAGCCAGGCCAGGCTCGCGTGACCCGACGCGACCGTGTGCAGCTCGAAACCGAGCGGTTGCAGCACGCTCACCAGCAACTCGCGCTCGACCTCTTCGTTGTCGACCACCAGCACCCGCCGGCGCGGCCCGGTGTAGCCGGTGCGCGCGCGGCGCGGCGCCTCGAGCGGCAGGCGCGCGCCATGCACCTCGGGCAGGAACAGGCGAATGCGGAACACCGTGCCGCTGGGCTTCGCGCCCGCGCCCCCGCTTGCACCGACGCCGACGCCGACGCCGACGCCGACACCCGCACCCGCACCCGCAGCCTCGACCGTGCTGCGCACCGTCATCTCGCCGCCCATCAGGCCGGTGAGCATCTTGCTGATCGTCAGGCCCAGCCCGGTGCCGCCGCTCGCCTCGTTGCCGCGCGCGAAAGGCTCGAACATGTGCTCGATCTGGTCCGGCGCAATGCCCGGCCCGGTGTCTTCGATCTCGAACACCGCCATCTCGCGCGCATGGCTGACGCGGAACACCACGCTGCCGGCCTGCGTGAACTTGACCGCGTTGCCGAGCACGTTGATGAGGATCTGCCGCAGCCGCTTCTCGTCGGCGCGCACCGCCTCGGGCAGCGCATCGGCCAACACGCGCCGGAACGCGATGCCCTTGGCCGCCGCCTGCAGCTCAAACATGCGCACGATCTCTTCCACACACTCGCGAAAGCGCATCGGCTTGTTGTCCAGGCGCAGCCGCCCGCCCTCGATGCGGGCGATGTCGAGCGTGCCTTCGATGAGCGAGAGCAAATGGTCGCCGCCACGCCGGATCACGGTCACGGCCTGGCGCCGGTGCGCCGGCACCGACGGGTCTTCTTCGAGCAGCTGCGCATAACCGAGGATGCTGTTCAGCGGCGTGCGCAGCTCGTGGCTCACGGTCGTGATGTAGCGGCTCTTTGCCTGGTTGGCCAGCTCGGCCTGAAGCTTGGCCGCGTCGGCCTGCAGCTTGGCCTGCTGCAGCTGCACGTCGGTGCGCTGGTGCGATTCGACCTCGCTGCGCAATTGCGCCGCCTGCTCGTTCAGCACCCGCGTCTGCTCGGCCAGCGCCTGCGTCTGGCGGTTCGATTCTTCCTGCGCCACCTGGCGGCTCTTGTGCGTGAGCACCAGCCACCACGCGACGATGCCGCTCGCCAGCAGCAGCGCGGCGAAGGCCTTGATGTAGCCCTCCTTCAGTGATGCCTGCAACGCGGCTTGCAACGCCAGCGGCGCCGAGCCACCAGGCTCGGCGGACAGCACGCCTTGCTGGTACAGCGCGGCGAACAGGCCCGCCAACAGCGGCACGATCACCGCCATCAGCAGCAGGTAGTGGCCGAGGCCTGTCTCCAAGTACGGCCACACGGCGCGCGGCAGCACCGCGCGCAGTGCGCCGTTCCACTGCACCGACAGGCGCGCGTGCGGCTTGCACAGGTCGTTGCAGCGCGCGTCGAGCGTGCAGCACAGCGAGCAGATGTCGCCCTGGTACGCGGGGCAATGCGCGAGGTCATCGCGTTCGTAGTCGCGCTCGCAGATCACGCAGCGGGTCAGGCGCTTGTAGGTGCCGGCGGGGTCGTCGTCATCGGCGTGCGGCGTGGGCTGCTGCGTAGGTTGGCGCGCGATGTAGTAGCGGCCCTTCGTGCCCCACGCGATCAGCGGCGAAACCACGAACGCGGTGACCAGCGCGATCAACGCCGAGAAGGCCTGCGCCATCGGCCCGAACACGCCCAGGTAGGCCACGATCGACAGCGCAGACGCCACGCCCATCGCGCCCACGCCGACCGGGTTCACGTCGAACAGATGGGCGCGCTTGAACTCGATGCCCGGTGGCGACC
>JANNBF010000137.1:0-5659 GCA_031385155.1 Rhizobacter sp.
GGCCTTGACCGGCCGCTGCCGGTGCAATATGCCGACTATGTGTGGAAGGCGTTGCACGGCGATCTGGGCCGCTCGACGATCACCCAGGAGCCGGTCTTCACCGAGTTCATCGCGCGCTTTCCGGCCACCATCGAACTGTCGGCCTGCGCGCTGCTGCTGGCGCTGGTGATCGGCATACCGGCCGGCATTCTGGCGGCGAGCAAGCGCAACACGGTGTGGGACTACTCGGTGATGGGCGCGTCGCTCACCGGCTTCTCGATGCCGATCTTCTGGTGGGGCCTGCTGCTGATCCTGACCTTCTCGGTGTGGCTGGGTTGGACGCCGGTGTCCGGCCGCATCGCGATCCACTTCGACATTCCTCCGGTCACCGGTTTCATGCTGATCGACTCACTGCTGAGCAGCGACAAGGGCGCGTTCAAGAGTGCCGTGTCGCACCTGATCTTGCCGAGCATCGCGCTGGGCACCATCCCGCTCGCAGTGATCGCGCGCATGACGCGCTCCAGCATGCTCGAAGTGCTGCGCGAAGACTACGTGCGCACCGCGCGCGCCAAGGGCGCATCCACATTTCGGGTGGTCGGTATTCACGCGCTGCGAAATGCGCTGATTCCGGTTGTCACGACCATCGGCCTGCAAGTTGGGACATTGCTGGCCGGCGCCATCCTGACCGAGACGATCTTCAGCTGGCCCGGTATCGGCAAATGGCTGGTCGAGGCGATCCACCGGCGTGACTACCCGGCGGTGCAGGGCGGCATTCTGATGAGTGCGACGGTCATCATCAGCGTGAACCTGGTCGTCGATGTGCTGTACGGCGTGATCAACCCGCGGATACGGCATCAGTGACGGCCGCGAACGAGATTTCGTCGTGCCCCCTGGTGGGGTATGGTGAACGCCAGTCCGTCTGAGACACAACGACTAGTCGAGGCACTTCAATGGCAACAAGCACATCCCCTCCGCGCATCGAATACCTGCGAGTTCAGAACTTCCGCGCGTTGCGTCAAGTAGAGTTGAGAGACATCACGCCGATGACGGTACTGCTCGGCCCGAACGGGAGCGGCAAGTCGACCCTGTTCGATGTATTTAATTTTTTGTCCGAATGCTTCCAGAACGGGCTGAAGTCGGCATGGGATCGACGCGGGCGAGGCAAGGAACTGAAGACACGCGGCGAAGACGGGCCTGTTGTAATTGAATTGAAGTACCGCGAGAGCAGGACCTCGCCTCTGATCACGTATCACCTTGCCATTGACGAAGGCGCCAAGGGCCCCGTCGTTGCGGAAGAGTGGTTGCGTTGGAAGCGTGGCGCCCACGGACAGCCTTTTCGATTTCTTGACTACAAGCTAGGTCAGGGTCGAGTGATCAGCGGCGATCTGCCCGATGAGACAGACGCACGCAAGGAGGTACCGCTGCGAGGCGCTGACCTGATCGCCGTTAATACCTTGGGACAAATTGCAGAGCACCCACGAGTGGCCGCCCTGCGTGACTTCATCACCGACTGGTACGTGTCCTACTTGTCAGTTGACAACACCCGCTTGCAACCGGAAGCCGGCCCCCAAGAACGGCTGTCAAAGACTGGCGATAACTTAGCGAACGTTGTCCAGTTTCTAAAAGAGGGTCATCCCGAGCAACTTGAGAAAATCATGACGGCGCTTCGCCACCGAATCCCTCGTTTGGAGCGAATCGACGCAGATCAGATGCCCGATGGTCGCCTACTTTTGCAAGTCAAAGATGCGCCGTTTGAGCAGCCGGTGCTATCGAAGTTTGCCTCTGATGGCACGCTAAAGATGCTCGCCTATTTGACCGTCTTGTATGACCCGAATCCCCCGCGCTTTGTGGGCATTGAGGAACCTGAGAACTTTCTCCATCCGCGCCTGCTTCCCGAGCTGGGTGAGGAATGCCGGTTGGCATCGGAGCGAACTCAACTCTTGGTTACGACTCATTCACCGTTCTTTTTGAATACCTGCCGGCCGCAAGAGGTACGGGTGCTGTTTCGTGACGAGCAGGGATTCACTCAAGTTCGGCGCGCAAGCGACATAGCGGGGATCAACGAATTCATGAATGCTGGCGCTTCGTTGGGGCACCTGTGGATGGAGGGTCAGTTCGGAATGAGTGACCCGCTCCAGAATCAGGGTGCACCGTGGCGTATGGAAGGCTTGCGACATGCAAGTTGAATCTGTCATTGCCCTGGTTGAGGAGCCGTCGATGGAGGCAGCCCTCGAAATCCTTCTTCCAAAGATGTTGCGTGCCGGCGTGGGCATCGAAATTCGTCAGTTTCAGTGCAAAGATGAGTTGCTCCAAAGGCTGCCGCAGCGCCTCAACGGTTACGCAAAGTGGTTGCCCGAGTCAACACGAATTCTTGTCATAGTCGACCGTGACGACGACAACTGCATCGCTCTGAAGCAGCGGCTCGAAACCATAGCGGTCGCCGCAGGTTTGGGAACCAAGAGTAAGCCGCTTAGCGGCCGAGTGATCGTCATCAATCGGGTCGCCATTGAGGAACTTGAAGCGTGGTTCTTCGGCGATTGGGCTGCCGTTCGACAAGCTTACGGCCGAGTGGATCCGAATACTCCAGCGAAGGCGGCATACCGCAACCCTGACGGGGTTCTCGGCGGAACCTGGGAGGCAATTGAGCGCGAAATGCAAAAACGTGGTTATTTCAGCTCTGGACTCCGAAAGGTGGAATTCGCTCGATCCGTCGCGCAGCACATGGACCCCTCCGTGAATGGTTCGCAAAGCTTCTGCAGCCTTCGCGATGCCTTGCAGGCGCTGTAGAGCGACCTGCGTCACCTGCGTCGAATCAACTGCTGAAGGGCCGTGAGCAAAGTCAGTCCTCAGAACCTCGGCACCGCTAACTTGACGTCAGCCCCTATTTCGCCGGCGCGCGAACTGTGGCGCGACTTCAAGCGCAACCGGGGCGCGGTGATCGGCCTGGCGCTGATCGCTGCGCTGCTCTTCTGCGCGGTCTTCGCCGACGTGATCTCGCCCTACTCGCCGAGCGAGCAATACCGCGACGCCACGCTCAAGGCGCCGTCGCTGCAACCCATCGGCGGCCATGTGTTCCTGCTCGGTACCGACCCGGTCGGCCGCGACGTGCTCTCGCGGCTGATCCACGGCACGCGGTTGTCGCTGCTGATCGGCATCGTCTCGGTGGGCCTGTCGCTGTCGATCGGCGTGGTGTTGGGCCTGCTGGCCGGCTTCTTCCGCGGTGCTGCCGAATTCACGATCATGCGGCTGATGGACATCATGCTGGCGCTGCCGAGCCTGCTGCTCGCCGTCGCGGTGGTCGCGATCCTTGGGCCGGGCTTGATGAACGCGATGTACGCCATCGCCATCGTCATGCTGCCGCACTTCGTGCGCCTGACGCGCGCGGCAGTCATCGGCGAGATGGGCAAGGACTACGTGGCCGCCTCGCGCATCGCCGGTGCAGGCACCGCGCGGCTGATGTTCGACACCGTGCTGCCCAACTGCGCCGCGCCGCTGATCGTGCAGGCAACGCTGGGTTTCTCGACCGCCATCCTCGACGCCGCCGCGCTCGGCTTCCTCGGCCTGGGCGCGCAACCGCCCACACCCGAATGGGGCTCGATGCTCGCCAGCGCACTCGAGTTCATTCAAAGCGCGTGGTGGGTCGTCACGCTGCCCGGCCTCGCCATCCTCGTCTCGGTACTCGCCTTCAACCTGATGGGCGACGGCCTGCGCGACGCACTCGACCCGAGGTTGAAGCGGTGATGTGGCGATCCGATCAATTCAATTCATTCACCGCAGAGGGGCGGAGTTGGCGGTGTTCACGCAGAGGAATTCAAGTCTTTTTTTAATTGAACTCTGCGCAACTCCGCCAACTCCCCTGACTCTGCGGTGAAGTATTAAAAGTGGCCCTCCTCGAAGTCGACACCCTCCAAGTCACCTTCGGCGCCTTCACCGCCGTCGACGGCGTGAGCCTGCACGTGGACGCGGGTGAGGTGCTGGGCATCGTCGGGGAGTCGGGCTCGGGCAAGAGCGTGACGGCGCTCGCGCTGATGGGGCTGATCGACGAGCCCGGCCGTGTCGGTGCAAAGCGGCTGAGCTTCGACGGGCGCGACCTGCTCACGATGCCGCAGAAGCAGCGCCGGCAGATGCTCGGCAAAGACATCGCGATGATCTTCCAGGACCCGATGGCGAGCCTGAACCCGTGCTTCACCGTGGCCTACCAGCTGATGGAGACGCTGCGCATCCACGAAGGCGGCTCGAAGCGCGAACTGCGCGCGCGTGCGCTCGAACTGCTGCAGCAGGTCGAGATCCCCGATGCACAGCGCCGACTCGACGCCTACCCGCACCAACTGTCGGGCGGCATGAGCCAGCGCGTGATGGTGGCGATGGCCATCGCCTGCAACCCGCGCCTGCTGATCGCCGACGAGCCCACCACGGCGCTCGACGTGACGATCCAGGCGCAGATGCTCGCGCTGTTGCTGCGCCTGCAACGCGAGCGCGGCATGGCGCTCGTGCTCATCACGCACGACCTGGGCGTGGTCGCCGAGATCGCCCAGCGCGTGCTCGTCATGTACGCCGGCCAGGTGGTCGAGACGGCCGCCGTGCCCGGGCTGTTCGAGGCGCCGCGCCACCCCTACACCGAGGCGCTGCTCGCGGCGCTGCCCGAGCACAACATCGGCCAACGCCGGCTGCGCTCGATGGGCGGCGTGGTGCCGGGCGCGTTCGACCGGCCGGTGGGCTGCTTGCTCGCGCCGCGCTGCGCCTACGTGCAGCCGAGGTGCCGCACCGAGCGGCCCACGCTCGATGGCGACGTGGGCGCGCAGGCGCGCTGCTTCTACCCGTTGGGCGAGGTGACGGCGTGAGCGACAACGGCGTCGGCGCACCGGTGCTCGAAGCGCGCGAACTCGCGAAGCACTACGCCGTGTCCACCGGCCTGTTCAAACCAAAGGCGCTGGCGCGCGCACTCGACGGCGTGTCGTTCGCGCTGCCGGCTGGGCACACGCTGGCAGTGGTCGGCGAATCGGGTTGCGGCAAGAGCACGCTCGCGCGCCAGCTCACGATGATCGAGCCGCCGACCTCGGGCGCGTTGTTGCTGGCGCCATCGGATCAGAGATCGGGTCAGAAGCCGGCCGACGTGACGCATGCCGATGCGGCACTGAAGAAGCAGCTGCGCACGCAGGTGCAGATGGTGTTCCAGAACCCGTTCGCGAGCCTGAACCCGCGCAAGAAGATCGGCCACGCGTTGGAGGAGCCGCTCGCCATCAACACCGCGATGAGCGCCACCGAACGCAGCGAACGCGCGCAGGCCATGATGGCCCGCGTGGGCCTGCGGCCCGAGCACCACGCACGCTTCCCGCACATGTTCTCGGGCGGCCAGCGCCAGCGCGTGGCGATTGCGCGCGCGCTGATGTTGGCACCCAAGGTGGTGGTGCTCGACGAGCCGGTGTCGGCGCTCGACGTGTCGATCCAGGCGCAGGTGCTGAACCTGCTGATGGACCTGCAGGAAGAAACGCAGGTCGCCTACGTGTTCATCTCGCACAACCTCGCGGTCGTCGAACTCATCGCCGACGAGGTGCTGGTGATGTACCTCGGCAAGGTCGTCGAGCGCGCGCCGAAGGCGCTGCTGTTCGCAGCAGCACGCCACCCGTACACCCAGGCGCTGCTCGCCAGCACGCCGCGCATCGACGCCAAGGCGCGCCAG
>JANNBF010000150.1:0-15710 GCA_031385155.1 Rhizobacter sp.
CCCCGATTGCGCAATGCGCCCATCGGGATAACCCGCGTGCTGTATGCAAACCATTTCAAAGCGGAGCGGGCACTGTGACAATGCAGCCCGCGTCAGGGTGTTGCAGCAGTGCGGGCAGGCCCCATCGAACGCGGAGACTTCGCAAGCGCAGAGCACACGCGTGCAACCCAAGCGCAGAAGCGGCCCTCAGCCGCTCGAAAGGACCCCGATGACAATGCCCACGCAGCTCACGGCCCGCCGCGGGCGCGACGCCACGAAGCGCCCGGTGGCCTCCGCGCTGTCGCTCGGTAAGGTCCATGAAGAGGTCATCGACGAGTCACACGAGCGCTGCGCGCACATCGGCCTGTCGCGCATCGAATCAAGCGACTTCGCGCCGCTCGGCCGGCCCGACCTGAACGATGTGCGCGAGCGCAACCGGCGCCTGTATACGCACGCCGCGCCGGTGATGGAGATGCTGTTCGAGCAGATCGTGAACACGCAGAGCATGGTGTTGTTGACCGATGCCTGCGGCACCATCCTGCATTCGATCGGCGACGACGACTTCTTGGCCAAGGCCTCGAAAGTGGCACTGCAGCCAGGCGTGAACTGGGCCGAATCATCGAAGGGCACCAACGCCATCGGCACCGCGCTGATCGACGAGCGGCCTATCGTGGTCTATGCCGACGAGCACTTCCTGCACGCGAACCAGTTCCTGAGCTGTCAAGCCTCGCCCATCCTCGATGCGCGCGGCAACATCCTCGGTGTGCTCGACGTGACGGGCGACCACCGGCGCTTTCACGAGCACACGATGGGGCTGGTCAAGATGTCGGCCCGCATGATCGAGAACCATTGGCTCTCGGATGACTTCAGCAAGGTGATGCGGCTGCACCTGCACAGCCGCGTCGAGTTCATCGGCACGCTGATGGAAGGCATTCTCGCGGTGGCACGCGACGGCCGCATCGTCGGCGCGAACCGCAGTGCGCTCGACCACGTGGGCCTGTCGAGCGCGGCTGTGCGCATGCACTCGGTCACGAGCCTGCTCGGCACGTCGGTCGCGATGCTCGTCGATCACTTCCGCTCGCCGCTCGCTGCGCCGCTCGCGCTGCACCTGCCCAACGGTGCGCTGTGCCATGTGCGCGCCCGCTTCAACTGGGCCACGTGGTACGGCCTGGGTGAGGCCGCGCCGGTGGCCGTGGCAGCTGCCACGGAGACTGCTGTCTCCGAGCCGGGCACGCGGCCCGCAGCGGGCGTAGCGGCGGGGGCTGCCACCGCTGCCGGCGCGGCGGCCAGCACCGGCAACGCGGCGGCCATCGGCGCCTCGGGCCTGCGCCAACTCGACACCGGTGACGCGCAAGTCAGCGCTGTCATCGCGAAGGTGCGGCGCGTGATCGACCGTGACATCACCATCCTGCTGCTCGGCGACACCGGCACCGGCAAGGAGCTGCTGGCGCGCGCCATCCACCACGATTCACAGCGCGCCCGGCAACCGTTCGTGGCGGTGAACTGCGCGTCGATCCCCGAGCCGTTGATCGAGGCCGAACTCTTCGGCTACGAAGACGGCGCCTTCACCGGCGCACGCCGCAAAGGCGCGGTCGGCAAAATCCTGCAAGCCGATGGCGGCACGCTGTTCCTCGACGAGATCGGCGACATGCCGCTCGCATTGCAGGCCCGCCTGCTGCGCGCGCTGCAAGAGCGCAGCATCACGCCGCTGGGCAGCAGCAAATCACTGCGCGTCGATGTGGCCGTGATCGGCGCCACGCACCGCAACCTGCGCGACATGATCGAGGCCGGCACCTTCCGCGAAGACCTGTACTACCGCCTGAACGGCCTCGTCGTGAAGCTGCCACCCCTGCGCCAGCGCACCGACCTGCCCACGCTTGCCCGCAGCATCCTGCGCGACTGCTGCCCCGAGCGCACGCCGGTGCTCAGCAGCGAGGTGGCGCGCTTCTTCCAGGCCTACGGCTGGCCGGGCAACGTGCGCCAACTCGCGAACGTGTTGCGCACCGCAGCGGTGATGGCCGATGGCGCCGCCACGATCACCCGAGACCACCTGTCGGACGACTTCATCGAAGACGCAGAACGCTGCTTGGCGAGCGCGGGTTTGACACCGTTGAACGAGCCGTCGACCGGTTCGTCATTTGCGCCGGCTGCGGCCATGCACACGGTGGCTGCGGAGCCGGCCGCGACCGTGCCGGCCGCACTCGAAGCGCCGGTTCACGCCACGCTCGAAGCAGTCGAGATTGCCGCGATCCGCCGCGCGCTCGATGCGGCGGGTGGGAACATCTCGGAGGCATCGAAGAGCCTCGGGGTGAGCCGCAACACGATCTACCGGAAGTTGCGGTGGAACGCTGCGAATAAGGGCTGAGGTTCGGTTGATCGGCGGGGGTGAGCGAGCGGCAAAGGCGCGCCCGGGCAGGCGTCAGCGCTTCGGTTCGGTGGTCGATGTGACCATCGACTTCCCTGCGGTGCTCGCGCTTCCGGCCGTCGCCGAACTCACTGCGCTCACTGCGTTCGCTGCGTTCAGACAGTCGGCGACAGTCAGTTTACGAAGCGCGCTGCGCGCGCGGCCGAAACCACTCGCCTTGCAGGCCAGTGCAATCGGCGTCGCCGACCGCCCCGTCGGAGCCCCCGCCGGGCACCGCCCGCCGCGAGCTCGCTCCACCTGTGAGCCAAAACAACCGCACCCACCCTGTCCCAGTTTCGAACACCTGCGCCGAGCTGCATCAAGCAATGCTCAGCACTTACTGCGAAGCCCCGGTTGCGCCACCCCGACAAGCGCCGCCCGCCTCGGGTCAACCCTCAAGTTGAAGCCTTCCCAGCACCGGTTCGCAAGCCCCGCCCCACGGCATGCGTATTGCGGAAGAACCGGCTCGCAGTCCCCACTCCCATCACCCACCGGGCTCGACCCACCCCGATGCAAGTCCTCGTTCTCGGCTCCGGTGCCGGCCCCACCTACGGCAGTGGCACGAACACCAGCAACGCGGGCCGCACGCGTGCATCCGTGGCCTTGTCGTCCGACGGGCAGCGCTGGGTGCTGCTCAATGCGTCGCCCGACATCGCCCAGCAGCTCAGCCAGCAGCCGCGCCTGCCTGCGCGTGCGGCGGCTGGCGGGCGCAGCTTCGAAGCCATCGTGCTGATGGACGCGCAGATCGACGGCACTGTCGGCCTGCTGAGCCTGCGCGACGGGCCGCCGCTCGAGGTCTACGCCACCAGCGGCGTGTTCGACGACCTCACGACCACGCTGCCCATCCTGTCGGCACTGCAGCACTACTGCGGCGTGCACTGGCACCTGCTGGCGGTGGCCGGCGAACAGCGGGCGTTCGGCTTCACCATTGACGCGGCACCCGGCCTGCAGTTCGAGGCCGTCGCGATTGCCGGCCAGGCGCCGCGCCACTCGGTGCGGCGCGACGACCCTGCGGTGGGCGACACCATCGCGCTGCGCGTGCTCGACACCGCCACCGGCCGGCGCCTGTTCTACGCGCCGAACCTCGACGCCGCCGGTGCCGCCGAACTGGCCTTGATGAACGATGCCGACATGGTGCTGGTCGGCGAGGCGCTCTGGCGCGCGCCCACCGGCGCGGCCCTCGACTCGACAACGCTCGACGACCACGCCGCGTTCGCACACCGCAGCATCCAGGTCGCGTGCGACGGCATGGCACTGACCGTATGACCGCCCGCAGCCTCGCCGCCCCGCGCCGGGCACCGGCAGGTGCCGAGCCGCTGTGGCTGGAGTGGCTGGCACTCGCCGGCCTGCTGCTGTTCGGCGCGTGGGTGCTCGGCGCGCGCGGTGTGTGGCAGTTGCTGCTGCAGTCCGACCCGACCGGGCTGACCGCAGTGATCGTGGTCATCTTCATCGGCGCCAGCTTGTGGGCTGGGCAGCGCTCGCGCGAGCTGCAGCGGCAGCGCACTGGTCTGGCCGACGCGTTGCGCCGCGCGCGGGCCGTACCGGGCGAACTGTGGGCGGCCGAGTACCTTGACGCGATGTCGCGCGGCGCCTCTGCCGAGGCGGTTGCGCTCGACCTGCTCAGCGAACGCACGCACGGCCCGCACGGCACCGCGTGGTGGGTCAACGGCATTCAGCTGAAGCTCGGCCTGCTCGGCAAGGTGATCGGCTTCTCGGTGCTTGCCTTGCAGATCGGCCAACTGCAGAGCTTCGATGCATCGCAGTCGCAAGACCTGCTGCGCAGCCTGACCGCAGGCCTGGGCATCGCGCTGCTGACCACGATGGTCGGGCTCGTCGGCAACGTGCTGCTGGGCTTGCAGCTGACCCGGCTCGACCGCTATGCCGATGCGCTGGTGGCCGAGTGCCAGCGCGCAGGCTTGCAGCGGCTGCACCGTGACGTGCGCCAGGGCGAAGAAGCATGAGGCGCGGCCGGCGTGGTGGGCGCGGAGGGGCGCGCGAGGCCGAGCCCGACCCGTTCTACGACATGCTCTTCAACATGCTGATCGCGTTCGTCTTCTGTTTCATCATCGCCATGCTGGCCATGAACCCGAAGGCGCTGAAGGCGGGCGACATCCCGTCGAAGGCCGAGTACATCGTCAACGTCAGCTGGCCGGACCGCAACCCGAACGACATCGACACCTGGGTGCAAGACCCGGGCGGCAACCTGGTCTGGTTCCGGCAGCGCGAAGCGGGGTTGATGTACCTCGACCGGGACGACCGGGGCGACGGCAACGACTCGACCATCGTCAACGGCAAGCGCATTGCCAGCCCGTTCCGCCAGGAGGTGGTCACGGTGCGCGGCATCGTGCCGGGCGAGTTCACGGTGAACGTGCAGTACTACGAAACGCGCGACGGCCAGCCGGTGGATGTGACGGTGTCGGTCATCAAGGTCAACCCGCGCGCCGACGTCGTGTTCCACGGCGACGTTCGGCTGGCCCGCAAGGGCGACGAAGCGACCGCCGTGCGCTTCACGGTGCAGCCTGACGGCACGGTGGGCAACATCAACACGCTGCCGAAAAAGCTCGTCGAGCGGCTGTGATTCACGAACCCAGAACATGACGCCCACCCTCGCCCTCGTTGCCGCTGCGCTGGCTGCACTCTGCCTGTTCGCCGTGCTGTGGTCGCACTGGCCGGCGTGGCTGAAGACCATGCTCGCGGTGGCCGTGGCCGCGTTCTACTTCGTGGCCTATGACGCGGTGCTGGCCGTGTGGGGCGTGCCGAGCCGCGACGCCTTGCCCGAGCGCTTCGTGCTGCTCGCCGCGGTGATCGAAGAGCCCACGGCGAAGACCAGCGGTGCGCTCTACGTGTGGCTCAACGCCATCGAAGACGGCAAGCCCGCCGCGCAGCCGCGCGCCTACCGCCTGCCCTACGCGAAGGACCTGCATGCGCTGTTGAACGAGGCCATGAAGAAGAACCGCCAAGGCGTGAGCCAGCTCGGCACCACTGAGCCCAAGCGCGGCACGCGTGGCCTCTTCTGGCTGCGCCCCGGCAACGACGAGCAGGTGCTGAAGCTGCGCGACCTGCCGGTCCCGCAGCTGCCGGAGAAGTGATGCGTCGGCCCGGGCTCGGTTTGCGTGCGGCGGCGGCTTTGAACCGGGCCATCGTCGGTGGCGCATTCATCGTATCCATCGCCGTGCTCACGGCGTGCACGCGCGCGCCATCGGGCGATGCGCTCTTCCCGCTCGACGCCGGCCACCGCTTCACCTACGCCACGACCACCACGCTCGACAACGACGCCGAGACGCGCGACACGCTGACCCTGCGCACGCTCGGCCGCGACGACCTCGACGGCCAGCCGACCTGGCGCCGCCACAGCAGCGACGGCGCCGACTACTGGCTGCGGGCTGACGCGACCGGCATCTACCGCGTCGCGAGCAAGAGCGAACTCGACGACGCCCCGAAGCCCGACGCCACGCCGCGCCATGTGCTGCGCGCGCCGTATGTCGTGGGCACACAGTGGCGGTCGAACACCACCGCCTACCTGCTCAAGCGCGGGCAAGAGTTCCCGCGCGAGATCCGCCACACGCACCCATCGGTGCCGATGAACTACCAGATCGAGGCCATCGGTGAAGCCGTCACCACACCGGCCGGCAGCTTCACCGGCTGCGTACGCGTGAAGGGCCTCGCGCAACTGCGCCTGTACGCCGACCCGGTGACCGGCTGGCGCGACCTGCCGCTCATCACCACCGAGTGGTACTGCCCCGGCCCCGGCCTCGTGAAGCTCACGCGCGCCGAGCCGACTGCGAACTCGCCCTTCCTCAGCGGCGGCAGCTTCACGATGGAGCTGACCGAGTGGCAGTGATCGCGCGCTGGTGGGTGCGCTCATGTGCGCTCTTGTTTGCGCTTTCGTGTGCGCTCCTCGCGGTGCTGATCGGCACGACCACGGCCCACGCCGGCGTCATGACGCGCGAGGCCATGCTCAAAGCCTTCCCGTCCCCGATGATCGTCGGCGAGCGCGACACCGCCCTGCCGGTGTGGCCGCTCTTCAAGCAAGACGCGACCGCCACCGTGCTCGTCGGCTACGCGTTCGAGTCGATCGACCTGGCGCCCATCCCTGGCTTCTCGGGCACGCCGTTGAACCTGCTGGTGTTGCTTGACGCGAAGGGCGGCTTTGCCGACGTGCGTGTGCTGTCGCACCACGAGCCGGTGTTCCTGGACGGCCTGGGCGAGGCGCCGCTGTTCAAGTTCACCGACCAGTACAAGGGCTTGTCGCTGAAGCAGAACATCAAGATCGGCTCGAACCAGAACCGCGCTGGCCAGGTCGGCAGCGCAAACGTGTTCATCGACGGCGTGGCCAAGGCGACCGCGTCGGTGCGCATCGTGAACCAGACGCTGCTCGCCGCGTCCCTCAAAGTGGCGCGCGCCAAGCTCGGCTACGCCGCCGGGCGCGACCCCGAACTCGTCGGCCGCGTGCGCCAGGACACCTATGCCGCGATGGACTGGAACGCGCTCGTGCAAGCCGGGCTGGTGCAGCGTGTGCGCGTGAGCACCGGTGAGGTCGAGCGCGCGTTCGCGGGCACGGTGGGCGAGGCCGCAGCGGGCAGCAAGGCCGCGCCGGATGCAACGGATGCGCCGTTCATCGAGCTCTACATCGCTTACCTCAACGCGCCTGTCGTCGGCCGCAACCTGCTCACGCCCTTCGGCTGGCAGCACCTGCTCGGCCGCATCGAAGACGGCGACCACGCGCTGCTGGTGCTCGATGCGGGCGGCGGTGCGGGCAATTACAGCTTCATCGGCGACGAGTTCGTGCGCGGCGCCGTGCCCGACCGGCTGGTGCTGCGGCAAGGCGAGCTGCCCATCGAGATCCGCGACCTCGACCTCGACGACAAGCTGCTGTTGCCGGCAGCGTTGAAGGGCGCCTCGTCGAAGGTGTTCCGCGTCATCGGCCCGGCCGGGCTGGACCCGTCGGCACCGCTCGACTTCGCGCTGCGCATCACGCGCAGCAAGGGCATCGTCTACCCCGAACGCGTGAGCCGCGACTTCGCGCTGCATTACCAGTTGCCGGCTGCGCACGTGCAGGCCGCGAGCAGCGACAACAAAGGCTGGCAAGGCATCTGGCTCGGGCGCGCCTGGGAACTGGCGGTGTTGGGCGCCGCACTCGCGATGCTCACGCTGGTGCTCGCGAAGCAGTCATGGCTGGTGCGCAGCGAGCGGCGGCTGCGCCTGTTCCGGAACGCCTTTCTCGTGTTCACGCTGGTGTTCATCGGCTGGTATGCGCTGGGGCAACTTTCCATCGTCAACATCACCGCGTTCATCCAGGCGCTGGTGGCAGGGCGCGGCCTCACGTTCTTTCTGTACGACCCGATGACGGTGGTGCTGTGGGGCTACACCGCGCTGACGCTCGTGGTCTGGGGGCGCGGCACGTTCTGTGGCTGGTTGTGCCCGTTCGGCGCGCTGCAAGACATCGTCAGCCAGGTCGCGCAACGCGTCGGCCTGCAACCGCGCAAGCTGCACCGCACGCTCGATGCGCGCCTCAAGCTCGCGAAGTACGCGGTGCTCGGGGTGATCGTGGTGCTCGCGTTCGTGTCGGGCACCTGGAGCGACCGTGCCGCCGAGGTCGAGCCCTTCAAGACCGCCATCACGCTCGGCTTCGTGCGCTCCTGGCCGTTCGTGCTGTGGGCGGTGGGCCTGGTGCTGCTGAGCGCCTTCTTCTACAAGGGCTACTGCCGCTACCTGTGCCCGCTCGGCGGCGCACTGGCGTTGCTGGGGCGGGTGCGCATGTTCAAGTGGATACCGCGCCGCGCCGAGTGCGGCACGCCGTGCCAGAGCTGCCGCCATGCATGCGAGTACCAGGCCATCGCACCCGCCGGCCAGGTGCAATACGACGAATGCTTCCAGTGCCTGGAGTGCGTGGCGATCCATGACAGCGACGAACGCTGCGCACCGCTGATCGTGGCGCGCAAGCAGCCGGGGCGGGTGATCGCGATTCGGCCTTTGCCGAACTCACCGGTGGCGCCGAACGCGCCGGCCGCGCCGGCAGGAGCAACGTGATGCAACGCCGCGTGTTCCTGCGCAGCAGCCTCGGGCTCGGTTCGGCCGCAGCGTTCGGTGTTGCAGGCGCGAGCCCGAGCCGCATCGCAGCAGCAGCGTCGCTGCACTGGGAACGCCGCGCGTTGCTCGGCTTCGGCACCACGCTGTCGCTGCACGCCGGCCATGCAGACGCAGCCACGCTGACCCGCGCGCTCGATGCCGCCGTGGCCGTGATCCGCCGCATCGAAGCGCAGATGAGTCTGTTCGATGCGCGCAGCGCGCTGTCAGTGCTGAACCGCGACGGCGTGCTTGAGCACCCGCCCGCCGAGTTGCTGGCGGTGCTGCGCGTGGCGCAAGCGGTGGCCGAGCGCAGCGGCGGTGCGTTCGACGCGACCGTGCAACCGCTGTGGCTCGCGTTCGCACAGGCGCAACGCGAGGGCCGCCTGCCTACGCGCATCGAGGTGGCCCAAGCCCGCGCGCAGGTCGATTGGCATGCGCTCGACGTGACCGACCAACGCATCCGCTTCACCCGCCCCGGCATGGCCGCCACGCTCAACGGCATCGCCCAGGGCCACGCCAGCGACCGCGTGCGCGACGTGCTGCAACAGCACGGCGTGCAACACGCGCTGATCGACACCGGCGAGTTCGCGGCACTGGGCCGCAACGTTGAAGGCCGGCGCTGGGCACTGGGCATTGCCGACCCGAAGCACCCCGCCGCGTTGATCACCCGTCTCGTCACGGACGGCCGCTGCGTCGCCACCTCGGCCGACGACCAGACCGTGTTCAGCGAAGACCACCGCCACCACCACATCTTCGACCCGCACAGCGGCTACTCGCCCACCGAGCTCGCCAGCGTGACCGTGATCGCGAAGAGCGGCGCCCTCGCCGACGCATTGACGAAGGTCTTCTTCGTGGCCGGTGCGAAGCGGGCTCTCCCGCTGGCCCGTGCGTGGGGGGTGGATGTGGTGGTGGTGGACAAGGCGGGGCGGTGGTTTGCGTCTGGGGTGTTTTCGTAGCGCTTGTTGGTCGGCGCGTAATCAGACCGCCGGCGCACTCTGTTCCGCGAATGCCCGGGGCAGAGGCTCCGGGCGCTCGCCAGGCACAAACAGTCCACTGGACTGTTTGTGTCCGGGCTCGCTCCTCCGGCTGGGCTTCGCCTGGCCTCCCCCTTGACTTCGCTCCACAGAGCGCACCACCGGCCTGATCCAGAACCGTCGAGGTGTTTGGCGGCCAACCACTGCGGGTGGTAAGCCAAGGGCGTCGGGTAGCTGACGCAGCGAAGTCAAGGAGGAGGCAGCGGCCAAAGGCCGCACAGCCGGGGGACATGAGCGGAGTCGGCTGCCCGATGGCCTTGGCTCGCCGCGCCCTCACCCCAACCCTCTCCCAAAGGGAGAGGGAGTTAGACACACACCCGACCAAAAGTGTCTGTGCGGTTGCAACCACACACACCCACGCGCATGTCGTGTCACGCATGAACGAGTCGTGACGCCTAGCGGTGTTACGGCGTGAAAGGCCATCGCAGTTTGCCAACTCTTACCGATCGCGCAACGGCGCGTGCCGTGAAGATGCGGCCGCCGAACGGGTTGTGTGCAATTTACCCGGTAGTGCCTTGAAGGCTCGCGGCGAACCTAACGCACCAGGAGCGCTGCTTGTCTTTTCGCTTGGCCAACTACCGCAGCCCGCAAGGCCTTCGCCCCGCTGCCCCGATCTTTGCTCGCGGCTTGGTGGCGGTGCCTTCGCAGGCCGGGTGGTTCAGCCGTGACGAGGCGATCATGGGCACCGCGATCCACGTGGAGCTGTGGGCCGCAAGCCGGCCCCAGGGCGATGCGGCGACGGCTGCCGTGATGGCCGAGATGCGCCGCATCGACGCTGCGATGAGCCCGCACCAACCCACGTCGGAACTGTCGCGCATCAACCGCGACGCGGGCTCACAGGCCGTGCCGCTCAGCGCCGAGATGTTCGCGTTGATCGCGCGCTCGGTCGCGTTCTCCGAGTTGTCGAACGGTGCGTTCGACATCACGTTCGCAAGCGTCGGCAACCTGTTCGACTACCGCGCCGGCACCGCGCCCGATGCCGCGGCACTCGCGCTTGGCCGCGCGGCCATCGGCTACCGGCACCTGCTGCTCGATGCGCATGCGCGCACGCTGCGCTTCGGCCGCGCCGGCATGCGCATCGACCTCGGCGGCTTTGCCAAAGGCCATGCGGTGGACGGCAGCATCGCGATCCTCCAACGCATGGGCATCCGCCACGCCATCGTGTCGGCCGGTGGCGACAGCCGCGTGCTCGGCGACAAGCTCGGCCAGCCCTGGATGGTGGCGATCCGCGACCCGCGCGATGCCGACGCGGTGGTGGCGGTGCTGCCGCTCGAAGACGTGGCGATCTCTACATCCGGCGACTACGAACGCTTCTTCGAAAGCGGCGGTGTGCGCTGTCATCACTTGATCGACCCCGCCACCGGCGCGTCGCCCACCGGCGTGCGCAGCGTGACCATCCTGGCCGACGACGGGCTGACGAGCGAGGCCTTGTCGAAGAGCGTGTTCGTGCTCGGCGTGGAGCGCGGCCTGGCGCTCGTCGAGGCGCAGGCCGGCTGCGACGCGGTGGTGATCGACGCGCAGGGTGCGTTGCACTTCTCTGCGGGGTTGATGGCGGGCGGCACGCCGGCAGCGCCATGAACCACGACCCCTGCATGCGGCAACAGACCGCAGATCGTCCGAACAACAAGCAAGGAGAGGCGACCATGAACACGTTCATCCGAACCCGGACTCCGCTGGGCATGCTGGCCGCGCTCGGCATCGCCGCCGCCCTGGCCGGTTGCGGCAGCGACACCGCGAGCGACGCAACCACCGTGACCGTGTCGGGCGACGTGCCCATCGCGTACGTCAAGCGCGCCAACACCATGCGCATGAACCCCACCAACGGCGCGCCCAGCGCACCGGGGGGTGACCTGCTGATCCGCGAGAAGTCGTCCCCCAGCGCGCCCGAGCACAACGTGACGGCACGGTTCACCCAGAACGTGGGCGATGCGTCCGACCCCGAAGTGTCGTACGACGGCAAGAAGATCATCTTCTCGATGCGCTGCCCGACGACCAACACGTCGACCATCGATGGTCAGCCCGCCTGCACCGGCCGCTGGAACATCTGGGAATACGACATGACGGGCACCGGCTTCACTGAGGGCAAGTTCCGCCGCCTGACCGCCACCACCGACGATGACGACGTGGACCCGGCCTACCTGCCCGCCGGGCGCGGCTTCGTGTTCTCGTCGAACCGGCAGACCACGTCGAAGGTCAACCAGTCGCTCGGGCAAACCTACTTCGCGCTCGACGAGTACGAGCGCGAGCGCGTCTTCAACCTGCACACGATGGACGCCACCGGCCAAGCCATCACGCAGATCAGCTTCAACCAGAGCCACGATCGCAACCCGGTCGTGCGGCCGAACGGCGACATCATGTTCTCGCGCTGGGAACACGTGGGCCCGCGCAACCGCTTCGCGATCTTCCGCACCAAGCCCGACGGGACCGACATGTTCGTGCTCTACGGCGCGCACAGCCCCGGCAACAGCTTCCTGCACCCGCGCGACATGGACCCGAACGGCAAGTACCGCGGCTTCGTGTCGTCGTCGCTGATGTCTTTGTCGGGCACGCAGGAAGGCGGCGCGATGATGTTCATCGACGCGGCCAAATACTCCGAGCAAGACACACCCGCCAACAGCACCGTGCCGGCGCAGGGCGGGCAGGCCGAGGTCACCGACAAGACGCTCGGCATGGGCCGGGGGCTGTCGCTGAACGGCCGCATCACCACGCCCTACCCGCTGTGGGACGGCACGAACCGCGTGCTCGTGAGCTTCCGCCCGTGCGAGGTGACTCGCGCCGGTGTGGTGGTCTCGTGCCTCACGCTGACCGACGCGGAGAAGGCCCGCCTGGGCGATGACGAGCGCGCGATGGACGCCGTCGCGGCCGACGAAGTGCAAGACAACGTGCCCGCACCGTACGCCGTC
Source organism: Rhizobacter sp. (assembly GCA_031385155.1). Classification (GTDB taxonomy): domain Bacteria; phylum Pseudomonadota; class Gammaproteobacteria; order Burkholderiales; family Burkholderiaceae_C; genus LMDS01. The sequence continues at coordinate 12,390 of JANNBF010000150.1, forward strand.
TACATGTTCGACCCGGTCAAGCAGACCTGGCTCAACGTGGCCTCGCCACCGGCCGGCTTCATGTACACCGACCCGATCGCGCTACAGGCGCGGCCCGAGCCGAACGCGACGCTGCCGACCAGCATCGACGCCACGCTCGCCGCGCAAGGCATGGCGCTGATCGAAGTGCGCAGCGTCTACGACACCGACGGCCTGGAGCGCATGGGCGAGTCGGCACTCGCCGTCGCCGACCTGCCCGCCGGCTGCACCGTCGGCATCGCCAAGACCGCCCCTATCGACACGCTGGACACCCGCTCGCGCGTGGCCGACCTGGCGCGCATCAAGGACCCGGCCGATGCCGCCTACGGCTGCGCACCGGCGCGCTTCGTGCGCGCCATTCGGGCGGTGGCGCCGCCGTCGAACGTGATGGGCCTGCGCTCGGCCATCGGCGAGACCGACTTCGAGCAACAGCAGATCCTGGGCTACGCGCCGGTCGAACCCGACGGCTCGTTCAAGCTGCAGGTGCCGGCCGATACGCCGCTGGCCTTGGCCATCGTCGATGCGCAGGGGCGCGGCATCCAGACGCACCTGAACTGGATCCAGGTGCGCCCCGGCGAGCGCCGCACCTGCGACGGCTGCCACAGCCCGCGCCGTGGCGCGGCACTCAACTCCGGCGCCATCGTGAACGCGATGCCCGCCGCGCTCGACCCGGCGATGGCCGGCGCACACCAGTCGGGCGAAACCATGGCCTCGACCCGCACGCGCTTGAACCCGCTGGCGCTGAAGCTCAACGCCGACATGGTCTACACCGACGTGTGGGCCGACGCGACCAACGCCGCTGCGAAGCCGCGTGCCGCCATCACGATGCGCTACGTCGGCAACACCAACCCGGCCGATGACCTGGCGACTGCGGCGCCCACGAACGGCCTCATCAATTACCCCACGCACATCCAGCCGATCTGGAGCCGCGTGCGCGGTGTGAACGGCGCGGGCACCTGCACCACCTGCCACGCCGACACCGCCAAGCTGGACCTGCGCGGCACCACCAGCGGCACCGGCCGCGTCACGTCGTACGAAGAGCTGCTGGTCGGCGACCCGGTCATCGATGCGAACACCGGCCTGCCCAAGACGAAGCTCGAAGAAGGCGTGCCGATGCTGGTGCGCGGGCCGGCGCTGGTCGAGACGATGTCGAACAACGCCGGCGGCATGGCGCGCGCAAGCCGCCTGACCGAGATCCTGTTCGGTGATGTGCTCAAGGCGAGCGCTGAGGCACGCACCGCGCACCCCGCGCCGCCGAGCACCGCGCCGAACCACGCGCTGATGCTGAACACGGCCGAGAAGCGCTTGATCGCGGAGTGGATGGACCTGGGCGGCCAGTACTACAACAACCCGTTCGACGGTGGCGTGCAGAAGGTGCAGACGCTGAACGAGAAGACCTTCGCCGCACAGGTGCTGCCGGTGCTGCGCGCGAGCTGCTCTTCCGGTTGCCACCTGGCCATCGGCAGCTCGGGTGCGGCGGCGGGCACGTCGTTCCGGCAGAACCGCTTCGTGTTGACGGGCGATGCCGAAGGCGACTTCGGCACCACGCTGTCGATGATCTCCGACACCTGCACGCCGGCGGCCAACTACCTGCTGAAGCGGCCCTCGACGGTGCCGCACCCCGCCGGTGCCGTCACGCAGAAGAACGCCGTGCTGCCCGTGGGCAGCGCAGGCTACGTGGCCATCGCCGCGTGGATCACCAGCGGGTGTGCGAAGCCATGACGATGCCGGAACGACGCCCCATGCTGAAGCGGGCTGCGGCCTGCGCAGCGCTCGCCGCACTCGCCGCACTCGTCGCACTTTCAGCCTGCGGCGGCAGCGGCAACCCGCTGGGCAACCCGCCGCTGGTCGACAACCCGGCCGGCACCTCGGGCCAGAAGCTCTCGTTCGTGTACTTCCAGAAGTGCATCGACCCGATCTTCAAGGCGCCCTTGCAGATCAACGTGAACGGCGTGGTGTCGACCAACACCTGCGCCGCCTCGGGCTGCCATGACAACGTGTCGGGCACCGGCGGCGCGCTGCGCGTGGTGGGCGCGGCCGCACCGGTGGACTTGGGCAATGCGGCCAACACGCCCGACGCGGTGCGCGCGACCGACATGTACAAGAACTACTACTCTGCGCTCGGCTCCACGGTGCCCGGCTCACCGCCGCAAAGCCGCCTGCTCGCCAAGCCACTGGTGCAAGGCGTGCTGCACGGCGGCGGGTTGATCTTCGCGAACGATCAAGACCCGAACGCGAAGCTGATGCGCTACTGGATCAACCGCCCCGCCCCGCAAGGGCAAGACGAGTTCAGCGCCTCGGCCGACGCCATGTTCACCCCGAACGACCCGAAGACCGGCACATGCAACACCGACTGATCGACACCGCCGCAACGCAGCGCAGCGCGCGCTGGTTCGCAGCGCCATGCGCTGCGCTTGGCGTGGCGCTGGTTGTCTCGCTTGGCACGCTGGCTGCGTCTCCAGCACACGCTGCGGATACCGCAGAAGAACGCGTGCAGGTCGCCGATGCGTTCATCGAACTGCACACCGGCCCGGGCCGTGGCTACCCGGTGTTCCATGTGGCGGCGCGCGAAGAGTGGGTCGCGATCACGCTGCGCCGCACCGACTGGTTCAAGGTGCGCACCGGAAGCGGCAAGGAAGGCTGGGTGCAGCGCGCGCAGATGGAGCGCACGCTCACCGAAGCCGGCAGCAGCAAGACCTTCCGCGACGTGGCGGTCGACGACTACCTGCGCCGCCGCGTCGAGCTGGGCGCGGCCTGGGGCGCGTTCAAGTCCGAGCCGATGCTGAAGGCCTGGACGGCCTGGCGCTTCAGCGATTCGCTCAACGTGGAAGCCACCGTCGGGCAGGTTCAGGGCGTGTTCTCGGGCACCACGCTGTGGCACGTCAACGTGAACGCCGAGCCGTGGTCGGACCAGCGCATCTCGCCGTTCTTCGGCGTCGGCCTGGGCAAGTTCAAGAACGTGCCCAACACCAGCCTCGTCGGCGCCGTGACCACCAACGCCAACCTCGCCAACGCCACGCTCGGGCTGCGCTACTACCTCACCGAACGCTTCGTGCTGCGAGCCGACTACACGCTCTACACCGCCTTGTTGAACGACGCCAAGAGCACCGAGTACCGCGCGTTCAGCGGCGGCTTGTCGTTCTTCTTCTGACGTCTCATTTGACCCAGTGAGGCTGCATGAATTCATTCACCGCAGAGTGACGGAGTTGGCGGAGTTCACGCAGAGGAATCCAATTCAATGTTTTGAACTCTGTGCTCCTCCGCCAACTTCTCTAACTCTGCGGTGAATGAATTTTCTCTCAG
>JANNBF010000162.1:0-8857 GCA_031385155.1 Rhizobacter sp.
GGTCATGGTCGCCATGCCAGACTGGCCGGACTGCGTCAGGATGTACCCGTCCTTCATCTCCAGCTGGCCCTTGAAGATGTCGGTGTTGGGCTGGTGGCCGATGGCGATGAAGCAGCCGGTCAGCTTCAACTCCGCTGTGCCGCCACCTTGCGTGCTTTGCAGGCGCACGCCGGTCACACCGGAAGCGTCGCCCAGGACCTCGTCGAGCGTGTTCCACAAGTGCAGTTGCATCTTGCCCTCGGCCACCTTGGCGTGCAGCTTGTCGACCAGGATGGCCTCGGCGCGGAACTTGTCGCGGCGGTGGATCAGGTGAACCTTCGACGCGATGTTCGACAGGTACAACGCCTCTTCGACAGCGGTGTTGCCGCCGCCCACGACGCACACCTCCTGCCCGCGATAGAAGAATCCGTCGCAGGTGGCGCAGCCGCTCACGCCGCGGCCCATGAACGCTTCTTCGGAAGGCAGGCCGATGTACTTGGCCGACGCCCCGGTCGCAATGATGAGTGCGTCGCAGGTGTACTGGCCCGAGTCGCCTTTCAGCGTGAACGGCCGCTGGCTCAGATCGACCGTATTGATGTGGTCGAAGACGATCTTCGTGTTGAAACGCTCGGCATGCTTCTGGAAGCGCTCCATCAAGGCCGGGCCCATCACGCCGTCGACATCGGCGGGCCAGTTGTCGACGTCGGTGGTGGTCATCAACTGGCCGCCTTGGGCAATGCCGGTGATGAGCATGGGCGCCAGGTTGGCGCGCGCCGCGTATACGGCAGCGGTGTAGCCGGCCGGGCCGGAGCCAAGGATCAGCACGCGGGCGTGGGTAGTGGGTTGAGTCATGGTGAACGGTGGGATGAAAGGGAGCGTGCGGCCCGCACCGCGAATGCAACGCGGGTACGACGCGCGTGCAAGCGGATGCAAGTCAACGCGAGAGTCTGACATGGGGGCGACCCCCGCTGGCATTCAACCGCTTAATGGTGACAATAGCCGGGTTTCAAGCATCACCCGCAAGCGTTCGAGACTTAACGCACGCGCTGGTCACACCGGGCCGACACCTACGCCACGAAAGGGCAGTTTCACATGGCAATGCTTTCCAACCTCGACCTCATCCGGCGCGTGCCGCTGTTTTCGTTGCTGACGAACGATCAGGCGCAGGGCATCGCAGACAGCGTGGTGAAGCGGCGGTTCCGGCGAGGCGAGATCGTGGTGGAACACAACAAGAAGTCGAACGCGCTGTTCATTCTGTTGACCGGCCGGGCCCGCGTGCTGACGGCCGATTCGCGCGGCCGTGAAGTCATTCTGGCGGTGCTGCAGCCGGGTGACTACGTGGGCGAGATGAGCCTGATCGACAACGAGCCGCATTCCGCGACGGTGCGCGCCGAGGTGCAGACCGACATGCTGATCCTCGGCCGTGCCGAGTTCGCGCGCTGCCTGCCCGAAAACAGCAGCCTTTCATACGCCATCATGCGCGGCCTGGTGCAGCGCCTGCGCAGCGCTGACCGCCAGATCGAGTCCCTCGCGCTGCTCGACGTGTACGGCCGCGTCGCCCGCACGCTGCTCGACATGGCCGAGATGGAAGGCGACAAGAAGGTCATCCGCAACAAGGTTTCGCGCCAGGACCTGGCCAAGGTCGTGGGTGCCTCGCGCGAGATGGTCAGCCGCGTCATGAAAGACCTGGAAGAGCGCGGCATGATCGAGACGCAAGAGAACGGCTCGGTCGTCATCAAGGAACAGCTCACGACGAGCTGATGGATCGGCCGCAAACACAGCGGCCGCGCGCCCGGCCTGCACCGGCGCGGCGGGCGCTTCGCGGCGCCCGATAGCCCACAATCGAGGAATGACATTTCCACTCGGCTCGTTGCGCTCCGACGGCGCTGCGCCGTTGCCGGCGCACTCTTCCGCCGGCACCTATCAGCGCGATGCGCGTGATGCACGCGGGGGCGGCGCGGCGCCGCACGCAGGCCCCGGTTGGCGCACACAACTCGCGTTGTTGATCACCGGCGTGCTGTGGCTGTTGGCGGTGCTGGCGCTGGCCACGCACCACGCGGGCGACCCTGCGTTCTCGACCTCCGGCGCCGTGGCGTTGCCACTGAACAAGGCCGGTTTGCTCGGGGCGTGGTTCTCCGATCTTGCTTACTTCATCTTCGGCTACTCGGCGTGGTGGGCGGTCGTGGTGGGCCTGCGCGCCTGGCTCGGCGCCCTAGCCGACGTGCTGCGCAGCGAACAACCTGCCGCGATGGCGGCTGCGTCTCACGTGCGGCCGGCCTGGCTGGCTTGGGTCGGTGTGGCTTTGTTGCTCTCCGCCAGCGCAGCGCTCGAATGGACCCGCCTGTACCAATGGGAAGCGCTGGTCGCGGGTGGGCATGCCGGCGGTGCGCTGGGCTATACGCTCGGCGCGTCGAGCATGAAGCTGCTCGGCTTCGCCGGCTCGGGCGTGCTGTGGATCGCCGCACTCGTGGCGGGCGCTGCGCTCGCGCTGCGCTTCTCGTGGCTGCGCTGGGCTGAAGGCATCGGCGCCTGGGTCGAGTCATGGCGCGCACAGCGCGCACTGCGCACCGAGCGCGCCGAAGACGAGCGCGTCGGCGAGCAGGCGCTGCGCGAACGCAAGATCGTCGTCGAGGAAGAGCAGCAGCATCACGTCGACCACCTGCCCATCGTGATCGAAGCGGCTGTGATCGACGTGCCCAAGAGCACCCGTGTCGTCAAGGAGCGGCAGAAGCCGCTGTTCGCCGAACTGGTCGACACCAAGCTGCCGCAGGTCGACCTGCTCGACAGCGCACCGGCCCGCACCGAGAGCGTCACGCCCGAGACGCTGGAGATGACGTCGCGGCTGATCGAGAAGAAGCTCAAAGACTTCGGCGTCGAGGTGCGCGTGATGGCTGCCTCGCCAGGCCCGGTGATCACGCGCTACGAGATCGAGCCCGCCACCGGCGTGAAGGGCGCGCAGGTGCTGAACCTCGCGAAAGACCTGGCGCGCTCGCTGAGCTTGGTCAGCATCCGCGTGGTCGAAACCATTCCTGGCAAGACGACGATGGCGCTGGAGCTGCCGAACCCGAAGCGGCAGACCATCAGCCTGTCGGAGATCCTGGGCTCGCAGATCTACAACGACGCGTCGTCGCAGCTCACCATGGGCCTGGGCAAAGACATCGTCGGCAACCCGGTGGTCGCCGACCTGCAGAAGATGCCGCATTGCCTGGTGGCGGGCACCACCGGTTCGGGCAAGTCGGTGGGCATCAACGCGATGATTCTGAGCCTGCTCTACAAGGCCGAGGCGCGCGATGTGCGGCTCATTCTGATCGACCCGAAGATGCTCGAGATGAGCGTCTACGAAGGCAGACCGCACCTGCTGTGCCCGGTCGTCACCGACATGAAGCAGGCCGCCAACGCGCTGAACTGGGGTGTGGGCGAGATGGAGCGCCGCTACAAGCTGATGAGCAAGATGGGCGTGCGCGGTCTGGCCAGCTACAACAAGAAGCTCGACGAGGCGAAGGAGCGCGGTGAGCTGATCCCGAACCCGTTCAGCCTGACACCCGAGGCGCCCGAGCCGCTGGAGCGCCTGCCCTTCATCGTGATCGTGATCGATGAATTGGCCGACCTGATGATGGTGGTCGGCAAGAAGATCGAAGAGCTGATCGCCCGACTCGCGCAGAAGGCGCGCGCTTGCGGCATCCACCTGATCCTGGCGACCCAGCGGCCGAGCGTGGACGTGATCACCGGCCTCATCAAGGCGAACATCCCGACGCGCCTCTCGTTCCAGGTCAGCAGCAAGATCGACAGCCGCACCATCCTCGACCAGATGGGCGCCGAGGCGCTGCTCGGCATGGGCGACATGCTCTACATGCCGTCGGGTACGGGCCTGCCGATCCGCGTGCACGGCGCCTTCGTCAGCGACGATGAAGTGCACCGCGTGGTCAGCTACCTCAAGAGCCAGGGCGACCCGAACTACATCGAAGGCATTCTCGAAGGCGGCACGCTCGATGATGGCGGTGATGTGCTCAGCAGCGAAAGCGGTGTGATGGGTGGTGGTGAAAGCGACGCGATGTACGACCAGGCGGTGGCCATCGTGCTGCAGCACAAGCGCGCGTCGATCTCGCTGGTGCAGCGCCACTTGCGCATTGGTTACAACCGTGCCGCCCGCCTGCTGGAACAGATGGAGAAATCGGGGCTCGTATCGAGCATGTCCACCAACGGCAACCGCGACCTGATGGTCCCGAGCCGCCCCGAATGAACAAACCCCTCGTCTCTTTGCTTTCGGTGTTGCTGATGGCCGCAAGCGTCGTCGCCCGCGCCGACGCGGTCGACACCCTGCGCGAGTTCATCCGCGATGTGAAGACCGGCCGTGCCCAGTTCACGCAGGTCGTCACTTCGCCGGATGGCGCGAAGAAGAAGTCGTCGAGCGGCACCTTCGAGTTCGCGCGGCCGAACCGTTTCCGCTTCGCGTATGCCAAGCCGTTCGAGCAACTGATCGTCGGCGATGGGCAGAAGGTGTGGATCTATGACGCCGACCTGAACCAGGCCAGCTCACGCAAGTTCTCATCGGCCCTTGGCGCCACGCCGGCAGCGCTGCTGGCCGGTGGCGCGCTCGACAAGGATTTCGACCTTGCCGCGCTTCAATCCAAAGACGGCCTCGATTGGGCCCAGGCCACGCCGAAGCAGAAAGACGGCGCGTTCAAGTCGGTGGCGCTCGGCTTCAAAGGCAAGGATCTCGCGGTGCTCGACATTCACGACGCGTTTGGTCAGCACTCGGTACTCACCTTCAGCCAGCTCGCGACCGGCATCAGCTTCGCGGACGACGCGTTCCGGTTCACGCCGCCGAAGGGCGCCGACGTCATCGAGCAGTAGCCTCCGACGTGCCGACGTGCCGACGTGCCGACGCGTCGGTTCAGTGCCACTCGCCACCGCGCCGCTTCAGTTCTTTGCGCCGCGCTCAGTGATCCAATCGTTGATCACCCATTCCAGCACCACCAGCGGTAGCGCGCCGTGCGCCAGCACCTGGTTGTGGAACTGGGCCAGATCGAACTTCGCGCCGAGCGCTGCGCGAGCCTTCTCGCGCAGCGCCAAGATCTTCATCATGCCGACCTTGTACGCCAGCGCCTGGCCAGGGTCCACGAAGTAGCGCTCGATCTCGGTCACGGCCGAGGGCTCGTCGAAGCCGGTCTTATCGAGCATGTAGGCGACGGCCTGCTCGCGGGTCCAACGCTTTGCATGGATGCCCGTGTCCACGACCAGCCGCACCGCGCGGAACATCTCGTCGCGCAGACGCCCGAGGTTGTCGAGCGGGTCGCGCTCGAAGCCCAGCTCGAACGCCAGGCGCTCCGCATACAGCGCCCACCCCTCGACGTAGGCGGTGAACGGAATGACCTTGCGGAAGAACGGCACGCCTTCCATCTGCTGCGCGACCGTGACCTGGAAATGGTGGCCCGGGATGCCCTCGTGGTAGGCCAGCGTGCGCATCGAGTACTTGGCGATCAGGTTCAAGTCGCGCAGGTTGACGAAGAATGCGCCCGGGCGCGTGCCGTCGATCGAGCCGTCTTGGTAGTAGGCCTCAGGCGCGCCTTCCTCACTGAACGCCGGCATCCGCCGCACCTCGACGCCGAGCTTGGGCCGCACATCGAAGGCGTTGCCGAGCCCGGCGTTCACCTCGTCGAGGATGGCCTGGAAGCGCGCCAGCACGGCCTGGCGCCCGTCGTCTGTGTTCGGGAACAACTGCGCAGGTTCGCGAGCGAGCGCCTGCAGCCGTGCACCGACGCTGCCGGCACTTCGGCCTTGCGCCTTCAGGATCGCGTCCATCTCCGCGCCGATGCGCTCCACCTCGGTCAGGCCCAAGGCGTGCAACTGCGTCGGCGTGAGGTCGGTCGTGGTGTGGCTGCGCACGCACCAGGCGTAGTAGGCGTCGCCATCGGGCAGGTGCCAGGCGCCGTCGTTGCCCTGCGTCTTCAGCGCAAGTGCCGTCATGTGGTCGATCAGCTTCCGGTAAGAGGGCAACACGCTGTGGGTGATGGCGGCTTCGGCCTGCGCCAGCAGACGGTCGCGCGTGGCCGAGTCCACAGTGCCGGGCGGAGTCTTGTCGAGCTTGGCCTTCAGGTCGAGGTAGAGCAGGTTCTCGCGCGGTGGGTTGGCCGTGAAGGCTTGCATCTGCGCCAGCGCTTTGTCGACGGCGAAGCGAGGTGGCGAGTAGCCCCGGCCTTCGCGAAGCACCATGTTCGCCAGCGTCTGGTCGAACTTGGGCGGGAATGCATTCAGGCGGGCCACGTAGTCGCTTGCATCGCCGGCACTGTTGACCTGATGAACCTGCACCATCAGGTTCGGCAACGACGTGTGGATGCCGCCGAGCTGCGTGACCGGGAATTCCGCCAGGCGCCAGGTGTCGCCTTCGGCCTGCGAGCGCAGGAAGTACTCCAACGTGTCGTACGACAGGCGCTGTTCCCGGTCGAGCGTGTTGCGGTCGTAGCGGCGAAGCAGGGCCAGGTTGCCTGCCACCGCCGCCGCGTCGCGCGCATCCTGCTCGGGCGAAGCATCATCGAGCTTTGCGCTGTAGAAGTCGGCCCAGGCAGGCAGGGCGCGCAGGCTGCTCAGCATCTCGGGCCGCGCGAGTGCGAACCTCGCGAACATGCGCGCATAGAACGCGTCGATGGAGACCGGCTTGAACCACCACACGTTGACAAACAACGCACCGGCAAGCAGCACGGCAAGCAGCGTCGTGGCCGCCAGCCACTTGATCATTCTTCGCATGGTCAGGCCCGGGCCAAAGCAAGGCGAGCGACTCTAGCAGCGTACCCTCGCGCTGCCACAATCGAGCCATGCCCACGCAGCCCGGCCTGCTCGACAGCGCAAGCTCACCACAAGCACCACAAGCGCCGCTTGCAGAGCGGCTGCGCCCGAAAACACTCGATGAAGTGATCGGCCAGCAGCACCTGCTCGGGCCTGGCAAGCCGCTGCGCGTGGCGTTCGACTCGGGCCGGCTGCATTCGATGATCCTGTGGGGCCCGCCCGGCACCGGCAAGACCACGCTGGCGCGTCTGATGGCCGATGCGTTCGACGCCCAGTTCATCGCCATCTCGGCCGTGCTCGGCGGGGTCAAAGACATCCGAGAAGCGGTCGAGCGTGCCCAGTCGGTGCTGGCCCAAGGCCGGCGCACGGTGCTCTTCGTCGACGAGGTGCACCGCTTCAACAAATCGCAGCAGGATGCGTTCCTGCCGCATGTCGAATCGGGGCTGTTCACCTTCATCGGCGCGACCACCGAGAACCCGTCGTTCGAGGTCAACTCGGCGCTCCTTTCGCGCGCCACGGTGCATGTGCTGAAGTCGATGGCTGCCGCCGATCAGGCCGAGCTGCTGCTGCGTGCGCAGGCAGAGCTGCACGCGCCGGCGTTGACCGATGCGGCGCGAGACCGGCTGATCGCCTACGCCGATGGCGACGCGCGCCGGCTGCTCAACACCTACGAGAACCTCGCGGGCATGGCGGCTGGGGCCAGCGCCATCGACGAGCCGCTGCTGGAGCAGTCGCTCGGCGAGCAGCTGCGCCGCTACGACAAGGGCGGCGACCAGTTCTACGACACCATCTCGGCGCTGCACAAGGCGGTGCGCGGCAGCGACCCCGATGCCGCGCTGTACTGGTTCGTGCGCATGCTCGACGGCGGCGTGGACCCGCGCTATGCCGTGCGCCGGCTCGTGCGCATGGCCAGCGAAGACATCGGCCTGGCCGACCCGCGCGCGCTGCGCCTGACGCTCGACGCCGCCGAAACCTACGAGCGGCTGGGCTCGCCCGAGGGCGAACTCGCGCTGGCGCAGGCCGTGGTCTACCTGGCCGTCGCGCCGAAGAGCAACGCGGTCTATACCGCGTACAAGGCGGCACGCGCCTTCATCAAGAACGACGGCACGCGTGCGGTGCCGATGCACCTGCGCAATGCGCCCACGGCCTTGATGAAGGGTCTGGGGCACGGCCAGGGCTACCGCTACGCCCACGACGAGGCCGGTGGCTTTGCGGCCGGCGAGCGCTACTGGCCCGACGACGTGGCAGCGCAAGCCTTCTATCAGCCGGTGGATCGTGGGCTGGAGATCCGCATCGGCGAGAAGCTGCAGTCGCTGCGCGAACGCAACGACGAAGCCGCGCGAAGGCGCTGAACTGCCGCGTGAGCCGGGGCGCTGCCTGACACCAAACTCGGCGCTTGTCATCCGGGAAGTCAGAGCCGGGCGCGCCTCGCCGTGCTCCATAGAATCCAGCCGCGCAGAAAGTGCCGGCCCGCACGGAACGCGGTGGCCGGAATATTGCTAACGCCAATGCGACGTCAACGAGGAACTTCAAAGAATGGACACCTTCATCCAGCAGATCATCAATGGCCTGGTGCTGGGCAGCGTCTATGCGCTGGTCGCACTGGGCTACACGATGGTCTACGGCATCATCAACCTCATCAACTTCGCGCACGGCGAGGTGCTGATGGTCGGTGCCCTCACGAGCTGGACGGTCGTCACCGTGCTGGCTGGCAGCGGGCTGCCGGGCTGGGTGCTGCTGCTGATCGGGCTGATCGCCGCCGTGGTGGTGTGCTGTGTGCTCAACTACAGCATCGAGAAGATCGCCTACCGGCCGCTGCGCAACGCCCCGCGCCTGGCACCGCTGATCACGGCGATGGGCATGAGCCTCTTGCTGCAGACGCTGGCCATGATCATCTGGAAGCCGAACTACAAGTCGTTCCCGATCCTGCTGCCGAGCGAGCCGTACAACATCGGCGGTGCGGTCATCAACAACGTGCAGATCATGATCTTGGTCGTCACGGCCATCACGCTCAGCGGCCTGATGTACCTCGTCAACAAGACCAAGCTCGGCCGCGCAATGCGCGCCACCGCCGAGAACCCGCGCGTCGCGGGGC
>JANNBF010000163.1:0-115392 GCA_031385155.1 Rhizobacter sp.
CTGGCCGAGCGCTTCAAGGCGCCGGGCGACGACCTGCGGCTGGTGATCGTCTGCGACATGTGGCTGACCGGCTTCGATTGCCCGCCGGCGCACACGATGTATCTGGACAAGCCGCTGGCAGGGCACAACCTCATGCAAGCCATCGCGCGCGTCAACCGCGTCTATGGCGACAAGCCGGGCGGCCTGATCGTGGACCTGTTGGGGCTGGCCGATCAGTTGGCCGATGCGCTGGCAACCTACACGCAGGCCGGCGGCACGGGTGAGGCGGTGAGAAAGGTGCAGGACGAAGCAGTGCCCGCGATGCAGGCCGCGTTCGAGAAGCTGCGCAGCTTCTTCCACGGCTGCAGCTATGAGCCGGCGCTCGATGCCGCGCCGCAGGCCGTGCTGACGGTGTACCTGGATGCCGTCGACCATGTGTTCGGGCAGGACGAGGGCTGGCAACGGCTGCGCACGTTGGTGAAGGAGCTGTCTGCGGCCTTTGCGCTGGCGGTGCCGAGGCCGGAGACCGAAGCCATCACGCCGCATCTGGCCTTCTTTCAGCGCGTCGCAGCGATGATCCGCAAGCGGCTGGCCGACGATGACGGAGCCGGCGCTGGCCGCGCTCGCCAGCGCGACATCGACGCCGCAGTGCGCCAGGTCATCGGCGGTGCCGTCGATGCCGACGAAGTGATCGACTTGTTCGCCGTGGCCGGGCTGGAAGAAGCGCGCCTGGACATCCTCAGCGACGAGTTCCTCGGCCGAGTGGCTGCGTTGGAGCAGAAAAACCTGGCGCTTGAGACGCTGCGCAAGCTGCTGAGTGACCAGATCCGCAGCACCGAGCGCACGAACCTCGTGCAGAGCAAGAAGCTGCGCGAGGCGCTCGAAGACGCCATGCTGCGCTACACGAACAAGGCGATCAGCACCGCCGAGATGATCTCGCGGCTCATCGACCTGGCGAAGCATCTGCGCAGCGCTCTGAGCCACGGCCAAGCGCTTGGCCTGAGCTATGAGGAGACTGCGTTCTACGACGCGCTCGCCGAAAACGGATCGGCGAGAGAGGCGATGAAGAGCGATACGCTGCGGCTGCTGGCCCGCGAGCTGACCGAAATGGTCAAGAAGATGCCCAAGCTCGATTGGACAGAGCGCGAGTCAGTCAGGGCAACCCTGCGCCGCAATGTGCGCCGGCTGCTGGCCAAGTACGGATACCCACCAGACCTTGCAGAAGGAGCGACGCAGCTCGTGTTGCGCCAGGCGGAGTTGTCGACGGAGAACTCGGACTAGAAGATCGCAATCGCTGGCGCTGTTGCATCAACCCCGCCGCGCCGCCTCGACCAACGCGATGTCGATCTTGGTCATCTGCATCATCGCCTCGAAGGCGCGCTTGGCTGCGGCCGGGTCGGGGTCGCTGATGGCGGCGCTCAAGGCGCGCGGGGTGATCTGCCACGACAGGCCCCATTTGTCCCTGCACCAGCCGCATTGGCTCGCCTGGCCACCGTGGCCGATGATCGCGTTCCAGAGGCGGTCGGTCTCGTTCTGGTCGTCGGTCGCCACCTGGAACGAGAACGCCTCGCTGTGCTTGAAGATCGGCCCGCCGTTCAAGCCGAGGCAAGGAATTCCCATCACCGTGAACTCCACCGTCAGCACATCGCCTTGCTTGCCCGAGGGGTAGTCAGCCGGCGCGCGGTGAACCGCGCCCACGGCGCTGTCCGGGAACGTCTCGGCATAGAAGCGCGCGGCGTCCAGCGCCGTGCCTTCGTACCAGAGGCAGACCGTGTTCTTGCTGACCATGGCTGTTCTCCGATTCGCGTGCGGGGGAGGAGCGTACTCCTCTCGCTGCGGCGCGGCGTCAGTCGCGGTCGCGGTCCCAGCCGTGCGAGCGGGGGTCGTCGCGGTCGTGGTGATGGCGGCGCGCCCACTTGCGGTGCCGCCACTCGGTGTGACGCCAAGCACCTTCACGCTCGAACTGGGCTTCGTACGACGGCTGCCACGGGCGCTCGTAGCGCTCGTAGCCGTAGACCGGCTGCACGCCCGGTTGCACATAGATCGGCCGCGGCTGAACATAGATCGGCTGCGGCTGCACGTACACCGGCTGCGGTTCCACGTAGACCGAACGGGCCGGAACGCCAATGGTGAAGAAGACATCGGTGTGCGCTTGCGCGGCAGTTACGGCACCGAGCGCGGCGGCGGCAAACACGGCGGCGGCGGCGAATCGGGAAGACAGGGAACGCTTCATGGATGACTCCTCGGGTTGCGATGAAGTTATCTTGCGCGCCCGTGCGTGAACGCTTCCTGAACGAACCCGAGATCGTTCAACCAGCCCGCAGCACGATGTCGACCCGTGCCCCGCCCAGGTCAGCCCGCGACAGCGTCAGCTCGCCGTCGTGGCTGGCCACCAGGTCGTTGACGACGGCCAGGCCGACGCCGTGGCCGGTCACCTTCTCGTCGCCACGCACGTGCAGTTGCAGGATGGACTGCGTGTCACCGAAGCCTGGCCCATCGTCATCGACGCGCAGATGGAGCTTGCGGCCCTCGCGCTGCGCGCTGACGGCGACGCGGTGGCGCGCCCATTTGGCGGCGTTGTCCATCACGTTGCCGAGCATCTCGAAAGCGTCGCCTTCGTCGATGCGCCAGGCCAGGTCGGCGGGCAGATCGAGGGTGAACGCGAGCCCCTTGTCGGCATAGACCTTGACCAGCGAATCGCGCACCCGGCTCGCGACCGAGGCCAGCGGCAAGTACGGCGCAAAGCGCGACGAGCCACCGGCGGCCGCGCGGGCCAGCTGGTGCGCCACGATGCCGTCCATGCGCGCCACCTGCTCGGTCACGACCGCTGGCAGCGCGGCCGGCTCGGCAAGGCCGGTGCGCAGCACGGCCAGCGGTGTCTTGAGGCTGTGCGCGAGGAAGCTCAAGGCCTCGCGGTAGCGCGTCTGGCGCGTGCGCTCTTGCGTGATCAAGGTGTTGAGGTTGCTAGTAAGGGTGGAGATCTCCGACGGGTAGCGGCCTTCCACGCCTTGCTGCGCACCTTGCTCGATGTTGCCGACCTCGCGCGCCACGCGCCGCAGCGGCGCCAGGCCCCATTTGAGCAGCAACGTCTGCGACAGCAGGAGCAAGGCCGCAGCGCCGCCGAGCCATGCCCACAAGGTGCGCTCGAACACGCTGACCTCGCGGTCGAACTCGGCCTTGTCTTCCAGCACCGACAGCACCAGCGGCGATGGCCGCGCGCGCCCGGCCCAGTTGACGCCGTAGCCGATCGCGAGGTACTGATGGCCGCCCGCGCTGACGGTGTCGAAGCGCCACTCGCCCACTGCGACGCTGCGCATGAAAGGTGCTCCGATGCCCACCGCCGACGGCGACTGCCACGCCTCGCCGCGCGCCACGTTCACCACGTTCGCGTACAGCCCCGAGCCGGGCAGCGACAGGCGCGGCTCGGGGAACGACGGCGGCATGACGAGCGCGCCGCGCTCATCCAGTTCGGCGCCGGCGAGCAGCAGGTAGACGGTGCTTTGCAACTGCGCGAAGCGCGCCGTGCGCACGCTGTCGGCATGGGCGCGCTGCACCGCCCAGCCGGCAGCTGCCACGAAGGCCACGAGCACCACCGTGGCGCCGAGCATCAGGCGCGCACGGATGGAGCCCGTCCACCTCATCCGAGCGTGAACCGGTAGCCGCGCCCGCGCAGCGTCTCGATGGGCGCGAGCGTGCCGGCCGGGTCGAGCTTGCGGCGCAGCCGCCCGATCAGCACTTCGAGCACGTTGCTGTCGCGGTCTTCGTCGTGCGGGTAGAGGTAGTCCGACAGCTCCTGCTTGCTGACCACTCGCGCGCGCTCGCGCACCAGGTATTCGAGCAGCCGGTATTCGAACGCCGTCAGCTCGACCGGCGCGCCATCGAGCTTGGCGCTCTGAGCCGAGAAGTCGACGGCAATTGCACCCAACGTGAGCACGTCGGACGCGGCCTTCAGCGAGCGCCGCAGCAAGGCCTTGATGCGCGCCGCCAGCTCGGGGTATTCGAACGGCTTGACGAGGTAGTCGTCGGCGCCGGCCTCCAGGCCCACGACCTTGTCTTGCCAGCTGCCGCGCGCGGTGAGTATCAGGATCGGCAGCAGGCGGCCATCGGCGCGCAGGCTCTTCACCACGTTCAGGCCACCGAGCTTGGGCAGGCCGAGGTCGACGATGGCCAGATCGACCGGGTACTCGCGCGCCTGGAACAGCCCGTCTTCGCCGTCGGCCGCCTGGTCGACGCGGTAGCCCTCGGCTTCGAGCTGGCGTGCCAGGCCGAGCCGCAAGGCCGCGTCGTCTTCGACCAGCAGCAGGCGCACGCCGATGTGCCCCTTCGAGGTCAGCCGATGACGCGGCCGGTGGCGGCGTCGATCAGGATCACGCGCACATCGCCTTGCGCCGTCAGCACCTTGACGCGCCAGGCCGGGCGGCGCTCGGCCTCGGTCTTGTCGATCGAGAGCACGCGGCCGCTCGCCACGCGCTGCGCCGTGGCGGCCGCCTCGTCGCGGCCGACGTCGGCCCAGGCCGGCGTGGCCAGCACGAGCAGCGCGGCGGCGAGGGGCGTGGCGATGAGTCTGGCGACGCGTTGGGCAAGGTCATTCATGGCGTGACTATCGTCCCACAGGTTCCACCGAGACCCGCACCTTCACGAACTGCCCCGGGTTCTCGTTCATCAGCGTCGTGAACTGCTGGCCACGGTACTCGTAGGTGACCTGGTAGCCGTTGATGCGGGACTGCACGTCTTCCACATTGCGGCAGGTCGTGACCTCGCGCGCGGCTTGCTCGGGCTCGTCCCAGCGGTCACGGTTGGCGAGCCGGTCGCCGGTGAAGGCACCGAGCACCGCGCCAATGGCTGTTGCGGCATCACGGCCGCGGCCGGCGCCGACCTGGTGGCCGAGCACCGCGCCGGCCACACCACCGAGCACGGCGCCGCCGTATTCGCGCCCACTGCGCCCGCCATCACGGCGGGTCTCGCGCGGCTCGTTGATCCACTGGTTGCTGCACTCCTGGCGCGGCACGCGAACGTTCTCGTAGCGCGGCTCGACGTTGCTCACGCGGGCGCTGTCGAAGTAGGTGTGGGCCTGCGCAGCAACGGCGGTGGTGGCGAGCAGGGCAGCAAGGGCGATGTGTTTCATGGTGGGCTCCTGGGTCGATGCGGAAGTTGCAGTGAGGGCATCTTGCCGGCCGCTCCATGAACCCAGGCTGAACGGAGTGTGTTCTGCGAGTGCAGACTCCGGGCCATTGAAAACAACAGCCTTCACCGCAGAGTCAAAGGAGTTGGCGGAGGTTCGCAGAGTTGAATGCAGGTCATTTTTGACTCTGCGCCAACTCCGCAAACTCCGCCCCTCTGCGGTGAATGACCTGGTCTTTTCACCAACTGTTGCGCAGCTCCCGCAGCTTGGTGAACACGGTCTGCGCATCGGGCTGATCCGGCAACTCGGGGAAGCTCACGCGCAGCGCGGCGATCACGCTCGGGTTTGAGAGGCGCATGAAGGTGTTGAAGGTCTTCTCCTCGCCGAGCGTGGTCACACGCGCGGTGGCCGCGTCGTGGCCAGTGGCGGCCTGCAGCAGCGCGTGCGCAGCGGCGTTGTCGGGTTCGCGGTCGAGCGTGAACTTGAGGTTGTTCTCCATGTAGTCGTGCCCGGCGTACACGCGCGTGGCGTCGGGCAGCTTCGCGATCTGCTCGGCGAAGCTCGCGTACATGGCCGCCACGTTGCCGCCGTTGTGGCAGTTGCCGGCACCGGCGTTGAAGAGCGTGTCACCCGAGAACAGCGCCGGCTCGTCGCCGTGCGCGCGCAGGCAGATGTGGCACATCGTGTGGCCCGGCGTGTCCAGGCATTCCAGCTCCACGGTGCGGCCGACCTTGATCACGTCGCCCGCCTTCACGCCCCGGCTGACGTTGTCGATGCTCTTGCCTGCCAGGTGGTGCGCAATCACCTTGGCGCCGGTGGCGGCCACCACGACCGCGTTGCCGCCGGTGTGGTCGTGGTGCTCGTGGGTGTTGAGGATCTGCGTGATCTGCCAGCCCTTCGCCTTGGCAGCGGCCAGGCACTTGACGTGGTCGAGCGGGTCGATGGCCAGGGCCTCGCCGCTCTCGGGGCAGGCGATCAGGTAGTTGTAGTTGCGGTAGGCGTTGCCGGTCCAGATGCGCTCGACGATCATGGGTTCTCCTTGGTGCCGGACGATTGTAGAAAGCGCACCGGGCACGCGTGATTCGGCCTGCGCACGACAATCGCATCATGCCCACGCTCCCCACCGCGCCCGCGGTTCGCCACGAAGCCGACTCCCGCTACGCCTGGACGCGCCTTCTCGCCACGCTGGCACTGATGACCATCGGCAGTGGCGCCATGTACGTGATTGCGGTCGTGCTGCCTGCGGTGCAGGCCGAGTTCAACGTGGCACGGGCCGACGCAACCTTGCCCTACACGCTGCTGCTGGTCGGCTTCGGCCTCGGCGGTATCGCGATGGGCAAAGCCGCAGACCGATTCGGCGTGATGGCGGTCGTGCTGGTCGGTGCTTGCGGGCTGGGGGCGGGCTTCATCGCGGCGGGGATGGCGGGCAGCTTGATGGCGTTCGCGTTGATCCACGGCGTGCTGCTCGGCGCGCTGGGCAGTGCGGCCACGTTCGCGCCGCTGGTGGCCGACACGTCACTCTGGTTCGTCAAGCGCCGCGGCATTGCGGTGGCCATCTGCGCCAGCGGCAACTACCTGGCCGGCGCGGTGTGGCCGCCGATCGTGCAGCACTTCGTCGAGGTGGCCGGCTGGCGCCACACCTACATCGGCCTGGGCGTGTTCTGCCTCGTGACGATGCCGCTGATCGCACTGCGCATGCGCGCACGGCCGCCGCTGGCGGTCGGTGCAACGGCACTCGCATCGGCCGCCACCCCCACGCCGTCGGCCAGCGCCAAGGCTGGCACGCCGACCCCATCGATGCGGCCGTTCGGCCTCAGCCTCAACCACGCGCAGGCCCTGTTGTGCGTGGCCGGCGTGGCGTGCTGCGTGGCGATGGCGATGCCGCAAGTGCACATCGTGGCCTACTGCGGCGACCTCGGCTTCGGCCCCGCGCGCGGGGCGCAGATGCTGTCGCTGATGCTGAGCTGCGGCATCGTCAGCCGGCTCGTCAGCGGCGCGATCTGCGACCGCATCGGCGGCCTGCGCACGCTGCTGCTCGGCTCGGTGCTGCAGGGCTTGGCGCTGCTGCTGTTCCTGCCCTTCGATTCACTGGTGTCGCTGTACGCGATCTCGGCGCTGTTCGGCCTGTTCCAGGGCGGGATCGTGCCGAGCTACGCGATCATCGTGCGCGAGCACTTCCCGGCCCGGGAGGCCGGCGCTCGGGTGGGCACGGTGCTGATGGCCACACTCTTCGGCATGGCGCTCGGCGGCTGGCTGTCGGGCAAGGTGTTCGACCTGACCGGCTCGTACCACGCCGCGTTCATCAACGGCATCGGCTGGAACCTGTTGAACCTGTCAATCGCGTTGTTCCTGCTCGGCCGCGTGCGCGGGCAGCGGCGCGTTGGCGCGAGGTTGGCCACATGACGACCCAACGCGTGCTGTCGGTCATCCCGCCGATGACGCAGCTGAACACGCCCTACCCGTCGACCGCGTACCTCACGGGCTTCCTGCGCTCGCGCGGCGTCGACGCGGTGCAGGAAGACCTGGCGCTGGCGCTCGTGCTCGAACTGTTCTCGAACGAAGGCTTGCATGCCGTGCGCGAGCGCATCCATGCGTTGCCGTTGGCGCAGCGCACGCCGCTCGTCACGGCCTTCGATGCCGACTTTGCGCGCTATGCCGCCACCATCGGCCCGACCATCGCCTTCCTGCAGGGGCGCGACGCCACGGTCGCGCACCGCATCGTCACCCGCAGCTTCCTGCCCGAAGGCCCGCGCTTCGCGTCGCTCGATGTCTACATTGACCCCGACGATCCGGAAGGCGGCGACCCGCTCGCGTGGGCCTTCGGCGCACTCGGCCAGCAAGACCGCGCGCGCCACTTGGCCACGCTGTACTTGAACGACCTGGCCGACGTGCTGCGCGACGCGGTCGATGCGCGCTTCGAGTTCGTGCGCTATGCGGAGCAGCTCGCGATGAGCCAGCCGACCTTCGAGCCGCTCGCGCAGTCGCTCGCGGCCGCGCCGAACCTGATCGACCGAACACTGGCCGCGCTCACGCTGGCCGCCATCGCGAAGCACCGGCCCGACGTGGTGCTCGTGTCAGTGCCTTTCCCTGGCGCGGTGTACGCCGCCTTCCGGATTGCGCAGACGATCAAGGCACAGCATCCGCACATCCGCACCGTGCTCGGCGGCGGCTTCGTCAACACCGAACTGCGCGAGCTGAGCGAGCCGCGCGTGTTCGACTACTTCGACGCGGTGACGCTCGACGCCGGCGAACGCCCGCTGCTGGCGCTGCTGGAACACTTCGACGGCAAGCGCGGTGCGGGCCGTTTGTCGCGCACGTTCGTGCGACACGAGGGCACCGTCAAGTACATCGACATCGGTGAGGCCGACGTGCCCTTCGCCGACGTGGGCACGCCCACCTGGGACGGCCTGCATTTGCACCGCTACCTCTCGCTGCTCGACATGCTGAACCCGATGCACCGGCTGTGGTCGGACGGCCGCTGGAACAAGCTCACCGTGGCGCACGGCTGCTACTGGAAGAAGTGCAGCTTCTGCGACGTGAGCCTGGACTACATCTCGCGCTTTGATGCGGCGAGCGCCGAGACGCTGGTCGACCGCATCGAGGCCATCGTCAAGGAGACCGGGCAGACGGGCTTTCACTTCGTCGACGAAGCTGCGCCGCCGAAGGCGCTGAAGGCACTGGCCGAAGAGCTGCTGCGGCGCAACGTGGCGATCAGCTGGTGGGGCAACATCCGCTTCGAAAAAACCTTCACGCCCGAGCTGTGCGAGTTGCTCGCCGAGAGCGGCTGCATCGCCATCTCCGGCGGGCTGGAGGTGGCCTCCGACCGGCTGCTGAAGCTGATGAAGAAGGGCGTGTCGGTCGAGCAGGTGGCGCGCGTGACGCGGGCTTTCACCGATGCCGGCGTGCTGGTGCATGCGTACCTGATGTATGGCTTCCCGACGCAGACGGTGCAGGACACGGTCGATGCGCTCGAATACGTGCGCCAGCTGTTCGAAGCCGGCTGCATCCAGAGCGGCTTCTTCCACCGCTTCGCATGCACCGTGCACTCACCGGTGGGCAAGGCGCCGCATGAATACGGCGTCACGCTCGTGCCGCTGGCGCCGGTGTCGTTCGCGAAGAACGACGTCGGGTTCATCGACCCGACCGGCGTGGACCACGACATGCTCGGCGTGGCACTGAAGAAGGCGATCTACAACTACATGCACGGCATCGGCCTCGATGCCGACGTGCGCTCGTGGTTCAACACGAAGGTGCCGCGCACCACGGTTGCAAGGGGGCGCATCGGGCGGGCGCTGGCGATCCACAACCCGCCGCCTGCGGGTCGCGTGAGCGCGGTATAGACTCCGAGATGTATCACGGAGACGCCCATGTCTGATGTCGCCAAAGTGTTCATGAACGGCCGCAGCCAGGCCGTGCGGCTGCCGGCCGCGTTTCGGTTCTCGGAAGCCGAGGTCTACATCCGCCGCGACGAGGCGACGGGGGACGTGGTGTTGTCGCGCCGGCCCGGGGGTTGGGATACGTTCTTCGATCTGGTGGCCACGCTCGACATTCCGGCGGACTTCCTGGCGGACCGAGGCGATGCGCCGGCCCAGCCACGCGCCTTGTTCTGATGGCCGCCGTGCTGCCGTCCGCGGCGCCGACGCCGCGCTTCATGCTCGACACGAACATCGCGAGCTTCTTGATCCGGGGGGCGAGTGCCCCGTTGAAGGCGCGGCTGCTGGCGGTGCCGATGGCGCAGTTGTGCGTGTCGGCGGTGACGCAGGGCGAGCTGGTCTATGGGCTGGCGCGCCGGCCTGACGCCACTGCGCTCAAGAACGCCGTGCGCGAATTCCTGGTGCGGCTGGATGTGCTGGCCTGGGACAGCGCCGCAGCGGAGCGCTATGGGGCGCTGCGCGCTTCACTGGAACGCCTGGGCACGCCGATGGGCAACCTCGACACCTTGATTGCCGGCCATGCGCTGGCCGTTGGGGCGGTGCTGGTGACGAACGATCAAGCCTTTCGCAGGGTCGAGGGGTTGTCGGTCGAAGACTGGACGGTGGCGTGATCGAGCGCGCTGGGCGTCATCACGCCGGTGCCGCCGCCTCCCGCAGCTTGTCCTTTTTGCTCTTGCGCTTGCCTTTGATGCCACCCAGCGCCGCCGCCGGCATGGCTGCTGCAGCCGGCTCGAAGCCCACGATGCGCTCGCGCGGCACGCGCGAGCCCTGGCGCTTCTCGATCAGGCGGAAGTGCGCTTCGCTGCCCGCCACGTCGGCGCAGATGAAGCTGACCGCCAGGCCGCTCGCACCGGCGCGGCCGGTGCGGCCGATACGGTGGGTGTGGTCGACCGCCGAGCGCGGCAAGTCGTAGTTCACGACCACCGGCAAGTCGGTGATGTCGAGGCCGCGCGCGGCCACGTCGGTGGCGACCACCACTTGCACCCGGCCGCACTTGAAATCGTCGAGCACGTGGGTGCGTGCGCCCTGGCTCAGGTCGCCGTGGAAGGGCCGCGCGTTGAGCCCCAAGCCGCGCAGCTTGCTCGCGACCGTGTTGCCGGTGTACTGCGTTGCCACGAACACCAGCACGCGGGCCCAGCCACCGGTGTGGATCATGTGGCGCAGCAGCTGCGTGCGGCGCGATGCATCGACCTCGACTGCATGCTGTTCGATGAGCGGGGCTTCGTCTGGCGCAGGGTTCACGTCGATGCGCACGGGCTCGACGAGCAACGTGCTCGCAAGTGCCTGCACCGCGCTCGGGAAGGTGGCCGAGAACAGCAGGTTCTGGCGCTGCGCCGGCAGCAGCGCCATGACGCGCGCCAGCTCGTCGGCGAAGCCGGCGTCGAGCAGGCGGTCGGCCTCGTCGAGCACCAACGTCGCCACGCTGCCGAGCCGCAGCGCGTTGTGTTCGATGAGGTCGAGCAGCCGGCCGGGGGTGGCCACCACCACGTCGGCACCGCCGCGCAGCGCCATCATCTGCGGGTTGATCGAGACACCGCCAAACACGGCCGCCACCTTGACCTTCGCAGCGAGGTGCTGCGCCAATGCGTGCATGGTCTCGCCGACCTGGGCCGCGAGCTCGCGCGTGGGCACCAGGATCAACACCTGCACCGCCGTGCGGGTCGAGCGTGGCGCCTGTGTCTCGGTGCTCGCCTGCGCTTCGATGTGCTGCAGCAAGGGCAGCGCGAACGCGGCCGTCTTGCCCGAGCCGGTCTGTGCCGAGGCCAGCACATCGCGGCCGGCCAGCACTGCGGGGATGGCAGCGGCCTGCACTGCCGTGGGCTGCACGTAGCCCCGCGCGCGCGCCGCGTCAGCAAGTGCGGGGGACAGGCCGAGCGAGGCGAAGGGCATGGCGGTGGGGGGATGGGGTTGAAGAACGATTCGAGCCGCTCGCGGGTGGCGCCGTGCGGCGCGGCGCAGGACTGCACAGCACGCGGCGGCGCAGTGTACGGCGCAGCGCGGAGCCGGCTGCCGCGCAAGAGCGCCGCATTGACCCTCGGCCGCGCGGCTTAACGCCTTCTGGTTCAATCGCCGATCAACCGGCAACGAGGTCACCCGCGATGCACCCACGCGTTCTGCAAGCCTGCGCCGCAGCACTCATCACCGGCAGCCTGTGGTGCACTGCCGCCACGGCGCAAGCCCAGCGCTACACCACCGCGCCGGCCAGCGCTGACGGCATCGGCACGCGCTACATGGGCCGCGAGATCGCGGGTGTGATGGGCTGGCAGGGCGCAGCCTGGCTGGAGCGCGAGGAACGCGACCGCGAAGAGCGCACCGACCTGCTGATGAACGCGCTGGCGCTTGCGCCCGGCATGGTGGTCGCCGACATCGGCGCGGGCACCGGGTACTTGTCACGCCGCATGGCCGCCGCGGTGGCGCCGCTCGGCAAGGTGCTGGCGGTCGATGTGCAGCCCGAGATGGTCGCCATGCTGAAGGACCTGGCGCGCCGGTCCAGGCAGGTCAACATCGAGCCGCTGCTCGGCACCGAGACCGATGTGCGCCTGCCCGCATCGAGCGTCGATCTGGCGATCATGGTCGACGTCTACCACGAGCTGTCGCGCCCTTACGAGGTGCTCGCGAGCGTGGTGCGCGCACTCAAGCCCGGCGGGCGCGTAGTGTTCGTCGAGTACCGGGCCGAAGACCCGGCCGTGCCGATCAAGGCGCTGCACAAGATGAGCGAGGCCCAGGTCAAGCGAGAAGCTGCGGTGCACCCGCTGGTGTGGGAGCGCACCGTGAACACACTGCCGTGGCAGCACATGGTCGTGTTCCGGAAGGCGGGCTGACATGCGGCGGCGCACCTGCTGCATCGGCGCGAGCGCACTGGCAGCGTTGCCGCTGGCCATGACGCTGACGCGAGCCGGGGGCGCCACCGTTGCCCCGCCGACGGCCAACGCGCCAGAGCCGACCCCGGATGCGCGCCACGCGGATGGCCAACAAGCGGCCCTGGCGTTGCTGCGCCGCCCGACCGGCGGGCTGGTGGTCGTGATGCGCCACGCGCTCGCGCCGGGCACCTTCGATCCGGCGGGCTTCGTGGCCGGCGAATGCAGCACCCAGCGCAACCTCGGCGACGAGGGCCGCGCCCAGGCGCGCAGCATCGGTGCGTGGTACCGCGAACACCGGCTCGTGCCCACGGCGGTGCGCTCAAGCGCCTGGTGCCGCTGCCTCGACACCGCACAGCTCGCGTTCGGCCGCGTCGAGCCGTGGCCGCCGCTCGACTCGATGCTGCGCGACAGTGCCCGGCGCGACGCACAGGCCGCCTCGCTGCGCGCTGAACTCGCGCGGCGAGCGCGCGCCGATGCGCCGGGCTTCGAGGTGTGGGTCACGCACCAGGTGAACATCACCGCGCTGGCCGGCGGGTTTGCCGATTCGGGCGATGCGGTGCTGCTGAGGCACGACACGGCGCGTGATGCGCCCGTGGTGCTGGCGAGCCTGCGCATCGCCTGAAACGTGGCCTGAAACGTGGCCCGAAACGTGGCCAGGCGCACGGCATGACGCGCCGCAGTCAATCGCCGCCGCAACCCCCGCCGCCGTCGCCACCCGCGTCACCTCCGCCACCGCCACCGCTGTCCCCGCCGTGCCCGGCACCGAAGCCATCGGTGCCGCCATCGAAGCTGGCGCTGCTGAAGTCGCCGCCGCAATGCGTGGCGCCCGAGCCGCGCTCTGCTCGCGCCGAGCGCAGCGCGCTGCAATCGGGCGCGTAGTGGAAGCCGTCGGCCACGCCGAGCTTGGTGTCGAGTGCGAACAGCAGCGGCAGGCGCGTCGGCTTCGACGGGTTGATGTTCTCCTCCTTGCAGCAGTGCCACCACACGCGGCGCAGGCCGGTGTTGTCGTGCTTGTCTTGCGCCAACACCACGGCCGGCGTGTGGTGCAGGAAGCCGCCGAAGGCCTGCTTGCAGAACGCGTCGTAGTGGCGCGTGTACAGGATGAATTCGTGCCACAGGTCGTCGGCCACCTGCGACGGCATGGCCACGAAGCGCCGGCCGCTTTTCAAGTACGCGAGGAAGAATTGCCGCAGTGCGCGCGCCACGAGTTGCCCGTCTTTCGCGGCCAGCTCGGGGCGGCGCTGCTGCAGCTTCTCGATCAGCCCCTTCGGGAACGCATGGCCGCGGATGAAGTCGGCACGCCGCGCGTCGCGCAGCTTGACCCACACGATGCGCAGTGCGACGGCGAGGATCAGGCTGACGGCGACGAAGGGCACGACGGTCATCGGCGCGAGTATTGCGCGGCTCGGCGGCGGGCTTGCGGCCGGGGAGCGCTCGTGTATGGTGCGGCCCATGCAAATCGCCCGGCTCCGTGTGCATGATCAGCCTGCCTCGGCCGGGATCACGCCGGCGCTGGCGTTGGCGCTGGTGCTGGCGTTGGTGCTGGTGTTGCTGCTCGGTGGCTGCGCTGCCGGCCCGCCACGCGGTGGCAGTGGCGTTGGGAACGGCAACGGCACCGGCACCGGCAACGACACCGCCCGAAGCCCGCGCCCGCCGCTGCCCGCCGAGCGCGACGGCCCCGAGGCCAACCCGCCGGCCGACCTGGCCCGCGTGCCCGACGCCGAGCCGAAGCTCGAGCCCATCCGCACCGGCGGCCCGAACAAGCCTTACGAGGCACTCGGCCAGACCTACGTGCCCATCACGCAGGACAAGCCTTTCAGCGAGCGCGGCCTGGCCTCGTGGTACGGCAAGAAGTTCCACGGCCGGCGCACCGCCAGCGGCGAGGTCTACGACATGTATGCAATGACGGCGGCCCACCCGACCTTGCCGATCCCGAGCTACGCGCGCCTGCGCAACCCGGCCAACGGCCAGGCGGTCGTGGTGCGCATCAACGACCGCGGCCCGTTCCACGCCGGCCGCATCGTCGACCTGAGCTACACGGCCGCACTCAAGCTCGGCGTGCTGCGCGGCGTCGCACCGGTCGAGCTGCAACGCATCACGTTCGACGACATCCGCAGCGGCGCATGGCGGCGCGACGGGCCGGTGCTGGCGAGCGCGACGGCGCCGGTGGTCGTGGCCGAGGCGGCGCCCCAACCGGTGCCCATGCCCGCGCGTCAATCGGCACCTCTGGCCACGCCGCCGCCCGCATCTCTGCCATTGCTGACGTCGGTACCAGCGCCCGTTCCACCGCCCGCCTCGGAGCCGGCGTCAACGCCCGCCACGACCGCGCCCAGCGCCGTCACCGACGCCCCGTCCGCCCGCGCCTTCACCGGGCCGGCGCGCGGCTTCTGGGTGCAGCTCGCCGCGTTCCGCCAGCAAGACGGCGCCGAGACCTTCCGCCGCCGCGTGGCCAACGACGTCGACTGGCTCACCCCACTGCTCGCCGTATTCGCCGATGCCTCGGTCTACCGCCTGCAAGCCGGCCCGTACCCGAGCCGCGACGAGGCCCGCAGCGTGGCCGAGCGCGTGCGCGATGCACTGCAACTGGTGCCGGTGATCGTCGAGCGGCGGTGAACGGGCGCACACCGCACAGAGACACTCATGGACATCGAAGGCATCGCAACACTGTTCGTGCTTCTGCTTCATTGGAGGGTTCTCGCCTGTTCCACGTTGGCCGGCGTTGCCGCATATCTCTTGGTTTCCACCCTCCCGTGGTTTTCACCTGCGCAAGGCATTCTGATCACCTGCGTTGGCGTTACGGTCGGCATCTGCTGGCAGTCGATGGCAGAGACGACACGTCAGGTCGGCCGTGGAATCTCCGCGCCCCAGGTTCCGACTGCACCCTCAACCGTAGTCGCAGCTGCAGGCACCTTCGGCGCGCTTTGGGGCGCAGCCAGTTCAGCAAATGTGCACTCCTTTGCTGCGGGCGTGCTGGTTCTAGCGGTCGTCGCATGGCTCTGGCTCGGTTCGCTGTGGCGCGCACTGCCCAACTTCCACCGTGGACACGCCCGTTTGAGCACAGTCGTCGCTGGCTTGATCTACCCCATCGTTGCCGCGCTCTGCCACCACGCGGCCTGATCGCTCGTCACTCGGGCGAGAGAGTTGCGTTTGCACTACAGTGTAATTACACTCCGGCCATGAGCACACTTCGCTTCGAGTGGGACGAGCGGAAGGCTGCGGCCAATGCAAAGAAGCACGGTGTGAGCTTCGAGGAAGCCAAGACCGCATTTGTCGATGAGCACGCCAAGCTGATTGACGATCCAGATCATTCCGAAGACGAAGAACGCTTTGTTCTCCTTGGTTTGAGTAGCGCGCTTCGGATGCTGCTCGTTTGTCATTGCTATCGAAGCGAAGGCAACGTCATTCGCATCATTTCCGCTCGCAAGGCAAACGCCAAAGAGTCCAAGTCCTACCCGTAAAGGTGTCAAATGCGCAAAGAGTACGACTTCTCCGCCGCAAGGAAGAACCCCTATGCAGCACAGCTCAAGAAGCAAATCACGATTCGGCTCGACGAAGAGTCGATCACGTACTTCAAGGCAATCTCCGAAGACGTAGGCATCCCGTATCAAAGCCTCATCAACCTCTACTTGCGAGATTGCGCGGCTTCACATCGGAAGCTCAACCTCAATTGGAAGTAGGAATGATTGGCTTGCAGTGTGTCTGACCCCCTGATCGATAGCGAGCGAGAGAGACTGCGCTAGTTCGCCACCCCTCATGTGAATCGCCGGTCATTGCATCAACCGCCGCCCAACTCTGCCCCATGGGAAAAATCTACGAATCCGTCATCCCAGAACTCGCGCCGTGGCATGGCAGGCAGCGCCTGTTTTTCGTTGCCACTGAGCCCTCGCCGCAGGTGGGCATGTAAGCACCTCGCCCAAGGGCCTGGGCTGCGTGCGCATCGTCGGCTTGGTCAAGCTGGTACGACATATTCCCACCCGCAGCAGCGCCTCGGTCGGTGCTTGCGGTCGACGTGTCGAGGGTCAGCGACTCTTGCTGTTACGGTGTTCCGAAGATGGAGTTCGCCGAAGACCGCGGCGCGATGTCTCGTTGGGCGGCAGCCAAAGGCACTGCGCTTCCGGCCTATCGTTTGGAGAAGAACACCCACGGCATCGACGGCCTGCAGGCCCCGCGCTGGACCCGAACGATGACTGACCACCGGTGAGGCGGCCTCATTCGTCCAAGGCAATTCGCCGCAACGCCAGCGCGGTGAACGTCGCGGTGAAGCTCAGCATCGCTACTACCGGCAACACGCAATGACTGGTCACGTGCGAAGCACGCACACGCTCTCTAGATCAAGTCACGCTTCGGCGGGGTTGACAACTGGGCTTCGTCTTGTTCAATGGGCAGGTAAGTCCAACAAACGTGGAGCAAATACGATGCAACCCAAACTTCAAAACGACAAAATTGTCTCGGCCATCCTCATAGAGCTATCCGAGTCCGCCTGCTCAGTGGAGTACCGCGATCACTACGACAAGCTCAGCGTAAGGCTGTTCAACTCGGAAGGAGTAGCCTTCTTCACCACAGAAGACATGCCACTTCGACCTCTTCGGGACAAGAACAAACTGACATCCCGGATCGCGCATTGGAAGTCGCTTCTCGATCTGCAGTTGGTTCATTCGAGCAGTCGCGACGACGGAGGCCCGACCGCTCACTGAAGTGATTTGCCAACGCGAGCGCTCAGCCCAAAGGCTCTTCCTCCGGCATTCCACCATTTGATCTGTCTCACTCATCCCACGCAAACCGCTGCAGCGCCAGCGCCGTGAACACCGCGCTGAAACCCAACATCACCACCACCGGCAACACCGCAGCCTGCAGGCCTAAGCCGCGCCAAGTCATCGCATCGAGGCCGTCGATGGCCCAGCGGGTGGGAACGAACAGCGACGCGGTCTGCAGCCATGCGGGGAAGATGAACGACGGCACCCAGGCGCCGCCCAGCATCACCAGCAGCAAGGTCGCCAGGATCGCCAGGCCGCGCGTGGCTTCGGGTGTGCGGCCGAGGGCGGCGATCAGCAGGCCGAAGCTCGCGGCGAGCAGCGCGAACGCGACCAGCACGGCGACGAAGCCGATCACGCTGCCGTCGACCCGCACGCCGAACGCCGCGAAGGCCACCGCGTAGATCACCGCGAACACGATCAGCGCGATCAGTGCGGCGCTGGCGATGCGGCTGCCGAGCAAGGTGGCGCGCGTGATCGGCGCGGCGCGCAGGCGCTTCCACAGGCCGAGGAGGCGCATCAGCAAGAGGCCCATGCCGATGTCCACACCCATCAGCAAGATGAACTGCACGCCCATGCCGGCGAACGAGTGGGCATAGCTGTTGTAGCGAACCTCGGGCTTCACGCCGGCCTCGACCTCGCGGGTTGCGAACGGCATGCTGAACGAGGGGCCACCCGCGCCACCGGCAAGCACGTCGCCCAGCGCCTGCATCGCATGCTGCGCCAGCAGCCCGCGTACCAATGGCAGCACCATGGCTTGCGAGGGGTCGAAGTGCAGCACGATCTCCGGCTTGCCGGCGCCGCGCATCAGCGCGCTGCCCGCGCCTGCGCCGAAGCCCGCCGGCAACACCACGGCCGCGCGCTGCTTGCCGGCACGCACCTGCGCAAGCGCTTCGTCGGCGTTCGCCACGCTGACCACCAGCGCGGTGTCGGCGCGCATCGCGGCCACGAGCTTGATGGACACGGCGCTCTGGTCCAGGTCGGTGATCGCGATCGGGATGTTCGCCGGCTTGGCGGCCTTGTCGCCGAACAGGCTGCCGAAGAACGCGGCGATCAGGATGGGCGCCACGATGCTCATGATGACCGCGCGGCGGTTCGAGAAGTGCAGCGTCAGGTCCTTGGCGACGAGGGCGGTGAATGCGCTCATGGTGGGCTTTCGATCAGGGGGTTCATGGGCGGGTCGATCACGGCTCGATCACGCATCGATTCACGTTCAATCACGCAGCTGCCGCCCGGTCAGCGCCAGGAACACGTCTTCCAGGTTCGCGCGGCCCGAGCTGAGGTGTCGCGCCGTGCAGCCGTGCGCGGCGAGTGTTTGCAGCACGGCGGCGGCAGTGGCGCCGAGGTCGTCCAACGCGACGGTGACGCGGCCTGCGCCGGCCACCGCACTGCGCACGCCGGGCACCGCCTGCAGCGCAGCCAGGCCGGTTGGGGCGAGCACGCCGTCGATGTCGAGCGCCAGCGTCTGCGCGGCGGGCAGGCTGCGCATCAGCTCAGCCTGCGTGCCGCTGGCCACCACGCGGCCGTGGTCGATGATGACGATGCGGTCGGCCAGGCGTTCGGCCTCTTCCATGTAGTGCGTGGTGTAGATCAGCGCCTTGCCCGCGCGCTTGAGCGCTTCAAGGTTGTCGAAGATGGCGTTGCGGCTTTGCGGGTCGACGCCGGCGGTGGGCTCGTCGAGCAGCAGCACGTCGGGGTCGTGCACCAGCGCGCAGGCGATGTTCAGGCGGCGCTTCATGCCGCCACTGAACGTGGCCGGTTTGTCGCGGGCGCGGTCGGCCAGGCCGACCATCGCCAGCACGTCGGCCGCGCGCGCTTTCAGCGCGGTTTGCGGCATGTCGTATAGCGCGCCGAACAGCTCGATGTTCGCCAGCGCCGGCAGGTCTTCGAACAGCGCCAGGTCTTGCGGCACCAGGCCGATGCGGCGCTTGAAGGCGCGCTCGTTGCCGGCAAGCAGGGCGCCGTTGATCGCGACGCTGCCGGCATCGGCCGGCGTCAGGCCACTGATGATGCCGACCGTGGTCGACTTGCCCGCGCCGTTCGGCCCGAGCAGGCCCAGCACCTCGCCGGCACGCACGTCGAACGAGATGTCGGCGAGCGCGGTGCGTTCGCCGTAGCGCTTGCGCAAGCCGTGCACTTGCAGCATTGCATCCATCTCCTGCTCCCGGTTCGGTGTGATCGAGCCGCATCGTAGTGGCGCTTCGCGCCGGCACGCATCGGCCTGCGACGGAGTGCCGCTGCAGGGCGCGAGTTGCCACCGACCGGCGCGAACCGGGCTGCCCCCTGCGGCCTGACTCGCGGCTTGACGCACCCCGGGCGGCGCCCGCACCATCCACGCCCAGCATGGACTACTCGACCGGCAAGCTCGCCTTCATCTTCGCGGCCGCGCTGCTGCTCGCCTGGGCCGGCGCGTGGGTGCTGGCCCGGCGCTATCGCAGCGCGATGCTCGTGTTGATGCGCGCGGCCGGCACGGCGGCCGCGCCGGTGCTGCCACACGCCCAGAGTGCGCCGGTGCCGATGGGCCCGGCACGCCGCATCACGCTGGCGCAGAACCGCAGCGCCGGCTGGCGCCTCACGTTGCTGCTGCTGGGCCTGTCGTTGTTGATGGCCGCCAGCAGCGCGTGGCTGACGCTGTGGCTCGACGCCGCAGGGCAACCCGTGCCCATCAAGCGCGCGGCGGTGCTGGCACTCGCGAACACCTGGCCCGCCATTCCGGCCATCGGCCTGTTGTGGCGCTGGCCGCTGGCGCGCCTGCTGGCAGCGCTGGCCGGCTGGTGCGTGCTGTGCTTCGCGGTGATGCTGTGGCGCTCCATCGAGCCGCGCCCGATGGAGTTGCTGCTGTTCCTGGCCATCGAGGTCGGGCCGCCGCTGGTGCTGATCGCGTTGCTGTGCCTGGGTGCCACCTCGCGCGCGGCAGCGCCGTGGCTGCTGCCGCCGCTGGTGGGCCTGGTGTGGGCGTCGATCGCCGGGCTGGAGGTGTTCGCCGTTCTCGTTGCGCAGCGCTCGCCGTGGCTGGCGCAGGCACCGTCATGGGCCATTCCGTACGGCGTGATGCTGGGGTTCGCGCTGTTGCCGTGGCTGGTGGCGTGGTGGCCGCTGCGCTGGCTCGGCCGCGCGCTCGGGCGGGCCTATGCGGCGAAGCAGCTGTCGGAAGGGCTGGTGCTGTTCACCGCTGTCTGGGCAGTCGCGTTGCTGGTGCAGGCGCTCACTGCGGCCAGCAGCGCGGGCCTTGCCGGCGCGGCCTTGCTGCTGCCGCTGGCGTGGGTACCGCTCGCGCTGGCGCTGTGGCAACGCCTGCCGCGCGCCACCGGCCGGCCGCCGACGCTGCTGGTGCTGCGCGTGTTCCAGCACGACGATCAGGTCCAGGCTCTCTTCGACCACGTCGTCGAGCGCTGGCGCCTGACCGGCAACACGGTGCTCATCGCCGGCACCGACCTCTTCGACCGCACGCTCGACGCGGCCGACATCTTCACCTTCCTCGATGGTGGGCTGGCGCAGCGCTTCATCCACAACCCGGATGACGTGGCGCCGCGCCTGGCCGGCTTCGACATGGCGCCCGACGCGGAAGGCCGTCATCGCGTCAACGAGTGCTATTGCCACGACACCACCTGGCAGCAGGCACTGGCCGCGCTGCTGCAGCGCAGTGACGTGGTGCTGATGGACCTGCGCGGCTTCCAGGCCCATAACGCCGGCTGCCGCTTCGAGCTGGCCACGCTCGCGCGGGCGCAGCAACTGGCGCGCGTGGTGGTGCTCGTGGATGCGCAGACCGGCCGCGCCTGTGCCGAGGCCGATGTGGCCTGCGCGCCGGTGGGCCGCTTCGTGTGGGTCGATGCCGGGAAGGTCGGCGCAGCCACCAAGCGCGAGGCCTTGCGCTGCTTGTTTCCCGATTGAATGACGCTGAACGTTGGCCCATGATCTAGGGCTTCCGGCGGGCGATGTGCGCGACCATCATGCGCGCCACCCGACACACCCCCAGCGCCGCCACGCCACCAGCGAAGCGGCTCGCACACCCCCAAGGAGACTCCCCATGGCGAACAAGAAACCCACCGCATCGAAGGCCGGCCCCGGCCCGAAGGCGCTGTCACTGCACATCGGCCTGAACGCCGTCAGCGGCTCGGCCTACGGCGGCTGGACCGGGCCGCTGGCGGCCTGCGAGTTCGACGCGAACGACATGGCCGCCATCGCTGCGAGCAAGGGCATGAAGAGCACCGTCATGCTCACCAAGAAGGGCACGCGTGCCAACGTGCTGGGTGCGATGCGCAGCGCCGCCAAGGCGCTGGTCGCCGGTGACCTGTTCTTCATGACCTACTCCGGCCACGGCGGGCAGGTGCCCGACGTGAACGGCGACGAGCCCGACAAGCAAGACGAAACCTGGTGCCTCTACGACGGCCAGCTGATCGACGACGAGCTGTACTTCGAGCTCGCCCGGTTCGCGTCGGGCGTGCGCGTGCTGGTGCTCTCCGACAGCTGCCACAGCGGCAGCGTCACCCGCGAGCGCCCGCCGCCGCCGGTGCCCGGCCAGCGCCCGAAGCTGATGCCCGCAGCGGTTGCGATGCGCGTGTATGCCGAGCACAAGGCCTTCTACGACAAGCTGCAGCGCGACGTGGCCCAGGCCGCCGGCAGCGACAAGACCGTCGACCCCGACACCGCGCTCGCGCAGGTGGCCGCGAGCCCGCGCCTGACCGCCATCGTCAAGAACTTCAAGCCCTCGGTGGTGCTGATCTCGGGCTGCCAGGACAACCAGACCTCGATGGACGGCGACCACAACGGCGCCTTCACCGAGCAGGTGCTCGCCACCTGGAACCACGGCGCGTTCACCGGCAGCTACGGCGTGTTCCATGCGCGCGTGAAGGGCGCGATGCCGCCCACCCAAACGCCGAACCTGTTCACGCTCGGCAAGACCGGCGCCTTCCTCGCGCAGACGCCGTTCACGGTGTAGGGCCGCCGCACCATGAACACCGCCCAGGTGATCGACTCGCTCGCTGCGCTGTCTGCCAGCGCCGCGCCGGTCACGCTGTTCTACAGCTACGCCCATGAAGACGAAGCCCTGCGCGACGAGCTGCAAGGCCACCTGAAGATCCTGGAGCGGCGCGGCCTGCTGGCGCCCTGGCATGACCGGCGCATCGTGCCCGGCGAAGACTGGGCGCAGCGCATCGACGAGAACCTGCGCAGTGCCGAGTTGGTGCTGCTGCTCGTCAGCAAGGACTTCATCGAGTCCGACTACATCATGGGCACCGAACTCGGCGCCGCGATGGCGCGCCATGCGCAGCACCAGACCGTGGTGGTGCCCATCGTCGTGCGGGCCATCGACTTCGACCCCAACGATGCCGACGAACTGCCCTTCCTGAGGCTGCAAGGCCTGCCGACCGACCTGAAGCCGGTCACGTCATGGCCGAACCGCGACGAGGCCTGGACCAACGTGGCCAAGGGCCTGCGTGTGACGGTGAAGGCGATACGGGAACAGCGGCCGGCGGTGGCAATGCCGGCGCCGCCCGCGCCGCCCCGCGCGCCGAGCGCCGCGCCATCGGCATCGCCGGCATGGCCGGAGCCGCCTGCGGCTGCGGCTGGGCTGGGCACCCTCGACCACATCGGCGTCGACTTCGCGGCGTGCAACGCCCTGCCCGACAGGGTGTCGGAGCCGGCCCCTTCTGACGCCGTGCTCGACCGCGTCGTTCAAGGCGCGGTGGGCCTCGTTGAAGATGCGCAGCGCAGCCGGGGCGAGCCCGCCTTAGACGCATCGGAGCAGCACGTTCTGCGCTACCAAACGCAGGCGCTGGTCGACATGCCCGATCAAAAGCGCGTGCTCTGGGTCGATGACCAGCCCGAGGGCAACCGCCTCGAAGCCGCCGCACTCGCGCACCTGCAGATCGAGGTGGTGGCGGTGCGCGACACCGACGCGGCGATGGCGCAAATCGAGACCGACACCGAAGGCTTCGACCTCGTCATCTCCGACTGGGAGCGCCCCGCCGAAGGCCCGCAAGCCGGCCTGCGCCTGCTGCAACGCCTGCGTGCCACCGGCTTGGCGGTGCCGCTGGTGTACTACCACGCTACCTTCGGCGCGGCCGAGCGCGCGCAGCGAGCCGAGCAAGCCCGCGCGGCCGGCGCGCTCGGCGAGGCGGTGTTGCCGTCAGGCCTGATGGCGCTGGTGCGGCGCGCGCTGCTAGGCTGACCCGCTACGCCAGTACCAGCACCGACCACCCAAAAGAACAGACCCGAGGAGACGACCATGGCCACCCGCGCACCCGACATCACTTTCATCGTGCCCGGCCAGGCCGAGACCGGCGCCACCGCCACCAGCCCGGTGCGCGGCCGCGTCAAGGCGGCCGTGCAAGTCGGTGCGCAGCGTGCCGGTGGCGCGGCCCAGCGCGTCGTCGCAAGGCCGGGCGAAGACGTGGTGGTGCTCACCATCGCGAACGGCCCGACGCTCGTGCTCAGCCCCGAGTCGGCCCGCGACCTGATGCGCGCGCAGGCACCCGGCGCCACGCGCGGCGCCATCGCGGCGGCGAACAGCAACGAGGTGATCGTCGGCGCGCAGCTCGGCTGGCCCGGGCTGGAAGCGAGCGCCACCCGCGGCGTGACACGCGGCTGGATGGGGCAGGCAGTGCTCAGCGCCTTCCACGTCATCACCGGTCTCGTCAAGGACGCGGCGCCCAAGCTCGCTGCAGCGGCGATCACGATGAAGGTCGACGGCGCGGTCGATGCGGGCGTCTACAAACTGAGCCCCGGCCCGATGCCGAAGGCGCTGAACGCAGACGGCCGCAAGCCCATCCAAGTGAGCGGCGCTGATGCCGCCGCCGGCCCGCTGCTGATGTTCGTGCACGGCACCTTCGTGGACACGGTCAGCACCTTCGGCAAGCTGTGGTCGGGCCACCCCGACACGGTGCGCGCGCTGTTCCAGCAGTACGGCGACCGCGTCTTCGCGCTCGACCACCCGACGATGGGCAAGAGCCTCATCGCCAACGCGCTGACGCTCGTGCAGGCGCTGCCGAACGACGCGCGGCTGCACCTTGTCACGCACTCGCGCGGCGGCCTCGTGGCCGAGGTGCTGGCGCGCGCCTGCGCCGGCCGGCCGCTCGCTGCCGACGAACTGAAGCTATTTAGCGGGGCCGGTTACAGCGCCCACCGCACCGACCTGCAAGCGCTGTTCACGATGGCTGCCGCCAAGCGCATCAAGGTTGATCGCGTGGTGCGTGCGGCCTGCCCGGCACGCGGCACGCTGCTCGCATCGAAACGCTTCGACGCCTACCTGTCGGTGCTGCAGTGGGGCCTGCAACTCGCGAGCATCCCGGTGGCGCCGCAGCTGGTCGACTTCCTGCACGAGGTGGCGCGCCGCCGCGCCGAGCCGGCCGAGCTGCCGGGCATCGAAGCCATGATGCCCGACAGCCCCGTGATCCAGTGGCTCAACAGCGGCGGCGAGCCGGTGCCCGGCCTGCTGCGCGTGATCGCCGGCGACATGGAGGGCGACTCCATCGGATCGTGGGTCAAGACGCTGCTGACCGACGCGTTCTACTGGACCGACAACGACATCGTCGTGCA
This sequence comes from Rhizobacter sp., assembly GCA_031385155.1. Taxonomy (GTDB): domain Bacteria; phylum Pseudomonadota; class Gammaproteobacteria; order Burkholderiales; family Burkholderiaceae_C; genus LMDS01. Next base: position 24,683 of record JANNBF010000163.1, read on the forward strand.
GACACGCTCGATGTACGGCGGCGCGCCGCGCGCTTCGGTGGCCGGTGCCGGCGCCGGGGCAGCCATGGGCGCCGCCGCCTTCGTGCTCGACCGGGGCGCGAAGGTCACGCACTTCAACTACTTCGCCAACCCGTTGACCGTGGCCGCCATGGCGGCGGCGTTGAAGGCTGATCAGCCCGAAGGCTTCGCGACCATCGGCCCGCTGAGCTGGGCCGGCGAAGATGCGAGTGGCACGCGTTCGGCACGCGCCGTGGCGCGCTCGCGCGGTGGCCCTGGCGACAAAGCCGCCGACCGGCCGGCGGTGTTCGTGCTGCCCGGCATCCTGGGCTCGAACCTGGCGCTCGACGGCAAGCGAATCTGGCTCGGCTTCCGCTTCATCAACGGCCTCAAGAAGCTCGCGTGGGACCCGGCCACCGCCGCACGCGTCACGCCCGACGGCCCCATCGGCCTGAGCTACGACGACCTGATCGACCGGCTCGCCGACACGCACGAGGTGATGCCGTTCGCCTACGACTGGCGCCGCCCGATCGAGGACGAGGCGCGCCGCCTCGCCGACGCGGTGGAGGCGGCGCTCACCGCGCGCGCCAGCAGCGGCAAGCCGGTGCGCCTGCTCGCGCACTCCATGGGCGGGCTGGTGGCGCGCACGATGCAGCTCGAGCGCCCGGCCACCTGGCAGAAGATGATGGCGCGCGACGGGGCGCGGCTGCTCATGCTCGGCACGCCGAACGGCGGCTCGTGGGCGCCGATGCAAACGCTGTCGGGCGACGACACCTTCGGCAATGCGCTGGTCGCCTTCGGCTCGCTGTTCGACAACGGTGGCACGCGCAAGATGATGGCCAGCATGCCGGGCTTCATCCAGCTGCAGGCTGCCCTGCTCGACCCGGTGCAACAGCTCGACAAGGCGAGCACCTGGCAGCGCCTGGCCGACGACGACATGGCGGTGCTGCGCTCGCACAGCATCTGGCACGACGAAGGCGCGCAGCGCACGATCTACGAGTGGGGCGCGCCGCCGCAAGGCGTGCTCGACCAGGCCGTGGCCTTGCGCAAGCGCCTTGATGCACAGGTGCCGATGCTCGGCGCCGACGCGCAGAAGATGCTGCTCGTGGTCGGCCATGCCGACTTCACGCCCGCCGGCATCGTGCAGGGCAACGACGGCCTGGAATACCTCGACACGCCCGACGACGGCGATGGCCGCGTGCCGCTGCAAAGCGCGCTGCTGCCCGGTGTGCGCACCTGGAAGGTCGATGCCGAGCACGGCAAGCTGCCCGACGTGGCGAGCGCCTTTGCCGCCTACATCGAGCTGCTGGCCACCGGGCAGACGAGCCAGCTGGAAGTGCTGCGCCTGGACGCCACGCGCGGCGCCAGTGCCAACGGCAACGCGGCCCTCGATGCACCTGGCCGCGAAGCAGCGGCCCGCACCGCCGCCGCCTCGCAGGTGCGCAGCCGGCCGTCGCGCGGGCTGCACTCGTCGCAACCACCATCGAGTGCGGCCGACACGCTGGGCCTGGGCCGCTCCGGCGACGCCGAGCGCGCGCGCGCTCGTGCCAAGTCGAGCGCGCTGCGGGTGCGCGTGTTCAACGCCGACCTGCGCTTCATCAAGGAGCCGCTGCTGCTGGGCCACTACCGTGCGCTGGCGCTCACCGGCACCGAGCGCGTGGTCGATGCGCTCGTCGGCAAGGCGATGAGCCAGTCGCTCGCGGCGGGCCTGTACCCCGACGCGACCGGCTCGCACCAGATCTTCAACAACGAACGCCCCGACCCGAACAACCCGTTCGCGATGGCGCGCCCGCAAGCCGTGGTGGTGGCCGGGCTCGGCGAGGAAGGCAAGCTGCGCCCGGCCGAGCTGGTCTACACCGTGCGCCAGGCCGTGCTGGCCCATGCCCAGCGCTTTGCAGAGCGGCCGGGTGGTGCCGCGGCGCAGTTCGAGCTGGCAGCCACGCTGCTCGGCAGCGGCGGCATGGGCATCACGCCGGGCAGCGCTGCCCAACTGATCGCACAAGGTGCGTTCGAGGCGAACCAGAAGCTGCAGCAGGCCGGCTGGCCGCAGCTCGCGCAGCTGACACTCGTGGAGCTGTACCTGGAGCGCGCGAGCGACGCCTGGCGCGCGCTGCAGGTGCAGGCCGAAGCGGCGCCGAAGCAGTTCGAGGTGGTGGGCCGGGTCGAGTCGGGCGAAGGCGCGATCCGGCGCTCGCCGGACGTCAACTACCGGGGCGCGAACTACGACTTCATCAGCGCCCTGCCCGGCCCGAAAGAGAACGACGAGCCGACGATCCTGTTCACGATCGACACCCGCCGCGCGCGCACCGAAGTGCGCGCGCAACACGCGCAGGGCAAGCTGCTGAGCGAGCTGGTGGCGAACGCGTCGAACGACGCGAACCGTGACCCGCAGATCGGCCGCACGCTCTTCAACCTGCTGGTGCCGGTCGAGATCGAACCCTTCTTCGGCGGCACCAGCGAGATGCTGCTCGAACTCGAAGGCGGCACCGCCGGCATTCCGTGGGAGCTGCTCGACACCGACCTGCCCGAGCAAGGCGGCGGCGATGCGCGGCCCTGGGCGATACGCAGCAAGCTGATCCGCAAGCTCCGCACCAAAGAGTTCCGGGTGCAGGTGTCGGACGCCAGCGCCGACCACAGCGTGCTCGTGATCGGCGCGCCCAAGTGCGACGCCGACAAGTACCCCGAGCTGCCCGGCGCCCGCGCCGAGGCCGAGTCGGTGGTGGCGTGCCTGATGGCCGGCGCCGACGGTGTGCCGGCGAACCGCGTGCGCTCGCTGCTCAGCGGCGAAGACGATGCGCGCACCGTCATCAACGCGCTCTACGAGCGCCCGTACCGCGTGGTGCACATCGCTGGCCACGGCGAGTACGGCAGCCGCGGCGGCGTGGTGCTGTCGGGCGACACCTTCCTCGGCGCGAACGAAGTGCAGGCGATGCGCACCGTGCCCGAACTGGTGTTCCTGAACTGCTGCCACCTCGCGGCGCGCGACCCGAACAGCCTGCTCAAGCCCTATGACCGCGCAGCCTTCGCGGCCGGCATTGCGCAGGCGCTGATCGAGGTCGGCGTGCGCTGCGTCATCGCCGCCGGCTGGGCCGTGGAAGACGAGCCGGCCAAGGTCTTCGCGACCAACTTCTACGCCGCCTTGCTGCGCGGCGAACGCTTCATCGGCGCGGTCGCTGCGGCACGTGAAGCGGCCTGGCGCGCCGCACCGAACAGCAACACCTGGGCCGCGTACCAGTGCTACGGCGACCCGGCCTGGAAGTGGCGGCGCGAGGGCGGCGACGGGCAGCGCCCGCCAAAGCCGGCCGGCGACGAGTTCGCCGGTGTTTCGTCCCCGGTGTCGCTGGTGCTGGCGCTGGAATCGATGTCGATCAACAGCCGCTTCAGCAACGCCAAGCCGGAAGACCAGCTCGACGCGCTGCACCGGCTGGAGGCCACGCACGGCGCGCACTGGGGCGGCATGGGGGCGGTGGCCGAAGGCTTCGCCGTTGCCTTCGCCGACGCGAAGGACACGCCGAACGCGATCCGCTGGTACCGCGTGGCGGTGGGCGCAGCCGACGGCAGCGCGTCGTTCAAGGCGGCCGAGCAACTGGGCAACCTGCTGGTGCGCTTCGGCGAGAAGAACGTTGACGACGCGGCGGCACGCGCGGCCATCGAAGAAGGCCTGGCCCACCTCGACCGCCTTGCGGCGCTGCAGCCCACCGCCGAGCGCGAAACCCTGCTGGGTTCAGCCTACAAGCTGCTGGCGATGGTCGAGGCGCGTGTGATCAACAAGGCGCGCACGGCCGCGTCGCTGGCCGCGCTGCGCAAGATGATGGCGCACTACGCGAACGCCGAAACACTGGCGCGTGCGGCGCAGGCGAGCAACCTCTACTACCCGCTGATGAACCGCATCGGCGCCGAGTTGCGGCTCGCGTTCATGACCAAGCGCCCCACGGTGATCGACCCGGCCCGCCTGGCTGAGGCGCGCGAGTCGATGACGCAAGAGGCGCAGAACAAACCGGGCTTCTGGTCGGTGGTCGGGCAGATCGAACTGCGCCTGCTCGAAGCGCTGGCCCAAGGCAAGGTGGCCGGCGCGAGCTCCGCGTTGATCGCCGCGTTCGTTGAACTGAAGGGCCGCGTGCCCGCGGCGTGGATGTGGGACACGGTCTACAAGGAGGCGCGCTTCACGATGGACCCGTATGTCGCCGCCTGCAAGGCTGGCGCACCGGCCGAGGCAGGCGCAGCGAAAGCGATCATCGACACGCTGGAGCGGCTTGCGGCGAAGTGATGGCGCGTGAGCGCTGCGCAAGATCTACTGCGCGTACCAAAGCACCGCAAAGAAGTGGCAGGCACTGCCGCCCAGCACGAACAAGTGCCAGACAAAGTGCGCAAAGCGTACCCGCGAGTCGAAGATGAACACCACGGCACCTGCCGTGTAAAGCAGGCCGCCGGCCACCAGCAGCACGAGCCCCGCGCCCGGCATGCGCGCGACCAGGGGCGCAGCCGCCACCACCGCCACCCAGCCCATCACCACGTACAGGCCGGTCGACCACAGCGGGTGCTTGAGGCGGTTCAGCATCTTCGCCATGAAGCCGAGCACCGCCATCGCCCAGACCACGCCGAACAGCGACCAGCCCCAGCCGCCGCGCAGCACGCCCAGCACGAACGGCGTGTAGCTGCCCGCGATGAAGAGGTAGATGGCCGCATGGTCGCAGCGGTTCAGCCAGGTCTTGGCCGGCCCGGCGGGCAGCGCGTGGTAGAGCGTGGACACGCCGTAGAGCAGCATCATCGTGGCCGAGAACACGCAGATCGCGACGATGTTGATTGCCGTGAGCGCCGGCGATGCAAAGGCCAGCAGCAGCGGCAGCGAGGCGATGGCGAGCACGAAGCCCAGGCCGTGGCTGATGGCGTTGGCAATCTCTTCGCCGCGCGTTTGATCGCGGTCGATGCGGGGTGCGCGGGCAGCGCGCGGTGCGGCCATGGTCATGTCGATCACCGCACGCCCAACCCCTCGCCCGTCCCCGCGCCCATCACCGCCCGCCCGTCACGTCGATCACCGCACCGGTCGTGTAGCTCGAAGCGTCCGACAGCAACCACCCGATCGCATGCGCCACCTCATCCGCGCTGCCGGCGCGCTGCAGCGGCACCAGCGGCGCCATCTGCGCGGCGCGGTCGGGCTGGCCACCGGAGGCGTGGATGTCGGTCTCGATGATGCCGGGGCGAACCGCGTTGACGCGGATGCCTTCGAGCGCCACTTCCTTCGCCAGGCCGAGCGTGAACACGTCGATGGCGCCCTTGGCTGCTGCGTAGTCCACGTACTGCCCCGGCGAGCCCAGCCGCGCGGCGGCGGACGACAGGTTCACGATCACGCCGCCCGCGCCGCCGCGCTTCGTGGACAGGCGCTTCACCGCCTCGCGTGCGCACACGATGCTGCCGATCACGTTGACCGCGAACATGCGTTGAAGGCGCGCCACGGTCATGGCGTCAACACGCGCCGGCAGGTCGACCACGCCGGCGTTGTTGACGAGCGCGCGCAGTGGGGGCAGGCGGCCTGCGTGCACTTCGGCGTCGAGCGTTTCGAACATCGCGAGCACCTGGGCTTCGTCGGCCACGTCGGCCTGCAGCGCGACTGCGCAACCCCCGGCGGCACGGATGCGCGCGACCATGCTCTCGGCCGCAGCCGCGCCGTTCGTGTAGTTCACGACCACGGCCCAGCCTTGCTCGGCGCACCACCACGACGTGGCGGCGCCGATGCCCCGGCCGCCACCGGTGACGAGCACGGTGCGCGTAGGTGCGGCGCCGGTGGGCGTGATGTGCCCGCTGGCAAGACCGCTCACGCTGACCGGCTCACTCGTCGTTCCGCTCATCGGACCGCTCATCACGTCACTCCTCGCCGCCCTCGGCCTCTTCGCCGCGTCCAGGCTCTTTGGCCTTCTTGTCGAGTACGGCTTGCAGCGTGGCCAGGTCGGCAGTGAACTTGGCTGTCGCCACCGGTCGGGCCAGGCGCAGCGCCGGCGGGAACAAGTGGCTCATGTAGAGCTCGTCGCCGAACTGGTCGCTGCGCTGCAGGTTGAACCACATCGTCAGGCCAATGCCGACGACCGCACAAACCGCAGCCACCCACTTCAGCACGCGGTGGCGCGCCGGCTCGACGGCCAGCAGGTGGAAGTACAGCGCCACGGCGGCAACGCAGTAGACGCCGACGAACGCGAAGTCGCTCAACGCGGGCCACGAGAACGTGAATGCCAGCAACGCCGGCAGCGTGCTGGCCACCAGCGTGGCGATGCTGGAGAACAGGAACACGCGCAGGTGCCAGCCGAAGCGGGCGTGGTGCGTGAAGGTCTTCGACAACAGCGCCCACGCGCCGCACCACACGGCGCCGCCGGCTACCGTGGCCAGCAGCATGGTGCCCAGCGCGCGGCCCAGGCCGCCGGGGTCGGTCACGAGGTAAGTGTTGAACAGCAGGCCGAGCAGCAGCGCGCACGCCGCCGCGAGGCCCGGGCCGGCGCGGCGCAACAGCGGCGCAGTCGGCTCGAGCGGCAGTTCGGCGGCGAGTGCGTGTTCGGGCAGACGCAGCCGCAGCCGCGTGCGGCCGGCCGTCAGCTCGATGGCATCGGCCTGCACCGGAAGCACACCACGCTCGGCGCTGCGCAGGTGCTTCGCGCCGCTCAGAACGCCGTTGCGCGAAGCGCCGACAACCAGCGCCAGCCCGGCATCGGCGGCCTCGATGCTGAAGTGGTGCGGCGCCACGTGCGCATCGGCCAGCACCACGTCGTTGTCGAGCGCGCGGCCTACGCGCAGCGGCCAGGCGTGAACCGGCACGGCGTGGTGCACGCTGCCGTCGCGGTCGAGCACTTCGAGCAGGGCTAGCGTGCCCATCCGTACGCCCCCAGGTAGTGGGCCGCGAGCTTCTGCGCGTTGGCGAAGCTCAGGCCCTGCGCGTCGAAGCGGCCCTGCACGCCGGCGGTCGTCTGGTCGAGTGTGGCCACGAGCACCGACAGGTCGTAGAGCTGCGGCAGTTTCTTGTAGGCGCGCAGGCACACCACGGCGCGCAGCGGCAGCCCGCCCTGCTCGACATAGTCTTCATGGCACTGCGGCTTGGTTTGATATTCGGCGCGCAGCCGCGTGAACGCTTCGTTGCGGAAGCTCGCGGCGTAGCGCGCCGCAAAGCGCATGGCGCCGAGCTTGCCGCCTTCGTAGCTTTCGTGGCGCAGGCTGATCGCGCCAGTGGTGTAGTCACCGACGAAGATGCGCGTGTCCATCACGCAGTCGGAGCGTTCCAGGTCGAGCCCGCCGGTGCGCGAGGGCTCGCTGCTGCCCCAGCAGCGCATGAAGGTGTCGATCGGCACCGGCACCTTGTAGCGCGGGTGCGTCGCCTGCTTCCAGCCCTGCGCGATGAAGCGGGTGGTGAGCCCAGCCTGGTGCTGCATCAGCTGATCGGTGACGATGCCGTAGGCCGGCGCGCTGATGGGCGCGGCGTTCCGGCCCGCCGCGAGCAGCGCCATCGCGAAGCCCGCCGGCACCAGGAAGCTGACCTGTTCACCGTCGACCCGGCGCGCCACGTTCACGCCGATCACCTGGCCCGCCTCATCCAACGCCGGCCCGCCGCTCATGCCGCCGCTGAGTGCGCCGCCGAAGAAGATCTGCGGGTAAAAGCTGCGCCGCACCAGGCCGTTGTAGGTGCCTTCGGTGACCGCAAAGCCCACGTCGAGCGGGTTGCCGAGCGAGTAGATGCGCTCGCCCTGCGCCAGCGCCCGCGCCTCGGGGCGGAACGGCAGTGCGTCGAACGGCTTCGGCGCCACATCGCCGGCCTTCAGCAGCGCCAGGTCGTGCAGCACGTCGAGCTGCAGGATCTGCACCGGCGCTTCGCGCCCGTCGGCCGTGACATAGACCAGGTCGTGCCGCTCGGGCTTGAGCGCCGCCTCGCTCACGACATGGAAGTTGGTGATGATGTGGCCCTGCGCCGACACGAAGAAGCCCGAGCCGACGGACGTCTGGCTGGCGCGGCCCTTGAGCACGGTGCGGATCTGCACGAGCTGCGAACGCGCCTGCTCGTAGACCTTGCGTGCCGACAACGAAATGGGCGCCGCGACAGGTGCCGAGGCCCCAGTCTCCGGTGCCACGGGCGGCTCTTGTGCGGCCTGTGGGCCGCCCTGTGGAGTGACCCGCGCTGCCGCCGGGGCCGAGGCCGCCGTGGGTGTGGTCTGCCCCGATGCGCCGAGCGTTGGCCCCAGTGACAATGCAATCAACAACGTGGCCCGGCGGAGATGCGAATTCATTGAAATTCATTCTACGGGTTGCATCTTGCGCCCTTGTGTCACGGAGCCTTTGACCATGCACCGCCGAAGTTTTGCCGCTGCCGTTGCCAGCGCAGCCACCGCCCTCATCGCCCTGCCCGGCCTGCTGCGCGCGCAGACCGTCGAGAAGCCCAAGCTCACCCTCGCGGTGGGCGGCAAGAACCTGCTGTACTACCTGCCACTGACCATCGCAGAGACCATGGGCTACTTCAAGGCCGAAGGGCTCGACGTGACGGTTGCCGACTTCGCCGGTGGCTCGCGCGCCTTGCAGGCGCTCGTCGGCGGCAGCGCCGACGTGGTCTCGGGCGCGTTCGAGCACACCATCAACATGCAGGTCAAGGGTCAGCGCCTGCGCGCCTTCGCGCTGCAGGGCCGCGCGCCGCAGATCGTGCTCGGTGTGAACACCAAGACGATGCCCAACTTCAAGAACCTGGCCGAGCTGAAGGGCAAGAAGCTCGGCGTCACTGCACCGGGCTCCAGCACCAACGTGCTCGCGAACTTCGTGCTCGCGAAGGCGGGCTTGAAGCCGGGGGACGTGGCCATCGTCGGTGTGGGTGCGGGCAGCGGCGCGGTGGCGGCCATGCGCTCGGGGCAGATCGACGCGATCAGCAACCTCGACCCGGTCATCACGCTGCTGCTGCGCTCGGGCGACTTGAAGGTCGTGTCCGACACGCGCGTCGTCGCCGAGGCCGACCGCATCTTCGGCGGCCCGATGCCGGCCGGCTGCCTGTATGCCGCGCAGAGCTTCATCGACAAAAACCCGGCCACCGCGCAGGCGCTTGCAAACGCCATCGTTCGCGCCGACAAGTGGATCCAGGCCGCAGGCGCAGGCGACATCATCAAGGCGGTGCCCGAGTCGTACCTGCTGGGCGACCGCGCGGTATACGTCGATGCGTTCCTGGCCGCGAAGGGCGCGTTGTCGGTCGACGGCGTGTTCCCCGAAGCGGGCGCCGAGACCGCACGCCGCGCGCTCGCGAGCATCGACCCCGAGATCGCAGCCGCGAAGGTCGACCTCGGCGCGCTCTACACGAACGAGTTCGTGAAGCAGGCCAACGCGAAGTACCCCAAGGGGTGAACGCGTCAGGAGCCAGCAGCGCTGGCGGGCAACTTGCCGGCGGAGTGAGCGACCCGGTCCAGGCGATCCTCGCCTACAACGCCGGCCGCGAGCCCGAGCGGCTGGCGCGGAAGTACAGCGCCATGTGCGACAGCCCGTTCGTGTTTCTGCGCGGCACCTGCCACCTGTTCTACGCGCGCCTGCCCGACACGCAATCGCCCGACGCGCCGCTGCTGCGTGACGCCCCCACCGCGTGGGTCTGCGGCGACCTGCACCTCGAGAACTTCGGCAGCTACCGGGGTGACAACCGGCTGGTCTACTTCGACATCACCGACTTCGACGAAGCCGCCCTCGCGCCACTCACCTGGGACCTGGCGCGGCTTCTCACGAGCGTGCTGTGCGCCGCCGGCGAACTGGGCCTGGCGCGCACGCCGGCGCGGGCCATGTGCCGCGCGGTGATCGACAGTTATGCGCAGGCGCTGGCCGAAGGCTCGCCGCGCTGGATCGAGCGTGACGTGGCCACCGGCCCGGTCAAGACCTTGCTCGACGGCCTGCGCGAGCGCCGGCGCATCGACTTTCTCGACAGCCGCACCGAGCGCCGATCCGGTGGCGACAAGCCCAAGGGCAGGCGCCTGCGCATCGACGGCAAGCGCGCACTGGCGGCCAGCGACGCCGACCACGCACGCGTCTCGAAACTCATCGAGCGCTTCGCGAAGGGCCAGCCCGACCCGGCGTTCTTCGACGTGATCGATGTCGCGCGGCGCATTGCGGGCACCGGCAGCCAGGGGCTCGAACGCTACGTGGTGCTGGTGGCGGGCAAGGGCACGGCCGGCAAGCGTGGAATGGGCAAGAGCGAAGCCGGCAAACGCGACGCAGCCAGGCGCGGCGATGCGAACCACCTGCTCGACCTCAAGTTCTCGCTGCCTTCGTCGCTCGACACACCGCTGCGCGAGCGGCTGCAGCTGGCGCAGCCGCACTGGCCGCATGCCGCCGAGCGCGTCGTGGCGCTGGAGCAGCGGCTGCAGGCCGTGCCTGCGGCCATGCTGCACCCCATCATCTCGCGCGAGCGCAGCTATGTGCTGCGCAGCCTGCTGCCGAGCCAGGACCGCGTGCGCCTCGACCCCAAGCACACCCGCGCCGATGAACTGGCGCAAGCCCTGCGTGACATGGGCCGCCTCGCCGCGTGGGCGCACTTGCGCGCCAGCGGCCGGCAAGGCGCAGCGAACGCCGATGCGCTGATCGCGTTCGGCCGGCAGCGCAAGGCCTGGGGCACCGCGTTGCTGGGCGTTGCCGAGGCCTGCGCAGCGCAGGTCAAGAGCGACTGGCAGGCCTGGGTGGCGGCAGTGGCCGAGCGTGGCAAGGAGGCACTGGCACATGGCCACTGACGCAGCAGCAGGCGCGGCCCCTGCGGCGCGCGCCGCCCACGCTGCCCACACGACTCACGCCACCCATGCCGATGAAGCCGCCCTGCTGCTGAGCGGCGTGGCCTGCACCTTCGCCGACAAGGCCGACGCATCGCAGCGCTACACCGCCGTGCGCGATGTGAACCTGCGCGTCGGCGCCGGCGAGTTCGTGGCCGTGGTCGGCCCGACCGGCTGCGGCAAGAGCACGCTGCTCAACGTGGCGGCCGGCCTGCTGGCGCCCAGCGCCGGCACGGTCAGCGTGTTCGGCGAGCCGCTGGCCGGCATCAACCGCCGCGCCGGCTACATGTTCCAGGCCGAGAGCCTGATGCCGTGGCGCACGGCGGCGCAAAACGTGATGGCGGGGCTCGAGTTTCGCGGCGTCACCAATGCACAGGCGCAAGCCGATGAATGGCTCAAGCGGGTCGGCCTCGGCGGGTTCGGCGACCGATACCCGCACCAGTTGTCGGGCGGCATGCGCAAACGCGTGAGCCTGGCGCAGACGCTGGTGCTCGACCCCGACATCATCCTGATGGACGAGCCGTTCTCGGCCCTCGACATCCAGACCCGGCAGCTGATGGAGAACGAGGTGCTGGCCTTGTGGGCCGGCCACGCCGACACGCGCCGGGCCGCCCCAAGCACGTCGGCGGCCCCCTCGGGGGGCTGGCGCGCAGCGACTGGGGGCCGTCAATCTCGCAAGGCGGTGCTGTTCATCACCCACGACCTCGACGAGGCGATTGCCATGAGCGACCGCGTGGTGTGCCTGTCGGCCGGGCCGGCGGCGCGCCCCATCGGCGAGTTCAAGGTCGACCTGCCGCGCCCGCGTGACGTGGCCGAGGTGCGCACCACGCCGCGCTTCATCGAGCTGCACCAGGCCATCTGGAGCGTGCTGCGCGACGAAGTCCTCAAGGGCTACCAGCAGCAGCTGGCGGCTTGACTGCGGTGATGCCCATGTGGCGCTTCATCAAGCCCAGCCCCAAGAACCTGCGCCTCTGGCAGGTCGGCCTGCTCGTGCTCATCTTCGTGCTGTGGCACATCACCACCAAGCCGGGGTTGATACCGCCCATCGTGTTCGAGAACGACCAGCAGGCCGCGTTCTTCTTCGGCGAGCCGCTGAAGATCGCGAGCCGCGTGTGGGCCTGGTTCGTGGTGAACGGCGACATTTACCAGCACCTGTGGGTCACGCTGCTCGAGACCGTGCTCGCGTTCGGCATCGGCACCGTGCTGGGCCTGGCCTGCGGCCTGTGGCTGGCGCTGAGCCCGATGGCCGCGGCAATCGCCGACCCGTACATCAAGGCGCTGAACAGCATGCCGCGGGTGATCCTGGCGCCGATCTTCGCGGTGTGGTTCGGCTTGGGGCTCGCATCGAAGGTGGCGCTCGGCGTGACGCTGGTGTTCTTCATCGTGTTCTTCAACGTCTACCAGGGCGTGAAAGAGGTCAGCCCGGTGGTGCTGGCCAACGCGCGCATGCTCGGCGCCTCGCAGAAGCAGCTGCTGCGTCACGTGTACCTGCCCAGCGCCACGAGCTGGGTGTTCAGCTCGCTGCACACCAGCGTCGGCCTGGCTTTTGTGGGCGCGGTGGTGGGCGAGTACCTGGGCTCGTCGCGCGGCGTGGGTTACCTGATCCTGCAGGCCGAAGGCGCGTTCGACATCAACACGGTGATGGCCGGCATTCTGGTGCTGACCGTGTTCGCGCTGCTGCTCGACGGCGCGGTCGGCCGCGTCGAGCGGCGGCTGATGAAGTGGCAACCGCGCGTGAGCGAGACCGAGAAACTTTGAGATCGAGGAGCAAGCCATGGCCAAAGACTTCAGCGCGATGGAAGACAGCAACCACTCGGCCAACCCGAGCATCCACAGCGTCAGTGACCCGGCGCGGCGCATCTGGGTGCACGGCGGCCTGGCCGCACTGGCCGGCGGCGTGCTGGCGCCCTGGCTCGGCGCGTGCGCGGCCATGCCTCCTTCGGGTTCTGCGCCTTCTGCAGGCTCTGCGGGTTCTGCGGGCCCCGCTACCGCGAAACCGCTGCTCGGCTTCAAGGCGGTCCCGCCCGCCACCGGCGACGCCGTGGTCGTGCCCGAAGGCTATGTCGCCCAGCCGCTCGCGCCCTGGGGCGAGCCGGTGGGCGTGCCCGGCAACATGCCGGCGTGGCGCGCCGACGCCACCAACAGCGCCGCCGAGCAGGCGGTGCAGATGGGCATGCACCACGACGGCATCCATTTCTACCCGATCAACGGCAGCAGCACGCGCGGCCTGCTCACGATGAACCACGAGTACGTCGACGACGGCCTGCTGCACCCCGGCGGCCTGGCCGACTGGAGCGCCGAGAAGGTGGCCAAGTCACAGGCGGCGCACGGCGTGGCGGTGATCGAGGTCGAGCTGCAACGCGGCGCGTGGCAGATGGTGCGGCCCTCGCGCTTTGCCCGGCGCATCACCGCACGCACACCGTTCGCGCTGCAAGGCCCGGCCGCTGGTCACGCGTTGATGCGCACGGCCGCCGACCCCGCTGGCCGCACCGTGCTCGGCACGCTGAACAACTGCGCCAGCGGCAAGACGCCGTGGGGCACCTACCTGTCGGGCGAAGAGAACTTCGCCTACTACTTCGGCGGCGTCGACCAACCCGACGCGCACCAGGCCCGCTGGGGCCTGCGCAAGACCGCGTTCTTCAACTGGCCCGCGTTCGACGAGCGCTTCGACGCGTCGCGCCACCCGAACGAATACAACCGCTTCGGCTGGGTCGTCGAGATCGACCCGATGGATCCGACGAGCGTGCCGATCAAGCGCACCGCACTCGGCCGCGCCGCGCACGAGGGCGCGTGGGTCGGCGTGACGCGCGACAACCGCGCCGTCGTCTACTCGGGTGAAGACTCGCGCTTCGAGTACATCTACAAGTTCGTCAGCCGCGACGCCATCGCCCCCGCCGGGGGCGGCCTGACGCAGGCGCAGGCGAACCGCGAACTGCTCGACCACGGCACGCTCTACGTGGCCCGCTTCGATGCCAACGGCAGCGGCCGCTGGCTGCCCCTGGTGCACGGCCAAGGCCCGCTGACCGCCGCCAACGGCTTTGCCGACCAGGGCGAGGTGCTCATCAAGACGCGCCAGGCGAGCGACCTGCTCGGCGCCACCAAGATGGACCGGCCGGAGTGGATCGCCATCGACCAGAACGCGCGCGAGGTCTACTGCACGCTGACCAACAACAGCGAGCGCGGCGCCGCCGGCAAGCCCGGCATCGACGCCGCCAACCCGCGTGCCGGCAACGTGATGGGGCAGATCATCCGCTGGAAGGAAGACGCCGATTTCAGCGGCCCCACGATGCACTGGGACCACCTCGTGCTCGCCGGCGACCCGGCCAACGCGCGCGCCGAGGCCAAGGGCAACATCCAGGGCGACATCTTCGCGTGCCCCGACGGCCTGTACGTCGATGCGCGCGGCGTGCTCTGGATCGAGACCGACATGCACGCGAGCCAGATGTACAAGGGCGAGCTGGCCCGCATCGGCAACAACCAGATGCTGGCCTGCGACCGCGCCACCGGCGAGGTGCGCCGCTTTCTCACCGGCCCGACCAACTGCGAGATCACCGGTGCCACGCAAACGCCGGACGGCACGACGATGTTCATCAACATCCAGCACCCGGGCGAGAACGCGAGCGACCGCAGCGACCCGGCCGACCCGACCAAGTTCTCGGCCTGGCCCACCGGCACGCGGCCACGCTCGGCGACGGTTGCGATCCGACGTGCCGACGGGGGTGTGATCGGCAGTTGAGCCCTATTTCGATGGGCCGGGAAGCGCCGGCTTGCAACTGCCGCCGTGCCGGCGCTGCATCACTTGGCGGTGGGCATCACGAACTCGGCGCCTTTGCCGATGCTCGCCGGCCAGCGTTGCATGATCGACTTCTGCTTGGTGTAGAAGCGCACGCCCTCTTCGCCGTAGGCATGCATGTCGCCGAACAGGCTCTTCTTCCAGCCGCCGAAACCGTGCCACGCCATCGGCACCGGAATGGGCACGTTGATGCCCACCATGCCGACCTGAATGCGGCGCGAGAACTCGCGCGCCACGTTGCCGTCGCTGGTGAAGCAGGCCACGCCGTTGCCGAACTCGTGCGCGTTGATCAGGTCGACCGATTCCTTCAGGTCGTGCACCCGCACGCACGACAGCACCGGGCCGAAAATCTCTTCCTTGTAGATGCGCATCGCGGGCGTGACGTGGTCGAACAGCGTGCCGCCGGTGAAGAAGCCCTGCTCGTGGCCGGGCACCGTGGTGCCGCGGCCGTCGACGACGAGGGTTGCGCCCTCGGTCACGCCGACGCCGATGTAGCCCTCGATGCGCTCCAGCGCCTGCCTGGTCACGATCGGGCCCATCTCGGCGTCGAGTTCCATGCCGTTCTTGACCTTGAGCGCCTTCGCGCGTTCGGCGAGTTTGGGCACGATCTTGTCGGCCACGTCACCCACCAGCACCGCCACGCTGATCGCCATGCAGCGCTCGCCGGCCGAGCCGTAGGCCGCGCCGATGAGCGCGTCGACCGCCTGATCGATGTCGGCATCGGGCATCACGACCATGTGGTTCTTGGCGCCACCGAGCGCCTGCACGCGCTTGCCGTGGTGTGCGCCGGTCTCGTAGATGTACTGCGCGATCGGGGTGGAGCCGACGAAGCTGAGCGCCTTGACGTCGGGGTGGGTCAGCAGCGCGTCGACCGCCACCTTGTCGCCTTGAACAACGTTGAACACGCCGTGGGGAAGCCCGGCCTGCGTCATCAATTCGGCCATGAAGAGGCTGGCCGACGGGTCGCGCTCGCTCGGCTTCAAGATGAAGCAGTTGCCGCAGGCAATCGCCACCGGGAACATCCACATGGGCACCATCACCGGGAAGTTGAACGGCGTGATGCCGGCCACCACACCGAGCGGCTGGCGCAGGGTCCAGTTGTCGATGCCGGTCGAGACCTGGTCGGTGAAGTCGCCCTTCAGCAATTGCGGCACGCCGCAGGCGAACTCGACGATGTCGATGCCGCGCGTGACTTCGCCTTGCGCATCGGTGAACACCTTGCCGTGCTCGGCGGTGATCATCGCGGCGAGCGTGTCGCGGTGCTGGTTCAGCAGCCCGAGGAAGTTGTTCATGACCCGCGCACGGCGGATCGGCGGGGTGTCGGCCCATGCCGGGAACGCCGCCTGCGCGGCGGCGACGGCGGCGTTCACTTCGTCGATGCTCGCGAGCGCCACCTGGCGCGCTGTGGCACCCGTTGCCGGGTTGAACACCGCCTGGCGGCGCCCGCTGGCGCTGGCCACGGCACGGCCGTTGATGAAGTGGCCTACTTCGGTGGTGGCGGTGAAGGCTTCGGGTGCGCCCATGGTGCTGGTCTCCGGTTTTGTGTAACCGATCAGTTTATTCGAGTGACCCATGAAGCGAAAAAAAAGCCCACCCGCGTGAGCGGGTGGGCTTGGAAGTCCTTCAGAAAAAGGACGTCGTTGGGACCGGTTGCGGATCAGCGCCCTGTTATCGACCTTTTCGGTCTTCGATCGGCGTTCGATCCGTGCATCGCGACCTGTGGAGCAGGCCTCGTGTGACAGCAATGAACTCGACTCTATGGGCCGGCCCAGGCCCCCACCATCCCCAACTTGAAGGAAGCGCGCGAATGAGTTGCTGTTCGTTGTTGTTTGCACCACAGCGCCGATCAACGCGTCACGAAAGCCCCGGCGAACGCGCCGCGCGACAATGCCGGCATGTCTGCTACCACCCCCTCACCGCCGCGCCGGCCGGCCCCTGGCGCCCCGGCGCGGGCTGAGGCGAAGCCCTTCAGCACCGCCGAGATCGACCAGCTGCAGGCCCTGCTCGACGCCGTGCCCCAGCCGCTGGAGCCGCTCGACGTGAGCATGCTCGACGGCTACCTGTGCGGCGTGCTGCTGCAACCCAAGGCGGTGCCCGCTGCGCAGTGGCTGCCCTACATCACCGATGCCGACGGCCGCGCGCTGCCGCCGCGCTTCAACCCGGCGCCGCTGCATGCGATGGCGCTGCGCCGCCACGCCGAGCTGAATGCCGCGATTGCCCAGCGCCAGTGGTTCGACCCGTGGGTGTTCGAGCTCGATGCCGACGCGGCCGACGCCGCCGGCCAAGGCACGGCCGAACCGGATGACATCGACGTCGACGACTTCGACAACGGCGATGGCGACACCCCCGAGCCGCCCGCCATCGACGCGGTCTACCCCTGGGTCGCCGGCTTCGCGGCGGCGCAGGAGTACTTCGGCGGCCTGATGGCGCTCGACGCCCGCTCGCTCACCGAACCCCTGGCGCTGCTCTACCGCCACCTGGCGCCCGACGACCTGGAAGACGCCGACGACCTGCTCGCCGAGATCGAAACGCTGATGCCGCCGGCCGACCTGAGCGAGGCGGTCGAGGAACTGGTGCGCGCGGTGCTGCTGCTGGCCGACGTGAGCCGGCCGCAGCACGGGCTGGCAAAGGGCGCATCGCCCGGCCGACCGGCACCGCGCAGGAACGGACCGGCACGCGGCTCAAATCGCTAGCGGGTCCACGTCGACGGCCCAGCGCAGGATGCGCGCGTCGGCGCCCTTGCGCTCGCGCCGAAGTGTGTGCAAGGCCGGCAACCACAGCGCCAGCAGCCGCTGCAGCGCCATGCGCGACGCCGACTCGACCAGCATCTGCATGCGCTCCACGTTGGCCACCCGCGCCACGCCCAGCGGCACCGGCGGATAGAACATCACAGCGTCCGCGCCGGGCAGCGTCGCGGCCAGCTCGGCGGCGGCCTGCAGGAAGGCACGCGCGGCCTCGGGCGTGGCCGCGTCGGCCCGCAAGATGGCCAGGTGCGAAAACGGCGGCAGCCCTGCCATCTCGCGTTCCTTCAACTGGCTGGCGGCGAAGGCCTCGAAGTCGTGCGCGCGCAGCGCCTGGTAGAGCGCGTGCGTGGGGTGCCAGGTCTGCACCCACATCTCGCTGCGCTCGGCGTGCTGAGCATCGCGCCCGGCCCGGCCGCCGGCCTGCATCAGCAACGCGAACAGGCGTTCGGGCGCCCGGAAGTCGCTGCTGAAGAGCGACGCATCCGGCATCACCGCCGCAACCAGCGTGACGCGACGGAAGTCATGCCCTTTGGCGACCATCTGCGTGCCCACCAGCACGTCCACCTCGCCCGCATGCACGGCGCCGAGCTGGGCTTCGAGGGCGCCCTTCAGGCGCGTGCTGTCGGCGTCGATGCGGGCAATGCGCGCGGGCTGGCCGTCGTTGCCCACCAGCAACTGCGCGAGCTGTTCTTCGAGGCGCTCGGTGCCCCGGCCGAGCGGGGCGATGTCGAGGTTGCCGCAATCGGGGCAGGCGCGCATCACGCGTTCGGTGAAGCCGCAGTGGTGGCAGCGCAGCGTGCGGTCGAGCTTGTGGAACACGCGCCACGCGCTGCAGTGCGGGCAGCCGCTTTTCCAGCCGCAGTCACCGCAGTGCAGCACCGGCGAGTAGCCGCGCCGGTTCAGGAACACCAGGCTTTGCTCGCCGCGCGCGACCCGCGCCTGCAAGGCCGCGACGAGCGGTGACGACAGCGCCGTGTTCACGCCACGGCCCTTCGGCTGCTGGTTCATGTCGACGAGCCGCACCGTCGGCAGCGCACCGCCGCCGATACGCACCGGAAGACTCAGGCGCTCGTAGTGCCCGGTGTTGGCGCGTTGCCAGGTCTCGAGCGACGGCGTGGCAGAGCCCAGCACCACCAGCGTGCCTTCGCGCTTGCCGCGCCACACCGCCAAGTCACGGGCCGAATAGCGGGCGCCTTCCTGCTGCTTGTACGACGGGTCGTGTTCCTCGTCGACCACGATCAGCCCGAGCCGGGGCATCGACGCGAACACCGCGAGCCGCGTGCCCAGCACCAGGTCGGCGAGCCCCAGGTGCGCACAGAGCCAGCTGCGCAGGCGCTGCGCGGGCGTCAGGCCGCTGTGCAGGGACACGATGTGGCGGCCTTTGAAACGCTCGGCGAAGCGCGCTTCGAGTTGCGGCGTGAGGTTGATCTCGGGCACCAGCACCAGCGCCTGCCGGCTCGCAGCCAGCGCGGCGGCCGCAGCGCCCAGGTAGACCTCGGTCTTGCCGCTGCCGGTGACGCCGTGGAGCAGCAGCGTGCCGGGTGCCTCTGCAGCGGTCAGCGTCGTGATCCGCGCCAGGGCGGTGGCCTGGTCCGCACTGAGCACGGGCGCGTGGGTCGAGGCGGGCGCCCCGGCCGTGGCGCCCGCATCAACCGCGACGCCCGCATCACCCACCGCCTCGGCCGCAAGCGCGCGCCGAAGCTTGGCGATGCGGTTCTCGATCTGCGCGTTGCCGAGCTTGCGCAGCTCGGGCGGCATCACCGCGAGCGCGATCTCGCCCGTGCTGCGCTGGTAGTAGGCGGCCGCGAAGTCGACCAAGGCGCGCCAGTCGGCATTGAGCGGGGGCAAGGCGGCCTGCACCTGCTCGACCGCGCGCAGCTCGGTCGGGGCCGCCGCGCTCGCATCGCCATCCCACACGACACCAGCCACGGACCGTTTGCCGAGCGGCACCTGCACGAGCGTGCCGGGCGCGAGCGGGCGTTCGCTGAGGTAGTCGAGCGGGGCGGTCAGGCCGGTGTGCTGCGGCGCATCGACCGCGACGCGCAAGGTGATCGCGTCAGCCATGGAATCGGTAGCCAAAGATAGCGGCCGAACTTAAGAACAGACTCACGATACCGCCCTAAGTCGATGATTTTCAACGGCTTTCAAAGCTTTCCACTCGTTCTGTGGATAACTTTGTGGGCAACCTGCCCGAATCAGCCCGAAACGCTTGCTGCGCCTTGCTCTGCGCAAGATTGCCCAGTTTCCAGGCAGGCGCGTGAAGCCAATAAAATCAAGCACTTAGCACAGATTGGTTGAAATACCATGCTGCGTTGCAACAGCTTCTGCGGCATGTAAAGCGAGTGCCTCGTTTTGGGGATAAGTCAAGCCCTGAGCAGTCACTCACCGGCAAAACCTTGTCGGTTCGGAGTCGTCAGGTCCCGGCGGGGCGCCACCCGACGGTTGGCGGTCAGGTCGTCCGCCGCATGCGGCGGGAAACTTCGTGCACGCAGTCGACCAGCACCGCCACGCTCTCTGGCGGCGTGAACTGGCTGATGCCGTGGCCGAGGTTGAAGATGTGGCCGCCGACCTGGCCTTGCGCATCCACCGGCGGGCCGAAACTTTCCAGCGTGCGCGTCACTTCGGCGCGGATTTGATCGGGCCCGGCGAACAGCACGTTCGGGTCGATGTTGCCTTGCAGCGCGACGCGGTCGCCCACGCGGGCGCGCGCCTTGCCGAGGTTCATGGTCCAGTCGAGGCCGACCACGTCGGGCTCGAGCGCGGCGATCTCGTCCAGCCACAGGCCGCCGCCCTTGGTGAACACGATGTGCGGAATGCGCTGGCCCTCGTGCTCGCGCTTCAACTGCTTCAGCACGCGCTGCGTGTAGGCCAGGCTGAAGGTCTGGAACGCGCCGTCGGCGAGCACGCCGCCCCAGCTGTCGAACACCATCACGGCCTGCGCGCCGGCGTCGATCTGGGCGTTCAGGTACTGCGCCACCGCGTCGGCATTCACGGCGAGGATGCGGTGCATCAGGTCGGGCCGGCTGTAGAGCATGCTCTTGACGAGGCGGTAGTCGTCGGAGCCGGCGCCTTCGACCATGTAGCAGGCCAGCGTCCACGGGCTGCCGGAGAAGCCGATCAGCGGCACGCGGCCAACATGGCGCCCCTGGGCGTCGGTTGTCACAAGCGCCTTGCGGATCGACGCGACCGCGTCGAACACATAGCGCAGCTTGTTCATGTCGGGCACTTCGAGCTTCGCGACCGCCGCTTCGTCGCGCACCGGGTGCGCGAACTTCGGGCCTTCGCCGAGCGCGAACGACAGGCCCAGGCCCATCGCGTCGGGCACGGTGAGGATGTCGCTGAACAGAATGGCGGCGTCGAGCGCGTAGCGTTCGAGCGGTTGCAGCGTCACTTCGGTCGCGTAGTCGGTGTTCGTGGCCAGGCCCATGAAGCTGCCCGCCTTCGCGCGCGTGGCGCGGTACTCGGGCAGGTAGCGGCCGGCCTGGCGCATCAGCCAGACGGGCGTGTGCTCGTTGGGTTGGCGCAGGCAGGCGCGCAGGAAGCTGTCGTTTTGAAGTGGGGCGTGAGGGGCGTGCATGGCGCGATTGTCGCAAAGCAAATGCGCGCGGCCAGCGCGCGAGCAGGCCGCGACCATAATCAATATCCCGCTGTTCAACGAGGGCCCGACATGCTTGCAAACTCCATCCTGCAGACCATCGGCAACACGCCGCACATCCGCATCAACCGCCTGTTCGGCGCTGGCCAGAGCGTCTACATCAAGAGCGAACGCAGCAACCCCGGCGGGTCCATCAAGGACCGCATCGCACTGGCGATGGTCGAGGCGGCCGAGGCCTCCGGCGCGTTGAAGCCCGGCGGCACGATCATCGAGCCGACTTCGGGCAACACCGGCGTGGGCCTGGCGATGGTGGCCGCCGTGAAGGGCTACCAACTCGTGCTCGTGATGCCCGACAGCATGAGCGTCGAACGCCGCCGCTTGATGCTCGCCTACGGCGCGAGCTTCGTGCTCACACCGCGCGCGGAAGGCATGAAGGGCTCGATCGCGAAGGCGCAGGAACTCGTCTCGCAAACGCCGAACTCCTGGATGCCGCAGCAGTTCGAGAACCCGGCGAACATCGACATCCACGTGCGCACCACCGCACAGGAGATCGCGGCCGATTTCCCCAGCGGCGTCGACGCGCTCATCACGGGCGTGGGCACCGGCGGGCACATCACCGGCTGCGCGCAGGTGCTCAAGGCGATGTGGCCGAAGCTCAAGGTGTACGCGGTCGAGCCGACGGCATCACCGGTCATCAGCGGCGGCAAGCCGAGCCCGCACCCGATCCAGGGCATCGGCGCGGGCTTCATTCCGGCGAACCTGCACACCGCGCTGCTCGACGGCGTGATCCAGGTCGAAGCCGAAGCCGCGCGCGAGATGGCGCGCCGCGCCGCGCGCGAGGAAGGCATGCTGGTCGGCATCTCGTCAGGTGCCACGCTCGCGGCCATCGCGCAGAAGCTGCCCGACCTGCCGGCCGGCGCCACGGTGCTGGGCTTCAACTACGACACCGGCGAGCGCTACTTGTCCATCGAGGGCTTCTTGCCGACGGAGTGAGTGGCCTCGCGATGACGCGAAACCGGCGCCGGCGTCAGGCCGCCGGCGCGGCCTCGCAGCGCACCGTATCGCCAGCGCGGACCTCCCCGCCCACGAGCACGCGCGCCGTCATGCCGCCGTGCCCGCGCATCGCGTTGTAGCCGCCCGCGCCCAACACTTCTTCCATGCGCGAGCAGGGCTCGCACGGGCCGGTCACTTCGAGCACGACCACGCCACCGATGCGCAGCCAGAGCGGCCGGTCCTTGAAGAGCGAGCGCGCGGCGATGAGGTTCAGCCCGGCCACCACGAGGTTGCGGCGCAACCAGGCGGCATCCACCGTGGCGTGGCCCGCCAGCGCGGCGATCACCGGCAAGTGCTCGGCCTGAATCAGGCTCACCTGCCGGCGCCCACCACCGGGCCCGGTGGCGGCACGCGCAGTGGCGCGGTCGCCTTGCAAGCCGTGGCCCGCGATGGCAGGCGCGGCATCAACCCGCAGCATCGCGCCACGCCGCTGCGGGCGCAGCAACACCTGCTCAATGCGCCCGGCGCGCGCGAACTGCGCGGTCAGGTCGCGCAGGGTGGCGGGCGAAGGGCTGGTGTCGTTGCGCATTTGTTCGGTCGGCTCGGGTCGTGGCACGTCGTCAATTCCGGGAAGTCGGTCTCGATCTCGCATCGGACCGCGCCGCAGTGGCAGCTGCCTCGGTATGTCTGAAGCGGGCGGCTGCCCATCGGGGTTGTCGTCGACAGGGTCAGGCTGCGGGGTTGTAAGCAGTGGGATTCCACCGCTCCATTGTGCGAGAAGGGTTCGCCAGCGCCTTGAAACCGACATGCGCATACCGGCCGTGGGCACCTTTGGTTCGCCAGCGTGCGCTGACTTCGGCCTTGCGGCATTGAAAGCGCCCGATGCGGCACCATGTCGGGGGCGCGGAGTAGCATCGCCCCGCACTCTCAGAAAGAACACCATGCACAACACCCACGCCCAGACCGCCCGCCCCCGCAACCGCCTGTTGGCCGCCGGTGCAGCGCTGCTTGCCGCGCTGGTGCTGTCGGGTTGCGGCTACAACAACTTCCAGTCGCTCGACGAGCAGGTGAAGGGCGCGTGGGCCGAGGTGCTGAACCAGTACCAGCGCCGCTCCGACCTGATCCCGAACATCGTGGCCACCGTCAAGGGTGAGGCCAGCTTCGAGCAGGACACGCTGACCAAAGTGATCGAGGCGCGGTCGCGCGCCACCAGCATCCAGGCCACGCCGGAGCTGGTGAACAACCCCGAAGCGTTCGAGAAGTTCCAGAAGGCGCAAGGCGAACTGACCGGGGCGCTGAGCCGCCTGATGGTGGTCGCCGAACAGTACCCGCAGCTGAAGGCCAACGCGGCCTTTCAAGACCTGCGTGTCACGCTCGAAGGCACGGAGAACCGCATCACCGTGGCGCGCAACAAGTACATCAAGACGGTGGCCGAATACAACGTGCTGGCCCGCAGCTTCCCGAGCAACCTGACCGCCATGGTGTTCGGCTACAAGGTCAAGCCCAGCTTCACGGTGCAGAACGAAGCACAGATCTCGGTGCCGCCGAGCGTGAACTTCGACAAGCCGGCCTCGAAGTGACCGGCTTCATTCGTGCATTCACCGCAGAGTGAAAGAAGTTGGCGGAGGTTCGCAGAGTTTGAAATGCATGCCTCTGTTCCTCTGCGTGAACTCCGCCAACTCCGCGCCTCTCAAGCAAATGTGGCTTTGCCACTTTGCTTGACCCCTGGGGGCGGAAATGCCGAAGGCATTCCTGGGGGGCTCTGCGGTGAATGAATTGAATTCCGTCCAGCGTGACCCGGTGATGCGATACGCCTGGGCGCTCGTGGCGCTGCTGCTGCTCGCTGCGCTGGCCTTCTCCGGCGCGGCGCGCGCGCAAGACCTTCAACCCGTGCCGCCGCTCAGCGGCCGGGTCATCGACAGCACCGCCACGCTCACCCCGGCGCAGGTGCAGGCCTTGAGCACCAAGCTCGCAGCCATCGAGACGCAGCGCGGCTCGCAGGTGGTGGTGCTGATCGTGGCGAGCACGCAGCCCGAAGACATTTCGTCGTACGCGCACCGCGTGGCCGATGTGTGGAAGATCGGCCGGCGCGAGGTCGGTGACGGCCTGCTCATCGTGGTCGCGAAGACCGACCGCAAGGTGCGCATCGAGGTCGCGAAGGCGCTCGAAGGCGCGGTGCCCGACATCGCGGCCGGCCGCATCATCAGCGAACAGATCACGCCCGCCTTCAAGGCTGGCGACTACGCCGGCGGCCTGAACGCGGCGGTCGACCGGCTCGCGCAACGCATTGCCGGTGAAGGCCTGGCCGAGCCCACGCCACGCGACGCACGCAAGAGCGGCGCCAACAAAGGCATGGGCGGCTTCGACCTGCAAGACCTGGCGATCTTCCTGTTCGTGGGTGTGCCCATCGCGGGCGCGGTGCTCACCGGCATCTTCGGCCGCAAGCTCGGCTCGGTGCTCACCGGCGGCGCCATCGGCGGCATCGGCTGGTGGTTGACCGCGAGTGCGCTCGTGGCCGGCGGTGCCGGGCTGGTGGCGCTGTTCCTCGTCGGCGTGATGGGCATGGGCAGCTCGCGGCTCGGCCGCTCGGGCGGGCCGGTGATCTGGGGCGGCGGGGGCGGTGGGTTCGGCGGCGGTGGGGGTGGCGGCGGAGGCGGCGGGTTCAGCTCCGGCGGGGGTGGTGATTTCGGCGGCGGTGGCGCCTCGGGAGGCTGGTGATGACGAAACCGCAGACGAACCCGCAAACGAACCCGATGAAGACCCCGGCAGCCGGCCCTGCAGCGAACCGTTGGCTGCGCCTGCTCAAACACCGAACCTTCGACGAGCGCGATGCCAAACGGGTGCTCGACGCCGCCGCCCTGCAACGCATCGAAGCGCGCGTGGCCGCGAGCGAGGTGCTGCACAGCGGCGAGATCCGCGTGTGCGTCGAGGCCGGCCTGCCGCTGAGCTACCTGCGCCGCAACGCCACCGCGCGCGAGCGGGCCGTGGCCATGTTCGGCAAGCTGCGCGTGTGGGACACCGAGCACAACAACGGGGTGCTGATCTACCTGCTGCTCGCCGAGCACGCCATCGAGATCGTGGCCGACCGGGGCTTGGCGCGGCATGTGGACGACGCCCACTGGCAACGCATTCTGGGCAGCATGCGCGCGGCTTTCCAGGGCGGCCAGTTCGAAGCCGGGCTGAACCAGGCGGTCGACGCGGTCGATGGGCTGCTGCGCCAGCACTTCTCGCTCGCGCCGGGCGAAGCGAACCCGAACGAGCTGCCGAACGCACCGCTGCTGCGCTGACGGCGCAACGGCGCGGCCGCGCTAAGGTCGGGTCGCTTACGCGGGGTGAGCCTCGGCAGCCTGCGGCTGCATGCGCACCGCCCACACCACGCCGGCCACCAGCAAGGCCACGCCGGCCACCATTTGAAGCTCTGGCGTGCGCCCGCGCAGCATGAACGCATAGCTCAACGCAGCGAGCGTTTCGAACACGATCAACTGGCCCGACAACGTGGGCGGCAGGCGCTGGCTGGCCTCGTTCCAGCACAGCGTGCCGAGCCACGAGGCCAACAGGCCGATGGCGAACATCAGCCCGATGTAGTCGAGCGCGCGCGGGCCGAACGGCATCGGGAACGGGTCACTGCTGGCGGCATACCAGGCCCACGTCGCCGTGAAGCCGGCGAGCGCCAGCGGCAATGTGGCCAACCCCTGCGCCGTGGCCCAGCCGCGCGGGCTGCGGTCCGGGTGGGCGCGCAGCCACTCGGCGTTGCGGATCGGGTACCAGGTCCAGCACGCCACGGCGCCGATCGCCAGCAGCGCGCCCAGCGCATAACGCGCCACATCGGCTGCCGGGTCGGCCCGCAGGTGCTGCAGTTCGGCGTGGTTGACGAGTGCGATGCCCACGGCGATCAGCGCGAGCGACGGCAGCAGCCGCGCCCACGGCAACCGCACCTCGGTGCGCGCACCTGCCCCGGCGGAGCGCAGGTTCGACGTGATTGCGATGACCACCGGCAAGGTGCCGATGACCATGGTCGGCAGCGGCCCGCCCGCGCGCTGGATGGCGCTTGCGAGCAGCAGGTAGTAGATGACGTTGCCGACGAGGCCGAGCTTCAGCGCCTCGACCCAGTCGGCGCGGGTCAGTTGCGCCAGCTTGCGCCGGTCGAACCTGGCGAGCGGCAGCGCGATCAGGCCGAACGCGATGTAGCGCCCGAACGCCTGCAGCGTGGCCGGGTACTCGGGCAGCAGCAGCGGGCCGATGAACACCAACCCCCACATCAGGCCGGCGGCGAGCGCGAACAGCGTTCCGGTGACGAGCGGGGCGCTGGCGCCGGGGCGCGTCATGCTGCGGGGGTGGCCGTTGGAGCGGCCGTTGCGGCTCCGCCATCGGCCGTGGGCGCAGCCGGCCACTCGTCGCGCAGCAGCCCGTAGAAGTTCACGTCGCAGGTCGCCCCTTTGGCGACCCAGCGTTTGCGCAGCAAGCCTTCACAGGCGAAGCCAAGGCGCTCCAGCAGGCGCGCCGACGCAATGTTCGCCGGGTTCACCTCGGCCTCGATGCGGCGCAGCCCGAGGCTGCCAAAGGCCTGCCCGAGCAGCGCTTGCAGCGCCTCGAACATCACGCCCTGGCCCCAGTGGGCGCGGCCGAGCACGTAGCCCAGTTCGACCCGCGCGCTGCCTTCATCGAAGCGGAACAGCAGGCAGCTGCCGAGCACCTGGCCGGAAGCGGTGTCGCAGATGACGAACTGCAACGCGCCTCCCGCGTCACGGAGCGTGCGCATCCGCGCCAACCAGGCATCGCCGTCGGCCAGCGTCTGCCAGCTCGGGTAGGGCAGGTGGCGCGTGACGAGATCGTCGCCGTTGACGGTCAGCAGGCCGGGCAAATCGGCCGCTTCGACGATGCGGATGGTCAAGCGCGCGGTGGTGATCGGCAGCGGGGCAGCTAAGGGCATGGGCGGTGCGGTGCGCGTCGTCAGTCGAGCCGTGACGCTAACAAAAACGCCCGCGGGTCACGCGGGCGTTTTCACTGCGGTCGCGGTCATTTCGGGCGCGTGGCTGCGGGGTGGCCGCGTCACGCGCCCTGCCTTCGTCAGCGCACCTTGCCGGCCTTCCACGCGTTGAGCAGCGTGTCATAGGCAATCGTCTCGCCCTTGGGCTTCTCGTTGGCGAGCTTCTTCCACGGCGCGCCCTTGTCCGAGAGGTACTTGTTCGGGTCGCCCTTCGGGTTCAGCTTCGGCGCGCAGTGGGCCATGCCGGCGCGCTCCAAGCGGGCCATGACCTGGTCCATCTCTTCGGCCAGGTTGTCCATCGCGGCTTGCGGCGTCTTCTCGCCGGTCACGGCCACGGCCACGTTCTTCCACCACAGCTGCGCGAGCTTCGGGTAGTCGGGCACGTTGTTGCCGGTTGGCGTCCAGGCCACGCGGGCGGGGCTCCGATAGAACTCGATCAGGCCGCCGTACTTGGCCGCGTTCTGCGTGAAGTAGTCATGCCGGATGTCGCTGTCGCGGATGAAGGTCAGGCCGACCACGCTCTTCTTCGCCGACACGGTTTTAGCGGTGATGAACTGCGCGTAGAGCCAGGCTGCTGCCGTCTTGTTGGCGTCGTGGTTCTTGAAGAAGGTCCAGGAGCCGACGTCTTGATAACCGTTCTGCATGCCCTGCTTCCAGTACGGGCCGTTCGGGCCGGGCGCCATGCGCCACTTCGGCGTGCCGTCGGCATTCACGACCGGCAGGCCGGCCTTGATCATGTCGGCGGTGAAGGCGGTGTACCAGAAGATCTGCTGCGCGATCTGGCCTTGCGCGGGCACCGGGCCGGCTTCGCCGAAGGTCATGCCGCTGGCTTCTTTCGGCGCGTACTTCTTCATCCAGTCGACGTACTTCGTCAGCGCATACACGGCAGCCGGCGAGTTGGTGGCGCCACCGCGCGAGACCGATGCACCCACCGGCGTGCACTTGTCGGCCGCAACGCGAATGCCCCATTCGTCGACCGGCAAACCGTTCGGGATGCCGATGTCGGCGGTGCCGGCCATCGACAGCCACGCGTCGGTGAAGCGCCAGCCGAGCGACGGGTCTTTCTTGCCGTAGTCCATGTGGCCGTAGATGGGCTTGCCGTCGATCGTCTTCACGTCATTGGTGAAGAACTCGGCGATGTCTTCGTAGGCGCTCCAGTTCAGCGGCACGCCCAGCTCGTAGCCGTACTTGGCCTTGAACTTGTCCTTGTATTCCTGCTTGGCGAACAGGTCGGCACGGAACCAGTACAGGTTCGCGAACTGCTGGTCGGGCAGTTGGTACAGCTGGCCATCGGGCGCGGTCGTGAAGCTGGTGCCAATGAAGTCTTTCAGGTCCAGGCCGGGGTTGGTGTATTCCTTGCCCGTGCCCTTCATGTACTCGGTGAGCGACATGATCTTGCCGTAGCGGTAGTGCGTGCCGATCAGGTCGGAGTCGGAAATCCAGCCGTCGTAGATCGACTTGCCGGACTGCATCGAGGTCTGCAGCTTCTCGACCACGTCACCTTCCTGGATGATGTCGTGCTTGACCTTGATGCCGGTGATCTCTTCGAACGCCTTGGCCAGCGTCTTCGATTCGTACTCGTGTGTGGTGATGGTCTCGGAGACGACCGAGATCTCCTTCACGCCCTTGGCCTGCAGCTTCTTCGCGGCGTCGATGAACCACTTCATCTCGGCGAGTTGCTGGTCCTTGTTCAGCGTCGAGGGCTGGAACTCGGCGTCGATCCACTTCTTCGCAGCCGCTTCATCGGCCCACGCGCCCTGGCCCAGGGCCAGTGCGGCTGCGGCTGTGGTGGCCGCTCTCGCCACGGCATTCAAGCGCAATTTCATGATGTCTGTCTCCTGAAGATCTTCCCGTTGATGAAGCAACACGCGGCTGGGAAGGGATGGCCGCGCGTCTTTAAAAAGCTCAACCTTTTCGCAAAATGAACCCGAGCAACAGCATCGAGGCGACGAAGCTGATCCAGATCGAAGGCTCCTGCGCGAGGCCGAACCACGCGATCATCTTTTCGCTGACCGCCACGAACGCGAGGTTCACATAGGCGGCCGCCATCAGCCCGATGAAGAGCCGGTCGCCCCGCGTCGTGATGATGGGCAGGAAGCCCTTGCGCGCCACCGTCGGCACCTTGATCTCCCACACGGTCATGCCCACGAGCATCAGCACGATGCAGGTGAAGAACACCGCGACGGGCAAGGTCCAGGCCATCCATTCGAACATCAGACTCTCCCCATGGCAAAGCCTTTGGCGATGTAGTGCCGCACGAACCAGATCACGATGGCGCCGGGCACGATGGTCAGCACGCCCGCTGCGGCGAGCACACCCCAGTCCATGCCCGAGGCGCTGACGGTGCGGGTCATCACCGCGACGATGGGCTTGGCGTTGACGCTCGTGAGCGTGCGCGCCATCAGCAGCTCGACCCAGCTGAACATGAAGCAGAAGAACGCCGCCACGCCCACGCCGGCCTTGATGAGCGGGATGAAGATGGTGACGAAGAAGCGCGGGAACGAGTAGCCGTCAATGTAGGCCGTCTCGTCGATCTCGCGCGGAATACCGCTCATGAAGCCCTCCAAGATCCACACCGCCAGCGGCACGTTGAACAGCAGGTGCGCGAGGGCCACCGCGATGTGCGTGTCCATCAGGTCGAGCGTCGTGTAGAGCTGGAAGAACGGCAGCAGGAACACCGCCGGCGGCGTCATGCGGTTCGTGAGCAGCCAGAAGAACACATGCTTGTCACCGAGGAAGCTGTAGCGCGAGAACGCATACGCGGCCGGCAGCGCCACCAGCAGCGAGATCACCGTGTTGATGGCCACATAGATGATCGAGTTGATGTAGCCCGAGTACCACGACACGTCGGTGAAGATGGTGCGGTAGTGGTCGGTCGTGAAGTGCTGCGGCCACAGGCTGAAGGTCGACAGGATCTCTTCGTTCGTCTTGAACGACATGTTGACCATCCAGTACACCGGCAGGATGGCGAACACGAGGTACAGCGCGAGGAACACGACCCGCTTCTTGAACCGCCGCTCATCCATGCGAAGCTCCTGATTCGTCGGCCGTGCCCACGCGCTGCATCCAGTTGTAGAGGATGAAGCACAGCAGCAGGATGATGAGGAAGTAGATCAACGAAAACGCCGCCGCGGGGCCGAGGTCGAACTGCCCGACCGCCTTCTGCGTCAGGTACTGCGACAGGAAGGTCGTGGCGTTGCCCGGCCCGCCGCCGGTCAGCACGAAGGGCTCGGTGTAGATCATGAAGCTGTCCATGAAACGCAGCAGCACCGCGATCATCAGCACACCTCTGAGCTTGGGCAGCTGGATGAAGCGGAACACCGCGAACTTGCTGGCGCCGTCGATGCTGGCCGCCTGGTAATACGCATCGGGGATGGCGCGCAGGCCGGCGAAGCACAGCAGCGCGACCAGCGGCGTCCAGTGCCACACGTCCATCAGCAGCACCGTGAGCCAGGCATGGGTGGCGTTGCCGGTGTAGCTGTAGTCGAACCCGAGCTTCGCGAGCGCAGCGCCCATCAGGCCGATGTCGGTGCGGCCGTAGATCTGCCAGATGGTGCCCACCACGTTCCACGGGATCAGCAGCGAGATCGCGACCAGCACGAGCACGGCAGACGACTTCCAGCCCTTGGCCGGCATCGACAGCGCGAGCGCGATGCCCAGCGGGATCTCGACCAGCAGCACCGACAGCGAGAAGCCGATCTGCCGCACCAGCGCTTCGAGCAGGTCGTCGTCGCGCATCACCGATTTGAACCACTCGGTGCCGACGAACACGCGCCGCTCGGGCGAGATGATGTCTTGCACCGAGTAGTTGACGACCGTCATCAACGGCAGGATGGCGCTGAACGCGACGCACAGGATCACCGGCAGGATGAGGAACCAGGCCTTCTGGTTGACGGGCTTCGTCGTCATGCGACCAACTCCTCGTTCGCGTAGTAGCAGGTGTGCTCGCCCACGACCGCGAGCCACACCGCGTCGCCGGCCTTCGGGATCACCTGCTCCGGGCTCAGCCGCGCGCGCACCAGCGTGTCGCCGGCCACCCGGGCCGTGAGCAGCCAATAAGTGCCGATGTCCTGCGCCTGCGTCACGGTGGCGGGCAACGCACCCTCGGCATGCGCGGCCGCAAGCGTCACGTACTCGGGGCGAACG
The DNA here is from genome assembly GCA_031385155.1 of Rhizobacter sp. GTDB lineage: Bacteria > Pseudomonadota > Gammaproteobacteria > Burkholderiales > Burkholderiaceae_C > LMDS01. The sequence goes on from JANNBF010000163.1 coordinate 55,689, forward strand.
CCCAGCGTGGTGGCGCCGGCCGGTGCGCTGCGCGCCAATGACGCAGGCAAAAAGTTCATGCCCGGCGAGCCGATGAAATGGCCGACGAAGGTGTGGCGCGGCCGCTCGAACAGGTCCGACGCGCTGCCGATCTGCACCGCGCGGCCGCGTGTCATCACCACCACCTGGTCGGCGAATGTCAGCGCCTCGACCTGGTCGTGCGTGACATACACGAGCGTCAGCTTCAGCTCGTTGTGGATCTGCTTGAGCTTGCGGCGCAGCTGCCACTTGAGGTGCGGGTCGATCACGGTGAGCGGCTCGTCGAACAGCACCGCGCTCACGTCTTCGCGCACCAGGCCACGACCCAGCGATATCTTCTGTTTCGCGTCAGCCGCCAGGCCGGCGGCGCGCGTGTCGAGCTGTGCGCTCATCTCCAGCATCTCGGCGATCTTGCCGACGCGGGCCTTGATGCGCTCAGCCGGCACGCCGCGGTTCTTGAGCGGGAAAGCCAGGTTCTCGGCCACCGTCATGGTGTCGTAGATGACCGGGAACTGGAACACCTGCGCGATGTTGCGTTGCTGCGGCGTGCGCGCGGTCACGTCGACGCCGTCGAACTTGACGCTGCCCTGCGATGGCTTCACGAGGCCCGAGATGATGTTGAGCAGCGTGGTCTTGCCGCAGCCCGACGGGCCGAGCAGCGCGTAGGCGCCGCCGTCGTCGAAGACCATGTTGAGCGGCAGCAGCGCGTAGTCTTCATCGCGCTGCGGATTGGCCTTGTAGGCGTGCGCCAGATCGAGCGTGATCTTGGCCATGTCAGTGCGCTCCCATGAAAGGCGCGATCAACAAATCGCCGTTGGCATCGAACACGTGCACACGCGCCGGGTCGAGGTACAGCGTGATCGCAGCACCGAGCGTGAACACATGCACGCCGGTGAGTTGCGCGACCACCTCGCCGATGGGTGTGGCCACGTGCACGAAGGTGTCGGAGCCGGCGATCTCGGCCAGCTCGACCGTGCCGGGCAGTGCCATGTCGGCGCTGCCGCCGCGCACGCGCAGCGCGCTCGCGCGGATGCCCAGCGTGAGCGCCGAACTGCCGGCCGGCGAGGCCATCGGCAACGTCATCGGCAACGTCACTGCCAATACCCCGCCGCCCGGCAACGCGACGCCGCCGGCTGCGGCCGTGCCCTGCACCAGGTTCATCGGCGGGTCGCTGAACGCGCGCGCCACGCGGATCGACTTCGGCCGGTGGAACACCTCGGCCGTGGGCCCGTACTGCAGCAGTTCGCCCCGGTCCATCACGGCCGTGTAGCCGCCGAGCAGCAATGCCTCGGTGGGCTCGGTGGTGGCATAGACCACGGTCGATTCACCGGCTGCGAACAGCTGCGAGAGCTCGTCGCGCAGCTCCTCGCGCAGCTTGTAGTCGAGGTTCACCAGCGGCTCGTCGAGCAGCATCAGCGGCGCGTTCTTCGCGAGAGCACGGGCCAGCGCCACACGCTGTTGCTGCCCGCCCGACAACTCGGCCGGCAGGCGCTTCAGGAAGGGCTCGATGTGCAACTTGGCGGCCAACTCGTTGACGCGCGCGTCGATGGCACTGCGGCTGGTCTTGCCGGCACGCAGCTTCAGCGGCGAGGCGATGTTGTCGGCAACCGTCATCGACGGGTAGTTGATGAACTGCTGGTAGACCATCGCCACGTTGCGCTCGCGCACCGGCAGGCCCGTCACGTCTTTGCCGTCGGCCGTGATGCGGCCTTTGCTCGGCACGTCGAGCCCGGCCATCAGGCGCATCAGCGTGGTCTTGCCGGCCTGCGTGGCGCCGAGCAGCACGGTCACGGCGCGCGGCACCAGCGTCAGGTCGAGCGGGTACAGGTGGGTTTGCGCGCCCACCTGCTTCTCGATGCGGTCGAGCATCAGTTCCATGGGGTCTGTGCTTCCGTTGATGGCGTTGATACGTGGGGGTTGGCGGTGGCCACCGTGGTGGCCGAGGCCGGAGCCACGCAGTCAGCCCAATGCGCGGTGCACCATGCGGCCACCGCCGCGCGCTCGGCGGCCGTGTAGTGCAGGCCGAGCTTGGTGCGGCGCCACAGCACGTCGTCGGCGTTGCGCGCCCACTCGCTGCCGTGCAGGTAGAACAGCTCGCACTCGAACATGCCGGGCGCCACCTCGGCGCCGAGCCCGCCCTTGAGCAGTGTGTCCACGCGCGAGCCGTAGGCGCGCGCCAGGCGCCGGCAGGTGGCAGCCGGAAGCTCGGGGTGGCGCGCGGCGAGCGCTTGTACGAACGCTTCGAACTGCGCCACGATGTCGGCGCCCGCGCCAGCGGCCTTCGGCAGGTCGCCACCGGGCAGGTGTGTGCCGGCCGTCCACGCGCCGTGCCCTGCATCGAGCGGGTCGGCCAGCAGGTCGGCGGCTTCTTCAGCGAGCTTGCGAAAAGTCGTGATCTTGCCGCCCCACACCGACAACAACGGCGCCGCGGCCGTGTCGAGTTCGAGCGAGTAGTCGCGCGTCACAGCCGACGGGTCGCCCGATTCGTCGTCGAGCAACGGCCGCACACCCGCGTACGACCACACCACATCGGCCGGCACCACGGGCTTCGCGAAGTAACGGCTCGCCTGCTCGCACAGGTAGCTCGTCTCGGCGGCGTCCACATGCACCGCGCCGATGGCACCGGTGTGCTCGACGTCCGTCGTCCCGATCAGCGTGAAGTCGCCTTCGTAGGGGATGGCGAAGATGATGCGTTTGTCGGGGTTTTGGAAGATGTACGCGTGGTCGTGGTCGAACAGCTTCTTCACGACGATGTGGCTGCCCTTGACGAGCCGGAGTGACTTGCGCTCCGGCGCATGCGCGTGTTCAGCCAGGAACTGCGCCGCCCACGGGCCGGCCGCATTCACCAGTGCGCGGGCCGTCACCTCACGCGTCTCGCCGGCCGCGCTTTGCAGCCGCACCTGCCATTGTGTGGCGCCGCGCTGCGCATCGACACAGCGCCAGCGCGTGAGCACGGTGGCACCGCGTTCGGCAGCGTCCATCGCGTTGAGCACCACGAGCCGCGCGTCGTCCACCCAGCCGTCGGAATACACGAAGCCCTTGCGGTAGCCGACCTTCAGCGGCGCGCCGGCGGGGTGCGTGCGCAGGTCGATGGCGCGCGAGCCGGCCAGCACCTCGCGGCGCGCCAGGTGGTCGTACAGGAACAGGCCGGCGCGGATCATCCAGCTCGGCCGCATACCGGGGTCGTGCGGCATCACGAAGCGCAGCGGCCACATGATGTGCGGGGCGCTCTTGAGCAGCACCTCACGCTCGGCCAGCGCCTTGCGCACGAGCGAGAACTCGTAGTACTCGAGGTAGCGCAGCCCGCCGTGAATCAACTTGGTCGACGACGACGAGGTGTGCGCGGCCAGGTCGTCCTTCTCGCACAGCAGTACTTTCAACCCGCGGCCGGCGAGGTCGCGCGCGATGCCGGCGCCGTTGATGCCGCCGCCCACCACGAGCACGTCGAACGCCTGCGGCAGCGCGCTGGAAGCGGCATCTGTCGGGTTGGCATTGAGCGGCTGTGCGGTATTCACGGAGGCGGATTCTAGATTCGCAATTGTTCGTTTGTGTGCTGTTTATGTTCGTTTTAGGGCATGGAAATCCCGTAGATGGATTCGATTCGATTCGTTTACCCTCGCGCCCCATGACGCCGAACCCCCGCCAAGCCCAACTCGTCGAGGAAGTGCAAGGCCGTGGCACGGTCTCGGTCGAAGCCCTGGCCGAGCAGTTCGGCGTGACGCTGCAAACCGTGCGGCGTGACGTGAAGCTGCTCGCCGCCGCCGGCCTGCTGGCGCGCTTTCACGGCGGCGTGCGCGTGCCCGGCTCGACCACCGAGAACCTGGCCTACCGGCAGCGGCAGTTGCTCAACGAGCAGGCCAAGCAGCGCATCGCGCGGGCGGTCGCGAAGGCGGTGCCGAACGACTGCTCGCTGATCATCAACATCGGCACCACGGCCGAGGCGATTGCGCGCGAGCTGCTGCACCACAAGGGCCTGCGCGTGATCACGAACAACCTGAACGTGGCGGCCGTGCTGTCGGGCAACCGCGAGTGCGAAGTCATCGTGGCCGGCGGCGTGGTGCGCGCGCGTGACCGCGGCATCATCGGCGAGGTGACGATCGATTTCATCCAGCAGTTCAAGGTCGACATCGGCCTGATCGGCATTTCGGCGATCGAAGCCGACGGCACGCTGCGCGACTTCGACTACCGCGAAGTGAAGGTGGCGCGCGCCATCATCGGCCAGTCGCGCGAGGTCTGGCTGGCCGCCGACCACAGCAAGTTCAACCGCCCGGCGATGGTCGAAGTCGGCCGGCTGGAGCAGGTCGACATGCTGTTCACCGATGCCGTGCCGCCGGCGCCGTTCCCGGCCTTGCTGACTGAGGCGGGCGTGACTTGCGTGACCTGCACCGATTGATCCGCGCCGCCCTGACCGCACCGCCTTGACCACGCCCTCATGACTGCACCCGCCTACCTTCTGGCGCTGGACCAGGGCACCTCCAGCTCACGCTCCATCGTGTTCGAGCGCGATGGCCGCATCAAGGCCATGGCGCAACGCGAAACCCGGCAGATCTACCCGCAACCGGGCTGGGTGGAGCACGACCCGGCGGAGATCTGGGCCACGCAGCTCGCAACCGCCAAGGAAGCGCTCGCGAAGGCCGGCATCACGGCGGCCGAGGTGGCGGCCATCGGCATCACCAACCAGCGCGAGACCACGGTGGTCTGGAACCGGGCCACCGGCGAGCCCATCCACAACGCCATCGTCTGGCAAGACCGGCGCGCCGAGCCGACCTGCGCCGCGCTGCGCGAACGCGGGTTGGAGGCTTTGTTTCGCAGCAAGACCGGCCTGGTGATCGACGCCTACTTCTCGGGCACCAAGCTGAAGTGGATCCTCGACCACGTGGCCGGCGCGCGCGCTGCGGCGCAGCGCGGCGAGCTGGCCTTCGGCACCGTCGATTCATGGCTGATGTGGCAGCTGACGAAGGGCCGCGTGCATGCAACCGATGTGAGTAACGCCGCGCGCACGCTGCTGCTGAATGTGCACACCAACGCGTGGGACGACGAGCTGCTCGCGCTGCTCGACATCCCGCGCGAGGTGCTGCCCGAGGTGCGGCCATCGAGCCACGTGTTCGGCCACACCGATGCGCAGTGGCTCGGTGCCGAGGTGCCCATCGGCGGCGTGGCCGGCGACCAGCAGAGCGCACTCTTCGGGCAGGCGTGTTTCAAGGCCGGTCTGGCGAAGAACACCTACGGCACCGGCTGCTTCATGCTGATGCACACCGGTGCGCAGTTTCAAACGTCGACCAACGGCCTGATCACCACCAGCGCCGCGCAGCCCACGGCCACGCCCGAGTTCGCGCTCGAAGGCAGCGTGTTCATCGGCGGCGCCGTGGTGCAGTGGCTGCGTGACGGCCTGCAGGCCATCAAGGGCAGCGGCGAAGTGCAGCGCCTGGCCGAGAGCGTGCCCGACAGCGGCGGCGTGATGTTCGTGCCCGCCTTCACCGGCCTGGGCGCGCCGTACTGGAACGCCGACGCACGCGGCGCCATCGTCGGCCTGACACGGGGCAGCACGGTCGCGCACATCGCGCGCGCGGCGCTCGAGAGCATCGCGTTTCAAAGTGCCGCGCTGCTGCAGGCGATGAGCCGCGACGCGGTTGCCGCCGGCGGTGCGCCGGTGGCCGAACTGCGGGTCGATGGCGGTGCCTGCGTGAACGACCTGCTGATGCAGTTCCAGGCCGACCTGCTGGGCATCCCGGTCGTGCGCCCGCAGGTCATCGAGACCACCGCACTCGGCGCCGCCTACCTGGCCGGCCTGGCGTGCGGCGTGTACCGCAACCTCGACGAACTCAGCGCCCAGTGGCAGCCCGAGCGCACCTTCCGCCCCACGCTTGCGCGCGAGCGCGCAGCCGAGTTGATGCTGAACTGGGAGCGCGCCGTGCGCCAGGCGGTGACGCTGTAAGGCGCCGGGCGCGTTACTTGGCGGGCGCGGAGGCGGGCAGCGCAGCGGTCACCGCGACCACCGGTGATGCGGCCGCGGCCGAAGCCGCATCCGCAGGCGGCACGGCAGCTAACGGCGCCATGCTGATCTTGATCAGCTCCGGGTAGTCGTAGGCCGCGCCCGTGGAGATGTCGACACCGGCGCCGATCACGCCGCCGAAGATGATGTTGCCGAACGCCATCGCCTTGGTTGCCGACTTGATGGTGACGCTGCCAGTCTCGAAACCGTCGAGCGTGCAGTTGACGTTCAACGGTTCGTAGCTTCGCCGCACGGTCACCGAGCCGGGCGTGGTCGCGAACCACGTGCCCTTGTTGTTCACCAGCGAGCACTTCGCGCCGGCCGTCGCGGCGCCATTGCTGTCGGACGTTACCGACAGGCTCTGGTTCTGGCCATTCACGATCGACGCGCAACCGGTGAACATGAGGGGGGACAGCAATGCGAAAGAAATCAGCGTCGAGCGGGTCATGGGCTTCCTGAGAGTTGTTGTGAAAGGCGTGCGGATGTTACTTGCGGACACACGCCTCACCACCCCCTATCTCGTGCTCTTGTCATGCAGCGCCGCGCGTCTGCTGACACCACGCTGTCAGCAGGCCCCCGGCACCATCTCGTCTCCCTACCCACCCTTTCGGAGATGACCATGGAACAAGCCAACACCACCCCCCGCAACGCCATCGACTGGTTCGAGATCCCCGTGCTCGACATGGACCGCGCGGTAGCGTTTTACGAGGCGCTGCTCGCCACCTCGATGCACCGAGAGGACCTCGGCTCGAAGCAGCTCGCCGTGTTCACCCATGACGGCGAACACGGCACCGGCGGTTGCCTGCTCGCAGGCGACAACCTGCCCGCGCCGTCGCTCGACGGCTCGCTCGTGTACCTCCACGCCGGGCCGTCGCTCGACGTGGTGGTGGCGCGGGTCGAGGCTGCCGGCGGCCGCGTGCTGGTGCCGAAGGTCACCTTGCCCGGCGACATGGGCTGCTTCGTGCACGTCGCCGACACCGAGGGCAACCGCGTCGGCCTGCACGCGCTGTGGTGATCGACATGGCTGCCGTCGAACACGCGAACTGGGTGGCCGTGGCCAGTGCGGAGCACGTGGCCATCGGCCGCGCGCAGGGCTTCATGCAGGTCGGCCACGGCAAGGGCGCGCCGCTCAAGCGCCTGCATGCCGGCGACCGCGTCGCCTATTACTCGCCGGTGCGGGTGTTCGGGACAACCAGCCCGTGCCAGGCGTTCACAGCCATCGGCACGGTGCGTGACGAGCGTGTCTATCAAGGTCTGATGGCGAACGGCTTCGAGCCCTGGCGCAGGGACGTGGCCTGGCTCGATGCGCAAGAAGCACCGATCCGCTCGCTGCTCGAAGCGCTGGCGTTCACGCAGGGCAAGGCGAACTGGGGTTACGCGTTCCGCTTCGGCCTGCTGAAGGTCACGGCGGACGACATGGCGGTTATCGCGAGGGCGATGGGCGCCATGCAGCCTGCTGTGTAGCATCGCGCCGCCTGCTTCAACCGCCCACACCATGCGCCGCGCCGAACGCCTGTTTCAGATCGTCCAACTGATTCGCGGCCGGCGCCTGAGCACGGCCGGGTTCATCGCCGAGCGGCTCGAAGTCTCCGAGCGCACGGTCTACCGCGACGTGGCCGAGTTGATGGCGCAGGGCGTGCCCATCGAGGGCGAGGCCGGCGTCGGCTACCGCATGAACGCAGGCTTCGACCTGCCACCGCTGATGTTCACCAAAGACGAAGCGCAAGCCCTGGTCGCGTCGGTTCGGCTCGCGCAGCCACGGCTCGATGCGGCCCTGGCACGGCAAGCCGAAGGCGCGCTGTCGAAGATCCTCGCGGTGCTGCCGCCGGCCGCCCGCGCTGCGGCCGAGAGCCTGGCCATGTACGCACCCGCCATCGGCATCGGCATCGACGACACCACGCGCCAGCGCCTCGAAGTGCTGCGCGTGGCGACCGAGGCGCGCCAGAAGCTGCGCATCGACTACCTCGACGCGAAGGAGCAATTGAGCCAGCGCACCGTGCGCCCGCTCGGCAGCTTCTACTGGGGCGCGGTGTGGACGCTGGCCGCGTGGTGCGAAACGCGCGTGGGCATCCGCAGCTTCCGCGTCGACCGCATCCAGGCCTTGCAGGTGCTGGACGAACGCTTCCGCGACGAGCCGGGCAAGACGCTGGCAGACTTGTTCCGGCGCATCGAAGGCGAGCGTTCGAAGCCTTCGCGCGTGACGTGAGGGTGCGAATTCATTCACCGCAGAGTGAAGACGTCAAGGTCTTCTTCTTACTCTGCGTGAACTCCGCAAACTCCGCCCCTCTGCGGTGAATGAATTCGAATTCGCCCTCCTCTGCCCTCCTCTGCGCAACTCTGCGTCCTCCGCGACTCTGCGGTGAAGTTTTTCAAACGGAGCACCCGATGACCAAGCCTTTCATGAACCTCGATGAGGTCACCTTCGACGACATCGAAGACAACGGTCTCTACACCTCCAGCCGGGGGCAGATTGGCGCGCGCATCGGGGCGCGGCAGCTTGGCTACAACTTGTCGGTGCTGCCACCGGGCAAGGCGCAGTGCCCGTTCCACAGCCACCACGGCGAGGAAGAGATGTTCCTGATCCTCGAAGGTGAAGGCGAGCTTCGCTTCGGCGACCAGCGTTACCCGATCCGCCCGAATGACGTGATCGCGTGCCCGACCGGCGGCGCCGAGGTGGCGCACCAGATCATCAACACCGGCACGACGACGATGCGCTACCTGGCGCTGTCGACGGTTGCGGCCCTGGAGGTGTGCGAGTACCCCGATTCGCAGAAGCTGCTGGTGTCAGCGCGGCCGCCGAGCCAACCTGGCCTGAGAAAGCTGTTCCGCACCGAGACCACGGTCGACTACTACGACCGCGAGACGTTCTGACGGGCCGGCAGTGTCAGGCCGTGCGCATCACAGGTCGCCACTCGTGCGCAGCTTCTCCAGCCGCAGCGCCAGGTGTTGCTGCAGCTCGCTGACGCGGCGGCGCAGGGCCTCGGCGCCGGGGGCATCGGGGTCACTGGCGATGAGCGTGCGCAACGCGGCGAGCTGCTTCATGGTCTCGACCTCGGGCGGCACGAAGCCGGCGTCCTTCAGTGCCTTGAAGGCCATGCGCAGCTCTTCCGGCGTTTGCGCGTAGCCGTCGGCCAGGTCGAGCGGCTTGCCCCAGCTGGGCGCCGATTGAAGCTCGCCGCTGCGCTGGCTGTCGCGCAGGCTTTGGGCGATGTGGTCGTCGAGTGTGGCCATGGGAGGTTCTCCGGGGTTCAGGGTCAGCGGTTCGCGGCAGCCGCCATGCGCGCGGCCCAGTGCTCGGTAAGCGGCGTGGCGGGCTTGGCGAGGCGGCGCTCGTTCAGCAGTGCCCTGCCAGCGGAGTGGCCGCCGGCCCGCGCGGCGGCGGCCAGCACGGTCTGGTCGATCAGGTCGCGCTGCGCGTGGCTGCCGCCGAAGCGCTGCGCGCGGGCACGCAGCGGGTAGAGCGTTTGCGCCGCGTCGTCGAAGCGCTCTTCGGCGTACGCGAGCAGGCCACGCATCAACGGCAGGCCCACATCACGGGCCACATCGCGCGCGTGGCCTTGCGCGTGTTCAGCCTGCTCGGTGACTGTCGCGGCCCAGGCGCGGGCGGCGGGCAGGTCACCGCTGCCGATCAACGCCAGCAGTGCGTGAACGTCGTTGAACGGGTAGCGCCCGGCCTCGTGCACCGGGCGCGGCCAGCCGGCCGCGAGCGCCTGCCAGCGCGTGCCTGTGGGCATGCTGAGCAGGTGCATGCGCCACAGCAGCGCGGCAGCGTCGAGGCGCTGCAGGGTGATCTGCTCGGGGCTGGCGGCCAGGTGCGCGTCGAAGCATTGCAATGCCGCGTTCGCGTCCAGCGCTTCGAGCGCGAACAGCGCGTGGTGCCAGCCGAGGTGGCCTGCGAAACCATTGCCGTCCGTCCAGTCGGGTTGCCAGTGCGCGAGCCACGCGCTGCCTTGCGCGTAGCGGCCCTGCATCTCCATGACATGGGCGACCGCATGCATGGCCCACGGCACGCGCGCGCTGGCAAGGGCCTCGCGGCCAGTGGCTTCGGCTTGTGCGTAGAGCTGGCTCTCTTCGAGGCCGAAGGCGTACAGGCCGAGCACGTAGGGCCGGAGCACGTCGCCCGCGTCCCACTCGGGCAGCACGCGGGCCACGCGCTGGCGCAGGTTGATGCTGTCGCCACGGTAGAAGTCGAACAGGTGCGCCCACTGCAGCGCGAGCGCGTCGCGCGGGTGCTGCAGCAACAGGGCTTCCCATGCGGTGCAGGCGCCGTTCCAGTCGCCCGCCAGCAGGGTTTTCAGGGCGCCGAAGTGGGCACGTTCACGGTCGTCGGCGGCGCGGGCGAGCGGCTCGCAGGTGTTCAGGATGCGGGCGGCCTCGGGCAGCACCGACGGCTCGGTCAGGCTCAGCAGGAAGCCGCATTCCATGAGCGGCGGCAGCAGCCATTGCGGGTCGGCAGCGCGTGCTGCCGCCAGGTCATCCATGGGCGTGCCGTAGAACGACATCATTCGCCACAGCGCGTGCTCGGTGGCGGCCAGCGCTGCGCTGGACTGCGTGCTGACCGGGTTGCCGCGCGCATCGCGCATGAATGCCTCCGCAGGTGCCACGGGTGCCGTGGCGGGCCTGCGAAGAATACCTGCGCGGGCGCGCCTGCGCAGCGCTTGTCGGCCTGGTCAGCCCTGCGCGTTCACCGGGCGGCGGCGTGCCGCCCACGCGGCCACGCCAAGCCCGGCCAGCAGCAGCGCATAGGTCGATGGCTCGGGCACCGAGGCGACGACGTCGACGCTGTAGCGGCCGTCGGCGAACGCGCCGGTGTCGTCGAGCGCAGCGCCGAAGATCGTCAGCAGCAGCGGCATGCCGGCCGTCACGTCGGCCTCGATGTCGAAGTTCATCGGCATCGGGCCGGGGAAGAAGCTGAACTGCTGGCCGTTCAACTCGGCCACGAAGAACGCGACCGACGGCGTCAGCGCGGCGAAGCTCACCGCCACGTGGCCGTCGAATGCGGCGGGCGTGAAGCTGTAGTTGTCGATGAAGATGCCGTTGACGGCAGCGGCAAAGCTGCTGGTCGACGTGGCCGGCGTGGCGGGCGCCAGCACCAGCGTGTAGTCGTCGGCGAGTGCGGCGCCTGCCGCAACAGCCAGTGTGGCTGCGGCGGCGAGAGTGCGGATCAGTGTCATGCGGTGTCTCCTGGTGTGGGGTACGCCGGGCCACAGCAGTGCGGCCCGACAGGTCGGCTGCAGGCTTACTTCGCGCCGGGGATCGGCGTGCTCAGGTACGGGAATGCCGGCAGCAGCGGCACCACGGCCTGATCGACCGCGTCGTGCAGCTTGAACGCCGTGCCCTTCAGCGGCACGGCCGACGGGTTGCACGCCGCGCCGAAGCCGAGCGCGTTGTTGGCGCCGTTGGCCATGCACAGGCCGCCGGCAATGGCGACGAGCGAGATGTCGACCACATCGTCCTTCGGGCGGCGGCCGTTCGGGTAGCCGGCGTTGTCGGTGCCACCGGCGAGGATGTTGCCGACGATGCCGAGGCGGTTCTGCATCGCGAACGGCACGGCCGGGATGGCCGTGTTCAGACGCAGCATCTCCGAGCCCGTGACAGTCGCGAGCTGGTTCACGCCCTTGATGCCGGTCAGGAAGGTGGTGTCCAAATCATTGCGGCCGGGGTTGCTCGGCGCAATGCTGCCGGGCGGCAAGGCAAAGGCGATCTCGAGCAGCGCGGGCAGCGTCGGGTTGGTGACGTAGTCGATGAACTGGCCGTCGCCGCTGGGCACCGAGCCGTTGAAGCGGTCCTTGTCGGGCAGGCCGATCACCACTTCGTTGACGAGCGGCATGCCCAGGCGCGACACCTGCACCCAGCTGCCGCCGGTCGTCACGGTGGTGCCGTGGCCCGAGGCGGGGCTGGCGGTCAGGTACTGGCCTTGGCGAAGGCTCGCAGTCGTCCAACCGCCGATCACCGGCTTGCTGCTGTCGGCCGTCAGGCACGACGCCGGCACTTCGAGCGCGAGCGTGGTCACGTTCTTGTCGGCCAGGTCATCCTGCCCGGCATTGATGAGGCTCGGGTTGGTGATCACATCGAGCGGCGCGTGCACCAGGTCGAAGATCACGCCCAGGTTCACCGCGAACGGGTCCTTGCGCTGGCCCACGAACACCTTGCCCGGCGTGGCGCAACCGGGGATGTTGATCGGGTACACATGCTTGCCGGCATACGCGGCGTAGTCGGGGATCGTCTTGGTGCCGATGTTGTCGACCGGCTTGTCGAAGGTGGCGGCGCCGGTGGCGGCATTCGTGACGGCTGCGCTCGCGCCGGTGCGGCGGTCGCCCCGCACGATGTTGACGGTGTAGCTCTCGTTCAAGTTCAGCGCCGCGTCTTTCAGGTTGCTCACCTGCCCGGCCTGGATCAGCGGGATCGGCACCGTCTTGTTGCCGATGGGCAGCGCAATGCCCTTCAGCGTGTTCTTGAACTTGAATTGGAAGGTGATGTGCTCCTTCGCGTCGCCGACGTTGTCGATGTGGATCTCGTACAGCGCGTTCGGGTCGAGCGAGAAGTAGTTCGGGCCGCCGTACGCGTCTTGCAGCGGCAGGTAGTTGGCGACCAGCGTCACGAAGCCGGCACGCCCGCCGCTGCCGTTGGCGGCAACGCCTTCGTAGCTGTTGAACATGTAGAAGTCGGTGCCGTCGACCTTCGGGCTGGTCGTGATGAACGGCGCCTCGCGGTGGCTGGAGGCATGGGCTGCGGGCAGCGCGACGGCCGCGAGCAGTGCTGCGGCAGCGGTGCGCGTGGCAAAGCGAACGGCGGCGGCGCTGGGCCGCAGCCGCAGTGAACGGGCTGGCGTGGCATGGGTCATGAAGGCTCCTTCGGGCGGTTGAGTTGTGGCGCCGAGCCCGATGCAGCCGGGCGCTGGCGATGGCAAGTCACGGCCTGTCGGCCCGCGCTTGCCTGCATGTCGCCTACGCCGGGCTCGCGCGTCTGGATGCCAAACCCGTCACGTTGTTCTAGGGGGCGGGTTAACGCGCGCCGGCTCGACTACTTCCACGCGCTCGAAGCCGAGCACGCCAACCTGGTACTTGCCGAAGACGCCGTCACGGGCCTCCGGCAGGCGCTGGGCGGGCAGTTCGTCTCCGACAGCGAGCTCGACGAGGGGCTCGGCGTCACACCCGTCCGGTGAGCATTCCGGTCAACTTCAAGGTCCGGGCCGCGCCGAACTTCATGGCGTGCCTGCATGCCGCTCGAGGCTTCATGGTCGAGCAGGATGCGCGCTCAGCGCCTGGGCGCTTTGCAAAGCTGCAGGCCGAACTGGTCAAAGCTCGGGCTCTCCTGTCGTTTGCATCCAGCAGTGGGCGGCCTGCCAGGTTCCGCGACGCCAAGACCGGATGGGGCCAGTTCCAGTCGCATCAAGCGGTGCAGCTCGCGCGGGCGATCGGAATGCCCGAACTCAGAGAACTCGTGTTGGCTCGCCACGTCGTGCTGTATGCCCATTCAGAACAGGATGTGCTGCTGCTCTCGCTGTGCCACGAGCGCCAGTTGGGCTACCCGTTGAGGGAGTGATGGATTCCGCTCTATCGTGGCTCACGCTGCGCTGAAGCCTTCGATCACGTTGGCGGTGTTCACGCCCACGTCGTCCACCGCGTAGCCGCCTTCGAACACGAAGACCGTCGGCAGCACGGATCCGGCGATGTCGTGCCCGAGCAGCAGGTAGTCGGCGCTCTGCAGGCCGAAGCCGGAGATCGGGTCGCCCTCGAAAGTATCGACACCGAGCGAGACCACCAGCGCCTGCGCACCGAACTGCGCAATGGCTTGCAGGCCGACGCGCAAGGCCTCGCGCCAGCGCGCAAAACCTGTGCCGCGTGGCAGCGGCAGGTTCAGGTTGAAGCCGGCGCCGGCGCCGGCGCCGCGCTCGCCGGCGTGGCCGAGGAAGAACGGGTACTCGGTGCGCGGGTCGCCGTGGATCGACACAGTGAACACGTCGGCACGCTCGTAGAAGATGCTTTGCGTGCCGTTGCCGTGGTGGTAGTCGACATCGAGCACAGCGACGCGCTCATGACCGCCTTCCCGGAGCGCTTGCGCGGCCAGCGCGGCGTTGTTGAGGAAGCAGTAGCCGCCGAGGAAGTCGGCCCCCGCGTGGTGGCCCGGCGGGCGGCTGAGCGCGAACGCGCTGCCGCGCCCGCCCGCCGCCAGCACGGCCTCGGCCGCTCGGATGGCGCAGGCCGCGCCAGCGCGTGCCGCCACCCAGCTGCCGGCCGTGAGCGGCGTGCCGGCGTCGAACGAGAACAAGCCCAGGCGCGCGGCGAAGTTGTCGGGCAGCAGATCGAAGCGCATGCCCGGCGCGGGCCACACCGAAGGCAGCGCATCGCGGGTGGCGTTGGTCGGGTCGAGCGCGACCCAGTCGTCCCACGCATGGGCCAGGAACTGCAGGTAGCGCGGGGTGTGGATGCGTGCGAGCGCGGTGTCGAGCGCCGCGCCAGCGTCGACAGCGGGCTCCAGCGGGCCGATGCCGCGCCGCTGCAGCTCGGCCAGCACATGGGTCAGCCGCTCGGGTGTCTCGTGGCAATCGACCAGCCGGCCGCGGAACATCTCTTGCCGCCCCTGGTGCAGGTGGTGCACCGTGTTGTGGACGACGCGCATGGCCTACTTCGGCGCGGTGGGTGCGGTGGGCGCGATAGGCGCGGTGGGCGCCGCCGGTGCCTCGGTGACGAAGCCGATGCGCGTCAACCCGGCCTTCTGCAACACGGCGATCAGCTCGGCCACGCGGCCATACGGCGCCGCCTTGTCGGCACGCAATTGCACCTCGGTCTTGGGGTTCTTGCGCGCGGCCTCCAGCACGCGCGCGGCGAAGGCGGCGGCGTCGAGCTTGTCGTCACCGATGTAGAGCGCGCCCTGCGGGTCGAGTGCAACGCTGATGAACTGCGGCGCATCGTTCGGCTGGCCGGCGTCGGTGCGCGGCAGCTCCAGCTTCAGGCTCGACGACATCAGCGGCGCGGTGATCATGAAGATCACCAGCAGCACCAACATCACGTCGATCAGCGGCGTCATGTTGATGTCACTCATCGGCGCGGGCCGGTTGGTGCGTTCAAGTCGACCGAAGGCCATGGGTTGGGGCGCAGTGCGGGCGGCGTGGTGCGGGCGGCGTGGTGCGGGTCAGGCTCGGGTGTCGATCAGCATCTCGCGCAGGTCGTGCGCGAAGCCTTCGAGCTCGGCCTCGCAGGCGCCGACCATCTTGCCGAAGATGTTGTAGGCCAGCACGGCCGGGATCGCGACCGCCAGGCCCGCCGCCGTCATGACCAGCGCTTCACCGACCGGGCCGGACACGCGCTCGATCGAGATCGAGCCCGCCGCCGAGATGCTGATCAGCGCATGGTAGATGCCCCATACCGTGCCGAACAGGCCGATGAACGGCGCCGTGCTGCCGATGGAGGCGAGCAGCACCTGCCCGAACTGCAGCTGCGCCAGTACACCGTGCAGCGCATCGCGCAGGCGCCGGGTGAGTTGCGAGTCGAGGTGGCCTTTGCCTTCGAGCGTGCCGAGTGGCGGCATCGCCATGGCGGCAGCGAGCAGCGGTTGCAAAGCGCGCTCGCGGTCGAAGGCGGCGAGCTGGTCGCGCCCGGCGTCCATCGACGCGGCGCCCCAGAACGCCGGCACGGCACGTTCGATGTCTTGCCGCACCCGGCGCAGCAGCCACGCCTTCCAGAGGATCACGACCCACGCGCTGACCGACATGAGCAGCAGCAGTGCGGCCACGGTGCGGGTGATCGCGTCGCCCTGGGCCCAGAAATGCTCGAAACCTGTCATGCGTCAGCCGTTCTCGGGTCGTCCATCAGCGCATGCCGAGCACGTCATCCATGCCGAACAACCCGCTCGTCTTGCCCGCCAGGAAGCGCGCGGCCCGCAGGCTACCTTGCGCATACCCGGCGCGGCTGGACGCGCGGTGCGAGATCTCGATGCGCTCGCCGGTGCCGGCGAACATGACGGTGTGGTCGCCGACGATGTCGCCACCCCGGATCGCCGCGAAGCCGATGCTCGACGGGTCGCGCGCGCCGGTCACGCCTTCGCGTGCATAGACCGCGCAGTCTTTCAGGTCGCGGCCGAGGGCGGCGGCCAGCACCTCGCCCATCTTCAGCGCGGTGCCGCTGGGCGCGTCGACCTTGTGGCGGTGGTGGGCCTCGATGACTTCGATGTCGTAGCCCTCATTCAGCGCGCGTGCGGCCATGTCGAGCAGCTTGAACACCACGTTCACGCCCACGCTCATGTTGGGCGCCATGACGATGGCGATGTGCTGCGCGTGCTCGGCGATCTGCGCCTTCTGCGCCTCGGTGAAGCCGGTGGTGCCGATGACCGCATTCACGCCGAGTTCGCGGCACACGGTCAGGTGCGCCAGCGTGCCCTCGGGGCGGGTGAAGTCGATCAGCACCTGCGCGCCGGCCAGGCCGCTGGCCAGGTCGGCCGTGATGCTGGGCGTGCTCGAAAGGCCCAGCAACGCGCCGGCCGCGCGGCCGATGGCAGGGCTGGACGGCACATCGAGTGCGCCGCTGAGTTGCAGGTCGTCGGCCTGGCTCACGGCCTCGACCAACATCTGCCCCATGCGCCCCGACGCCCCCGCGACGGCGACGCGGATCGCGCCCTGCACGCCAATCATGAGCGTGGCTCGAGCGGCGGGTAGTCGCGCACCGGGCCGGTGGGCTCGGCCTCGCTGGCGGCAGGTGCGGGCGGTTGCGGCAAGGCCTTGAGCTGCGCTTCGGTCAGCTCCAGCGCGGGGGCATTGCGGGCGGTCTTGAAAGTGTCGATGGAGGCGACGAAGTCGCGCTCGGAGGGCAATTCGCCGCCGGTGTCGATGGCCTTCAGCGCTTCGCCGTCGAAGCGCACCACCACGCGCCGCAGCTGCGGCTCGGCGCCTTGGCGGCGGATGGTGAACACGTAATCCCAGCGGTCGCCGTGGAACGGGTCGGTGACGAGTGGCGAGCCGAGCACGTCGCGCACCTGCGAGCGGCTCATGCCAGGCTTGACGAACTCGGCCTGCTCTTTCGTGACCACGTTGCCCTGGACCACCTCGACCTTGTACGGCGTGATCACACCGAGAAAGCTGTCGGACGACTGCAGCGACTGGCAGCCGGCCAACGCTGCAGCACCCAACGCGCAGAGTGCAATGCGGGCGGCGAGCGGCACACGAACAGGAGGTAGGGAGCGCATGGTGTGCAGGCGGCGGGCGGGGCGCCAATCTCGATATGATCGAACGATTCTAGCGGCTGGCCCCTCGGGCCGGCCCGCCCCCGAGCCCTACGCCACCGTGGGGCTGCGCTTCCCGAACCGGCCCTGCCCGCCCCCGCCATGACGCACGCCGACGAACTGAAGAACAGTGGCCTGAAAGCGACCCTGCCGCGCATCAAGGTGCTGGAGATGTTCCAGAAGTCTTCGCAGCGCCACATGAGCGCCGAAGACGTGTTCAAGCTGCTGTTGAACGAAGGCGCCGACGTGGGCCTGGCCACCGTCTACCGCGTGCTGATGCAGTTCGAGCAGGCCGGCATCTTGTCGCGCAACCACTTCGAGACCGGCAAGGCCGTGTTCGAGCTGAACGAAGGCAAGCACCACGATCACCTGGTCTGCGTCGACTGCGGCCGGGTCGAGGAGTTCTTCGACGCCGAGATCGAGCAGCGCCAGAAGAGCGTGGCGCTGACGCGCGGTTTCGAGCTGCAGGACCACGCGCTGGCGCTGTACGCGGTGTGCACGAAGGTCAACTGCGAGTTCAGGCCTCAGGCTTCAACATCGCCTTGGCGTGGCGCTCGATGAACTCTTTGTAGGTGTCGATCCCGCGCAGCTGCAGGATGGTGTTGCGCACCGCCGCTTCCACCAGTACCGCGAGGTTGCGGCCGGCGTCGACCGCGATCACGGTCTTGCGCACCGGCACGTCGAGAATGTCTTCGTTCAGCGGCTCGTAGGGCAGGCGCTCGAACTCGCGGTCCATGGTCTCCTTGCGCACCAGGTGCACGATGAGCTTCAGGCGCATCTTGCGGCGCACCGCCGTCTCGCCAAAGATCGCCTTGATGTCGAGCAGGCCGATGCCGCGCACTTCGAGCAGGTTCAGCAGCAACTCCGGGCAGCGCCCTTCCAGGCCGGTCTGCGAGACGCGGAACAGGTCGACCGCGTCGTCGGCAACCAGCCCGTGGCCGCGTGAGATGAGCTCCAGGCCCAGCTCGCTTTTGCCCAGGCCCGATTCGCCGGTGATGAGCACGCCCACGCCGAGAATGTCCATGAACACGCCGTGGCGCGTGGTGCGCTCGGCGAAGTGCAGGCTGAGGTAGCTGCGCACCACGTCGATCACGTGACCGGCCGGCTCGTCGGTCGCGAACAGCGGGATGTCGGCGCGGTCGCACATGGCGACCAGCTTGTCGGGCGCGGCCTCGGCATCGGCCACGATGAGCACCGGCGGCTCCAGCGTGACGATCCGTTGGATGCGGCGCTCGGCCACCTCGGGCGCCTGGTTCAGGTAGGCCACCTCGCGCCGGCCGACGATCTGCACGCGGTACGGGTGGATGTAGTTCAGGTAGCCGACCAGGTCGGCCGCCGACTGCGCGTTGCGCACGGCGGCTTCATCGAAGCGGCGCTCGGGGTGCGCGTGGCCGGCGATCCACTCCCAGTGCAGCGTCGGCCGGTGTTCCTCGAACAGCGCCTCCGCACTGATGACCGTCGGCTTCACGGTGCTCTTGGCGCGGTATGCCGCACCACCGTTGCCCGCCCCACTAGGCGACCGACTTCAGCGGTTCCCAGTTGGCGATGAGCTGGTGCACCGTGGCCGCGTCGCCTTCGGTCTTGAGGCGTTCGCGCAGTTCGCGGTCCGACAGCATCTCGGCGATTTCGGACAGGATTTCCAGGTGGCGCTGGGTCGCGGCTTCGGGCACGAGCAGGAAGATCAGCAGGCCCACGGGCTCGTCGTCGGGCGCATCGAAGGGGATAGGCTGCTGAACGCGCAGCACCGCCGCCAGCGGGTTTTTCAGGCCCTTGATGCGGCCATGCGGAATGGCCACGCCGTGACCGAGACCGGTGGAGCCCAGGCGCTCGCGCGCGAAGAGGTTGTCGGTGACGGTGGCACGCGCGATCGCATGCTGGTTCTCGAACACCAGGCCGGCGTGCTCGAAAGCGCGCTTCTTGCTGGTGGCGTCTACATCGACCAGCACGTTGCTGGCGGGCAGGATGGCAGCGAGGCGGTTCATCGGTGGCGCGGGCCTTGAGGTTGCAGGCAGTGGCAGCGTTCAAGCGGGCGCCACAGGGTCGAAGATTATGGAACGCAAGCCGCTTTCACGGGCAAGCCGAGTGACAACGCGACGTCAGATTGTGCATGGGGTGCTGCATTGCAACAACGCTGCGGTGCCCCTCGGTCACGGGGGCGCGGCGCGGATTCCCGCAAGCATGCAAAAAGCGGCCCGCAGGCCGCTTGTCAGACGAAGGCAAAGGCCCTTACATGGGCGCGGTGTCTATGCGCTTCGGCGAGGCGTGGTGGTGGTCCTGGACCTTGTCTTTGTGGCGGCAGACCTGCCGGTCGAGCTTGTCCATCAGCTGGTCGATAGCGGCATACAGGTCTTCGCTGCTTTGCTCGACGAAGATGTCCTTGCCCTTCACGTGGAGAGTGACTTCGGCCTTTTGTCGGCGCTCTTTCTCCTTCAATTTCTCGACCGACAGCAGCACGGTTATGTCGACCACCTGGTCGAAGTGGCGTGTGACCCGATCCAGCTTTGTGAGCACGTACTCTCGGAGAGCCGGCGTCACGTCGAGGTGGTGGCCGCTGATCGTCAAGTTCATGGAGCTTCCTTTCGCAGGGGTGGGGGAGGCGGGGAGAAAGGGTGCGCGCGGGGTGCGCGAGAGGGGTGTGGGCCAGAGCCCGTTCGACTCAGTGTGCCTAGCTTCCGGCGGTGTGACAAGCGGGTGACACCGATACTCACAAGATGCCAAATGCGCCCGCCGGCGCGGGCCGGCAGCGCGCACGTGGGTGCAATAATCCAAGGCTGTTCCCAAGTGGAGACACGTTCGGACACCCCCGTGACAAGCGTTGGAAGCCCATGCTCAATGTCTTCACGCTGGCCAATGGCCGGCTGTTCCAGGAAGAGATCGAAAGCCTCGAAGCGCTCGCCCACGTGCAGCCGGTCTGGGTCGATCTCGACGCGCCCACGGGTGAAGAGAAAGGTTGGATCGCAGCCCACTTCGGGGTGACGATCCCGGCCGACGCGGTCGATGACGACCTCGAAGAATCGGCCCGTTTCTACGAAGAAGACAACGGCGAGTTGCACATTCGCTCCGACTTCCTGATCGTCGCCGACCTGAATGACGGTGGTCCGCGCAACGTACGCGTCGCGTTCATCCTGTTCAAGAACGTGCTGTTCTCGATCCACGGCGAAGACCTGCCGGTGTTCCGCCTGCTGCGGCTGCGGGCGCGGCGCATTCCGGCGCTGATCGAAGACGCGAAGGACGTGCTGCTCAAGCTCTACGACGCCGACGCCGAGTACAGCGCCGATGCGCTCGAAGGCGTGTACGACAAGCTCGAAGCGGTGAGCGCTCGCGTGCTCAAGCGCGACGTGAACGACCAGGCCGCCGGCGAGGCGCTGAACGCCATCGCCCGCGAGGAAGACCTGAACGGCCGCATCCGCCGGAACGTCATGGACACGCGCCGCGCGGTCAGCTTCATGATGCGCAGCCGCATGCTCAATGCCGAGCAGTTCGAGGAGGCGCGGCAAATCCTGCGCGACATCGACTCGCTCGACAGCCACAGCACCTTCCTGTTCGACAAGATCAACTTCCTGATGAACGCGACGGTCGGCTTCATCAACATCAACCAGAACAAGATCATCAAGCTGTTCTCGGTGGCGAGCGTGGCCCTGTTGCCGCCGACGCTGATCGCGAGCATCTACGGCATGAACTTCAAGGCGATGCCGGAGCTCGACTGGGCGCTCGGATACCCGTATGCCATCGGCCTGATGGTGGTCAGCGTGATCGCGCCGTTCTGGTATTTCCGCCGCAAGGGATGGCTGTAGGCCTGTCCTGAGCCTCTGTCGAAGGGGCTCAACCGTTCGCGCGCTGCTTCAGCCAGCGCATCAAGGCGCCGACGACCGGCAGCTTCTCGTACAGCTCTTCAGCCGCGTCCCAGTAGTCGCGGTGCAACGTGATGCGCCCATGCGCATCGAGCACCAGGTGCGAGCTGCCGTGCACCGTCTGCAAACCGGCGCTGCCGCGCTTGAAGCGGAACAGGAAGTCCCAGATCAGGAAGCACTGATCGCCTTCGACGATGGCATCGCGCACGACGAAGCGCGGTTCGTTCAGCGCAGTGAACATGTGGGCGAAAATGCGCTGCACCTCGGGCACGCCGCGCACGTCGTTGAACGGGTCCTTGAAACGCGCGTTCGCGTCGTAGTACTCGCCCAGGCGCGCCACGTCGGCCGGTACCAGTCGCTCGAACAGCGTCGCGATGCGCTCGATGCGCGGGTCGGCGATCACCACCCGGGTCGGCGCAGTCACAAGCCGGTGGCCTTGTGGATGGCTTTGAAGTAGAGCCCGTCGCCGAGGTGCTGCAGCGCCTTCATCCACAACGTGAACCGCTTCGGGAAGTGGATCTCGAAACTCCCCGCCGCCCAGCCCGCCACGATCTCCTCGGCCGCTTCTTCGGGCGTGATGAGCGCCGGCATGCTGAACTCGTTGGTCGACGTGAGCGTGGTCTTCACGAAGCCCGGGTTGATGACCGAGACACCGATGTTCTGCGCCGCCAGGTCGAGGTAGAGCGTCTGCGCCAGGTTGATGAGCGCGGCCTTCGTCGGCCCGTAGGCCAGCGAGTTCGGCAGGCCGCGGTAGCCCGCCACGCTGGAGACCACGCTGATGTGGCCAGCCTTCTGCTTCAGCAGCACCGGCAGCACGGCATCGAGCATGTGCAGCGCGCCGACATAGTTGACGCGGTCGTGCTGCAAAGCCTCGTCGAGGTCGAACGCGGTGGCGCGC
This sequence comes from Rhizobacter sp., assembly GCA_031385155.1. Lineage (GTDB taxonomy): Bacteria > Pseudomonadota > Gammaproteobacteria > Burkholderiales > Burkholderiaceae_C > LMDS01. The sequence goes on from JANNBF010000163.1 coordinate 77,665, forward strand.
ATCGCCTTGTAGTGGCCGGCGCAGTACACGGCCATGTCGAGCCGGCCGAAGCGTGCCTGGATGCGCTGCGCTGCGCGCGCCATGGCCTCGCGGTCGGTCGCGTCGAGCGCGATCGCGAGGCTGCCTTCGTGAGCGCTCTCGAAGGCCTCGATGGCTGCGGCGTTGCGCGCCGAGACCACCACGTGCGCGCCACGCTTGTGCAGCAATTCGGCGGTGGCGCGGCCTATGCCGCTGGATGCGCCGACGAGCCAGACGCAGCGGCCGGCCCAGTCGGTGATGCGGGGGTTCAGTGACATGGTGAAGTGCGCCTCAAGGCTTGCCCGCAGGCTTGTCGAACGCAAGCGTGACCTCGCCCAGGCGGACGCCGAACTTGCTCATCACGGCCTTGTTGATCATCACGCGCTCGTTCATCAGGTACATCCAGTCGTCGAACTGCACCTCATAGACCGAGCCGTCCACCGGCAGGCGCAGCGTGTAGTTCCAGCGGAACGCGTTGCCGGCCGCCTCGCCGGTGGCGACTCCGGCCACGTCGTCGGCGACTCCGGTATAGCGGGTCACGCCGCCACTGCCCGCGCCCGCGCCACTGAGCTTCGTCAAGCGCCAGACGCGGCGCTCCTTCTTGCCGTCGCTGTAGGTGAAGTCTTCGTCGAGCACGCCGTCGTCACCGACCCAGCTGCACTTCATCAGCACCGTGAAGCGGCGCACCACCTTGCCGGCGCGGTCGGTGAAGACGCCGTGCGCGGTGACCTCGCCGTTGAAGTAGGCCTTGAGGTCGAACACCGGCTTCTCGGCGGCGTAGTCGGCGGGCACGGGCGGCGAGGCGCAGCCGCACAGGAGGGCCGTGGTCAGTGTGGCCAGCGCGGCGCTGGTGAAGAGAAGGCGTCGTTGCATGGTCAGCTTTCGGAGGTTCGAATCCATCGGGTGTAGAGCAGGCCGCTCGCCGTGAGCTTGAGCACGCAGGGCAGCGCGCAGTACGCGAGCGTGAGGGCGGCCAGGGCCTGCGGGTCGCGGCTGCCCGGCGCGTAGCCGAAGGCCTGCAGCGCCGGCAGCGACACGCCTGCCGCGAGCGCGAGGTTCAGCTTGGTCGCGAAGTTCCACCAGCCGAGGTAGGCGCCCTCGGCGTGGCCGCTGTGGCCGGCCCGTTGAATGACGCCGGTGAGCAGCGCACCGGGCAGCGCCAGGTCGGCGCCGAGTGCTGCGCCGCTGGCCACGCACACGGCCGCGAACGCGGCCACATCGCCCGCGCCGAGCAGCGCCGCCCACATGAACACGACGACAGCCAGCAACATGCCGGTGAGCCAGGTGCGCGCCAGGCCGAAGCGCGAGACGGCGCGCAGCCACAGCGGGATCGAGCCGGCCCCGGCCGCGAAGTACGCCGCCAGGAACAGCGGCTCGTACTGCGGCGCCTGCAGCCGGTCGCGGATGAAGAACAGCACCAACGTGGCCGGCACGGCGCTGGCGATGCCGTTGACGAGGTAGATCGCGAGCAGCTTGCGGAACGCCGGGTTGGCCAGCGGCAGGCCGACGGGTGCGGCAGCGCCGATGCCGGTTGCCGTCGCGGTTGTGGCCCCTGTCGCAGTCCCAGCCCCGACTGCAGACGCGGTCACGGGCACCGATGAAGCCCCCGGCCGCGGCGCGCGCAGCAGCAACGCCATGCCCAGCGCCAGCGTCACGGCGAACACCGCCGCACTCGCCGCGAGCCCGGCCACCGACGGCAGCACGCTCGCCACCAGCACGCCGACCAGCGCCAGCCCTTCGCGCCATGCGACCACGCGGGCGCGTTGCGCCTCGTCGCCCCCGAGCCGCGCGCCCCAGGCCTGGTGAATGACCGTGACGATGCTGTAGCTGAGGTACGTGACCGCCAACAGTGCGGCACACCACGCCAGCAGCGCGGGCGTGCCCTGCACCGGCGGGAAGAACAGCGCCGCGAAGCCGGCGGCCAGCACCACCGCAGCGGCCGCCGCCACGCGCCATGCGGCGAGCACCGAGCGCGTGAAGAGCCTGTCGGCCCAACGGCCGATCAGCGGGTCGGCGACTGCGTCGAGCAGGCGGGCCGCCAGCAGCACCGCACCGAGCAACGCGAGCGGCACGCCGAACTCGCTGGCGTAGTGGTTCGGCAGCACCACGTACAGCGGCAGGGCGACGAAGGCCAGCGGCAACCCGAGCGCGCCGTAGGTGGCGCCGGCGCGCCCCGCCGCCATCGGCGCGGCGGGGCGCGCCGCGTCTGGCGCAGCTGTCGTTGTGGTGCTCATCGAACGGGGTGAGTGCCGCGAACGCGGCGCAGGCAGGTCATGCGCGACGGCTCATGCAAACGGGGCTCGCGCCACTCAGCCGCCGGCCGGCGCGCTGCCGAGCAACTGCTCCCGCAAGCGCGGCGCCGAGCTGCTGGGCGCGAGCCAGATGCTGAAGAAGCGCCGGGCGAAATCAGCGTCGCGCAGCTCGCCGGTGGCGCGCCCGTTGGCGAAGAACGCGACCGACTGGCCGGGGCGCTGCACGCCGGTCAAACGGTCGCCTTCGCGCACGTCGGGGAACAGCTCGGTCATCGACGCCACCCAGCGCGCGCCCAGAGCAGCGTCGATGGCGCCGGCGCGCTTCATCTCGTCGAGGCTGCGTTCGGCGATGAGCTTGCCCGACAGGTTGCGCTCGTAGATCAGCTCCAGTGCCAGCGGGTGGCGCTCGAACTGCGCGGGCTCGAAGCCATCGACCACCCACAGCCGCGCGCGGTAGACCGAGAAGGTCATGAACGTGAGCCGGCCCTGGCCGAGCAGGCGCGCTGCGGGCAGCTCGGCGCCCACTTCGGGCGGGGCCTGCCGTGACGGCCGAGCCTGTGCCGGCGCACACGCCGGCCACAGCGCACCGACCGCTGCGGCACCTGACGCCGCGAGCGCGGTGCGCCGCGTCACGCCGCGTGGAATACGCTGACCGAGGGTGGTTTTCATACGGGCCGACCCAGCCTCACGCGCGCTGCAACGTGAACTGCATGACGCTGGTGTTGCGGGTCGCGAAGGCGGCCTCGCAGTAGCCGAGGTAGAACTCCCAGATGCGCATGAAGCGGGTGTCGAAGCCGAGCTTGCGCACCGCGCCATCGGCGGCGAGAAAGCGCTCGCGCCAGCGCCGCAGCGTCTCGGCGTAGTCGAGCCCGAAGTCGAGTTCGTTGATCACCTTCAGGCCAGCCTTCGCAGCCGCTTCGCGGAAGGCGCTCGGGCTCGGCAGCAGGCCACCCGGGAAGATGTATTGCTGGATGAAATCGGTCGACTTCACGTAGCGCTCGAACAGGTCGTCGCGGATCGTGATGCTCTGGACGCAGGCCCGGCCACCGGGCTTCAGTTGCGCTTTCAGCGTCTCGAAGTAGCTCGGCCAGTAGGCGCGGCCCACCGCCTCGAACATCTCGATGGACGCGACCGCGTCGAACGGGCCATCGGCGATGTCGCGGTAGTCCTGGAAGCGCAGATCGCCGGGCAGGCCCGCGTCAGCCAGCCGCTGCTGGCCCCATGCGAGTTGTTCGCGCGACAGCGTCACGCCGGTCACGCTGGCGCCGAAGTCGCGCGCCGCGCATTCGGCGAGCGCCCCCCAGCCGCAGCCGATCTCGAGCACGCGGTCGCCGGGCTGCACGCCGCACTCGGCAAGCGCTCGCCGCACCTTGGCCCACTGCGCATCGACCAGGTCGCCGTTCGGCGTGCCCTCGAACCACGCGCTGCTGTAGTTCATGGTCGGGTCGAGCCACAGGCGGTAGAACTCGTTGCCCAGGTCGTAGTGGGCGTGGATGTTCTTCTTGCTACCGCTGCGCGAGTTGCGGTTGAACAGGTGCTTGGCGCGGTACAGCAGCGAGCCCCACCACGTGCCGTAGATCATCGACTCGACTTCGTCGCGGTTGGCGATGAACAGCGTGAGCAGCGCGGTCAGGTCGGGGGTGCTCCATTGCCCGGCGATGAACGACTCGGCAAAACCGATGTCGCCCGACTTGAGCGCGGCGGCGCACACGCCCCAGTCGTGCATGCGCAGTGCGGCGCGCAGCTCGGTGCCGTCGGTGCCACCGGCGGCCGCGCCGAAGTGGATCATCGTGCCGTCGGGCAGCTGCACGTCGAGCGTGCCGTGCCGGATGCCCTTGAGCAAACGGAACACCGCACGCGCGGCGGCCGGGGCCGAGGCGGCAACATGCGGCGGGATCAGGGTGGTGCTGCTGCTCATGGGTCGTGGGGTTCGGAAGGTTCAGGTCGGCGGTTCGGGGCAACGGTTTGCGGCAACTCAGCGCCGGGTCACGAAGGTCGCCGGCGGCGCCGGCTTGGCAAAGAACGGCACGCGCTTGGCCGCGAGCTTCAGCGCCTGCCAGTGGATGCGCAGGATCACGCCGAGCGTCATCATCGGCATGCCGAAGAACGCGGCCCGAACCCGCGCCGGCGTCATCGGGTGAAGCACACCCGACACGCTGGTCTGGATCAGCAAGCCTTGCTCGTCGTGGTGGTCGATGCGCGCGACCGTTCTGTCGGCCACGTTACGCATGACGTGCGTTGCTGGATGCGCTGCCGGTTGCATTGCCGTGCGCATGAAGCGAAAGCGGTAGCTGCCGGCCACGGCGCAGAACGGCGACACGTGGAACACCTTGGTCGCGCGCAGCTCGCGGCCGAACGCCAGGTCAGTGCCGCTCAGCAAGTAGCAGTGGCGCTCGCCGAAGGTGTTGTTCACCTCGACCACCACCGCCGCAAGCGAGCCATCGGTGCGGTGGCAATACCAGAAGCTCACCGGCTTGAAAGTGAAGCCGAGCACGCGCGGGTAGCAGTGCAGCCAGGCCTCGCCGGTGGCGTCGGCAATGCCTTCGCGTGCCAGCAGCGCGTCGAGCCAGGCCAGGCTGTCGGCGCCGCCGTCGCCGTGGTCACGGTCGAAGAAGCTGATCAGCCCGAAGCGGTTGCGCGCAAGCGTGGCGGATGGCGCGGCGCGGAGCCTGCGCATCGGCAACATCAGGAAGTAGGTCGGGTAGGTGAACTGGTTGCGCGCCGGGCGCAGCCGCGTGTGGCGCACCTCGCCGATGCCGAGCATCGCCTGGGCGGGTGCACCGGCGTGGGCAGCATCGGGGGCCGGCGCGGCGGGCAACATCAGGCAGCTTCCAGCAGCGGGGCGGGGCGGGCTGCTGCCGGTGCGCCCAGCAGCCCGCGCAGCACGGCCTGGCCCGACATCAGGCCGTCTTCGTGGAAGCCGTAGCGCGTCCATGCGCCGCAAAACCAGGTGTGGTCACAGCCCTGGATCTCGGGCAGACGCTGTTGCGCGGCAATGGCGGCGGCGTCGAACACCGGGTGAGCGTAGTCGAACTCGCCGTGCACCGTGCCGACACGCGGCTCGGTCAGCGGGTTCAGCGACACGACCACCGGCGTGCTGAACGGCAGCGGCTGCAGGCGGTTCAGCAGGTAGTGCAGGCAGACCGCCGTTGCGTCACGCGCGCCGCCGGCCGCGCGCTCGTAGTTCCATGCGGCCCAGGCCAGGCGGCGCTTCGGCAGCAGCGACACATCGGTGTGCAGCACCGCGCGGTTGCGGTGGTAGCGGATCGCGCCCAGCACGGCCGCTTCGGTGGCCGTGGCGTCGGCGAGCAGCGCGAGGGACTGGTCGGAGTGGCAGGCCATCACGACCTCGTCGAAGCGCTCGCGGCCAGCGTCGGTCGTGACGAACACATGGCCATCGGCGCTGCGCTCGACGCGGCGCACCGGCGTGTTCAGCCGTGCATCGGGGATGGCGGGGAGCATCTTGTCGACATAGCGCCGCGCGCCGCCGGCAACCGAATACCACTGCGGCCGGTTCGCGACCTGCAGCAAGCCGTGGTTGTGGCAGAAGCGGATCATCGTGGCGATGGGGAACTGCAGCATCTGGTCCACCGGGCACGACCAGATGCAGCCGATCATCGGCAAGAAGTACCAGTCGCGAAACCCGTTGCTGAAGCGGTGCTGCGCGAGGAACTCACCGATGGGTTGGTCGAGTACTGCTGCGGCGGCGCCCGCCTCGGGTCCATTCGCCAGTTCGCCGGCGAGTTCAGTCGTCAACTTGTTGAAGCGCAGCAGGTCGGCCAGCATGCGCCAGAAGCCCGGGCGCAGCAGGTTGCGGCGCTGCGCGAACACGGTGTTCAGGTTGCACCCGCTCCATTCGAGCGCGGCCGCGCCGCCCATGCCCGGTGACTGCACCGAGAACGACATTTCCGACTTCGCGATCTCGACACCCAGTTCGCGAAACAGCTGCAGCAGTTGCGGGTAGGTGCGCTCGTTGAGCACCAGAAAGCCGGTGTCCACGCCGTGGGTGATGCCGTCGAGCGTGATGTCGACGGTGTTCGTGTGCCCGCCGAAATAGGCCCCGGCTTCGAACAATGTGGCGTGGGCTTTCCCTGCCAGGCCGTGCGCCACCGACAGCCCGGCGATGCCGGAGCCGACCACCGCGACGCGCCGCATGCCTCAGGCCCGCCGCAGGCCGGGCGCGGGCCGCGCGCGGCGGCCCGCTTGAGGAAGACAAGTGCTGCGGAGCGCCCCCGGGCGAATCAGGGAGGGAGGAGGGAGGAGGAAAACCGCCCAGGGATTGCAACCACTCAAGGTGGAAGGCTCCGCAGCAAAAACCGTGATTTGGGATGGCATGGCCGACCAAAAATTACCGTACGGTTTTAAATATAACCGATCAGTCACCATTCTGCCAAAGACTGCGCCACTTGAGTCATATCAACCGCCGGGTATGCGGTTGCCACGCCAGGGCAGGCGAGTCCCGCAGACTAGAATTGAGCGCATCCGAAGGGCCTCGCCATGATGATTTACCCGGAACTTTTCAAGCAGCTCGAAGCCGTCCGCTGGAACATGGACAAAGACATCCCATGGGACCAGTTCGACGCCAGCAAGCTCACCGACGAGCAGGCGCAGACGATCAAGATGAACGCCATCACGGAGTGGGCCGCCCTGCCTGCCACCGAGATGTTCCTGCGTGACAACCGCGACGACAGCGACTTCAGCGCCTTCATGAGCGTGTGGTTCTTCGAGGAACAGAAGCACTCGCTGGTGTTGATGGAGTACCTGCGCCGCTACCGCCCCGAGCTGGTGCCCACCGAAGCCGAATTGCACGACGTTCGCTTCGAGTTCGACCCCGCTCCGGCGCTCGAAACACTGATGCTCCACTTCTGCGGCGAGATCCGCCTGAACCACTGGTACCGGCGCGCCGCCGAGTGGCACACCGAGCCGGTCATCCAGGCCATCTATGAAACCCTGGCGCGCGACGAAGCCCGCCACGGCGGTGCCTACCTGCGCTACATGAAGCGCGCGCTCGTGAAGTTCGGTGACGAGGCCCGCGCCGCCTTCGCCAAGGTCGGCGTGCTGATGGCCAGCGCCCGGCGCACGGCGCAGGCGCTGCACCCGACCAACCTGCACGTCAACGTGAGTCTGTTCCCGCGTGACACCGTGCAAAGCCGCCTGCCCAACCCCGAGTGGCTGGAGCACTGGCTCGACAAGCAGATCCAGTTCGACGCGGTCTGGGAGACCAAGGTCGTGGAGCGCATCCTGCACAACCTCAGCCTGCTGATGGAGCGCAGCTTCGCCAGCGTCCAGGAACTGAACCGGTTTCGCAAGGAAATGACGGCTGCGGTTGCCGCCGCCGCTGCCGGGCGTGCCGCGCCGCCGACTGCTGCCTGAACGCCGCGCGTCAGCGCTCGGCGCTCCTCGGCGCCATCCGGCTCAGGCTTTCATCGACGCGATCGCCTTGTCCTGATCGGCCTTGCGGTCGGCCGTGACGCGCTGAGCGGCCGGGCGGTCGCCGATGAGCTTGGCATACGGCTTCCAGTCGATGCCGCCGGCGGCGAGCAGGTCTTCGCCGTAGACGATCTTCGTGGCCATGGCCGCCAGCGGCAGGCTGACCCATGCAGCGCAGTCGGCCTGGGTGAAGGTGCTGCCCGCCACGAACGGCGCGAACTTCGCGAGCCGCTTGAAGCCGGCGATGTTCTTCACCAGCTGCGTGCGGATGCGCGCGGCATTCGCCTCACTGACCTCGCCCCCGAAGAACGCCTTCGGGTACAGCTCGCGCGCAACCAGCTCAATGTGCAGTTCGATGAAGGTGATCAGCTCATGCACCTTGCCGGCCTGCCACGCATCGGCCGGCAGCAGCGGCGGGTTCGGGTAGACCTGTTCGATGTAGTCGAGGATCGCCTGGCTCTCGCACAGGTTGCCGTGCTCGGTGCGGATGAACGGCACCTTGCCCAGCGGGCTGGCCTCTAGCATGGCCTCGGTCTTGTCGCGCGGGTGGGCGAGTTCTTCGGTGAAGGGCACGCCCTTCTCCAGCAGCGCCAGCTTGACCTTGTTGTGGTAGTTCGAAAGCGAGAAACCGCACAGAACGAGCATCGACGTCTCCTGATGAATCCAGCCACCGAGTCTACGGCGGGCTCGCAGCACCGCCGTGCACGCCCAGGCCGCAGCGACGATGGCACATGACCGCTTCGTTCCTCGACAATGGCACATGACCGCCTCGTTCCTCGACAAGCTCTGCAGCGCCGACCAACTCGCCGAGCGGCTGTCGGCGCTGGCGCGGCCGGTGGTGTTCACGAACGGCGTGTTCGACATCCTGCACCGGGGCCACGTCAGCTACCTGGCGCAGGCGCGGGCGCTCGGCGCGAGCCTCGTCATCGGCTTGAACAGCGACGCATCGGCGCGCGGCCTGGGCAAGGGCCCGGACCGGCCGCTCAACAATGAGCTCGACCGCGCCTGCGTGCTCGCCGCGCTGGAGAGCGTCAGCCTCGTGACGCTGTTCGACGAGCCCACGCCCGTGGCGCTGCTGCAGCGCGTGCGCCCGCAGCTCTACGTGAAGGGTGGCGATTACGACATCGAGACGCTCGAAGAGACGAAGTGGGTGCGGCGCTGGGGCGGCGACGCGCAGGCCTTGCCCTTCGTTGACGGCTACTCGACCACCGCGCTCGTGAAGCGCATTCGCAGCGATTGACCGCAACCGCTGGGTGGCTGCAGCCGCCGCAACCCGTCAACTGCGGCGCGTCACGAGCACGATGCCAGCGCCGACGGCGACGAGCGCGATCACCAGCCGCAGCGTCACCGGCTCGCCCAGCAGCGTCACGCCGAGCAGCAGCCCGAACACCGGCGTGAGCAGCGTGAAAGACGCGAGTTGCGTGGCCTGGAAGTGGCGGATCAACCAGAACCACACGAGGTAGCTGACGGCCGAAACCGCCACGGTCTGGAACACCATCGAGCCCCAGGCCAGCGTGGACAGGCGGGCCGGCAAGGGCACACCCGAAAGCCACGCGGCCGCGCTGAGCGCCACACCCGTCATGGCAAGCTGGTACAGCAGCGTCTTCTCGGCCGACGCACGGCTGAGGCGCGTAGCGCGAATGGCGAGCGTGGTCGCACCCCAGGTCAGCGCGGCGCCCAGGCCGAACGCGTCGCCGATCCACTGGCGTGGGCCGGCGGCCGGCGTCGTGAAGCCCTCGGCAAAGGCCCAGGCCACGCCCGCGAATGCGATCAACAAGCCTGCCACCTGCACGCGAGACAACGCCTCGGCGCGCGAAATGTGCGGCATGCCCAGCGCCACCACGAACGGCGCGAGGTAGGTGAACACCACCATGCGCGACGCAGTCGTGAACTGCAGCCCGACAAAGATGCAGAAGAACTCGACCGCGAACAGCGCGCCGGCCAGCAGCCCGCCGGGCAGCGAGCCGTCGCGCTCGAACAGCGGCACGCCACGCCAACGCGCCCACAACGCCACCAGCACCGCGCTGCCGAGCGAGCGCAGGCCCGCCTGCCACAGCGGCGGCACCTCGGGCATCGCGGCCTTGGCCGCGACCTGGTTCAGGCCCCACAGAAAGCAACACCCGACCACCAGCAGGGTGGCGCGCAGGTCGAGCCGGGCGTGGCGCTCAGGCACGGTCACCTCCCAACCCACGCGAACGCGAGGCCGCCCACACCAGCACCGCACAAACCGCACCGGCGATGGCGCCCGTGGTGTGGGCCAGCGGCACGGTCGCGATGGTCCAGCCTTCGGGGTGGCGCAGCGCCGGACCCCATGGTTCTTCGCTGATGAGCTTGCCCATGAAGCCGACGAGCACGGCGAGCGTGACGCTGCGCTGCGCGCGCGTGCCGGTGAGCAGCAGCCAGGTGATGACCACCGCCACGCCCGCGTGCACCACGCCCGACAGGCCGCCGTAGTGCGCCAGCTCGGGCCGCAGCAACAACCCGGCCTGCGTGAGCGGCCAGGCCGCGAGCCAGGCCAGGGCCATGCGTGCAGGCAGCCGCGCCACCACGCCGAAGAGTGCGGTCAACGCGACCGCCAGCAGGTTCGCGATCAGGTGCTCGCGGCTGTAGTGCACCGCGACCGCAGTGAACGCCCGCCAGGGCTCGACTGCGAAGCGCGCAGGCTGCCAGTCGAGCACATCGGCCGTCACGGCGGCCCCGGCCAGCGCGGCGGCGCACAGCAGCGCGGCCACACCGACCCAGGCGGTCGCGCCGGCGCTAAGGCGCGGCACGCGGGATACGCGGGATACGCGGGATACGCGGTGCACGCGGTGCACGCGGTGCACGCGGGATAAGCGGGAGACGCGGGATCAGCGCAATGCGCGCAGTGCGCGCACCAGGCGCGCCGGGCGCCCGCAGCGCTTCGGTCAAGAGGCCGCGCCGAACACGGCCCGCCACAACGCGAGGACCGCATCGCGCTGCACGGCCATCGCGTCGGGCGCGACCTGTGTGGGCTGCTCGTCGAGCCGCGCGCGGTGCTGGGCGCGGCGCAGGTCGCGGTATGCGTCGGCCGCCGCGTGGCCGATGGGGGCACCGAGCAGGCCGGCGTCTTCGGCGCGCTGCAGCAGCGCGATGTTGCCCACGTCGTCGAGCAGCCCGGCATGCGCCGCGGCGTGCGCGAGCACCAGGTATTGCACCGCGAACTCCACGTCCATCATGCCGCCGGCGCTGTGCTTCACGTCGAAGCGGCCGGCCTTGACCGGGTGGGCGGCGCGCACCTTCTCGCGCATCGTGCGCACCTCGGCGCGCAGCGCGGCCGGGTCGCGCACAGCGCGCAGCACGGCGCAGCACACGGCATCGAAGCCGGCTTCCAGCGGCGCCCAGCCGGCGCACCAGCGCGCGCGGGTCAGGGCCTGGTGCTCCCAGGTCCAGGCGGTGTTGCTGCCCCGGCCGGTCTGGTATTTCTCGAACGACGCGAGTGAAGTGACGAGCAGGCCCGAATTGCCGTTCGGCCGCAGCGCGGTGTCGATGTCGAACAGCTCGCCGGCTGCCGTGCGCAACGTGAGCCAGTTGATGAGCTTGCGCACGAACGCGGCGTACACCTCGGCGGCGAGGTCGGCATCGGGCTCGTCGGCGTCGTCGTAGAGGAACACCACGTCGAGGTCGCTGCCGTAACCCAGCTCCTTGCCGCCGAGCTTGCCGTAGGCGATGACGGCCAGGCGCGGCTCGGTGCAATGCGGCAAGCGCTGCGCCTGCTTCAGGTGCTTCCAGGCCCAGCACATGGCCATCGACAGCGTGGCATCGGCCAGCGCAGACAGGTCGTCGGCAACCTCTTCGACGGTGATGTGACCTTCGACGTCACGCACCAGCGTGCGGAACACCTCGGCATGGTGGGCGCGGCGCAGCGTGTCGAGCAGCGACTCTTCATCGGCCTGGCCCGAGCGCTCCCAGGCGTCGTGGCGGTCTTCGAGTTCGCGCGTGTACTCGGTGGCGCTGAAGCGGCTGTGCAGCAGCCGCTCGTCCGCCAGCTCGTCGATCACGCCGGGGTGCAGCATCAGGTAGCGCATCGGCCAGCGCGCCAGGCCCAGCAGGCGCAGCAGCCGGCTCTGCACCTCGGGGCGCTCGACCAGCATCGCGAGGTAGCTCTCGCGGCGCAGCAGCGGCACGACCCAGTCGACGAAGCGCGTGGCGGCGTCCATCGTGCACAAGCCTTCGGTCACGGCCTGCGACGCGCGGTGAATGAGCCGCGCCAGCCGCAGCTTGCTGTCGTCGCGCAGCATGCGGATCTTCGGCGAATCGCACAGCGGCTTCACGCGCGCCGCCAGCTCGGGCTGCAGTTGCTCGATGAAGGCGTCGCTGTCGATCGGCTGGGGCGGCAGGCCGCAGCTTCGGCAACCGGCGATGGCGCTGTTCGCCGCCGGGGCGCGGCCATCGTGCAGCAGCGCATCGAACTCGGTCGCGACGAACTCGCGCACTTCGCCGAGTTGGTCGAGCAGTTCGCAGGTGCTCGCGTCGCAGGCCAGGCCCAGGCTGCGCGCGATCCAGTTCAGGTCGGCGTCGTTGGTGGGCAGCAGGTGGGTCTGCTGGTCGTCGAGGTACTGGATGCGGTGCTCGACGCGGCGCAGGAACTCGTAGGCCGCCGCCAGGCGTTGCGCGCTGGCCGGCTTCATCAACCCGCCGGCGGCCAGCTTGTCGAGCGACTTGAGCGTGGAGCGCGTGCGGATCTCGGGGAACTGCCCGCCGCGCGCGACCAGCAGCAACTGCACGATGAACTCGATCTCGCGGATGCCGCCGCGCGACAGCTTCACGTCGTTCGCGCGCTCGGGCCGGCCGGCGGCGCGGCGCTGCGCTTCTTCGCGCACCTTGGCATGCAGTTGGCGCAGGCCCTCGAACACGCCGTAGTCGAGGTAGCGCCGGTACACGAACGACGTGACGAGCCCGCGCAGCGCCACGGCGCGCCCGCTCTTCACGCTGGCCAGTGGTGCCACCACGCGGCTCTTCAGCCAGGCAAAGCGCTCCCACTCGCGGCCCTGCACCTGCAGGTATTCCTCCAGCATCGCCAGGCTCACGGCCGGCGGGCCGGAGCTGCCGTTCGGGCGCAGCATCAGGTCGACGCGGAACACGAAGCCGTCTTCCGTCGTGTCGCCGATGAGCGTGTACAGGCTCTTCGCCACCTCGCCGAAGTACTCGTGCGCGCTGACCTGCTGCGGCCCGTCGGTCTGGCCGTCTTCTTCGTAGACGTAGACCAGGTCGATGTCGGACGACACGTTCAACTCGCGCGCCCCGAGCTTGCCCATGCCGACGACCCAGAACTCGATGCGCTCGCCTGCCGCGTTGCGTGGCGCGCCGTAGCGCAGGTCGTGGTCGGCCTGGGCTTGCGCGAGCGCGCGGTCGAGCGTCACTTCGGCCAGCTCGGTCATGACGCAGGTGATGTCGGACATCAAGGCGGCGTGTTCCACGTCGAGCACCGCCAGGCGTTCGAGCACGAGTTGGCGCGTCACGCGCATCGCACTGGCCAGCGGCCGGCCTTGCGCCATGAAGGTAGCGATCAGCGCGTCGATGTTCTCGCGCGTGGGCAGGCCGCTTTCGAGCATCGGCAGCTCTGCGCCATAGCGGCGGCGGATGCGGCGCACGAAACGGCTGTGCTCGGCGGTGGCGGGGCCGGTATCTGGCGAGTTGGGCAGTGCGGCGAAGCCGGAATCGACTGCAGCACGAAGCGGAGCAACGGACACTGGGCCCATCGTGGAAGGCAAGGTTTTGGGTGGGGCTTGCACGGTCGGTGGCAGCAGCGTGTGTGCTAGATTGACCCGCCGACCACAGCGCTTGCAAGGCAGTGATTGTCGTTGGGCTTGCGCTGAGTGGCGGCCCCGCACCGATCAGCGGCGTGCTGCACCTTGACCTGCCGACCCGAAGGCTGGCGCACCGAAGTTTTCATGTCCTTGACCCCGCCTGCCTCGCTCCAGCCCACGGGTGCTGCCGCACCCGTGCCGCCCGTTGCCCGCAACCTGCGCGCCACAACCTTGCGGTGGGCATTGCGCTTGACTGTGGGCCTCACCACCGTCTTCGTCAGCGTGTTGCTGATCGCGTGGCTGGTGCTGTACGCGATGATTCTGCCCCACATCGAAGAGTGGCGTGAACCCATCGAAGCCCGCGCCACCCGGGCGTTGGGGGTAACGGTGCGCATCGGCCACATCGCGCTGCGCTCGAGTGGCTGGGTGCCGTCGATCGAGCTGGCCGACGTGGTCTTGCTCGATGCGCAACAGCGCCCCGCGCTGCGCCTGCCGCGCGTGTTCGCGGCCGTATCGCCGCGCTCTCTGCTGAGCTGGGAGCTGCGCTTCGAGCAGCTGCTGATCGACGGTGCCGAGCTCGAAGTGCGGCGCGACGCGACCGGCCGCATCCTCGTGGCCGGCCTGACATTCGACGGCGCGCAGGCCGGCGATGGCCGCGCCGCCGACTGGTTTTTCGCGCAGCACGAGTTCGTGGTGCGTGGCGGCGCGCTGCGCTGGGTCGACGAGCTGCGCGGCGCCGCGCCGCTTGCGTTGCGCGACGTGCAGTTCGCGGTGCGCAACGGCCTGCGCCTGCACGAGCTGCGGCTCGACGCCACGCCGCCGCTCGAATGGGGCGACCGCTTCAGCATCAGCGGCCGCTTCACGCAGCCGCTGCTGGCGCGCCACGGCGACTGGCAGCGCTGGTCCGGCCCGGCCTACGCAAGCCTGCCGCGCGCCGATGTGCAGCTGCTGCGCCAGCACGTGCAACTGCCCTTCGACCTGCGCGAAGGCGTGGGTGCGCTGCGCGGCTGGTTCGACCTGAAAGACGGCCAGCCCGTGGCCGCCACGGTCGACCTCGCCCTGCGCGCCGTGGCGCTGCGCCTGGCGCCGAACGTGGACGTGCTCGACGTGGACGAGCTCGAAGGCCGCCTGACCGCGCGGCGCGATGCCGATGGCGCGCAGATCGCGCTGCAGCACTTCACCTTCCTGACCGGCGACGGCATCCGCTGGCCGCAGGGCGACCTGCGCCTCGCATGGCGGCAACGCGAAGGCCAGCCCGCCACGGGCGGCAGCTTCAGCGCGCAGCGGCTCGACGTAGGGCAGATGGCGCAGATCGCCTCGCGCATTCCGCTCGGCGGCGCGCTGCAGCGCCTGCTCGCGGAGCTGGACCCGCGCGGCACGGTCACCGAGCTCGACACGCAGTGGACCGGCCCGCTCGATGCGCCCACCCGCTACCGCGCCAAGGGCGCGCTCGCCAACCTGGCGCTCGCGGCGCGGCCGTCGGATGCAGCCGGTGGCGTGGGCCGCCCGGGCCTGCGCGGCGCGACCATGCAGTTCGACGCGACCGAGGCCGGCGGCCAGGCGCGCGTGACCATGAACGGCGGCGAGCTGCACTTGCCGGGCGTGTTCGAAGAGCCGGTGGTGCCGCTCGACCAGCTCAGCGCGCAATTGCTGTGGAAGATCGAGCCGGCGCTCGCTGCGCCGTCGCTCAAACCGGCCGCAACCAGCGCCTTGCGGGCACCCGCACCCGGCCCGAAAGCGGCTGCCGGCGCGCCCGCCGAACCACCGCAAGCCCCCCAGCCGCAGCTCAGCGTGCAGGTCAAGGACATGCGCTTCAGCAACGCCGACGCCAGCGCCGAACTGAACGCCACCTGGCGCACCGGCACGGGCCCGTCGTTCGCGCAGGGCGGGCGCTTCCCGGGGCGGCTGGAGTTGGAAGGCAAGCTCAGCAACGGCACGGCCGCGCGCACCTTCCGCTACCTGCCGCAAGGCCTGCCGAGAGACGCACGCCATTACGTCGAGAGCGCCGTGTTGGGCGGCAAGTTGGCGAGCGCGACGTACCGCGTCAAGGGCGATCTGTGGGACTTCCCGTTCAACAGCGCGCGCAGCGCCAAGGACGGTGAGTTCCGCATCACCGCCAAGCTCGACGACGTGGGCTTCGCGTTCGTGCCGAGCCTGCCGGCACCCGCCGCACCCTCGCCCTGGCCGGCGCTGACGGGTGCGACCGCCGAACTCATCCTCGACCGCAACACGCTCGAGATCCGCAACGGCAACGCGCAGATGGCCGGGCTCGACGTGCGCGGCCTGCAGCTCGCCATTCGCAACCTCGACACCGATAGCAGGCTCTCGCTCGACGCCACCGCGCGCGGCCCGCTCACCGAGATGCTGCGCGTGGTGGCCAGCACGCCCATCTCCGGCTGGACCGGCAAGGCGCTCGACGCCGCCACCGCCACCGGCAACGCCGAGCTCACACTCAACCTCGGGTTGCCGCTGAACCACATGAACACGGCCACTGCGCGCGGCAGCTTGCAGCTCGCCGGCAACGACGTGCGCATCAGCCCCGACACACCGCTGCTGGCCGGTGCGAAGGCGCGCATCGACTTCACGCAGAAGGGCTTCAACGTGGTCGGCGCCACGGCCCGCGTGTTCGGTGGCGACGCCAGCTTCGAAGGCAGCCAGCAGGCCGACGGCACGGTGCGCTTCACCGGCCAGGGCACCGCCAGCGCCGAGGGCCTGCGGCGCGCGCCCGAGCTGGGCCTGCTGGCCAGAGCGGCGGGCGCGATGAGCGGTCAGGCAAGCTACCGGCTCAACGCGGCACTGGTGCGCGGGCAGCCCGAGTTCACGCTCACGAGCACGCTCGCCGGCCTGGCCATCAACCTGCCGGCGCCGCTGAACAAGCCGGCCGACGTGGCTTGGCCGCTGCGGGTGCAGACGAGCCTGGATGCGACGGGCGTAGCGAATGCTGCTGGCACCGTCAGTTGGGTCGGGCCGGGCAGCACGACCACCGGCGCAGGCTCGCGGGACGTGCTGCGCGACACCGTTCGCGTCGAGCTGGGCAGCGTCTTGCAGGCGCAGTGGCAGCGCGAGTTGGGCGGCGACGCACCACGCGTGCTGCGCGGCGGCATCGGCGTGCTGGAGCCGGCGCCCCAGCCGCTCTCGGGCGTGGCCGCGCACATCAACCTCAAGGCGCTCGACCTCGATGCGTGGGAGGCGGCGGCCGACAAGCTCTTCGCCGCGGCCGACAAGCCCGCAGGCGCTGGCGACACGCGCACCGGCACCGGCACCGCCGGCATCGGCCCCAACGCGAGCAGCGCCACCAGCCCCTACGAGCCCGACGCCATCGCGCTGCGCGTGCAGGAGCTGAGCACCGGCATGCGCAAGCTCACGCACCTGGTGGCGGGCGCGTCGCAAGACGCGGGCATGTGGCGCGCCAACCTGGATGCCGATCAGCTCAACGGCTATGTCGAATACCGGCCGCCGTCGCGGCGCGGGTCTGCTGCTTCAGCGGCAGGCCGCGTGTATGCCCGGCTGGCGCGCCTGTCGCTGCCCAAGAGCGACGCCGACCAGGTCGAGAGCCTGCTCGACCAACAGCCCGCCAACGTGCCCGCGCTCGACATCGTGGTCGAAGACTTCGAGCTGCGCGGCCGCAAGCTCGGCCGCGTCGAGATCGAGGCGGTGAACCGGGCCATCCCGGTGGGCGCCGGCCCGAGCCGCGAAGTCACCCGCGACTGGCAACTCGCCAAGTTCAACCTGATCACCCCCGAGGCGCAACTCGCGGCGAGCGGGCACTGGGCCGTCGTCGGGCCGGCCGCCAATGGCCGGCCGGCGCTGCGCCGCTCGGTGATGGACTTCAAGCTCACGCTCGCCGACAGCGGCGCCCTGCTCGACCGGCTCGGCACGCGCGGCGCCATTCGCGGCGGCAAAGGCGAGATGTCGGGCACCGTCGCGTGGCTGGGCTCGCCGTTCGCGCTGGACTACCCGAGCCTCGCCGGCCAGATCAACGTGAACATCGAGGCCGGCCAGTTTTTGAAAGCCGACCCGGGCGCGGCCCGGCTGCTCGGCGTGCTGAGTTTGCAGTCACTGCCGCGCCGCTTGTCGCTCGACTTCCGCGACCTGTTCCAGCAGGGCTTCGCGTTCGACAGCGTCACCGGCGACGTGAAGGTGAGCCAGGGCGTGGCGCAGACCAACAACCTGCGCATGCGCGGCGTGCAGGCCGCCGTGCTGATGGAAGGCAGCGCCGACATCGCCCGCGAAACGCAGGACCTGCGCGTGGTCGTGGTCCCCGAGATCAACGCCGGCACCGCCGCCCTCGCCTATGCCGTCATCAACCCGGCCATCGGCCTGGGCGCGTTCCTGGCGCAGGCGCTGCTGAAGAAGCCGCTGACCGAAGCCGGCACCCGCGAGTTTCACGTCAGCGGGCCGTGGGCCGACCCGAAAGTCGAGCCGGTGCAGCGCAAGCTGTTTGGGGCGGCGCCTGCGGCGGCGGATGGACCGGCGTCGGCGCCTTCTTCGGCAACCGCGCCCGCCGCCAAACCTTGAATCACCCTGGACAACAAGACGACGAAGGGGCCCGCATGAAGATCGCCGCCATCCAGATGGTCTCGACCACCGACGTGACGCAGAACTTGGACGCCGCGCGCCGGCTCATCAAAGAGGCCGCCAGCCGCGGCGCGCAGCTGATCGGCCTGCCCGAGTACTTCTGCCTGATGGGCCGACGCGACGGCGACAAGCTCGCCATCGCCGAGCCAGCGGGCACCGCCGATGAACCCGGCGCCGGCCCGATCCAGCAGATGCTGTCGAGCGCCGCGCGCGAGCACGGCGTGTGGCTGATGGGCGGCACCCTGCCGATCCAGGGCAGCGACCCGAGCCGCGTGTGGAACGCCAACTGCGTCTACGCCCCCGACGGCCGGCTGGCCGCGCGCTACGACAAGATCCACCTCTTCCGCTTCGACAACGGCCGCGAGCATTACGACGAGGGTGTGGCCATCCAGCCCGGCACTGAGCCTGTCGCGATGCAGGCCGGCGGGCTGAAGGTGGGCTTGAGCGTGTGCTACGACCTGCGCTTTCCGGAGTTGTACCGGGCGTTGATGGGAGCGGTGGGAGCGGTGGGCGCAGTGGGAAATGTTGCGAACGGCCCATGCGACGTGATCGCCGTGCCCGCCGCCTTCACGCACACGACGGGCCTCGCGCACTGGGAACTGCTGTTGCGCGCGCGGGCGGTGGAGAACCAGGCTTACGTGATCGCCCCCGCCCAAGGCGGCCAGCACGAGAACGGTCGCCGCACCTTCGGCCACACGATGATCGTCGACCCCTGGGGCCAGGTGCTGGGCGTGCTGGCGGAGGGCGAAGGCGTGGTGGTCGCGGAGCTTGATGCGGCGCGGTTGGCGTCAGTGCGGCGGCAATTGCCGGCGCTGGAGCATCGGCGGTTACGTCCCGCGTGAAACGACATCGAGCCCGGCGCTCAAAGGTGATACTTAGCCGCTATGGTTTGGAGAGTCACGATCGCTAAGAAGCTTGCGATGATAGGGTTTATTTTCTCAAAATATTCGTCAGAGTCTGGCATCTCGATGGTTGTGATGTTTTCCTTGCCATCGCCGATTCGTGAGTGAAAAAACCTATTTCTAATAGTTATTAAGAAGTCTGGAATATCCGAAAATTTGATCTCTACTTCGTGTGTGGCCTGGTCCTCACTTATAAAGTTTTTATATCTCTTACAGGTCAAGGTGTAGTAATTTAGACCGTTCCCACTGACAGTTGAAAACGAAATTCTCTGAGCAACTTGCAGCTTAAGTGGATCAATAAATCTTCCCTTTCCGAGAAACTTCTTAAATAGCCCTAGCTCACCATCAATGTCGGCGTTTAGAATTGCTTTTAAATCCCGAAATGATCCTCGAAAATCGCTTTGGGTAGATGTGTAGAGCAATGGGACAGAATAAGATATTCTCTCTAAGATCCTATACAAAAATACAAATGCATTGGTGCTACTGCCTCGTAGTGTTTGTATTTGAAAATTGAGAAATTCGGATAGAATTTCTTTATAGAATTCTCGATTGTCTCCACGAGTTATTTTTATAAGCCGAGCAACGCTACCGCCAATCGAATAACTTGTCAAGAAGTCCTTTATCGCAATTGCCGGCGTTTTTGACTGGGTGATTGCGGGCAGCGACGAATAATCAATTGTCTGCTTTCTACGAGTTCCTCCTCTAGATACAGTTGCCGTTCCCAAAAGCAAGCGGATCAAGAGATATTGATATGATTGATCCGCAAATTTCGGTATATTGCCCAGCCCTTCGAGCGTAGAACCGGATATTTGAACAGGCACTTTCAAATCCGATCAGATATTTTGTCCAAAAGCTCGAACTCGTCCAGCTTGCTCAAGCCCGAATAGTTTTGAAAGAAATATGCAACTAGCTCGCGACGAACTTTACCGAGATTAACCTTGCTCACATTGATTGAGGAAAATGCTTGTTCAAAATTGGCAACAGATTCTGCAATGTTGACGACCTTTATTGATTTTAAAGCTATCGCAGAAGCCTTCGCTCCCACACAGAATCCAATGAAGTTATTTTGAATTCTTATCCAGTCGCGCAGATGGTCTGACTTACTAAATTTATTTACAAGCTCGACGATATCCATAAACTCGACGTTACTGGTCGGAATATCTGAATCGATGATCTTTGAGGCAATGAGTTCATCCATCTTTTCCTCAATGATTTTCTGATTGTCGATATTGACCGACCCACTGAGGTATGCGACGTATCCCTTCACGAAGTCGGCCTTCTTGAAAGACTCAGGTGCCCGGACGCGCCCCTTTCCTTTCTCAGCAACAAGGTTCAAGTCAATTCCGTCAAAATCAAAGAATGCATCTGCGAGGACATCAATCTGATGGCGGGCGGACATCGGCTTTTGTCCGTTATTAAGCGTAATCATTCGATATAAGAGTCTATCGCGGGAACTTGCGATGATAAAGTTCACATGGATCGCTTGACTGGCATTAAATCCGTCGCGCGACGATGCTCGTCGCAACGTATTCAGTCGTTGAATTCCATCCAAAACAAATGCATTTTCTATATTTTCTGAAATATATTCTTCAATATTTCTTTGATTGCGCTTTCGAGCTGGAAATGCATGAATAAGGGCGATGGTGATTGGTGGCATCACGCAGCCCTTCACAATATCATCTTCAAGTCGGCTATAAAATTTTGTATTGAGAGCGTCACGCTGAATGTCCAGACGGCCAATTAGTGGCGTGAAGTTGTCGAGCGCAAATTGATATTGCGTTGATGCCGTAACTACGTAGCCATCGATAACTGTATCCGTATCAAGAGTATAGAAATCAAGACTCATGAGGCTCTTTCTGATGAGGTTTCGTAGATTTAACTTGACGCTCGACGTCACGCATTGTTGGCACCGACATCAAGTCGTAGTTGGCCTGCATGACCAACCAAGACGCAGCGTCGCCACCAAAGTGCTTGGCCAGCCGAGCCGCCGTATCGGCAGTGACGGCGCGGCGTTCCTTGACGATCTCGTGGATGCGGGTGGCGGGAACGCAGAGCGCCACAGAAAGCGCGTTGATGCTCAGACCGAGCGGAACCAAGTAGTCCTCGCGCAGAACTTCACTCGGGTGCACCGGGCGCATGCGATTGACCAAACGTGCCATGTCGATTCCTTCGGTGGTAGTCCATGATTTCGACATCAACAAGGCCGACGCCAGACGACACGAAACAGATGCGCCACTGGCTATTGACGCGAATACTGTGCCGGCTTTTCCCACCGCCTTTAGAGGCTTCGCAGCGATTGCCGTTGATGAACTACCACCGCAGCTGCTCAACCTCAAGGCCCATTGCACCCGCCACCTTTTCAAGCGTTGCCTTGCGTGGCTGTTTCACCCGCTCCATCTGCGCGTATGCCGCCTGCGCAACGCCGATGCGTGATGCAACTTCTGCTTGCGTGAGGCCAAAGTGTTCGCGCCACGCTGCCATGGGCGACATGCCGCGCTCATAAGCCAAGTTGACGACTTCGTTCGGGACGGTTCCCTTCGTGAAGCCACCTCGCATGCGGCGGAACTGGTCGTACGGCACGACGACAAAGGCTGGCTTGCCGTCAGACCCGACGATGATTTGAAACTCAGTACGTGCGTTCATCGCGCTTCCTGACCTCTTCGATGCTGACAATTCGGATGACGCCATCGAAGTCGAAGAGAACTCGATAAGCACCCACGCGCAGGCGATAGCCGTACGCGTGATCGTTGAGTGATTTGACGTTCCTGGCTTTGGTGAGGTCAGCAAGCTCGACTGTCACCGCCGTTCGAATTTGTTGGCTCGCTTGAGCATCAATCTTGCGCAGCTGCTTCAGGGCCTTGGGCTGCCAGTTGATCGAATTCACGTTGGGATCATAAGCCTTCGATACGTATCGTCAATCGGACAGCAACTGCGCTCGCCATCAGCCCACCACATCCCCCCAAATCGATCTCGCCCAACTCCACGCATACCCCGCCTCCACCTCGTTCGCCGCGGCCGACAACCCGCCCGAGCCGGCCACTGTCTTGAAGGTTTTCTCAGCCGCCACGTACTCGTGGACGCTGGCCACGTGGACCACGCGGGTGCGGTCGACGAAGCTGTAGCAGGTGTTGGTCAGCATCGGCGCGGGGTTGATGTCCCAGCCGTTCAGCTCGGCGACGATGGCTGCGGCCACCACCTTGGCGTGGCCGTTGGCCATGTGGCCGCTCTTGGGCATGGCGGGTGCCGCCTGGATGGCGTCGCCGATCACGTGGATGTTCGGTGCGGCGGTCGACTCGAAGTTCAGGTAGTTCACGTTGCACCAGCGCGCGTTCGAGTTGGCCAGGCCGGTCTGCACCGCGATGGCGCCGGCGCGCATGGCGGGCAGCACGTTCAGCACGTCGGCGCGCACGTCGTCCTGGATCTCGAACTTGAGGGTCTTGCCGGCCGCGTCAATGCCGGTGGCCTTGTGCTGCGGCCGGTACTCGACCATGCCGGCGTACTGCTCGGCCCAGGCCTTCTTGAAGAGCGCGGGCTTGCTGGTCACGTCGGGGTTGGCGTCGAGCACCAGCACCTTCGACTTCGGCTTGGCGGCTTTGAAGTAGGCGGCGATCACGCATGCGCGCTCGTAGGGCCCGGGCGGGCAGCGGTACGGGGCTTCGGGGATGGTGATGGCGAACACGCCGCCATCGGGCATGGCCTCCAGCTGGCGGCGCAAGGCCATGGTCTCGGCGCCGGCCTTCCACGCCTGCAGCACCTGGCCTTGCTGGTTGGCTGCGCGCAGGCCGGCCACGCTGTCCCAGATCATCTCGACACCGGGCGAGAGCACGAGCTTGTCGTAGCGAATGCTGCCGCCCGACGCGAGCACGGCCACGCGGCGGGCGGGGTCGATGCTGGCAACCATGTCTTTGACGATGCGCACGCCGTGCCTTGCCGCAAGCGTGCTGTAGGGCACGGTGATGTCGCTCATCAGCTTCGTGCCGCCGAGCACCAGGTTCGACATCGGGCACGAGACGAAGGCGGCGTCGGGCTCGACCAGCACCACGTCGATCTTGCCGCCCGAGAACAGCCGCACGTACTTGGCCGCCGTGGCGCCGCCGAAGCCGCCGCCAACGACGAGCACGCGCGCCACATCGGGCGTGCCGATGGTGTTCATGGCGCAGCCGGTGATGGCGGTGGCACCGAAGGCGGAGGCACCGAGCGCGGCGCCGCCGGCTTTGAGCAGATCGCGCCGGCGAAGCGCTGACTGAGGGTGTGGCTTCATCGCGGCGCTCATTTGCTGCTGGCCGCGAAGTAGGCCGCGAGCTGGGCGATCTGCGCGTCGCTGTAGCCCTTGGCGAGTTGGTGCATCACGGTGGCGGGCCGCGTGCCGGCCTTGAAAGCCGCCATCTGCTCGGTGAAATACGGCGCCGGCGTGCCGGCCAGGCCGGGCACGGCAGCGCCGCTCACGGCCTTGCCATCGGTGCCGTGGCATTGCGCGCAGGTGGCGGCGAGGGCGCGCGTGCGCAGGGCCTGGGCGTCGGCGTTCTGCGCGTTTGTGAGCGTGGGCAGGGCGCTGGTTGCAAGGGCCGCGCACAGCGGCAGCGCCCACGTCAGCCAGGTTCTGAAACGGCGCGATGGGCGGTCGAAAGTTCGGCGCGCCAGGCGCAGGGAAGACGGGAACGATGTCATGCGGGTGCCTCCGGAGTCGCTGCACTGTAGTGCCGCGCCAGCTCGGGCGGCAGCGGGGAATCGAGCAGCACGCAGCTCAGGCGCAGGGCGTCGGCGGCGCTGTCGGTCAGGCGGCCGTGGCGGCTGTGTTGCTGCGCGGCGGTGACCCAGCCGCGCACGAGCACGGGCCGCTGCATCCAGGCCAGAGCCTGCAAGGCACGCAGCGCGTAGACGATGCCGTCGGTGTCGGGCAAGGCGAGCGGCGGCACGTCGTCGAGGCGCGCCCACGGCGCCATCACGCTGGCGTACCAGGCGGCGCCGAGCGTGGGTGTTGGCGGGGCTGCGCCTGCGGCCGGTGCGGGCGCGGGCGCAAGTGCGAGCGCGGAGGCAGGCGCGCTTGCAAGTACACCGCCGGCCGCCGCAGCCGGCTCGGCCACCGGCACCATGCGCGACAGGAAGGCGCTGAACATCGCGATCGCATGCACATCGGCCTGCGGCAGTTGCGACAGGCTGGTGCCCGCGCCGGCGGGGGTGGCAAGTTCGAGCGTTTCGCCCAGGCGCAGCCGCATCACGAGCCAGTGCAGGCGGTCGATGGGGCGCACCGTGCCGCGCGCGCCCATCAGGCGGCGCGTGGCTTCCAGCAAGGCCTGGCGCGCCGGCAGCGGGCTGCTGCGCAGGCGCGCCAGCATGGTCTCGAACCAGGGCAGGCGGGCAGCGCCGGGCAGTGCCGCCACGTGCTCTCTCAAGGCGGCTGCGCTGGTGTGGCCCTGGCACTCGATCTCCCACGCCCGCAGCGCGCGCTTGCTGCCCGGCGGCAGCAGCAGCGCCAGCACGGTGGCGTGCAACTCGAGCGGGCCGTTGACGCGCGAGAGCTGGTCGGCCGCCACGCGGCCGCGCTCGTTCGCATCCTGCTCGACGCGGCGGTTCGGGTCGCTCGGCGTCACAACACGCCCGCCACGCGGAAGCCGAACAGGCGCACGAGCAGCACGGTCGGGAACTGCCGCACCGCGTGGTTGTAGTCGGCCACAGCCTCGTTGAACTGGCGGCGCGCAAAGGCGAGTGTCACGTCGCTGGTGGCGAGTTGGGCGTTCAGTGGCGCCATGTCGAGGCCGGGCGCGCTTTGCACCGGCAGCCGGGCGCGCGCCTCGGCCACGATGTCGTCGGCCAACCGCAGGCTCGTGATGGCGCCCACGGTGCCGGGCCGGGCGCGGGCGCGGGTGCAGGCGGCATCGGCCTGCTGGCAGGCGGCACGCAGCGCGTCTAGCCGTTCAGCGGCGTGCGGCATGGCTTGTGAGAGTGCGTCCAGCAACTGCAGCAACAGCGCCTGCCGTTCGCGGAACTGCGCATCGACCGACGCAAACTGGCGCACGATCTCGCCGCGCATGCGCACCAGCCGGTTGTAGGCGCCGACGGCCCAGAACAGCAACGCGGCCGCGGCGGCCCACATCGCGATCTGGGTGGCACTCAACTCGCCACCCAGGCCTCGTACCCGCGCCGGCGCAGGTCGCAGGCGGGGCACAGGCCGCAGCCGTAGCCCCAGGCGTGCCGCTCTTCGCGTTCGCCCAAGTAGCAGGTGTGCGTGTGCTCGATGGTCAGATCGATCAGCGCGTCACCGCCCAGCTCGTCGGCGAGAGCCCAGGTCTGCGCCTTGTCGAGCCACATCAGCGGGGTTTCGATCACCATCGGCGCGTCCAGGCCCAGGCTCAGCGCGACCTGCATCGCCTTCAAGGTGTTGTCGCGGCAATCGGGGTAGCCGGAGAAGTCGGTCTCGCACATGCCGCCCACCAGCACGCTCAAGCCGCGCCGGTAGGCAATGGCGCCGGCGAAGTTGAAGAACAGCAGGTTGCGCGCCGGCACGAAGGTGTTGGGCAGGCCTTGCGCGTTCATCTCGATGGCGCGCTCGCTGGTCATCGCGGTGTCGGAGATCTGGCCGAGCAGCGTCATGTCGAGCAGGTGGTCTTCACCCAGGCGCCGCGCCCACTGCGGGAACTGCAGGTG
This sequence comes from Rhizobacter sp., assembly GCA_031385155.1. Lineage (GTDB taxonomy): Bacteria > Pseudomonadota > Gammaproteobacteria > Burkholderiales > Burkholderiaceae_C > LMDS01. The sequence continues at coordinate 103,258 of JANNBF010000163.1, forward strand.
CAGCGCATGCCGCACATGCAGCCGGCATTCCAGCTCGACGGCGTGGCGCTGGCCGTAGTCGAAGCCCAGGGTTTCGACGTGCGCGAAGCGCTGCAGCGCCCAGGCCAGGCAGGCCGTGGAGTCTTGTCCGCCCGAGAACAAGACCAGCGCGCGGCGCGGGTCGACGCTGCTCGCTGCGGCCGGCATCAGCCGCGCACCTCGCCGTGGCCGAGCACCACCCACTTGAGCGACGTGAGCCCTTCCAGCCCGACCGGCCCGCGCGCGTGCAGCTTGTCGGTGCTGATGCCGATCTCGGCGCCCAGGCCGTACTCGAAGCCATCGGCGAATCGGGTGCTGGTGTTGACCATCACGCTGGCCGAATCGACCTCGCGGAGGAAGCGCATCGCGTTCGTGTGCTGCGTGGTGAGGATGGCATCGGTGTGGTGCGAACCGTAGCGGTTGATGTGGGCCATGGCCTCGTCCAGGCTCGCCACGACCTTGATGCTGATGACGAGCGCCAGGTACTCCTCCGCCCAGTCCTGTTCGGTGGCGGGCACGAGCTTCGCGCCAGGCACGTCACGCAACAGCGCAAGCGCGGCCGCGTCACCGCGCATCTCCACGCCCTTGGCGGCGAACAGCGCGCCGATGCGAGGCAGGAAGACGGGCGCGATATCGGCATGCACGAGCAACGACTCGGCCGCGTTGCACGGGCTGACCTTCTGCGTCTTCGCGTTGTCGGTCACGCGCACGGCCAGTTCCAGGTCGGCGCTGGCGTCAACGTACACATGGCAGTTGCCGTCGAGGTGCTTGATCACCGGCACCTTGGCCTCGCGCGTGATGCGCTCGATCAGCCCCTTGCCGCCGCGCGGGATGATCACGTCCACCGCTTCCGGCGATGCGATCAGCACGCCCACGGCGGCGCGGTCGGTGGTGGGCACGAGCTGCACCGCATCGGGCGGCAGGCCGGCATCGGTGAGTGCGGCTTGCACCAGCTTCCACAGCGCCAGGTTGGAGTGAATCGCCTCCGAGCCGCCGCGCAGGATGCAGGCGTTGCCGCTCTTGATGGCGAGCGACGCGGCCTCGATGGTCACGTTCGGCCGGCTCTCGTAGATCATGCCGAACACGCCCAGCGGCACGCGCATGCGGCCGACCTGAATGCCGCTCGGCCGGTAGGCCAGGTTCGTGATCTCGCCGATGGGGTCGGGCATGGCGGCGATCTGCTCGCAGCCTTCGGCCACGGTCTCGAGCGTCTTCGGGTCGAGCCGCAGGCGGTCGAGCATCGGGCCTTCGAGGCCGGCGGCGCGGGCGGCAGCCAGGTCTTGTTCGTTGGCGGTCGCGAGCACGGCCTGCTCGGTGCGCAGGCGCTGGGCCAACGCCAGCAGCGCGTGGTTCTTGGCGGCCGTTGGGGCGGCAGCCATCAGCGTGCTCGCGGCGCGGGCCGCCGCACCCATGTGGGCCACCATCGCTTGCAGGTCGAATGAGGTCATGCGCGATTGTCGCAAACCTGTGCTGGCGCGGGCGGGGCCGGCGCAGCGGGCGTCAGCGGGGCTCAGTGCGCGGCGAAATCGCCTTCGGACAGCACGATGGGCTGGCCGTGCGGCGTGCGGTCGGCGGCGTGGTCCCAGGCCTCGCGCCAGTGTTCCAGCTCGCTGGCGGTGCTCGCGCCCTTGGTGGCGACCAGCGCTTCGAGCGCGGCCAGCCAGTGCTGGTAGTAGGTGTCGCCGGTGTCGGCGTCACCCGCGGCTTGCGCGGCGCTGATCTGCGCGGCGAGCGCCCCAGCCCATTCGGGCCAGGTGAACAGGCCGCGCTCGTGCAGCGCCAGCGTCATCGCGAAAGCCTGCGCCTCCCAGGGTTCGCGGAACACGGGAGCGTCCGGTGGGCCGAGGCCGATGGGCGTGGTGGGCATCATTCGACCGCGTCCAGATACGGCTCCCACGCATCGACCGACACGCGCAGGCCCGGCGCCGCGTCGGCCCACAGCTCGGCGCCTTCGAACACCACGGTGTAGAGCCACTGCGGGCTCTCGCCCAGGCCTTGCGCGTGCGCGTCGGCGAACACATGCGCGCCGTGTACCCGCTCGACCGTGCCGCAGCGCCCACGCGCATAGCCGGGCAGGCGGGTGTGGTGCGCGGCCGGCGCGGCCTGGGTGCGCACGCGCTGGCCGACTTGGAAGCGCGCCGCTGTGCTGGCAGGCCGCTCGGTCGGCGCGCCCTTGGCGAGCACGTGCGGCACGTCGGCCGCGCGCAGCACGCGGGCCACGGGCAGCGCGGCGTGCAGCATGCGGCCGGCGGCCAGCTCGTCGGCCTGGACCAGCCCGCGCTCACGGAGCAGCCGTTCCAACCCGGTGATCCAGACCTCGTAGTAGCCGAGCGCGCGGTAGTTCGGCAGGGTTTCGCGGGCGGCGCGGCTCGCGTCGATGTTCCAGGCACCGGTCGCGCCCATCGCGAGCGTGACGGCCAGGGCGCGCGGCTCCCACGCGGCATGGAACAGCTCGCCTTCGGGCTCGGGCTGCACGCGGCCAACACCGCAGTCACCGCCTTCGCCGCCGAGGTCGGCGTGGGTGGTGTAGCTCATGGTGCAGCCTCGGGTTTCAGCGCCAGGCCGGTGCCAATCATCGAGTCGCGTGTGACGAGCGCGGCGAGTTGTTCTTCGCTCAGGCCGTCGGTGCCCGCCGGGCGCATCGGCAACACCATGTAGCGCAGCTCGGCGGTCGAGTCCCACACGCGAAGCCGGGTGTCTGCCGACAACGTGACGCCGAAGTCGGCGAGCACGCCGCGCGGGTCCTTGACGGCGCGGGCGCGGTAGGCGGCGCTCTCGTACCAGGCCGGCGGCAGGCCGAGCACCGGCCACGGGTAGCAGCTGCACAGCGTGCACACGACCAGGTGGTGCTGCGCCGGCGTGTTCGCGACCACGAGCATCTGCTCGCCTTGCCGCCCGCCGTAGCCGAGCTCAGCGATGGCGGCGGTGGCCGACGCCACGTCGCGCAGCAGGCGTTCGCGGAATGCCGCGTCGGCCCAGGCCCGCGCCACCACGCGCGCGCCGTTGCGCGGGCCGATGCGGGTCTGGTAGGTGTCGATCAGCACGTCGAGCGCGGCCGGGTCGATGTAGCCCTTGGCGGTGAGCACCGATTCGAGCGCACGCACGCGCAGGTCCATCGGGCCGAGCTCGCTGTGGTCGTCGTGTGGGTCGTGGTCGTGACCATCGTGGTCGGGACGGTCGTTGTCGGGACGGTCGTTGTCGGGTTCATGCGTCGCCATCTCGCGATGCTACGACGCAGCGCCTCGCGGGCACGGACGTTGCGTGACTTCGTGCACGCAACGCAGCCATTGAACCGAGGGATTGCACGTGTGGCAGGTCATCCACAAAGCATTCGGCACGCGTGACTCCGGGCTCAAAATTCCCTTACTCATTTCCCGTCCATTTGCAAAGGCGAACCCCATGAAACCAATTCGATCCGCCCTTCGTGGCCTGGGTGCCTGCGCGGCACTGCTGCTGCTCAACGCCGGCGCCGATGCGCGCCCCTTCGACGACATCAAGAAAGACGGCAAGATCATCGTGGCCACCGAGGGCCAGTTCGCGCCGTTCAACTACTTCCAGGGCGCCCGCCTCACCGGCTTCGAGGTCGACGTGGCCGAGGCCATGGCCGCGAAGATGGGCGTCACGATCGAATGGAAGGCGCTCGGCTTCGACGCCCTGCTGGCCGGCCTGCGGCAAGACCGCTGGGACATGGTCATCGCCTCGCACGGCATCACCGAAGAGCGTGCCAAGGCCGTCACCTTCACCGAGCCGCACTACTGCTCCGGGGGCGTGATCATCAGCAAGGACCCGGCCATCAAGAGCGCGAAAGACCTCGCGGGCAAGGTCGTCTCGGTGCAGACCGGCACCACCTACCTCGAGAACGTCAAGAAGCTCGCCGGCGTGAAGGAGATGAAGAACTTCCCACAAGACACCGATGCCCGCGCCGCGCTGGCCACCGGCCGCGTCGACGCCTGGGTGACCGACCGTTTCGTGGCCAAGACCGCGCTCGAAGCAAACCCGGGCCTGGGCATGAAGATGGGCGACTTTTTGTTCGTCGAGCGCATTGCCTCGGCGGTTTCCAAGGGCAACACCTCGCTCGCCGGTGAGGTGAACAAGGCGCTGGCCGCGATCCAGGCCGATGGCTCCTACGCCACCATCTCGAAGAAGTGGTTCGGCGAAGACATTCGCTGCAAGGCGCCGGCTTGATCGGCAAGCGCCACACGCGCGCCGTGCCGACGAACTGATCGCTGATGGCCGATTGCTCATGACGGATCGCCAATGACCGCCGCCCTGCACCTCTGGCCCGCCAGTTGGAGCCGCCAGTTGCGCAGCAGCGCCACGATGGCGGCGGCCGGCGTCGTGCTGGTGCTGCTGCTGTGGTTGATGGCGATCCCGCTCGCGCTGGCGCCCGAGCCCATCGGCAACAACGCGCAGTACTTCGCCGAGGGCACCCGCGTCACGGTTCAGCTCACGCTCGTGGCGGGCGTGTGCGGCGTGCTGATCGGCGTGCTCGCTGCCCTCGGCAAGACCTCGAAGGTCGCCGTGTTCCGCTGGGTGGCCGGCATCTATATCTGGGTCATTCGCGGCACGCCGCTCTTGGTGCAGGTGCTGTTCGTGTATTTCGCGCTGCCGGCGCTGATCCCCGCCCTCAAGCTCGGCGACTTTGCCTCGGCCTGCCTCGCGCTGAGCTTCAACGCCGGCGCCTACAACGCCGAGGCCATCCGCGCCGGCCTGCTGGCGGTGCCCAAGGGGCAGATCGAAGCGGCACGTTCGCTCGGCCTGTCGCCGTGGTTCACGTTCATCGACGTGACCTTCCCGCAGGCGTTCAAGATCTCGCTGCCGCCGCTGGTCAACAACATCGTGGCGCTGCTGAAAGACTCATCGCTCGCGTATGCCATCGGCGTGGTCGAGCTGACCAACGTGGGCAACCGCATCCAGGCGGCCACGTTCCAGCCGCTGCCCATTCTGCTGACCACCGCGACCATCTACCTGCTGCTCACGACCGTGATGACGCAGGTGTCAGACGCGGTGGAGCGGCGCTTCGACGTGGAGGGCAAGCTCGCATGAGCGCTCTTGCCGCTTCGCAAGCCGCGCCGCTGATCACGGTCGACAAGGTCAACAAGCACTTCGGCGCAGCCCATGTGCTGCGCGACGTGTGCACCCATTTCAACGCGGGCCAAGTGACTGCCATCCTCGGTGCATCCGGCTCGGGCAAGAGCACCTTGCTGCGCACGCTGAACCGGCTCGAGAAGCACGACAGCGGCCGCATCGTCGTCGACGGCATCGAGGTCTGCGACGACCTGAAGCAGCTCGACGCGCTGCGCGCCGAGGTCGGCATGGTGTTCCAGCAGTTCAACCTGTTCCCGCACCTGACCGTGCTCGAGAACGTGACGCTCGCGCCGCGCCGCGTGCGCAAGACGCCGCGCGCCGAGGCCGAAGCCAAGGCACTCGACCTACTCGACCGCGTCGGCCTCAAGGCGCATGCGCACAAGCACCCGTTCGCGCTGTCCGGCGGGCAGCAGCAGCGCGTGGCGATCGCACGTTCGCTCGCGATGGCGCCGCGCGTGCTGCTGTTCGACGAGCCCACCTCGGCGCTCGACCCCGAGATGGTCAAGGAAGTGCTCGACGTGATGAAGCAGCTCGCCGCGATGGGCATGACGATGATCGTCGTCACCCACGAGATGGGCTTCGCACGCGACGTGGCCGGCCGCGTGCTGTTCCTCGACCAGGGCTGTGTGGCGGCCGACGAGCCGCCCGAGCAGTTCTTCGGGGCGCAGACGAACGAGCGCATCCGGGCCTTCCTGGGCCAGATCCAGAACTAGAACAAGCCATGTTTCCCAAAGACCCAACCTCAAACAGGAGAACCACCATGAACCACAAGACCGTGCTCGCCGCCGCGCTGGCCGCCGCGTTCGCCGCCCTGCCGGCGCAGGCGCAGACCGCGAAAGACTTCGAAGACATGCGCGCCGAGATCAAGCGCCTGCGCGACGAGGTGAACGAGCTGAAGAAGGCCCGCCCGGCCGAAGCCAAGCCCGCCGATTCGTCGGGCTGGGGCGACCGCATCGAGGCATTGGAAATCAAGGCAAAAGACGCCGTGGTGGTGGGCGACATCGGCGGGGGCTTCCGCATCCCCGGCTCCGAGACCTCGCTGCGCGTGTACGGCTACGCCGAGGGCCACCTGATACACGACCTGAAGGCGCCGGGCCCGAGCGACAACTTCACCGACCTGATGTTCCAGCCGCTCGAGAACTCGGGCGCGCAGAAGGGCAAGACGAAGCTGACGGCGCAGACCTCGCGCTTCGGCTTCGAGACCTCCACACCCACCTCGGCCGGCACCTTCAACACCAAGGTCGAGATGGACTTCTATGCCTACAGCGCCGGCAACCGCAACCGCCTGCGCCTGCGCCACGCGTACGGCGAGTACTCGGGCTGGCTGATCGGCCAGACCTGGTCGACCTTCATGGACCTGGACGACCTGCCCGAGACGGTCGACTTCAACGGCCCCATCGGCGCGCCGTTCTCGCGCCGCATGATGGTGCGCTACACCTATGGCGATGCGAAGGCCGGCTACAAGTTCAGCTTTGCGGCCGAAGACCCGGAAGACCAGTTCGGCGGCGGCAGCGCCAACGAGCGCATGCCGCAACTGGTGGCGCGCTTCGACAAGAGCTTCGACTGGGGCGCAGTCAACATCCGCGGCCTGCTGCACGAGAAGCGCTCGTCGACCGAAACCAAGCGCGGCTGGGGCTTCGGTGTGGGCGGCAGCTACAAGATCACCGACAAGGACATCCTGATGGGCCAGTACACCCGCGTCGACGGCGACGTGGACCAGCTCTACGGCTCGAACGGCTACAGCATCGACAGCACGACAGGGTCGATCACCTTCGACAAGAACCAGGGCCTCGTGTTCGGCTACGCCAAGACCTTCAGCGACCAGTTGCGCGGCTCGATCGCCTACGGCATGAACAAGGGCAAGGAGGCCACTCTGGCCGCGGACAGCAACAAGCGCCTGCAGCAGCTGTTCGTGAACATGATCTATTCACCGTTCAAGAACGTGGAACTGGGCGCCGAGTACATCTACGGCAAGCGCAAGACCTTCACCGACGACACCGGCACCATGTCGCGCTTCGACCTGATGGGGCGCTACTCGTTCTGAGGCGCTGCGAGCGCTTCCCGAAGCGCTCTGTGTATTGCCCTCTCCCCTCTGGGGAGAAGGCTGGGTGAGGGGCTGGACCGGCACGGCGCTACCCCCCCCCCGCACACACACCCAGTTGCATCCGATACCGCCCCTGGTGCAACCTTCATAAGCCGCGCCACACCATCGGGTGTGCGCGACTTCGACGACTCCACGCTCTGGCGGATCAGCAGCTTCAACCGCATCCGGCTCGAAACCGGGTCGAGCGGTTTCGCGCGCCTGGGGCAGGCCACCGTGCTGCCCACCACCCTGCTGGCCGACCTGCGCCGGCTCGACGCCGACCCCGCGGCCAGCGACGTGCTGGAGGTGCTGGCGGCCTGCATGCGGCACCGCGAGGCCGCGCTGCTGTGCATCCAGCACGACGGCCTGGTGTGGCCGATCACGGTGTTCCCGGTGCAACAGGTGTATCACTCCCCCCGCGCGCTGCTCGCCAACGCGGAGGGTGCGGGCAGCGCGCTGGCGCAAGCCACGCTGCTGACCGCCGAGCCGCCCGGCGTGCGGCCGCCCGGGCACTGGATGCACGAGCGCATCGCCAACGCCGACCACTACCGCCCGCTGCTGCCGCTGCTCTGGCTGCTGGCGTTGCAAGGCCCGCGCACTGCGCTGCTGGCCGAGATTGCGGGCACCGCCGCCTACCGTGCCACGCGGCGCCTGGCGGAAGACGGGCTGGCCGCTCCGGGCGCACTCAGCTCTGCCGCCGAACGCTTGCGCCGCGAGACCGCGTCGATGAAAGCCGTCGCCACCTGGCCGGGCATGAGCGTGGAGCGCGCCAGCCGCTTGCTCAACGGGCTGTATTTGGTGTCGGCGTTGATCGTCACGCGCGCCCACCCCGCAGCGCGCGCCGAACCCAAGCTGCTGCGCGACCGGCTGGGTGGCAACAAGCCACCGCGCTGACGCTGCGCCTCAGGCGTCAGGGCGCGTTTGTTCGACCCAGATCAACTTGTCGACCGCCACGCCCAACTGCCGGGCCTGCGCGACGAGTTGATCGCGTACCGCTGCGGGCAATTGCCGCTCGCGCGCCAGGATCCACAGGTAGTCGCGGTTCGGGCCGATCACCATCGACCAGCGGTAGCCTTGTTGATCGAGCGCGATCACGTGGTAGCCCCCGTAGAACGGCCCGAAGAACGACACCTTCAGCGACGCGCGGTTGGAGTCACCGGTGAACAGCGCTTTGCCATCGGCCTGCTTCCACTCGCCTTTGTCGGTGGCGAAACCGCGGTTGATGACCTCGACGCTGCCGTCGGGTTGCAGCCGATAGGTCGCGCTCACGTCGGTCAGGCCGCGCTCGAAGGAATGGTCGAGCCGCGCCACCTCGAACCACTTGCCGGCGTAGCGCGTCACGTCGAACGGTGTGACGGGGGTGACACCCTCCGGCGGTGAGGTGCAGGCGCTGAGCAGGCCGAGCACGGCAGCGTAGACGAACGTTCGCCATGTGATGCTGGGGGTGGAGCGGGGGTGCGTGTATGTCATCGCTGGAGACTACGCGCAAACTCGGGTGCGCCATGGGCGCTGGGTTGACCCGGCAGGACGCAAGGGCCGGGCGGCCCTTGCATTCAACGCCGCGTCAGCCGACGCTGCGGCCCGTCACCAGCTGGTACACCACCATGATGACGGCGGCCACGAGCAAGATGTGCAGCAGGCCGCCGGCGGTGAACGACGTCACCAGACCAAGCACCCAAAGAACCAGAAGGACCAAGGCAATTGTGTAGATCACGATCATTCTCCAGTGAGCTGAAGGAGCAGAGGCGACATGCTTCTGCAGGGCGAGCCCAGAGCATCGGCGCAGCGCCGGTGGCGCGGAATCAGCCGAGCCGCCGAGGGTGTGTAGGCGGCGTCCCACCGCGCTGCGCCGGGGTTGCATGGGCATGAACCGCAGCACTCTCGTGATCAGCTGCGAGCACGGTGGGCGCGAGGTGCCAGCCGACCATGCCGCTCGCTTTGCCGGCGCCGAGGCGGTGCTGGGCAGCCACCGCGGCTGGGACCCCGGTGCACTGCTGCTTGCGCGGGAGATGGCCAGCGCGTTCGCGGCGCCGCTGTTCTTCGCGACCACCACGCGCCTGCTCATCGACCTGAACCGCTCGATCGGCCACCGTCAGCTGTTCTCGGAGTTCACGCGGGGGCTGCCGCGCACCGAACGTGACGCGGTCGTTGCCGCGCACTACCGGCCGCACCGCGATCAGATCGAGGCCGACATCGCCGCGCGCATCGCGCGGGGCGAGACCGTGACGCACATCGCCTCCCACAGCTTCACGCCGGTGATGGCGGGCGTGGTGCGCCAGGCCGATGTGGCGTGGCTCTACGACCCCCGGCGCCCGCGTGAAGCGACGCTTGCGCAGCGCTGGATGCGTGCCTTGGCGGCGCGTGCGCCGCTGCTGCGGCTGCGGCGCAACTACCCGTATCAGGGGCGCGGTGACGGGCTGACCGCGCTGCTGCGCAAGCGCTTTGGCGGGGACGCCTATGTCGGCATCGAGCTGGAGGTGAACCAGCGGTTCGTCGACGCGGGTGGGGCGGCGTGGGCGGGGCTGCGGGGCGATCTTGTCGCCTCGCTGCGCGTGGTTTCGCGGCTGCCCGAGCCCTCACCCTAGCCTGCTCCCAGGGGGAGAGGGGATCAAGAGTTCGGCTCTCCCAGGGGGACAGGGGACCAGTCAATGGGAGAGGTTGCGACTCACCACTCCAGCGCCGGCAGCTCGTGGAACACCTTGCGGGTGCCGGCGATCCACTGGTGCTTGAGGGAATCGAAGTAGGCGTCACCGGCATCGAAGCGGCGCTTCATCGTGACCGCCAGTGCGTCGCGCGCGTAGCAGAGCAGGTCGATCGGCATGCCCACCGACAGGTTGCTCAGCATGGTCGAGTCGAACGACACCAGCACGCACTTGGTGGCGTCCTCGATCGTGGCGCTGGGTGTCACGGCGAGGTCGAGGATCGGCTTGCCGTACTTCGCCTCACCGGTCTGAAGGAACGGCGTGTCGCTGCCCGCTTCGATGAAGTTGCCTTCGGCATAGATGCGGAACAGGCGCATCTCTTCCCCGGCGATCTGCCCGCCCAGGATGAACGAGGCGTTGAACTTCAGGCCGCCGCCTTCCAGGTACGGGCCGTCGCGGCGCTCGATGGCGCGCATGGCGTCGGCCACCAGGTTGGCGGCATCGAACATCGACGCCACCGAGTTCAGGTGCGGCGGCTCGCCCGCAGCCCGCTGGCGCAGCACGTTGATGACCGCCTGCGTGGCGGCAAGGCCTCCGGAACTGAGCAGCACCAGCACGCGCTCGCCAGCCTGTTCGAACACCGTCATCTTGCAGAACTTGGCGTAGTTGTCGACGCCGGCGTGGGTACGCGAATCGCTCGCGAAGATCAGGCCTTCATCGAGCTTGACACCGACGCAGTAGGTCACGGTGCATGCCCTCGCCCGCTACCCGCCAGCCACCACGTCGGCCCAGACCTTGAAGCCGGCGAGCGTGTTCGGGCCGAAGGTGCTGGACAAGGCCACATCGCACGCATCACGGCCGCGCGCAATCAGCACACGGCCGATGCGCGGCGTGTTGTTGCGCGCATCGAAGGTGTACCAACGGTCGCCGAGGAAGGCCTCGAACCAGCCGGCAAAGTCCATCGGGCCATAAGGCGGCGCGGTGCCGTAGTCACCGAGGTAGCCGGTGCAGTAGCGCGCCGGGATGTTCAGGCAGCGGCACAGCGTGATCGCCAGGTGCGCGTAGTCGCGGCACACGCCCACGCCTTCGTTGTAGGCCTCGAACGCGGTGCGTGTGCGCCGCGCGTTGTGGTAGCCGAACGCGATGTGCTGGTGCACGAAATCACACACCGCCTGCACCCGCGCCCAGCCGGTGGGCCCGGCGCCGAAGCGCTGCCAGGCGATGTCGGACAGCAGGTCCGTCTCGCAGTAGCGGCTGGCCAGCAGGTACACGAGTGTCGGCTCTGGCAACTGCTCGACTGGCACCTGCAACACCCACGGCGCCACCACGTCGGGCTGCCCGTTGTCGTTGATGAGCGCGTCGCTCGTGATCACCGTGCGGCCGGCGGGCGCCGTGATGCGGCTGCACCAGTTGCCGAACAGGTCGCGGTAAGTCGTGACCGGCAGCGCCGGGTTGGTGACGAGGTGGTCGGCCCGCACCAGATCGGACGCGCGCGAGTAATGGACGGCCAGCGCCAGGATCATCGGCGTGGGCTGCGGGCATTCATAGACCATCTCGAAACCGACGCGCAACTGCATGGTGACTCCCGGCTTCGGCCTTAGGTTTTCGAGGGCGGCTTCGCGGGCGGCTTCGTGCCAGCCGAAGGCTCGGGGTCCAGCCCCTTGATCGGCGCCTCGGTCGGGCCGACCGGCGGGATCTGGACGACCTTGTCGGTCAAGGCCTTCTCGTTGAAGCTGTCGGGCTGACTTTCGGCGGCCTTCTTCTCGGATTGATGCAGGGCGCCGCGCTCGCCGGTGGTGTCGGCTGCGGAATCGGCTGCGGGGTCAGGGAAGGCGCGGTTGGCGGGGCTGATCATGGCGTGTCTCCTGGGTGTCCAGAGTAAGCAACGATTGGGCCGCCGCAGGCCCGCGTGGCCCATCGGGCGGCGCGCCGTTGCGGTGTAGGGCATCGCCTGCCGTGGCGCCGCGCATGCCGCCGCCACTGCCGGGGTCGCTACAACTCGCGCCAGCGCAGGCAGGCCACGCTCTGGCCGCCGCCCACGTCTTCGAGCACCGGCACCTCTTGCGCGCAGCGCGCCACCGCATGCGGGCAGCGCTTGTGGAATGCACAGCCACTCGGCGGGTTCAGCGGTGACGGCAACTCGCCGCTGAGCACCTGCCGCTGCTGGCGCGCCTTGGCGTCGATGCGCGGCGTGCTGGCGAGCAGCGCCTGGGTGTACGGGTGGCGTGCTGCTGCGAACAGCAGCGCCTTCGGCGCGCGCTCGACGACCTTGCCGAGGTACATCACCAGCACCTCGTCGGCGAT
>JANNBF010000176.1:0-39658 GCA_031385155.1 Rhizobacter sp.
ATCGCCGACACCGAAGAGAAGCTGTGCCACATGTTCGGCGTGGTCAAGAACAAGATCATGTACGGCAAGAAGGTCAAGGGCATCGAGCGCAGCACCTTCATGATCGACCCCGCCGGCATCCTGCGCGGCGAGTGGCGCGGCCTGAAGGTCGCCGGCCACGTCGAGGAAGTGCTGAAAGAGGTCAAGGCAGTCAAGAAGGCCGCCTGACCTCAGCTCGGCAGGGGCGAAGCATAATGTTGCTCATGCCCTCGTGTTCCGATACGCGAACCACTCCCAAGCCGCACTGCCGACCGTGCGGCTTTTTTGTTTGTCAGTCCAGCTGAGACCTCTTCATGCCACTGCCCAAGCCGCCCGCCAAACGAGCCTCTCTCCTCAGCGCCACAGACTTCGATTCACAGGCCGCGCCCCAGCCCCGCCAACGCGCCGAGAAGGCCCGCAGCGCCGCTGAGCCCGCATCGCCCGCCGTGCTCGACCTGTTCGACGGCGCCCCGCAAGCCGTGAGCGCCGCGCCGCCGAAGGCGGCTGCACCTTCCGCTGCAATTCCGGCTGCGGCACCGCGCCGGCCTGCACAACCCGAGCCGCGTGTGCGCAAGCCTCGCGGCACCGGGCCGACCACGCTGTTCGTGCTCGACACCAACGTGCTGATGCACGACCCGACCTCGCTGTTCCGCTTCGACGAGCACGACATCTACCTGCCGATGATCACGCTCGAGGAACTCGACGGTCACAAGCGCGGCATGACCGAGGTGGCGCGCAACGCCCGGCAGGTCAGCCGCGACCTCGACGCGCTGGCTGCCAGCATGCCGAGCCGCGACTCGTCCGGCATGTCCGAAGGGCTGCCGCTCGGCCGCACCGGCCACCGCGAAGCCGGCGGCAAGCTGTTCTTCCAGACCAACCTGATCGACGTGACCTTGCCCGCCGGCCTGCCGCAGGGCAAGGCCGACAACCAGATCCTGGGCGTGGTGAAGGCGCTGCGCGAACAGCAGCCCGGCCGCCCGGTGATCCTGGTGTCCAAAGACATCAACATGCGCATCAAGGCGCGTGCGCTCGGCCTGCCCGCCGAAGACTATTTCAACGACAAGACGCTGGAAGACGGCGACCTGCTCTACACCGGCGTGCTGCCGCTGCCGGCCGACTTCTGGGACAAGCACGGCAAGACCATGGAGAGCTGGCAGCAAGGCGGCCTGACCTACTACCGCATCAGCGGGCCGATGGTGCCGGTGCTGCTCATCAATCAGTTCGTCTACCTCGAAGGCCCGGGTGCTGCGCCGCTTTACGCCAAGGTGACCGAGATCACCGGCAAAACCGCCGTGCTGCGCACGCTCAAGGAATTCACGCACCAGAAGAACGCCGTGTGGGGTGTCACTGCACGCAACCGCGAGCAGAACTTCGCCCTCAACCTGCTGACCGACCCTGACTGTGACTTCATCACCCTGACCGGCACGGCAGGCACCGGCAAGACGCTGATGACGCTGGCCGCCGGCCTGAGCCAGGTGATGGACGAGCGCCGCTACACCGAGATCATCGTCACCCGCGTCACCGTGCCGGTGGGTGAGGACATCGGCTTCCTGCCCGGTACCGAGGAAGAGAAGATGGGCCCGTGGATGGGCGCGCTGGATGACAACCTCGAAGTGCTGTCCAAGACCGACGGCGCGGCCGGTGAATGGGGCCGTGCCGCCACCAACGACCTGGTGCGCAGCAAGATCAAGATCAAAAGCCTGAACTTCATGCGCGGGCGCACGTTTCTGAACAAGTTCGTGATCATCGACGAGGCGCAGAACCTCACGCCCAAGCAGATGAAGACGCTGATCACCCGCGCCGGCCCGGGCACGAAGATCGTCTGCCTGGGCAACCTGGCGCAGATTGACACGCCCTACCTCACCGAAGGCAGTTCGGGCCTCACCTATGCCGTCGACCGCTTCAAGGGCTGGCCACATTCGGGCCACGTGACGCTGGCGCGCGGCGAGCGCTCGCGCCTGGCCGACTTCGCGTCCGAAGTGCTTTGACGAGAACCGTGCAAGGACTACACGCCCCGCACGCCGTTCGCCGCGTGGGCTGCGCGTCGGCACTGATCATGGGCTTGGCGCTGTGTGGTGGGGCTGCGGTCGCGGCGCCCCGCATTCCCTCAGCCGACGCGGCCGCATCGGCGGCGGCGCCCGACGCGGTCACGCGCTTCCTCGTCGACAAAGGCTTGATCGCCGCGCCCACCGGCACCGAGAACAGCGTGGTCGACCGGCTGCGTGACCGGGCTTCCGACATGGTCATCACGGCGATGAACTTCCTCGGCGTGCCCTACAAACGCGGCGGCAACTCCGCGGACCACGGCTTCGATTGCAGCGGCTTCACGCGCCACGTGTTCGAGCTGAGCCTGGGCCTGGTGCTGCCCCGGCGTGCCGATGAACAGGCCCAGACCGCCGGCCTCGTCAGCGTCAAGCGCAACGAGTTGAAGCCGGGCGATCTGGTCTTCTTCAACACGCTGAAGCGCACGTTCTCGCACGTGGGCATCTACGTCGGCGAAGGCAAGTTCATTCATTCGCCGCGCGCCGGTGGCGAGGTGCGCGTGGAAGACATGGGTGCCAGCTACTGGGCCAAACGCTTCACTGGCGCACGCCGCGCCGACCTGGCGGACGCGGCCGCAGCACCTGCCGTGAATGCCGCGCCAGCCGTCGCACCGGCACGCGCGAACGTGTACTGACACGGCCCTCCCACACGCACCGATCGGACCGCGCCACGGGTCGCGCGGGCGCGTACCCGCACCGGGGTGAGTGCACAGCGCCGGCAGGCACAATCCCGGCATGAACCAGCGTGTGATTCCTGTTGCCGACCTGCGCTATGCCGCCAGCGCGCCGCACGTTCCGCTGCACGCCGCGCCGCCCACCGGCCACCTGGCGGACCGCCTGGGCCGGCCGTTGCACGACTTGCGCATCTCGGTCACCGACCGTTGCAACTTCCGCTGCAGCTACTGCATGCCGAAGGACGTGTTCGACAAGGATTACGCCTTCTTGCCGCATTCATCACTGCTCAGCTTCGAAGAGATCACGCGCACCGCGCGCCTGTTCGCCGCGCACGGCGTGCGCAAGATCCGCCTGACCGGCGGCGAGCCGCTGCTGCGCAAGAACCTGGAGGTGCTTGTGGCCATGCTCGCCGCGCTGCGCACCCCCGATGGCGAGCCGCTCGACCTGACGCTCACCACCAACGGCTCGCTGCTCGCGCGCAAGGCGCAGGCGCTGAAAGACGCGGGCCTGAAGCGCGTGACGGTCAGCCTGGACGCACTCGACGACGCCACCTTCCGCCGCATGAACGACGCCGACTTCCCGGTCGCCGATGTGCTCGAAGGCATTGCCGCCGCGCAGCGCGCCGGCCTCGGCCCGATCAAGGTCAACATGGTCGTCAAGCGCGGCACCAATGACGCCGAAGTGCTGCCGATGGCCCGGCACTTCAAAGGCAGCGACGTGGTACTGCGCTTCATCGAGTACATGGACGTCGGCGCGACCAACGGCTGGCGCATGGACGAGGTGCTGCCCTCGGCCGCCGTCGTGGCGCGCATCCATGCCGAACACCCGCTCGTGCCGATGGCCGCGAACGATGCCGGTGAGACCGCCCAGCGCTGGCGCTATGCCGACGGCAGCGGCGAGATCGGTGTGATCTCGAGCGTGACCCAGGCCTTCTGCAGCGACTGCAACCGCGCCCGCTTGTCCACCGAAGGCAAGCTCTTCCTGTGCCTGTTCGCGAACCACGGCCACGATTTGCGCACCTTGCTGCGCGGCGAGCACACCGACGCGCAGATCGCCGCGGCCATCGGCCTGATCTGGCAAGGCCGCGACGACCGCTATTCCGAGCTGCGCAGTGCCGCCCTGGCGGCGCCAGCGGCAGCGACGGCGCCTGCGGCCGAGCAAGCGCCGCGCCGCGTCGAGATGCACTACATCGGCGGGTGATGCAAGTGCGGCCGATGATGCAAGTGCGTCCGATGATGCAGGTGCGCCCATTGATGCGAGCGATGCCGTCGAGGCCCCTGC
Source organism: Rhizobacter sp. (assembly GCA_031385155.1). Classification (GTDB taxonomy): domain Bacteria; phylum Pseudomonadota; class Gammaproteobacteria; order Burkholderiales; family Burkholderiaceae_C; genus LMDS01. Next base: position 4,017 of record JANNBF010000176.1, read on the forward strand.
CCGACCGCCACGCCCGAGCCGCCACGTGATCGACCCACGCGACATCACCGGCCTCGTGCTCGCCGGCGGCCTCGGCAGCCGCATGGGCGGGGTCGACAAAGGCCTGCAACTGCTGCACGGCATGCCGATGGCCGAGCACGCACTGCGGCGCTTGCAAGAGCAAGTGGGCAGCACAGCCATCAACGCGAACCGCAACATCGCCCTCTACGAGGCGTTTGCGTGCCCGGTTTGGCCCGATGCCCTGCCCGACCATCCGGGGCCGCTGGCGGGCTTTCTGGCCGGCCTGGCGCGGTGCGAAACGCCCTACCTGCTGACCGTGCCCTGCGACTCGCCCCTCTTCCCCGCCGACCTGACCGCGCGCCTGGCGCAAGCCCTGGTCGAGCAGCAAGCCGACATCGCCATGGCGGCCACAGTCGAAGGCGGCGCCGTGCAGGTGCAACCGGTGTTCTGCCTGCTCAAACAGAGCCTGCGCGGCAGCCTGCAGGCATTCATCGAAAGTGGCCAGCGCAAGATCGACCGCTGGACTGCGCTGCACCGCTGCGTGGTGGTGCGCTTCGACGATGCGCAGGCGTTCGCGAACGCCAACACGCTGCGCGAACTGGCAGCACTGAACGGCACCGGCTCGGCACTGAATGGCAATGACTAAACTCGCCGCGTCGCCGGTCGAGATGCGCCTGCTCTCACCCGCCGATCTCGGCGCCTACAAGTCACTGCGCGACGGCATGCTCGCCGCCCATCCGGAGGTGTTCACGTCCGATGCCGCAACCGATCTCGAGCGCACTGCGGAGAGCTACCTTCCGCGGCTCGGGCTCGAACTGCCGGAAGGCGGCCAGTTCATGCTCGGCGCGTGGCAGCACGGCGTGCTTGTCGGCGCGCTGGGCAGCGAGCGCGACAACCGCATCAAGGTGCGCCACACCGCGCACCTGATCGGCATGATGGTGCGGCCCGATCAGCGCGGTCAGCGCATCGCCACGCGCTTGCTCGACGAGTGCATATGCCGCTTGCGCAGCACCGCCGGCATCGAGATGCTCACGCTCACCGTGACGCATTGCAACGCGCCGGCCATCCGGCTGTACGAGCAAGCCGGCTTCATCACCTGCGGGAGCCTGCCACGCGCCATTCGGGTGGGGACCGCGTACTTCGCCAAGAACCAGATGGTGATGATGCTGTGAACCCACCCGACCGCCCCGAGAGCGCAGACAACAACGCACCGCCTGAACGGAGCCCCGTGAACACGACCTTGGCTGACATCGCCTCGCGCATCGCGGGCTACGACCCGAACGCGCTGCCGGTGGCACAGGCGCAGGCCTTCATCCGTGCGCTGGTGCAGCCTGTGCAGGCGGTCGAGCGCTTGCCGATTCGCAGCGCGCTCGGCCGCGTGCTTGCGGCCGACGTCGTATCGCGCATCGACGTGCCCGCCGCCGACAACTCGGCGATGGACGGCTACGCGCTGCGCGGCGCCGACCTGGCCGCCGTCAACGCCGACACCGTGCTGCGCACCGTCGGCACCGGCTTCGCAGGTGCAGCATTCGCGGGCAGCGTCGGCGCCGGCGAATGCGTGCGCATCATGACCGGCACCGTCATGCCGGCCGGGCTGGACACGGTCGTGCCGCAAGAGTTCGTGCGCGTCAGCGCCGACCTCGTCACCGTGCCTGCAGGCGCAGTACGCACTGGCGACAACCGCCGCTTCAAAGGCGAAGACCTGGCGCGCGGCGACGTGGCCCTGGCCGCCGGCCGCGTGCTGCGCCCGGCCGACATCGGCATGCTGGCCTCGCTCGGCCATGCCGAGGTGGCGGTGCGCAGGCGCGTGCGCGTGGCCTTCTTCTCGACCGGCAACGAGCTGCGCTCGGTCGGCGAGCCGCTCGATGCCGGCAGCACCTACGACAGCAACCGCTACACGCTGTGGGCGATGCTGCAGCGCCTGGGCACGGAGCCGATCGACATGGGCGTGGTGCGCGATGACCCGGCGCAACTGGAAGCGGCGTTCGTGCAGGCCGCAGCGTGCGCTGACGCGATCATCACCTCGGGTGGCGTGAGCGTGGGCGAGGCCGACCACACCAAGCAGGTCATGGCGCGGCTCGGCGACGTGCTGTTCTGGCGCATCGCGATGCGGCCGGGCCGCCCGATGGCCATCGGGCGAATGGCGGGTGGCAGCGGTGAACCCGGAGCCCACGCGGGCGGCGCGATTATCTTCGGCCAGCCCGGCAACCCGGTTGCAGTGATGGTCACCTTCTACGCCTTCGTGCGCGAGGCCTTGCTCGCGATGGGCGGCGCCGCACCCGAGCCGCTGCCGATGCTGCGCGCAGCCAGCACGGGCGCCATCCGCAAGAAGCCCGGCCGCACCGAATACCAGCGCGGCTTCGTCAGCCGCGCGGCCAGTGGCCAGTGGGAAGTGGCGCTCGGCAGTGCCCAGGGCTCAGGCATTCTGCGCAGCATGAGCGAGGCGAACGGCCTGATCGTGCTGCACCACGCGCAGGGTGACGTGGCGGCCGGCGAGCTGGTCGACGTGTTGCCGTTCGACGGCTTGGTTTGACGCGCTGATCCATCCAGTTGCTGCGGCCCGGCGCGAAGCCGGTCACCGCCCGGCGCTCGACGCGGGCACAGCGCTCATGTCGAGCGGCTGGTAGCTCACACCGAGCGAGTGGCCTCTCACCATTTGATCGATGGCCGCCAGGTCCGGCCGGTCTGCCGGCACGCCCTTGAAGACTTTGCCGTCCGGCGTGATCGTGACCGTCTGGCTCAGGGTCAACAGCTTCCTCGCCGTGGTGCGAACGACCTGCGTGCCATCGGCTGCGATGGCAAAGCGCGTCTGAACCGCCTCGGCCTTGCCGATCACGCCGAACACCGCGCCCAGCGCGCCCGAGGTGGCGCGGCCGGTCACACCGCGAATGTCGTCGTAGACCACGAGCTTGCCGTAGTCGAGCACGCGGTACGCGGTCACGCGCTGGTGCGTCACTTCGATGGCGGGGTCGGTGCTGCGGTCTTCGTAGGAATAGCTGGCCGGCGCATCGGGCGCGTCCGGCCAGCCAGCCTTCACGTTCAGCGCGCGGCGCAAGCCGTTCACGCCAGCGGCGGCTTCGACGACGCGGGCCGTGCGGTACTCGATCAGGTAGTCCTCATGGAACGCGTGCGGCACCTTCACGAACAACGGCAGCGCCTGCGGCGCGATGCCAGTGACCTCGGCGAAGGCATCGCGGTAATCGGGGTGGTCGATTCGCAGCACGCGCTGCTCGGGGTCGGTGGCTGCGGCCTGCTCGGCCAGTGCGAGGAACACGCCGACCTGCAAGCGCACCGCGTTGGCGATGGCATCGAGCGCGTAGCCCTTGCGCTGCTCAGTGCGCATCGCAGCCACCAGGTCTGCGCGGCTGACCTGGCGCGTCGGCTCCCATGCCGGCGCAGCCTGCGCGCCACAGATGGCCAGCGCCAACACGATGCCCGTGCACCAGCGCAGCGGCGCGGCAAGGGCGTTCATCGCAGCAGGGCCAGCGGCACGAAGCTCGTCAGCCAGACGATGCGCGACAGGCGCGCCGCACGTGCCACGGCGGCCTCGGCCAGTGGCTCGCGCAGCACGCACAGCATCACCAGCACCGGCGCCAGCGTGAGCACCCCGAGCGCAGGCAGATACGCGCCGTGCGCCAGGCCCGAGGCCACGGGCAGCAAGGCCACGGCGATGAACAGCACCAGCAAGCCACGCAGCAGGCGCCCAGTGCCCTTGGGCCCGAGGCGGGTGGCCGTCGTGCGCAGGCCGGCAGCGCGGTCTTGCGCTTCGTCTTCCAGGTTGAACAGCACTTCCTGCGCGGTGACGTAGCACACGGTCATTGCAGCCGCCAACCAGGCCGCCGGCGTGGGCCCACCGGCCATGACCGCCCCGAACACGATGACCATGCCGACCAGCACGGCCACCGTCGCGTTGCCGGTCAGCAACGTGCTTTTCAGGCGGTACGAATAGGCCACGCTGAGCGCAATGGCGCCGAGCGCAAACAGCGCAGCGCTGCGGCCCAGCAGCAGCGCCAGCAGCAAGCCGGCGCCGGCCAGGCCCCAGGCGAAACGCGCAGCCGTGGCGTGCGAGATGCGGCCCGAAGGCAAGGGCCGGCCGGGTTTGCCGAGCGTGTCCACGGCCAGGTCGCAGCAGTCGTTGATGACGAAGCCGAACGCGGTGATCAAGCCGACCACGCCTGCGGCCAGCAGCACCGGAGCCGACCACAGCGTGCTCAACGATGCGGGCGCGGCGAGCCAGGCACCCAGCAGCGTCAGCGCTGCGGCGCAGAGCGGCCGGTCGAAGCGCATCAGCTGAAGCAGCAGGGCTGCCGTTGCCAATGGCTGCTGGGTCAGGGCAAGGCCGCGCGTGTTCATCGCGACACCTCGGCGGGCGCTGGCACGCGCCAGTGCGAGCCGTTGTAGGCGAGCATGGCCGCCACCGGGAGCAGCAACGCGGCGAACAGCGTGGCGGCACCCGTGGCATCGAGCTGTGGCAGCACCAGTGCAGGCAGCACGAGCAACGTGCCGACGATGTTCCAGGCGCCGCTGGCGATGAAGCGGCGCTTGTCGCTGCGGCACCGGTAAGCGCGCGCGAGTGCGGCGCTGGCGCCGACCAGCGCGGCCATCGTGAGCAGGCGTGCGGCATGCTCGCTCGACGCAGGTGCGGATGCAGTTACCGCTACAGGAGCCGCCGCAGACGCCGAAGCCGCGAGCGCCGTGGCCCACAGCGCGAGCTGCAAACCGAGCGCGTACGCCAGAAGCGGGCGTGACAACGCGATGCCGCCCCGCGCATCGGCCCACGCACCGAGCCAAAGCGCGGTTGTGCGGGCACCACTGCGCCCGTCGTTGGCCAGGTCACGCAGCCCCCCGTGCACGCCCTGCACCAGCAGCACGCAGAAAAACACGTAGGCGACCAGCCAGCCGGTGAGCGGCGGCGTGGTGCGCTCGTGCCACCACGCACCCACGAGCACCAGTGCGCACCAGCCGACGGCCTGCACGGCGTCGGTGAGCAGCGGCCAGGCGCAGCGCTTGCCGTACACGTCGTACAGCGCCATCGCGACGAACGCACCGAGCAACGCGGCCAGCGCGGCCGCACTCGCACCGCCGGCGAGCGCCAGCGTGAACGCGAGTGGCGGCTGCACCCACGCCAGCACGAGCAACTGGCCTCGGGAGACCTGGCCGCGCACCAGCGGCGAGTCGCTGCGCAGGGGCTCCGAACGATCGACGTGGTGATCGATCACGTCGTTGAACACATACGCGAACACATGGAACGACACGGCGGTGAGCAGCAGCGCGGGCGTGGTCGATGCAGGCACCGCCGTGCTCGCCGCGCCGACGAGCGGCAGCACCCAGGTGAAGCCGAGCGCCGAGACGCGGATGGTCAGGTACACGGCAATCGCCCAGCGCAGCAACGCAAAGTCAGAGGCCGGCATCGTCGGGCAGCGTCCATTCCGTGAGCACGAAGTTCGCGTCGCGGGCCATGCCGATGGCGGCACCGGCATAGCCGCTGACGAAGTCGGCCGCACGGGGCGATTCGGCCAACAGCGTCAACGCCGATGCCGCCAGCCCGCGCCGCATGCGCGGGTGGTGAACGCAGAAGTGGACCGCGTTGTTGTAGTAGCCGAGCAGGCGCATGAACTGCTGGACGCGGCCCATGTCTTCCGACGCGGCCACGTCGCGGCGCAGCGCGTCGTCGGCACCCGCGGCGTCGAGGAAGGCATCGACCGGGTCGAAGTGCAGGCTGCGCATGGTGGCCAGGGCGCTGACGAGCGCAGCGCGCGTGGCCGGCTGGGCGAGCAGTGCCTTGAACGCCGGCTTCAGCACACCGAGCACGAGGCGCGGGTGGTAGAAGCCGACCGGCCCGAGGCCGGCGACGAGCCGCGCCGTGCGCTCGGCCGCCGCAGGCCCCGTAGCAGCGCCGGCCTGCGCGAGCCAGCGCTCGTAGAGCGCCATGCCGTCGCGGCGCTTGCCGTACGCCAGGCCGAGCGGCACGAACAGCACATCGAATCCCGGCGTGAGCAGCGGCACACCGGCCACCGACGCGCCGTGCTCGTCGAGCAGGCGTTGCGTCCACTCTTCGAGCAACTCAACCCAGCCGGCCGGCGTGCCGGGCATCAGCACCGACAGGCCGGCAGCGAGCCAGAGGCGGCTCGCTGCCGCACCTGCTGCGCCTTCGCCAAGTTCAGCACCTTCGCCGAGCGCGTCGAACAGCGACCGCAGCAGCGGCTCGGTGCACTCGGGCTGCGCGTGCGCGTGGATCGCCAGCACCAGCGTCGCCGTGCCGCGCACCACGTTCACGTCACTGCGCAGCATGTCGAGCCAGAGCGGGCCTGCAGTGGCGGGGTCGGCCTGCGGGTCGAGCCAAGCCGCCGCCTTCACCAGGACCTGGCGCTGCGCGGCCGGGCGCGCGAAGAACGCGCTCGTGTCGTCATCACCCCCGACCAGCATCCAGCGCAACAACCGGTCTGCGAACACCGACGACACCACCTTGAACACCATGCGCTCGAGCAGCGAGCCGGCGGGCAGCGCGTCGAGGTGCAGCCGGTCCACCGCGAGGTGGTGGAACAGGTCGGAGGTGTTCTGCACCACGTCGGCCCGGTCGCAATGGTTCACATAGATCGTGATCGTCAGATCCAGCACGAAGGTGAGGATGCGCGCGGCATCGATCGGGCTCGTCCAGCTGAGTTGCTCGACCAGGTCGCGCATCACGCCGTGGGTGAACTCCGGCGCCTGGCGCCAGATGAAGTAGCCCTCGCTGGTGCGCGCATCGCCACCGGTTTGCGAGGCGCCGTTCCAGATGAGGTAGAGCGCATCGCGCACCGCGTGGCGCAGCAGCTCGGAGTCGCTGAGCGCGCCACGCACCAGCAGGTCGCGCGCGGCCGGGCCGATGGCGAAGGCAGCGCGCAGTGCGGTGCGCTGCGCGAGCGCATTGCCGCCGTCGAGCAGCGCGCCCAGCATCTCGTGTGCACGCGTGGCGTCCACACCGTGCTGGCGCACCAGACCTTCCTGCGCCAGCTCGCGCAGTTCGGGGTCGGCGGCGCTGGCAAGCGCGGCGCAGGTGGCCGCGTCACCGCGCAGGCTCAGCAGCGCCACGGCGGCCTCCCACGCGAGCGGCAGGTCGTCGGCCATCGCGGCGAGCTCGCGCACCACGTCGGCCACGGCGCGCTGCTGGCGGAGCAGGCCACGCACGATGGCGTAGGCGCCGACGAGCGGGTAGCTGAACTTGAGCAGGTCGTCGGTGTAGCCGTCACCGCGCACCTCGGTCAGCACGCCGGCATCGAGCAGGCGGGCGTAGCTGCTGCCGGCAGCGTCGTCTTCGATCAGCGGGCCGAGCACGGCGTGCGTGAGCAGCGGCAGCACCGGCGGCGCGGCGTTGCGCTGCGCCAGCATCTCGGCGGCGAGCGCGTCGACGAAGCGCTGGTCATCGCGGTTGCGCACGCGCTCTTCGAAATAACGGCGGAACAGCAGCGCGTCGATGTCGGACACCGGCGTGGCGTCGGCCCGCGTCTGCAGCGTCTCGGCCAGCAGGCGCAGCAGCAGCGGCTCGCGCAGGCGCTGGCGCAACACAGGCGCCAACGCGTCGAACGCGAACGGCATGCCGAAGCGGGTACGGTACGGCGGGTACGCCGCCTCGGCCTCGTCGGCGCTGAAGCGCAGCAGCGGCACGAAGCCGGCGTTGCCCGCAGGCGGGCGGTGGTAGCGCGGCCACGTGAGGCGGAGCGGCTCTTGCCGGTCGAGCCGGTTCCAGGTGGCGCTGGTGCAGCCGATGACGATGCGCACGCGCAGGCCGTGCGCCGCGACCACGAGCACGTCGATGCTCGCCAGCAAGGCGCGCTGGCCGTCGCGCTCGGCGCTGCGGAAGTCGTTCACACCGTCGATCACGATGACGCACTGCCGGTCGACCGGTGCGGCCAGGCTGTCGAGGTACGCCAGCGCGTCTGGCGCAGCCAAGCCCACGTCTTTCGCAAGCTCGGGCAGCAGCAGCGGGCTCGTGAGCCGCTCGCCGGCGTACAGCAGCACCATGTCGCCACCAGCGGCGCGCGCGGCGGCCCAATGGCACAGCAGGTTGGTCTTGCCGACCCCCGGCTCGCCGATCAGCAGCAGGCCGTTCGCATCGCCCTGCGCGAAGCGTTGCAGCTCGGCCTCTTCGGCAACACGGGGCAGGTACAGGTCGGCTTCGAACACGCCGGCACTGCCGCCGCGCCCGGCCAGGCCGTCGAGAAAGCGCTGCTGCTGCGCGGCCGCGAGCTGCAGCATCTGCGCCCAGCTCGGCCGCGCTTCGCGCAGCGCCGCCACCACGGCGGGCGCGGGCGTGGCGTCGGCCAGGCGCTGCTGCACGCGGGCCGGCAGGTCGGCCCAGGCCACGCCGCGCGCCTGGGCCAGGTCATCGAGCAGCTCGGCGAAACGCGTGTCGTAGGCATCGGCCTCGGTGAAGCCGAGGTAGTGCATGTGTTCGAGGTAGAGCGGCCGGTCGGCGGCGGCCTGCGCCAGCAAGGGCACGACGCGCTTGCCCTTGCGCAAGGCGCGCTGCTGCTCGTCGCGGCACACCAAGGAGGCGAACGAGCCTTGGGTGAGCACGGCGATCAGCGCGTCGCAGCCATCGATCGCGCCTTCGATCTCGCGCGACCAGGCTTCGCTGGCTTCAATCTCGGCGCGGTCGAGCCAGGGCTGGTGGCCGCGCGCAGCCAGGTCGCGTTCGAGCCGGCGCGCGAGTGGCTCGCCGTCAGCGCGGGCGTAGGAAATGAAGAGGCTGGCCATCGCAGCCGGTGTCAGGCAGGGGCGTACAACATTGCGCCCGAGCGTACCGCGCGCCGGCCACCGTGCGCAATGCGGCCCACCGCATCAGCCGGCGGGCGACGCGCTCAGCCAAGGGCGTGAGCGCGCCGCCGTGGCGCCCCGCTGCGGCTCAGCGTGCGGCCAGGCGCCGCCAGGTGTCGATCACCGAATCGGGGTTGAGGGAGATCGACTTGATGCCCTCGTCGGCCAGCCAGTCGGCAAAGTCAGGGTGGTCGCTCGGCCCCTGCCCGCAGATGCCCACGTACTTGCCCGCCGCAAGGCACGCGGCGATGGCCTTGGAGATCAGCGCCTTGACGGCAGGGTCGCGCTCGTCGAAGTCTCGCGCAAGCAACTCCATGCCCGAGTCGCGGTCGAGGCCGAGCGTGAGTTGCGTCAGGTCGTTCGAGCCGATCGACATGCCGTCGAAATGATCGAGGAACTGCTCGGCCAGGATGGCGTTGCTCGGCACCTCGCACATCATGATGACGCGTAAGCCGTCGGTGCCGCCTTGCGACGCGCGCTTCAGGCCGCGCTCTGCCAGCATGCCGACCACGGCCTTGGCCTGCCCGAGCGTGCGCACGAACGGCACCATGATCTCGACGTTGGTCAAGCCCATGTCGACGCGCACGCGCTTGAGCGCCTCGCACTCCATCGCGAAGGCCTCGCCGAACTCGGCACTGACGTAGCGCGAAGCACCACGAAAGCCGAGCATCGGGTTCTCTTCTTCGGGTTCGTAGCGCGAGCCGCCGATCAGCTTGCGGTACTCGTTGCTCTTGAAGTCGGAGAGCCGCACGATCACCGGCTTGGGCCAGAACGCGGCGCCGATGGTCGCGATGCCCTCGACCAGCTTGTCCACATAGAACGCGCGCGGCGACGCATGGCCGCGCGCCACGCTCTCGACCGCCTTCTTCAGGTCGCTGTCGATGTTCGGGTAGTCGAGGATCGCCTTCGGGTGCACGCCGATGTTGTTGTTGATGATGAACTCGAGCCGCGCCAGGCCCACGCCCATGTTGGGCATCTGCGCGAAGTCGAATGCGAGCTGCGGGTTGCCCACGTTCATCATGATCTTCACCGGGCACTCGGGCAGCACGCCGCGCTGCACGTCGCTGACCTCGGTGTCGAGCAGGCCGTCGTAGATGTAGCCGGTGTCGCCCTCGGAGCACGCCACGGTGACGAGCGCGCCTTCTTTCAGCACATCGGTGGCATCACCGCAGCCGACCACGGCCGGGATGCCCAGTTCGCGCGCAATGATCGCGGCGTGGCAGGTGCGCCCGCCGCGGTTGGTGACGATGGCACTGGCGCGCTTCATCACCGGCTCCCAGTTCGGGTCGGTCATGTCGGTCACGAGAACGTCGCCGGCCTGCACCTGGTCCATGTCAGCGATGTTGTGGACGATGCGCACCGGGCCGGTACCGATCTTCTGGCCGATGGCGCGGCCCTCGGCGAGCACGGTGCCCGTGCCTTTGAGCCTGTAGCGCTGCTCGACCTTGCCCTCCTGCTGGCTCTTCACCGTCTCGGGCCGCGCCTGCAGGATGTAGAGCTTGCCGTCGGCGCCGTCCTTGCCCCACTCGATGTCCATCGCACGGCCGTAGTGGTGCTCGATGGTCAGCGCGTAGCCAGCCAATTCGGCCACGTCGGCGTCGGAGAGCGAGTAGCGGTTGCGGTGCTCCTGCGCCGTGTCCACGGTCTTGACGAGGCGCCCGCTCATCGCCTTTTCCTCGGGCGTGGCGAACTCCATCTTGATGAGCTTGGAGCCGAGGTTGCGACGGATGATCGCCTGCTTGCCGGCCCGGAGCGCCGGCTTGTGCACATAGAACTCGTCGGGGTTCACGGCGCCCTGCACCACCGTCTCGCCGAGGCCGTAGCTCGACGTGATGAACACCACCTCCTTGAAGCCGGACTCGGTGTCGATCGTGAACATCACGCCGGCCGCGCCGAGGTCGGAGCGCACCATGCGCTGCACGCCGGCCGACAGCGCCACACCGGCATGCGCGAAGCCCTTGTGCACGCGGTAGCTGATGGCGCGGTCGTTGTAGAGGCTCGCGAACACCTCTTTCATCTTGGCCAGCACTTCTTCGATGCCGATCACGTTCAGGAAGGTCTCTTGCTGACCGGCGAACGACGCGTCGGGCAGGTCTTCGGCCGTGGCCGACGAGCGCACCGCGAACGACGCGCCGGGGTTGCCTGCCGTGAGCTTGACGAACTCGGCGCGAATGGCCGCTTCGAGCGCCGGCGGGAACGGCGTGGCTTCGATCCAGTGGCGGATCTCGGCACCGGCTTCGGCGAGCGCACGAACGTCGTCGGTGTTCAGAATCGCCAGACGCGCTTCGATCTTGGCGGCCAGGCCGTTGTGCGCGAGGAACTCGCGGAACGCATGCGCGGTGGTGGCAAAACCGCCCGGCACGCGCACACCCGAGGCGGCCAGTTGGCTGATCATTTCGCCGAGCGAGGCGTTCTTGCCGCCCACCGTCTCGACGTCGTGCATTCTCAATTGTTCAAACGGGGCGACCAGGGCGGTCGCCAGGGGGTTGGTTGACATGGGAGAGCTCCGGGATGGTGAAAAATCGGTGCGCTTCGCATTGCCCGGGCCGGCCGCGAGCGAGGCTCGAGGGGCCGTACAAGCCGCGCGCGCGCTCTGCCGAGGGTGATTCCTTCGAGGCAGAGGGGGGCAGTCATGGTGGGTGGGTGGCGTAAAGCGCGAGCCCATTCTACGGGTGAAGTCCCTATGATCGACTCCCACACAACGCCACTCAGCACACGCCCGCCATGGCCAAACGCACAGTCTTCTTCGTCTCCGACGGCACGGGCATCACGGCCGAGACCTTCGGCAATTCGATCCTGTCGCAGTTCGCGGTCCCCTCACGCCACGTGCGCCGCCCGTTCGTCGACACCGCCGACAAGGCGCACCAGGTGCTGCGCGAGATCAACCACACGGCCGAGACCGAAGGCCGCAAGCCCATCGTCTTCATCACGCTCGTGAACCCCGAGATCCTGGCCATCGTGAAGGGCGGCAGCGACACGAAGGCGCTGGTGCTCGACATGTTCAACACCTTCATCGAACCGCTCGAAGCCGAGCTGCAGATGACCTCGAACCACCGCATCGGCCGCTTCGTGGATGTGTCGAAGAGCCAGGAGTACACCGACCGCATCGAGGCCATCAACTTCTCGCTCGCGCACGACGACGGGCAATCGGCCAAGAACCTGGCGAGCGCCGACGTGATCCTGGTCGGCGTGAGCCGCAGCGGCAAGACGCCCACGTCGCTCTACCTCGCGATGCAGCACGGCATCAAGGCGGCGAACTACCCGCTGATCCCGGAAGACTTCGACCGCGGGCAGATCCCGTCGACGCTGGCGCCGTTCAAGAAGAAGTGCTTCGGCCTGACCATCGACCCGGCGCGTCTGAGTTCGATCCGCAACGAGCGCCGCCCCGGCAGCAAGTACGCGTCGCTCGAGAACTGCCGCTTCGAAGTGAGCGAGGCCGAAGCCATGATGCGACGCGAGGGCATTGCTTGGCTGTCGTCGACCCACAAGTCGATCGAGGAGATCGCGACGACGATCCTGCGCGACCTGCGGCCGGACAGGTTGATGTACTAGCCGTACCTACGTACGCTGCGCACGCTGCCGCGCCGATTCATAGAAGCAAACGGCCGCCGCCGCCGCCACGTTCAGCGACTCTTCGCCGCCCGGCTGCGGGATGCGCACGGTGAGCTTGCAGCGCATCTGCAGTGCGCTCGAGACGCCCTGCCCTTCATGCCCCATGACCCAGGCACACGGCCAGGGCAAGGTGAGTTCGTGAAGCGCCTGCGCGGCATGCGAGCTGGTCGCCACCAAGGGCAGCTGCAGGGCACTCAGCGCAGGTTCGTCCAGCCCTTCGACGAGGTGCAGGCCGAAATGCGCGCCCATGCCGGCGCGCAGCACCTTGGCCGACCACAGCGCTGCGGTGCCCTTCAGCGCGAGCACCTGGGTGAAGCCGAACGCGGCGGCGCTGCGCAACACCGCGCCCACGTTGCCGGCGTCTTGAAGGCGGTCGAGCACGACGCTGGGCGCCAACGGCTGGATCACGGCGCTCGCCGACCACGGCAGCACGAAGCCCAGCGGCGGCGGTGAGTCGAGCGCGCTCAGGCCGGCCATCAACGCGTCGGGCACGATGGTCACGCTGGCCGCCGTGTTCGCCAACTTGCGCAGCGCGGCCACCCGCCACGCCGACTCGGTGATCACCGCCTGCGCGGCCACCCCGCCGCGCTGCGCGTAGGCCGCGCACAGGTGCTCGCCCTCGATCCACACCTCGCCCGCGCGGCGGTAGCCGGCCGCATCGGTGACGAGCTTGCGCAAACGCACCAGCAAGGGGTTGTCGCGCGATGTGACCGACTTGACCTGCGCCATGGCGTGCGCCTTCAGCCGAGCGCGATGCACACCGCGCGCACCGGCGCGAAGCTGCGCCGGTGGTGCGGGCAGGCGCCGTGCTCGCGCAGCGCCGCCAGGTGCGCGGCCGTCGGGTAGCCCTTGTGGCCGTCGAAGCCGTACTGCGGGTGGGCCGCGTGCAGCTCGATGCAGAGCCTGTCGCGGTGCACCTTGGCGAGGATCGACGCCGCCGAGATCGCCTTGACCTTGGCATCACCCTTGACGATGGCCTCGGCCTGCACCTTGAGCACCGGCAGGCGGTTGCCGTCGACCAGCACGTGGTGTGGCCGCAGCCGCAGGCCGTCGACCGCGCGCTGCATCGCGAGCATCGTGGCCTGCAGGATGTTCAGTGTGTCGATCTCTTCGACGCTGGCCTGCGCGATGCTGCAGCACAGCGCCTTGGCGCGGATCTCGTCGAACAGCCGCTCGCGGGCGCGCGCGGTCATGACCTTCGAGTCTTTCAGGCCCTTGATCGGCTGCAGCTCATCCAAGATCACGGCCGCCGCCACCACCGGCCCGGCCAGCGGGCCGCGCCCGGCTTCGTCGACACCGGCCATCAGCCCGATCAGGTCGAACTTCAGCCCGAGTTGCTGGCCCATGCGTTCAAGCCGCGAGGACTTTTTCGATGGCATCGGTGGCCGCCTGCGCGGTGTTGCAGCGCAGCTCGCGGTGCAGGGCTTCGAAGCGTGTGCGCAGTTGGGCGCAGCGCTGCGGGTCGTCGAGCCATTCGAACGCCGCAGCCGCCAGCCGCGCGCCGGTGGCATCGCCCTGCAGCAGCTCGGGCACGGCAAAGTCGTTCAGCAGGATGTTCGGCAGGCCGACCCAGGGCTGGTACTTCATGCGCTTCATCATCTGCCAGTTGAGCGCGTGCATCGCATAGGCAATCACCATCGGCGCCTTGAACAGCGCGGCTTCCAGCGTGGCGGTGCCGCTGGCCACGAGCGCCACGTCACAGGCGGCCAAGGCCTCGTGCGACTGACCGTCGAGCAGCGTGATCGGCGCAGCCGCCGCGTACTGGCGGCGCAGCGGCTCGACCACGTGGCGCAGCCCCGGCACCACCGGGAGCACGAAGCGCAGATGCGGGCGCTGCCGGTGCATCTCGGCCGCCGCCTGCAGCAGGCGCGGCGCGATGTACTGCACCTCGGCGCGGCGGCTGCCCGGCAGCAGCGCGACCACGGTGTCGTCGGCACTCTGGCCGAGCACGGCGCGGCTGGCGGCGCGGGGCACGTCGAGCGGTATCGCATCGGCCAGCGGGTGGCCCACATAGGCCGCTGGAATGCCCTGCTTCGCGTAGATCTTTGGCTCGAACGGGAAGATGCACAGCACCAGGTCAGTGGCGCGGCGGATCTTCTCGATGCGCTTGCCGCGCCAGGCCCAGATCGACGGGCTGACGAAGTGAATGGCCTTGATGCCTTGCGCCTTCAACTTGGCTTCGAGGTCGAGGTTGAAGTCGGGTGCATCGACACCGATGAAGGCATCGGGCCGGTCCTTCGCAGTCAGCAGCCGCTCGGTCAGCTGGTTGCGGATGCCCGAGATCTCGCGGTAGTGGCTCAGCACTTCGACATAGCCGCTGACCGACAGCTTGTCGTGCGGCCACCAGGCATCGAAGCCCTGCGCCGACATCTTCGGCCCGCCAATGCCGAAGGCCTGAAGCTGCGGCCAGCGTGCCTTCAGGCCGCCGAGCAGCAACCCCGCGAGCAGGTCGCCCGAGGCTTCACCGGCCACCATCGCGAACCGTGGTGCGTAGGCTTCCATCGGGCGGCGCCTAGCGCGCGATGCCGCGCGTCGATGCCGCGAGGAAGGCCGCCATCATCGCCACGTCGGCCTGCGCTTCGGGCACTTCGGCGGCGAAGGCGTTGATCGCCTCACGGGCCTGCTCGAAGCCGAGCGTAGAGCGGTACAGCAAGCGGTGCATCTGTTTGACTGCCTTGATGCGCGCCGGCCCGAAGCCACGCCGGCGCAAGCCCTCGATGTTGAAGCCGCGCACTGCCAGCGGATTGCCGTCGACCATCATGTAAGGCGGCACGTCTTGCGTTACGGCGCTGCCGAAGCCGGCCATTGCGTGCGCACCGATCTTCACGAACTGGTGAATGCCGACCAGCCCGCCGATCGTGACCCAGTCACCGAGCTGCACGTGGCCGCCGAGCGTCGTGTTGTTCGCAAGCGTGGTGTGGTTGCCGACCTCGCAATCGTGCGCGATGTGGGTGTAGGCCATGATCCAGTTGTCGTTGCCGACGCGCGTGACGCCGCCGGCCTGGGGCACACCGCGGTTGAAGGTGCAGAACTCGCGAATCGTGTTGCGGTCACCGATCACGAGTTCGGTGTTCTCGCCGGCGTACTTCTTGTCCTGCGGCACGGCGCCGATGGAGCAGAACTGGAAGATGCGGTTGTCGCGCCCGATGCTCGTGCGCCCTTCGATCACGCAGTGGGCACCGACCGTCGTACCGCCCGCGATGCGCACCCCGGCGCGCACCACCGTGTACTCGCCGATGCGCACGTCGGCATCGAGCTGCGCGCCCGCTTCGACGATGGCCGTGGGGTGGATGTGTGCCATGGTCAGCGCTTCTGCGTTCAGCGGTTCTGCGTAATGGGGCCGCGCCTCAAAGCACGCGGCGCATCGTGCACATCAAGTCGGCCTCGACGGCCAGTGCATCGTCGACCGTGGCGCGTGCGTTGAACTTGAAGATGCCGGCGCGGGTGCGCTCGAGCGCCACATGCAGCACGAGCTGGTCGCCGGGCTCGACCGGGCGCTTGAAGCGGGCGTTGTCGATGCCGGCGAAGTAGAAGACCGTCTTGTCGTCGGGCAGCACGCCGAGCATGTCGAAGCCGAGGATCGCCGCCGCCTGGGCCAGCGCCTCCAGCATCATCACACCCGGCATCACCGGGCGGTGCGGGAAGTGCCCGACGAAGAAGGGCTCGTTCATCGTCACGTTCTTCAAGGCCTTGATGCGCTTGCCGGTCTCGAGCTCGAGCACCCGGTCGACCAGCAGGAACGGGTAGCGGTGCGGCAGGCGCTTGAGGACTTCGTGGATATCGAGTTTCATGCTGTCTCGTCGCCGGTCGGGCGGCTTGTTGTGTTGTCTACGCTGGCGGTGGCGGCGTTTGCGGCGTTGACGGCGTTGGCGGCGTTGGCGACACCCGCGCGGCCCGGGTCAGCCAGTAGTCGCTCCAGGGCACGCAACCGGTCGCGCAGGCTGTGCAGTTGCCGCAGCGTGGCCGCGTTCTTCTCCCAGGCCGCATTCTCGTCGATGGGAAACACGCCGCTGTACTGGCCGGCCTTGCGGATCGAGCGCATCACCACGCTCGCCGCCGAGATGTGCACGTGGTCGGCCAGTTCGAGGTGGCCGAGGATCATGCCCGCTCCGCCCACGGTGCAGTGCTTGCCGATGGTGGTGCTGCCCGCCACGCCGACGCAGCCAGCCAGCGCGCTGTGCTCGCCGATGTGCACGTTGTGGCCGATCTGGATCAGGTTGTCGAGCTTCACGCCGTTGTCGATGACGGTGTCGTCGAGCGCGCCGCGGTCGATGCAGGTGTTGGCGCCGATCTCCACATCGTCGCCGATGCGCACCGCGCCGAGCTGCTCGATCTTCTCCCAGCGCCCCTGCGTCGGCGCGAAGCCGAAGCCGTCGGCCCCGATCACCACGCCACTGTGGATGACCGCGCGCGCGCCGATGTGGCACCGTTCACCAACAGTCACGTGCGCGGCAAGGCGCGAGCCTTCGCCCACCTGCGCATCACGGCCGATGAAGCAGTGCGCGCCGATCACCGCGTGCTTGCCCACCCGCGCGCCCGCGTCGATGACCGCCAGCGGCCCGACCGTGGCCGTTGCATCGACCTGCGCGGCCGCGTCGACCACGGCACTGGCGTGAATGCCGCCGCTGTGCGCGGGGCGCATGCGGGCGGCCCACCACTGCGTCAGTCGCGCGTAATACAGGTACGGGTCGGGGGTCACGATGGTCGCGCCGCGTGCGACCGCCGCATCCCTCATTGCGGGTGCAACGATCACGCAGCCGGCCTTCGAAGCGGCGAGTTGCGCGCCATAGCGCGGGTTCGAGACGAAACCGATGGTCGACGGCGTGGCCGAATCGAGCGGGCCGATGCGGTCGATCAGCGTTTGCGCGGCATTTGCACCGCCGCCAGCCAAGTCACCGCCGAGCGCGGCCACCAACTCACCCACGGTGACGGAGCCGGCCGGCAGATCTTCGGTCGTGGCCAAGTTCATGGCCGCAGTCATGGCCCGATGCACGCGGCCACGCGGCCGCGTTACTTAGCGCCCTGGGCGTTGAGCGCCTTGATGACCTTGTCGGTGATGTCGACGCGGTTGCTCGCGAAGATGACCACGTCGCCTTGCAGGATCAAGTCGTACTTCTCGCTCTCGTAGATCTGCTTCACGACCTTGTTGGCGCGCTCGACCACCGAGGCCAGCTCTTCGTTCTTGCGCTGGTTCAGGTCTTCCTGGAACTCGCGGCGCTTGCGCTGAAGTTCGCGATCTTGCTCGACCAGGTCGCGCTGGCGGCGGTTGCGTTCGGCCTCGCTCAGCGTGGGCGACTCCTTGTCGAGCTTGTCGGCTGCAGCCTTGAGCTTGTTCGCCGAATCTTCGCCTTCTTTCTGGCGCTTCGAGAACTCGCTCTCCAACCGGGTTTGCGCGGCCTTCGCAGGGATAGCCTCGCGCAGCACGCGGTCGCTGTTGACGAAGCCGACCTTCATTTCCTGTGCGTGGGCACCAACCGCTGCGAGCGACAGCAACGCACCGGCAGCAAACCGCTTCAACAACTGCGCCGCCACGGAAGGCGAATCAACCGAATAGCTTTTCATTAGAACGCAGTCCCGATCTGGAATTGAAGACGCTGAATTCTATCTTCCGGGCGCTTGCGCAGCGGCTGGCCGTAGCTCAGCTTCAACGGGCCCACCGGCGACACCCAGGTCAGGCCGACACCGGCCGATGCGCGCAGGCTGTCAAGCGTCAGCGGGTCGTTCTCGCCCCACACGTTGCCCACGTCGACGTAGGTGAACAGCCGCAGCGTGCGGTCGTTGCCGGTGCCCGGCACCGGCAGGTAGAGCTCGCTGTTCAAGTTCAGGCGGCGGTTGCCGCCGATATAGGCGCCGGTCACGTCGACCGGGCCGAGCGAGTTCTGGTCGAAGCCGCGCACCGTGCCCAGGCCACCACCGTAGAAGTTCTTGAAGATCGGGTAAGGCCGCCCGCCCAGGCCCTTGCCCCAACCCAGTTCGGCGTTGAAGCCGAGCGTGAAGCGGCGCGACAGCGGGATGTACTGCTGGAACTTGGTGATGGCGCGCACGTAGCGCGTGTCGGCGGCAAAGCCCCAGTCGAGGCTGAGGCTCGTGAGCCGGCCTGCGGTGGGCACCAGCGCGCTGTCGCGACTGTCGCGCGCCCAGCCGACCGACAGCGGCAGCGAGTTGCTCTTGTCGCCGAACACAGTGCGATAGTTGCGGTAGTTCAGCGGCAGGTTGTCGCCCTTGATCTCGGTGCGCTCGAAGCCGATGCCGAAGTACACGGTGTCGTATTCGCTGAACGGCACGCCAAAGCGGATCGACGCGCCCGGCGTCACGAGTTCGTACTCTTCGCCCTGGCTGTTGATCGGCCGCTGCGTGCGGTAGAACACATCGATGGCGCGCGAGATGCCGTCGACCGTGAAGTACGGGTCGACGGTGCTGACGACCAGCGTGCGGCTGTACTTGCTGGTGTTCAGTTCCAGGCCGAGGTAGTTGCCCGAGCCGAAGATGTTGTCTTGCTTGATCGAGCCCGACAGCGAAAGCTTGTCGGCCGACGAGAAGCCGGCGCCGAGCTGCAGGTTGCCGGTGGCCTTCTCCTTGATCGTGATCGTGAGGTCGACCTGGTCCGGCGTACCCGGCACCTCGTTGGTGTCGATGTTCACTTCACTGAAGTAACCGAGACGATCGACCCGGTCGCGCGACAGCTTGATCTTGCGGCCGTCGTACCACGACGACTCGAACTGCCGGAACTCGCGCCGTACCACTTCATCGCGGGTGCGGGTGTTGCCGGCCACGTTGATGCGGCGGATGTAGACGCGGCGGGCGGGGTCGGCCACCAGCGTGATGGCGACCGTGCCGGTGGCGCGGTCGATGTCGGGCCGAGCGTCGACCTTGGCGAATGCGAAGCCGAAGGTGCCGAAGCGCTCGGTCATCGCGCGTGTGGTCTGCGTCACCGCCTCGGCCTGATAGGGCGAGCCGGGCCTGATCAGCACGAGCGTCTTGAAGTCGTCTTCCTTACCCAGGTACTCGCCTTCGAGCTTCACGCCAGAGACGGTGTAGGGCTGGCCTTCCTTGACGTTGATGGTGACCGTGATGTCCTGCTTGTCGGGCGAGATGGCGACCTGCGTGGACTCGACCGTGAACTCGAGGTAGCCGCGGTTCAGGTAGTAGGCACGCAGGGTTTCGAGGTCGGCATCCAGCTTGGCGCGCGAGTAGCGGTCAGCCTTGGTGTAGAAGTTCAACCAGGCGCCGTCGTTCAGGTCGAACAGGCCCTTGAGCGTGCTTTCGCTGAACACCTTGTTGCCGCTGATGCGGATCTCGCTGATCTTGGCGGCGCTGCCTTCGGTGATCGTGAAGCTCAGGTTGACGCGGTTGCGCTCTTGCGGCGTGACCGTGGTGACGACCTCGGCGCCGTACAGGCTGCGCGTCAAGTACTGGCGCTTGAGTTCCTGTTCTGCGCGATCGGCCAGCGCCTTGTCGAAGGGTTGACCTTCGCCGATGCCGAAGTCTTTCAGCGACTTGACGAGTTGGTCCTTGTCGAACTCTTTCAGGCCGACGAAGTCGATGTTGGCGATGACCGGCCGCTCTTCGACGATAACGACCAGCACCGTGCCGTCGACATCGATGCGCACGTCTTTGTAGAGGCCGGTCGCGAACAGCGCGCGCAGTGCGGCCGCACCTTTCTCGTCGCTGTAGGTGTCACCGATGCGGAAGGGCAAGGAGGCGAACACCGTGCCGGCATCACTGCGCTGCAGGCCTTCGACACGAATATCTTTCAACACGAAGGGCTCGACAGCCCAGACCAGTGAGGCCTGGAGCGCAGCAGCCAACGCAATGCAAAGGGGACGAAGGGAGTTCTTGCGGGGGAAGGATGGCATGCGCTGTGTCATTGCAGGCCCAGGAGGCGGGCCACGTCGTTGTAGAGAGCCAGGGACATCATCATGAGCATGATGGCAACCCCGCCGCGCTGCAGCCGTTCCAGCCACAACTCGGAGACTGGCCGGCCCGTCACACCCTCGAAAAGATAATACATCAGGTGCCCCCCATCGAGCACCGGCAGAGGCAACAGGTTGAGCACGCCGAGGCTCACGCTCACCACCGCCAGAAAGCCCAGGTAATACGCGAGGCCGAGCCGCACCGACTGACCCGCGTAATCGGCAATCGTGAGCGGCCCGCTGAGGTTCTTGAGCGAGGCCTGGCCGATCACCATCTTGCCCAGCATCTTGAGCGTGAGCGTGGACATCTGCCAGGTCTGCGACACGGCCTGCACCATGCCGTCGACCACACCATAGCGCACCGTCACCATCTCGGCGGCCTGGCCCGGGTACAGCCCGAGGCGCCCGACCGACTGGCCAGCTTCGACCACGACCGTGGGCGTGACCGGAAGCGTCAGCATCTGGCCGCTGCGCTCGACCCGCCACTGCATCGCTTGCGGCTTGCCCGTGCTGCCGCTCGCGCGGATCAACTCGCGCACGCGGGCCGCGTCGGCCACCGGTGCATCGTCGATGGCGAGCACGCGGTCACCGGTACGCAGGCCCGCCTGCGCACCGGCGCCGCCGGGCTTCACTTCACCGAGCACAGGCTCGCTGAAGGCGCTGCCCAGGCCGATGCGTTGCATCAACTTGGCGTCGACCTCGGCCGTGCCCAGGGTGTTCAGGCCGAGCACGATCTCGCGCTTGGCCCGGCCGTCACGGTCGGTGACCCTCAGGTACAGCGCCTCGCTGCGCACGACCGCCTGCGTGGCTTCCCAGCGCAGGTCGGTCATCGAGCGCAGGTCTTGCCAATCGGTGCCGTTGGCCGACCACTCACGGGCCCAGTCGCCCGTGCGCAAGCCGGCACGCTCGGCCAGGCTGCCCGCGACCGGCGGGCCCATCAAGGCCTTCGGCTCTTCGATGCCGATCCAGTGCGCGACCGAGTACAGCAACACCGCGAGCAACAGGTTCGCGGCCGGGCCGGCGGCGACGATGGCGGTGCGCCGCAAAAGGGTCTTGTTGTTGAAGCTGCGGTGCTTGTCGGCCGGTGCGACAGCACCCTCGCGCTCGTCGAGCATCTTCACGTAGCCACCGAGCGGCAACGCGCACAGCACGAACTCGGTGCTCTCGGGCGTGGCTTGGCGGCGCCACAGCACGCGGCCGAACCCCACCGAGAAGCGCAACACCTTCACACCGCAGGCCACGGCCACACGGTAGTGCCCGTACTCGTGAATGACGATCAACACGCCGAGCGTGAGGATGAAAGCCAGAACCGTGGTGATCATCGCGCCATCTCCTTCACGAACTGGCGCGCATCGCGGCGCGCATGTGCATCGAGGTCGAGCAGGCCTTCGATGGAATCGCAGCAGCCTGCGGCGGGTACAACGTGCGCCAGCGTGCGCGTGTTGACCGCATGAATCTGATCGAAGCGAATGGTCTCGGCGAGGAACGCCGCCACCGCTTCTTCGTTCGCTGCATTGAGGACAGTCGTGCTGCCCGGCGCGGCCGCGAGCGTGGCCCACGCCAGCGCGAGACCGGGGTAGCGCGCGAGGTCTGCGGCGCTGAAACTGAGGTCCGTCATCGCGCTGAAATCGAGCGCGCCCGCACCCGACTCAATGCGCTGCGGGAACGACAGGCCGTAGGCGATGGGCACGCGCATGTCGGGCGTGCCGAGTTGCGCGAGCACCGAGTTGTCGCGGCACACGACCATCGAGTGCACGATGCTTTGCGGGTGGATGACCACGCGGATCTGCTCCGGCTTCAGGTCGAACAGCCAGCGCGCTTCGATCACCTCGAGCGCCTTGTTCATCATCGTCGCCGAGTCGACCGAGATCTTGCGGCCCATGACCCAGTTCGGGTGCGCGCAGGCCTCGTCCGGCGTGACGGTGTGCAACGTGGCGGGGTCGCGGCTGCGGAACGGGCCGCCCGACGCGGTCAGCAGAATGTGGTCGATGAACCGGGGCCAATCGCTGCGATCGACCGGCAGACACTGGAAGATCGCCGAGTGCTCGCTGTCGATGGGCAGCAGCGTCGACCCACCGTCGCGCACGGCCTGCATGAAGAGCGCACCGCCGACCACGAGCGCTTCCTTGTTCGCCAGCAGCAAGCGCTTGCCGGCCTTTGCCGCAGCCAGGCACGGCGCAAGGCCCGCCGCTCCCACGATGGCGGCCATCACGGCATCGACATCGGGGTGCGCCGCCAACTCACACAGCGCCTGCGGTGTATCGAGCACTTCGGTGGCCACGCCCTGCGCGCGCAGTCGCTCGCGCAGGGCGCGCGCCATGGCCGCGTCGGGCACCGCAGCGAAGCGCGGCCGCCATTGCACGCACTGCGCGAACAACTCGTCGATGCGGTTGTGCGCGGTCAACGCGAACACCTCGAAGCGGCCGGGGTGGCGCGCGATCACGTCGAGCGTGCTGGTGCCCACCGAGCCAGTGGCACCGAGGATGCACACGCGCTGGGAGCGTTGTGATTGCGCAGGGGTCGTCATGAGGTCGATTCGTGTCGGGTGCGTGCTCAAAGGCTCAGCAGCGCGAGCGTGATCGGGAACACCGGCAGCAGCGCGTCGATCCGGTCGAGCACGCCGCCGTGGCCCGGCAGCAGTGCACTGCTGTCCTTGGCGCCGGCGCCGCGCTTCACGAGCGACTCGAACAGGTCACCGACCACGCTCATCGCAGCCAGGAACACCAGCACCAACACCCCGCCGGCAATGCCGAAGCGCGCGAGCAGGCGTGTGTACAAGCTGGCCGAGTCGACCGCGAACGCGCCGTCGAGCCAGAGCCAGAACGCTGCCAGCAGCACGGCGCCGATCATGCCGCTCCACACGCCTTCCCAGCTCTTGCCGGGGCTGATGCCGGGGGCGAGCTTGCGCCTCCCGAAGCGCCGCCCGCCGAAGTAGGCCGCAATGTCGGCGGCCCACACCAGGCAGAACACCGAGAGCATGAAGTTGACGCCGACCCCCTTCGCAACCGCCAGCGCGAGCCACGCTGTCCAGAGCAATGCTGCACCGAGCACCCAGCGAACCGGCGCCGCAATCTTGGGCCAGCCCGCCACACCGCCGCGCAGCACCCACGCCCCGCCGAGCACCCAGCCCAGCATCGCGACCCACCACACCACCGGCGGTGGTGCGTTGTGCCAACCCGCCAACAGCGTGATGGCGCCCGCCACGGTGACCGCAGCACCCAACGCCACCGCACCGACCGGGCCTGCGCTGTTCAATCGGCCCCATTCCCAGCCAGCTGCGCCGATCATGGCCAGCAACAGGATCGAGAACGGCCACGGTGAAGCCGCAAACATGGCAGGCAAGAGAATGGCAATCAACACGAGCGCGGTGATGATGCGCTGCTTCAGCACGGGTCAGGTCTCGATCCGGGTGGACGCGATGGCAGGGCTTTCGACCGTGCCGAAACGGCGGTCGCGGCGGGCGTATTCGGCCAGCGCGGCGTCGAGTTCGGCGTCACCCAACACGGGGCCCAGGCAAACGGAAAACACCAGTTCGGAATAGGCCGCCTGCCACAACAGGAAGTTGCTGATGCGCACCTCACCGCCGGTGCGAATGAACAGGTCGGGGTCGGGCGCATGGCTGAGCGCCATGAACCGTGTCAACGCTGCTTCATCGAGCTGATGGGCCGGCACGCCGGCCATGATGGCCTGGCGGCAGGCCTGGACGATGTCCCACCGACCACCGTAGTTGAAGGCCACCGACAGGGTGATGCGCGTGTTGTGCGCCGTGCTCGCCTCGGCCTGTTCCCAGGCCTGGCGCAGCTTGTCGGACACCTGGTTGCGGTCACCGACGATGCGGATGCGCACACCGTGGCTTGCCAGCTTGCCCAGGTACTTGGCCACCGCCACGAGCACCAGACCCATCAGCCCCGACACCTCTTCGGTCGGGCGCTTCCAGTTCTCGCTCGAGAAGGCAAACACGGTGAGGTAGTCGATGCCGCGGTCGGCACAACTGAGCACCGTACGCACCAGCGCGTCGACGCCCTGCTTGTGGCCGAAGAAGCGCGGCATGAAGCGCTTCTTGGCCCAGCGGCCATTGCCATCCATCACGATGGCCACATGGCGCGGCACGCGGCTGCGAGAGTCGGCCGGATCAGTCACGAGTGCGAAGTGGGGGCGTGGGCATCAGCAAGCCAGGCCTCACACCGCCATGATCTCGGCTTCTT
The DNA here is from genome assembly GCA_031385155.1 of Rhizobacter sp. GTDB lineage: Bacteria > Pseudomonadota > Gammaproteobacteria > Burkholderiales > Burkholderiaceae_C > LMDS01. The sequence continues at coordinate 28,543 of JANNBF010000176.1, forward strand.
TGGCGGAGGTCATGCGGTCGATCTCGGCGATGGTGCGGTCGGTGAGCTTCTGCACCTCGTCGAGCGAGCGGCGCTCTTCGTCTTCCGAGATTTCCTTGTCCTTGAGCAGCTTCTTGGCGTGGTCGTTGGCGTCGCGGCGCAGGTTGCGCGCAGCCACCTTCGCGTCCTCGCCTTCGTTGCGAACCACCTTGGTCAACTCGCGGCGGCGCTCTTCGGTCAGCGCCGGCATCGGCACGCGCAGCAAGTCGCCTTGCGCGGCCGGGTTCAGGCCCAGGTCGGACTCGCGGATGGCCTTCTCGATTTTCGCGCCCATGCCCTTTTCCCAGGGCTGGACGCTGATCGTGCGGGCGTCCATCAGCGTGACGTTGGCCACCTGCGAGATCGGCACCATCGAGCCGTAGTAGTCGACCTGCACCTGGTCCAGGATGCCAGGGTGCGCGCGCCCGGTGCGGATTTTGTGCAACTCGTTCTTGTAGGCCTCGATGGAGCGGGCCATCTTGGTCTCAGCGGTCTTCTTGATGTCAGCAATGCTCATGATCGAACTCTCTTGCCGTGTTCGGCGTACAGATCAAACGTGGACCAGCGTGCCTTCGTCTTCGCCTGCAACAACCCGCTTGAGCGCGCCGCTCTTGAAGATGCTGAACACACGGATCGGCAGCTTCTGGTCACGGCACAGCGCGAATGCGGTGGCGTCGAGCACTTGCAGGTTTCTGGTGATGGCTTCGTCGAAGGTGATGCTTCGGTAGCGGGTGGCGGTCGGGTCTTTCTTGGGGTCGGCGGTGTAGACGCCGTCGACCTTGGTCGCCTTCAGCACGATCTGCGCGCCGATCTCGGCACCGCGCAGCGCAGCCGCCGTGTCGGTGGTGAAGAACGGGTTGCCGGTGCCGGCCGCGAAGACCACGACCTTGCCTTCTTCGAGGTACTGCAGCGCCTTCGGCCGCACGTAGGGCTCGACAACCTGCTCGATGCCGATGGCCGACATCACACGGGCAATCATGCCCTCTTGGCGCATCGTGTCGGCCAGTGCCAGCGCGTTCATCACGGTGGCCAGCATGCCCATGTAGTCGGCGGTGGCGCGGTCCATGCCGACCGAGCCGCCGGCCACGCCGCGGAAGATATTGCCGCCGCCGATGACCACGGCCACCTCGCAGCCCATCTGCGTCACTTCCTGCACCTCGCGCACGATGCGCACGATGGTCGCCCGGTTGATGCCGTAGGCGTCGTCGCCCATCAGCGCTTCACCGGACAGTTTCAGCAGGATGCGTTTGTAGGCGGGCATGCGGCAGGCTCCTCGGGTTGTGGCAGCTTTGTTGGTCGGCAAGTCTAACGGCCGGGCCGGAGCAGCAAAGCACCCCGCCGGCGCGAACTCAGGCGCTCTTGGCCGCAGCCACTTGCGCCGCCACCTCGGCCGCGAAGTCGTCGACCTTCTTCTCGATGCCTTCGCCGACCACGAACATGGTGAAGCCTTTCACCGTGGTGGCGCGCTCCTTGAGCATCTGCTCGACGGTCTGCTTGTCGTTCTTGACGAAGGCCTGGTTGAACAGGCTCACTTCCTTCAGGTACTTCGCAACCGAGCCTTCGATGCGTTTGGCCACGATCTCGGGCGACTGCGGCGTCTTGCCTGCGGCCTTGGCCACCTCGGCATCTTCGGCGGCCTTTTGCGATGCGACCGAGCGCTCGGTCTCGATCAGCTTGGCAGGCACATCGCTCGATTGCAGCGCCACCGGCTTCATCGCCGCCACGTGCATCGCCACATCCTTGGCAGCAACCTCGTCGCCCTCGAACTCGACCATCACGCCGATGCGCGTGCCGTGCAGGTAGCTCGCGAGCTTGGCGCCTTCATAGCGTTTGAAGCGGCGGATCGACATGTTCTCGCCGATGGTGCCGATCAGGCCCTTGCGCACGTCTTCGAGCGTCGGGCCGTAGCCGTCTTGCGTGTACGGCAGCGCCGACAGCGCCGCCACGTCAGCCGGGTTGTGCTCGGCGACGAGCGTGGCGCAGGCCTTGGCCAGCGCCAGGAACATGTCGTTCTTCGACGTGAAGTCGGTTTCGCAGTTCACCTCGACCAGCGCGCCCGCGTTGCCGACGAGGGCAACCGTGACCACGCCCTCGGCCGTGATGCGCGAAGCGGCCTTGCCGGCCTTGCTGCCGAGTTTGACGCGCAGCAGTTCTTCAGCGCGCTCCATGTTGCCTTCGGCCTCGGTGAGGGCCTTCTTGCATTCCATCATCGGCGCGTCGGTCTTGGCGCGCAGTTCGCCGACCATGCTTGCAGTGATTGCAGCCATCTTGAAATCTCCGTGTCTAGCGTCTCGAGTGCGGCGCGTCTGGCGCTGCCGAAGTTCGAGACGTTGGTGGAAAAAAGGGGCTGTGACAGCCCCTTGTTCATGGCCCGCTGTTTGCCGCAGGGCAAACGGGGCTCAGCGCATCAGGCCGCTTCGTTGACTTCGACGAATTCGTCGCCGCCGGCCGCCACCGCATGCACCACCTCGTTGGCGGCGTTGGCACGGCCTTCGAGCACCGCGTCGGCCACGGCCTTCGCGTACAGCGCCACGGCCTTCGACGAGTCGTCGTTGCCGGGGATCACGTAGTCGATGCCTTCGGGTGAGTGGTTCGAGTCGACGATGCCGATGATCGGAATGCCGAGCTTCTTGGCCTCCAGGATCGCGATCTTGTGGTAGCCGACGTCGATCACGAACATGGCGTCAGGCAGCGCGCTCATGTCTTGGATGCCGCCCATGTCTTTCTCGAGCTTGGCCATGTCGCGCTGGAACATCAGCGCTTCCTTCTTGATGCGGATTTCGGTGCCGGCTTCGACCTGCGCCTTCATGTCCTTCAGCTTCTTCAGCGAGCCCTTGACCGTCTTGAAGTTGGTCATCATGCCGCCGAGCCAGCGCTGGTCGACGTAGGGCATGCCGGCGCGCTTGGCTTCCATCGCGATCACTTCGCGGGCCTGGCGCTTGGTGCCGATCATCAGGATCGTGCCGCGCTTGGCGGACAGTTGCCTGATGAACTTCATCGCATCGTTGAAGAGCGGCTGCGTCTTCTCGAGGTTGATGATGTGAATCTTGTTCCGATGGCCGTAGATGTACGGGGCCATCTTGGGGTTCCAGAAGCGGGTTTGGTGGCCGAAGTGGACACCGGCTTCCAGCATGTCACGCATGGTGATCGTCATAGAGACTCCAAAGGTTGGTTCTAGAATCCGGCACGAATTGCGGCAGATGTTTCACAGTGAAATCTTCTGCCGCAACACCTTCAATAGCCGGTTCGCGATTTGCTTGCCGAATGCAGTGGAACTGCAGCGAAACGCTGGTTGCGCTGCACCTTCCGGTAAGCCTGTCGAGTATAGCACCCCCAAAATGACCCAAGACCTGATCGCGACCCGCGAGCGCATCCAGCGAGGCGACACTCGCGCAGCGCTCGAAGTGGCCGCGAGCCTAGCCCAGGCGCGCAGTGAAACGAGCCGCGCAACCTACATCGCCCTGAACGCCGATGTCGCCATCGCAACTGCCGCGCACGCCGACGCATCCCTTGCGGCGGGCGGCCCGCTGCCGCGGCTTGCCGGCCTGGCCGTCAGCATCAAGGACCTGTTCGACGTGGCCTCTGAGGTGACCGCTGCCGGCTCGACGGCGCTGGCCCAGCGCCCCGCCGCCTCGCAAGACTGCCCCGCAGTCGCGCGCTTGCGCGCTGCCGGTGCGGCGCTGCTGGGGCGCACCCACATGTCGGAGTTCGCGTTTTCCGGCGTGGGCATCAACCCGCATTTCGGTACGCCGGCCAACACGGCCGCAGCGCTTGTCGACCCGGGCACGCCACGCGCTCCGGGTGGCTCCACGTCGGGCGGCGCCACCTCGGTGGCCACAGGCGCGGCCTGGGCTGCGCTCGGGTCGGACACCGGTGGCTCGATCCGCATCCCCGCCGCGTTGCAAGGCCTGGTCGGGTTCAAGAACACAGCGCGGCTGACACCGACCGACGGCGCGATTCCACTGTCCACCACGCTCGACACGGTCTGCGCCATCACGCGCTCGGTGCGTGATGCCGTGCTGCTGCACGAGGTGCTGGCCCAGCGCGTGGTTCAAACCTTTGCCACGCCACTGCAGCACCTGCGCTTCGCCGTGCCGCGCACGCTGATGCTCGACGGGCTCGATGCGACCGTGACGACCGCGTTCGCTCGCACGTTGGCAACGCTGCGCAAGAGCGGTGCGCAAATCGATGAGATCGACCTGCCCCAGCTCGCCGACCTGGCGCGAATCAACGCCGGCGGCGGCTTCGCGCCCGTCGAGGCCTGGGCCTGGCACCGCTCGCTGATGGCCGACCATGAAGCGCAGTACGACCCGCGCGTGGCGCTGCGCATCCGGCGCGGCGCGCAGATGAGCGGCGCCGACTACATCGACCTGCTGCAGGCGCGGCAAGCCTGGATCGGGCAGATGCTCGTTGCGATGCGCGGCTTCGACGCGATGCTCAGCCCCACCGTGCCGTTCGTGGCGCCCGCCATCGCCCCATTGCTCGCCAGTGACGACGCGTTCTTCAGGGCCAACGGCGCGCTGCTGCGCAACCCGTCGGTGGTCAACGTGCTCGACGGTTGCGCGCTGTCGCTGCCGTGCCATGCGCCGGGTGAACTGCCGGTGGGCTTGATGGTGTGGAGCAACGCTCTTTGCGATGACGTGGTGCTCGGCGCATCGCTCGCCATCGAAGCCGCGCTCGCACCCACGCGCGCCGGCGCGGCTTGACGATGCACCGCAGCCCCGAATGAAGGTCGCTGTGATCGGCGCCGGCATCGTCGGCGTGACCACGGCTTACGAGCTTGCTGCCGACGGCCACCGCGTCAGCGTGTTCGAGCGCCGCGGCAGCGTGGCGGCCGAGACCAGCTTTGCCAACGCGGGGGTCATTGCGCCGGGTTACGTCACGCCATGGGCCGCACCCGGCATGCCGGCCAAGGTGCTGGGCCACCTGTTGAGCCGGCATGCGCCGGTGCGCGTGCGCGCCGGCTTCACACCGGGCACCGTGGCGTGGCTGTGGCAATGGTGGCGCGCCTGCCGGCTGCGCACCTACCAGGCGAACCGGCTGCGCATGCAGCGCCTGGCTGGCTACAGCCGCGACCGCCTGCATGAGCTGACCCGGCACCTGCAACTCGACTACGAGCGCGCCGACGGCTACCTGGTGCTGCTGCGGTCCGCCAAAGACCAGGCGCTGGTCGAACCCGGCCTCGCGTCGCTCACCGAACTGGGCACGCGCTTCACGTTGATCGATGCGGCGCAGTGCCGCGTCGTCGAGCCAGGCCTGAGCACCGAGACGGCCCTGCATGGCGGCATTCACCTGCCCGACGACGAAGTCGGCAACTGCCGCGAGTTCGCCCACCTGTTGCGCCAAGAAGCGCAGCGCTTGGGCGCGCGCTTTCGTTTCCACACCACGGTCGACAAGATCATCCCCGGCCGCCAGCCGCAGCTCGTGCACAAGCACACGCCACCCGACGATGCAGCCACCGCCACCGTGGCGGCCGCAGCGCCATCGCACGACGCACAAGACACGCAACCGATGGCGCTTGCGCCGATCACCGAAGGCTTCGATGCCATCGTCGTCTGCGCAGCGCTCGGCGCACCGGCCCTGCTGCGGCCGCATGGCCTGAAGTTGCCGTTGCAGGCCGTGCACGGCTACTCGTTGACGGCCCCACTGCGCCTGCGCGACAGCCACGACGACATCGGCCCGCGCTCGGCGCTGATGGACGAGCGCTACAAGGTCGCGATCAGCCGCCTCGGCGCGCGGGTGCGCGTGGCCGGCAGCGCCGAGATCGGCGGCTCGCTCGACCACCACCACGCGGGCGCCATCGAGACCCTGCACAAGGTGCTGCACGACTGGTTCCCGGGCGCAGCTCGCACCGAGCAGGCGCAGGTCTGGAAAGGCGCGCGGCCGATGCTGCCCGATGGCCCGCCGGTGCTCGGCGCCAGCGGCATCGACGGTGTGTGGCTGAACCTCGGCCACGGCTCCAGCGGCTGGGCGCTGGCCTGCGGCTCGGCGCGGCTGCTGGCCGACGGCCTGGCTGGCCGCCCTGCCGCCATCGACACCGACGGGCTGGGCATCGAACGCCTGCGCACCTGACAGCGCGCCAACCTGCAACACTGCGGCATGAATCCGGTCTTGCCCAGCGCCATCGAACAAGCACTGTTCGACGTCGCAAGCACGCGCCTCATCGAGACCCGTGAAGCGGCTGCACGGCCGGCCCATGCGCTGATGCAAAGCGCCGGCCTCGCCGTCGCGCGGCTCGCGCTGGCACTGGCGCCGCATTCGCGCCGTATCTGGGTGGCGGCGGGCCCGGGCAACAACGGGGGCGATGGCCTGGAAGCGGCGATGCACTTGGTGCAGTGGGGTAAGCAGGTGCACGTGAGCCTGCTCGGCGACGCGGCTGCCTTGCCTGCCGATGCGGCGCAAGCCTTGCAGCGCGCACAGGCTGCGGGCGTGATGGTCGGTGGGCCCAACCCGCCCGCGCTGTCGCCGCATGACCTGGCCATCGACGCATTGCTCGGCATCGGCGCAGCGCGTGCGCCGCAGGGCGCGCTGGCCCAGTGCATCCGCCAACTCAACGCCCTCGCCTGCCCGGTGCTGGCCGTGGACGTGCCGTCGGGCCTGAACGCGGACACGGGGCAGCCGCACGGCGAGGCCTGCATCAATGCGGCGCACACGCTTGCCTTGCTCACGCGGAAGCCCGGCCTCTTCACCGCCTCTGGCCGCGACCACGCCGGGCAAGTGTGGTTCGATGCGCTCGGCGTCGACACCAGCGTTGGCTTGAATGCACGTGCCGACGCCGCTGCAACCCACGCGCCCAAGGCCCGGCTGGCCGCGAGCCTTCCGGTCGTTGCCGCGCCGGGCCGCCGGCATGCGCAGCACAAGGGCAGCTTCGGCGACGTGGCCATCGTCGGTGGCGCGCACGGTATGGCCGGCGCCGGCTTGCTTGCAGCGCGGGCGGCATCGGCGGCAGGCGCTGGCCGGGTGTTTGTCGAACTGCTCGGCGAGGCTCTCGGCGTCGACCCGCTGCACCCGGAATTGATGCTGCGCACGGGCTGGTCGGCCGGGCCGGCCGCGACGCTCGGCGCGAGCACCGTGGTGTGCGGCTGCGGCGGGGGTGACGCGGTGCGCGCGCCCTTGCCGCGCCTGCTCGGCGCGGCTGCGCGGCTTGTGCTCGATGCCGACGCACTCAACGCCATCGCCGCCGACACGGCCCTGCAAGCGCTGCTCATGCACCGCGCCGCGCGGCACATGCCGACGGTGCTGACGCCGCACCCGCTCGAAGCCGCGCGCCTGCTGGGCACCGACACCGCCAAGGTTCAAGCCGACCGCTTGGGCGCGGCTCAGACACTCGCAGATCGCTTCGCTTGCTGCGTGGTTCTGAAAGGTTCGGGCAGCGTGATCGCCATGCCGGGTGAAACACCGCGCATCAACGCCACCGGCAACGCCGCATTGGCCACTGCCGGCACGGGTGACGTGCTGGCCGGCTGGCTCGGCGGGCTGTGGGCACAGGCTGGGTCTGACAACGGCTTTGATACCGCGCTGCGCGCCGTGCGTTCGCACGGCGCGGCGGCCGAGCCGCCGCCGCCTGGGCCGCTGTGCGCGAGTGCGTTGGTCGACGCCTTGGGCCGGTCCCCGCGCTGAAATTCATCAGCGCCAGCCCGGCTGCATTAGCCGAGCGCGTGCATCGCCTTGCCGATTTCCGACGTACCCTGCGCTGCACCGCTCTCGGGAACGGCCTCGTCGTCACGTGCCGAGATGGCTTCGAACTGGGCCGCCACCTGCTCCGCCGCGTCAGCCGGCAAGCCGATGAACACGCCCGGCGTGAGCGTGATGTGGGCGCGCTCGAACGCGCCCGCACCCGCGCACAGGATGGCGCGCGTCGGTGCGTCGTCGGCCACCAGTGCCAGCAAGCCGGGCGTCACCGCCTCGGGCTGCAGGAGCTTCAGCACGGCTTCGGGCATCAGGTGCTCGGTCATGCGCGTCGCGGCCGTGGGCGCCAGGCAGTTGACGCGGATGTCGTTCTTGGCGCCTTCGATCGACAGCGTCTGCATCAGGCCGACCAACGCCATCTTGGCCGCGCCGTAGTTCGACTGGCCGAAGTTGCCGTACAGGCCACTCGACGAGGTCGTCATCACGATGCGGCCGTAGTTCTGCGCGCGCATCACGTCCCACACCGCCTTGCAGCAGTTCACCGCGCCCATCAGGTGAACATCGACGACCAGGCGGAAGTCGTCGAGCGTCATCTTCGCGAAGCTCTTGTCGCGCAGGATGCCGGCGTTGTTGACGAGGATGTCGATGCGGCCCCACTCGCGCATCGCCTCATCGACCATCGCCTGCACCGCCTGCGCATCGGTGACCGATGCGCCGCTGGCCATCGCCACGCCGCCCGCCGCGCGGATCTCGTCGACCACGGCCTGCGCCGCGCTTGGCGTGCCGCCGTTACCGTCGAGCGTGCCGCCGAGGTCGTTCACCACCACCTTGGCACCGCGCGCCGCGAGCGCCAACGCATGCTGCCGGCCGAGGCCCCCGCCGGCGCCTGTGACCACGGCCACGCGGCCATCGAAGCGAATCGTCATTCTTCAGTCTTTCTGCGTGTTGATATCGGTTGATGTGGCCCGGCTCAGCGGCGCTTGGCAGCCTTGCCCGATGGGCGGCCCGTGCCCTTGCGCGCCACCGCCTTGACAGCCCGTACCGGGTGCGCGCCCTTGCCTGCCCCTTTGCCTGTGCTCTTGCCCGCACCTTGGCCCGCCCCTCCCCGCGCCTTGGCCTTGGTCGCGGCCTTCTCGGCGCGGTCGGCGGCCTTCACCGCCGCCAGGTCGTTGGCAGCCGCACCGGTCTTGTCGCCGAGCCGCTCGCGCCGCACGCGTTGTGCGAGAGCTTCGTCTTCGCCCTCGCGCACCATGCGGAAGTCGATCTTCCGGCCATCGAGGTCAACGCGGCTGACCTGCACGCGAACCCGTGAACCCACGCTGTAGCGCACGCCGCTGCGCTCGCCGCGCAGCTCTTGCCGCACTTCGTCGAAGCGGTAGTACTCGCCGCCCAGTTCGGTGATGTGGATCAGGCCTTCCACGTACAAGGTGTCGAGCGTCACGAACAGGCCGAAGCTCGTGACCGAGCTGACCGTGCCCGCGAACTCCTCGCCGAGGTGCTCGCGCATGTAGCGGCACTTGAGCCAGGCTTCGACGTCGCGCGAGGCCTCGTCGGCGCGGCGTTCGTTGGCGCTGCAATGCGCACCGGCGACTTCCCACGTGGCTTCTTCGGCCGTCGCGGGCTTGGCCGGCTTCGCGAGCTTGGGCGCCTTGCGGTTGCTCGGTGCCGGGTTGCTGATGCCGGTGACGAGGTGGTAGCGCTTGCCTGCCAGCAGCGCCTTGATGACGCGGTGCACCAGCAGGTCGGGGTAACGCCGGATCGGGCTCGTGAAGTGCGTGTAGGCCTCGTAGGCCAGGCCGAAGTGGCCGCTGTTCGTACCGGTGTAGATGGCCTGCTGCATCGAGCGCAGCAGCATGGTGTGGATCTGCGTCGCATCCGCACGGTCCTTGGTGGCGGCGGCGATGGCCTGGAACTCGGCCGGCTTCGGGTCGTCGCTGACCGACAGGCCCAGACCGAGTGCGCGCAGGTAGTTCTGCAGCAGCACCTTCTTCTCGGGCGTCGGCCCTTCGTGCACGCGGTACAGCGCCGGGTGTTTGGCCCGCGCAATGAAGTCGGCCGAACACACGTTGGCGGCGAGCATCGCCTCTTCAATCAGCTTGTGCGCCTCGGTGCGGGTACGCGGCACGATCTTCTCGATGCGGCCGTTCTCGTCGCAGATGATCTGCGTCTCGGTGGTCTCGAAGTCGACCGCGCCGCGCTTGGCGCGCTCCTTGAGCAGCGCGCGGTAGACCTCGTGCAGGTTCAGCAGGTCGGGCACCAGGCCCTTGCGCTTGGCGGCTTCGGGGCCGCGCGTGTTCGCCAGAATGGCCGCGACCTCGTTGTACGTGAAACGCGCCTGCGAGCGAATGATCGCCGGGAAGAACTGGTACGCATGGATCTCGCCGGTGGCGGTGACGAGCATGTCGCACACCATCGCGAGCCGGTCTTCGTTCGGGTTCAGCGAGCACAGGCCGTTGCTCAGCTTCTCCGGCAGCATCGGGATCACGCGGCGCGGAAAGTACACCGACGTGGCCCGCTCGTACGCGTCGGCGTCGATGGCCTCGGCCGGCTTCACATAATGGCTCACGTCGGCGATGGCAACGATCAGGCGCCAGCCGTTGGGGGTCGTCTTTCCTCGGCCGACGCGTTTACCAATCGACGCCGGCTCGCAGTACACGGCGTCATCGAAGTCACGTGCGTCTTCACCGTCGATGGTGACGAGCGCCACGTCGGTCAGGTCGATCCGGTTCTTGCGGTCGACCTGGCGGATCTTCTCCGGCAGGCTCGCGGCCTGCGCCAGCGTCTCGGGCGAGAAGCGGTGCGGCACCTCGTACTTGCGCACCGCGATCTCGATCTCCATGCCCGGATCGTCGATCTCGCCGAGCACCTCGGTGACGCGGCCCACGGGCTGCGAGTACATCGACGGTGGCTCGGTCAGCTCGATGGCGACCACCTGGCCGGCCGTGGCATCGGCTGTGGCGTTCTTCGGGATCAGGATGTCCTGCCCGTAACGCTTGTCTTCGGGTGCCACGAGCCAGACGCCACTCTCATGCAGCAGCCGGCCGATGATCGGCGCCTTTTTGCGCTCGAGGATCTCGAGCACGCGCCCTTCGGGCCGGCCCTTGCGGTCGTAGCGCACCACGCGCGCCTTGACGCGGTCACGGTGCAGCACCGCGCGCATCTCCTGCTGCGACAGGTACAGGTCGGCATGCCCGTCATCGCGAACGACGAAGCCATGGCCATCGCGGTGGCCCTGCACGGTGCCATCCACTTCGAGCATCAGCTCGGCCCCAATCGGATTTGAATTTTTCAATGTGTATTTCTTTGGTGATATAGTCTGAGACTTCCTGAAATGCCCAGGTGGCGGAATTGGTAGACGCACTAGTTTCAGGTACTAGCGGGTAACTCCGTGGGGGTTCGAGTCCCTTCCTGGGCACCAAAATCTAAAGGTCAGCACGCAAGTGCTGGCCTTTTGTTTTGGTGACCAGAG
>JANNBF010000012.1:0-7293 GCA_031385155.1 Rhizobacter sp.
CGATGCCTTCGCTCATCACCAGGCCCTCGCTCATCACCAGGCCCTCGCTCATCACAATGCCTTCGCTCATCACGATGCCCTCGCTCATCACGATGCCCTCGCTCATCACGATGCCCTCGCTCATCACGATGCCACTGCCGGCGATGAACCAGCCCGAGATCGTGGCGGTGGGCGTGAACACACCGGTCTTGCCGAGCCACGAACTCGTGCCCAGCAGCGAGTTGCCGTTGACCACGCCCGCCGTCACCAGAGCCTGGTTGCCTGACGCGACATCCGTGAACGACTTCACGTAGGTGTTGGCCGCGATCCCGGTGCCCGACCAGTAGATCGGTGTGCGCACGCGCGCCACGCCGTTGGCCCAGGTGGTGCGCGGGTCGTAGATCGGCTGGTACTTGGTGAAAAGGGCGTCGCCGCTGACGACCGCGTTGCCGCCGACGAAGGCCACGCGCGACCAGTTGAAGCTGGTGCCGTTGATCGTCGAAGACGGGGCCGGCAGGCTCGCGCCACTGGCCAGCAAACTGGCGCCTGCGGTCAAGGTGCCGGCCGAGACGGCCGAGGCGATGTCGGTGCGCAGCGCCTTGGCCAGCGCCACCGCGCCGTGCACATTGAGCAGGCCCGCGCCCTGTTGCAGCAGGCTGGCACCGGCGATCGGCTGCGCGCTGTACTGCAGGATGGCCTTGACCAGGGGCGGCGTCAGGCCCGGGTTCTGTTGCAGCATCAGGGCCACGGTGCCGGCCACGGCCGGTGCGGCCACCGAGGTGCCGCTCAACTGCATCTGCGTCTCACGGTAAGTCTGGGTGATGCCGGTCGAGGTGACGAGCTGGCTGAAGAACAGCGTGCCCAGGGTGTTCCAGGTCGGGCTGCTGCTCGAAGCCTTGGTTGATGCGGCGCCGACGATGGCGTTGCCGGGGGCCACCAGGTCGGGCTTGAGCAGGTTGTCGACGCGGCGCACGCCGAGGCTGTCGGTCCAGCCGCTGCGCGTCGGGCCGCGCGAGCTGAAGTTGTTGACCACGTCGTCGCTGCGCGCGGCGGTGCCCTTGGTGTTGGCCGAGCCGACGGTGATCACCGACGGGTCGTTGCCTGGCGCGCTGATGGTGCCGAAGTTCTCCTGGCCGAGCCAGTTCTTGCCGAAGTTGCCGGCGGCCACCACCACGGTGATGCCGGCCGCGCTGGCGCTGCGCACCGCGGCGCACAGCGGGTCGGTCTGCCAGCTGTCGGTCGAGGCCGCGGCCAGGCTCAGGTTCATCACGCGGATGTTGTATTCCTTGGCGTGGTAGATCGCCCACTGGATCCCTTCGAGCGCATCGCTCATCGTGCCGACGCCGTTCGCGTCGAGCACCTTCACGTCGTAGACCTTGGCGTTGGGGGCGATGCCGGTGAGGTCAGAACTGAAGCTGTAGGTCGCGGGGCGGCCGGCTGCGATCGACGCGACATGGGTGCCGTGGCCATGCGGGTCCTGCGTGGTCTTCGCATCGGCGACGATCGAGTTTTCATAGGTCGCGAGCGCCGCCGAACCGGGCTGCGGCGACGATGTGCCGTTGGCGCCGGTGGTCCAGTTGGCCAGCGTGGTCTTGATCACATCCACGTTGCGCATCATGCGGGTCACGCCACCGGCCGTGTTGAATGCTTCGTGGGCCCTCATCACGCCCGAGTCGAGCACAGCAATGCCGATGCCGCTGCCGCTGCCGTCCAAGCCGGTGTAGCCGGTCTGGTTGCTGTTGCTGCGCACCCCGGGTGTCAGCGTGCCGGTCATCGCCTCGAGCGTGCTCGCGGTGCGCGCAGTGGCTCGGTTCGGGGTGACGGTGAGCACGTCGATGCGCGCCGCGATATTCGCCACTTGCGCGGCCGGCAGCGTGGCCGTCACGACGCGCAGGTCGGGCATCCGCACGTGCACCGAGCCGCCGGCAGCCGCGATGCTGGCGCGCAGGTCCGTCATCTCCTTGTCGAGGCTGTTGCTCACGATCACGACCTGCAGCTGGCGCGCGCCGCTGATGTCCTTGGCCCACTTGACGTTGGGCGTCGTCGGGGCATCGAGCGCGGCTTGCAGGTCCTTGGCGACCTTCTTCTCCTTGATCTTGGTGGCCCCGAAGGCAGGCTGCGCGCCCATCAGCGCGGCGGCAGTGGCCACGGCGACCACGCGCTTGAATTGTTTCTTCAGCGCCAGTCGCTCGATCAGGATGATGTAGGCAGTCAGCAGGCTCATTCGGTCCTCCGGTGAGTCGAAACTAGATGTAATGTGATGTAACTTGCGATGCCGAATCCTCCCAAATGGCCAGCGACTGCGCCGCTTTTCTCGCGACCGAACGTGCGCGATTCGACTGCAATTTGTCACGCGGACCCGACGTGTCTTGGCTCCCGGCCAACGCGCTCGAAACTTGAGCACGAAATTCGCGACATCGTGCCGGCGAGTCAGCCGGTCGCGCCAGCGGCCCCACACTTCGGCGACTAGCCAGCCGATCAGGTTGGCGCAGGCGCACAGGCGCTTCACGAGCCGCAGCCTGTCGCCGTAGCCGGGTGTGCCCTAGAGCAGTGGTTGCTCGCCTCGCGCGGGTTCGAGCGTTGTGAACCTGTCGGCGAACCCGGTGCCATGCGTCGCATCGCGCGCCGTGCCGACATCGCGACCGAGCAAGGTGCACGCGAGCGTGGTCTTGCCCGCGTCGGTGTGCGAGACCAGGCTGAGTGCGACGCTGTCAGGGCACCTCGTCAGGCAGCCTGCGTGCTGCGCACGGAGGTGCATGAGCCAATCGCGCGGCCGTGCGGGCTCATGGCGCGGCAGCGGATGGCGTGTCGGCCGCAGCGCTGGCTCCGCCCAACGCCGCGCGCAGTGCGCGCTGGGCCGAGACGGCATCGCCTGACGGCAGGTCGGCGAACACCGGCATGCAGCCGGCTCGGCCGAGCACATCGCGCCACGCGCTGCGGCGTTGTTCGAGCCGCGCCGCATCGCCCTTGAAGCGCGCAGCGAAGCCGGCCTCGTCGATCAATGCGATCACGGTCGCACCCGGTGGCGCGCGCCGTGCCAGCGCGCGCATGAAGGCCCCGTGGTTCTCGGCCTCGGGGGTGGCGGTAAGGTCGAACAGCGCGACCAGCAGTGTGCTGGCGGCCGGCAGCGCCGGCCACGCGCGGGCATCGTCCTCGGCACCGAAGGCGAGCGTGGCGAGCACCTGCAACTGCATCCCGTCGCCCCCTGCTGCGGCGAGCAGCGCGCGCAGGCCGAGCACAGCCTGCGGTGCCGGCGTGGCAGCGTAGGGCAGCGCCACGACACGCGCGACGCCGCCGCGCTGCTCGCGCAGCAGGGCCGCGAAATACGGCTCGGCCAGCGGCAGGGCGAAGCGGTGCGCCAAGTGGTGCGTGCGCCCTGCCGACCACAACGCGAGCAAGCTGCGCGGCAACAGCACGACGAGGGCGAGCGTGAGTGCAAGCAGGTGAATCCACGGCCCGGCCGAATCACCGGCGAGCGTGCCGACCATCACGCCGGCACCGGCGCCAGCGCCCACGGCTGCGCCCATGCTTGCGCTGGCATGCGCGACGCGCAGCGCCTCGAAGCCGGCTGCATTCGGCAAGGCGATGCCGGTCAACGCGGAGGCCGGCGCGAGCAACAGCGCGAGCACGGCGTGTGCGCTTGTCGCGTCGAGGAAGGTGCTCTCCCACGCGGCGCGGTAGTCCAGCACCAACCCGCGCGCATACAGCCCGGCGATCAAGCCCAGCGCCAGCGCAGCAGCACACGCGTGCAGCAGCGTTGCGGCGCGCGCTGTGGCCAGGCGCGCGCTGCGCCGCGACCACAGCTCCGCGAAGACACGCAGGGCCTTCGCGCTGGTGCCGACGACGATGCCCAGAGTGGCGCCCACGGAGCCGCCGTCGCCCACCTCGCCGTTCACCGACGCGAGCCCCGGCACGCTGCGCCCGATGCGCAGGGCGCGCTGCGCCAGGCGGTTGACCATGCCGGGCGCTGCCGGCCCGCGCCGCAGCAACGCCGCCAGCCCCGCACCGAGCAACCCGACATAGACGACGAGGTTCCAGGCCACCACGCCCCACAGCGGCGGTGCCAGCAAGTTGATGCGCTGGCTGCTGCCGATGCTGTCGGCCAGCAGGCCGGCACAGAACGCCGCCAAGCCCGCCCAAGCCACCCAGCGCGAGCGCCACAAGCGCCGCACCAGCCAGGCGGCTGCAGCCGGCTCGCGCGGGGCGAGGCGCTGCACGGCGTGCCGCGCTCGCTGGGCGATGAATGCATCAGCATGGCCCACGTCGCCCGCAGCGGGCAGCGGCGCCTCTTGCGCTGCCGCGCGGCTGGCCCAGCGGCGGTCGTCGTCGGTCCAGCTCGGCGGGGCCGGCTGCGCCGTCTCGAAGGCCTGCAGCAGCGTGGCCTCGATGGCGCGGGTTTCGTTCATCGGCGCCGAGCCACGGCGGCCGCGCGTGGCCCGAGGCTCAAAGCCGCGCGGCCAGTTCGACGAAGTCGCCCGCGACGATGTCGAACACCGGGTCGCCGACGCGATCGGGGCTCGCCACACCGGCGCCGTATTCGAGCGGGCGCGGCACGTAGGCGGTGTGCAAGCCACTGCCTTGCGCGGCGGCCAGGTCGCTCGGGTGCGCGGCCACCATCAGCACCTGATGCGGCGCGAAGCCGAGCAGGCGTGCGGCGGTCGTGTAGACCTCGGGGTCGGGCTTGTACTTCTGGAACATCTCGGCGGAGAGCACGCAGTCCCACGGCAGGCCGGCCCGTTTGGCCATGTTGACCAGCAGCGCCACGTTGCCGTTCGACAGCGTGCTGATCACGAAGCGCGCGCGCAGCGCATGCAGGCCGCTCAAAACGTCGGGCCACGGGTCGAGGCGGTGCCAGCTGCGGTTGAGTGCGTCGGCTTCATCGCTGCTCAGCGGGCCGAGGCCGAAGCGCGGCAACAGCTCGTCGAGGATGCTGCGGTGCAGGCCGTCGATGTTCGTCCACGCGATCTCGCCGCGCCGCGCCCGGTCCATCGCCGGGCGGTAACCGGCGCGCCAGGCGTCGGCGAAGGCCGGCGCGTCGACCTGCACGCCCTTGCTCGCGGCGAGCGCCGCCACGTCACGCGAGACGCCGCTGCGCCAGTCGACGACGGTGCCGAACACGTCGAACACGAGGGCGCGGATTTGGGTGGGGTCTAAGGAGGGCATAGGTTCGGAATTCATTCACCGCAGAGGGGCGGAGTTGGCGGAGTTCACGCGGAGGAATTCAATTCGATGCTTTCAACTCAGTGCACCTCCGCCAACTCCTTTAACTCTGCGGTGAAGCATTTGGGTGCCCTCGTCGGTCACGCGAGCGCGCGGCCGATCAGGATCTTTTGCACGTCGCTCGTGCCTTCGTAGATCTGGCAGACGCGCACGTCGCGCAAGATGCGCTCGACGGGGAAGTCGCTCACGTAACCGTAGCCGCCGAACACCTGGAGTGCGGCGCTGCACACGCGCTCGGCCATTTCGCTGGCGAAGAGCTTGGCCATCGCGGCCTCTTTGAGGCAGGGCTGATGAGCATCTTTCAGGCTTGCGGCATGGTGGATCAACTGGCGCGCGGCTTCGATCCTTGTCGCCATGTCGGCGAGGCGGAACTGCACCGCCTGGTGCTCGAAGATCGGCTTGCCGAAGGCCTCGCGCTGCTTGGAGTACGCGAGCGCCGCCTCGAACGAGGCGCGCGCCATGCCGACGCTTTGCGAGGCGATGCCGATGCGCCCGCCTTCCAGGCCCGACAACGCGATCTTCAGGCCCTGCCCTTCTTCGCCCAGCAAGTTGGCGGCCGGCACGCAGCAGTTCTCGAACACGATTTGCGCGGTGTCGCTCGCGTGTTGGCCGAGCTTGTCTTCGACACGCGCGACGGTGTAGCCCGGTGTGTTGGTGGGCACGATGAACGCGCTGATGCCGCGCTTGCCGGCTGCCTTGTCGGTCACGGCCATCACGATGGCGACGTCGCCGTTCTTGCCGCTGGTGATGAACTGCTTGACGCCGTCGAGCACGTACACGTCACCGTCGGCACTTTGAACGAGCCGCGCGGTGGTCTTCAGCCCGTCGGCCTGCGAGCCGGCGTGCGGCTCGGTCAGGCAGAAGGCGCCGAGCCAGTCGCCGCGCGCCAGCGGCGTGAGCCACTGTGCCTTCTGCGCGTCGCTGGCCCAGGCCATCAGGATCGAGCAGACCGGGCAGTTGTTGACACTGACCACGGTGGACGTGGCGCCGTCACCCGCGGCAATCTCTTCGATGATGACGGCCAGCGCCAGGTAGTCGAGCCCCGCGCCGCCCCACTCGGTGGGCACGGCCACGCCGTAGCAGCCGAGCGCGGCCAGGCCTTGCAGCTCGGCCTTCGGGAAGTGGTGGCTCTTGTCCCACGCGGCGGCGTGGGGCGCGATCTCGGCCTGCACGTAGGCGCGCACCGCGTCTTGCACGGCGCGGTGGTCTTCAGACAGTTGCATGGCGGGTCATGGTGTTGGCGGCGGTGTTGGCGACGGTGTCGGGGCGAGCGACGGCATCGCTCCGGGTGTCGTCACGAGGATGGTGCCGCGCGCCACCACGGCCGGCTTGCCACGCACGACCGATGCACCGCCGTCGAGGTGGCCGATCAAGCCGCCGAGCTTGCTGCTGGGCTCGATGTTCGTCACGCGCCAACGCAGTTGCAACTCCTGCCCGGCGAACACCGGCGCCTTGAACGCGAAGTTCATGTTCAGGCACAGCATCTCGCGCGGCACGCCGTCGCTGTCGCGCGAGAAGTGCGTGGCCAGCAAGCCCATCAGCACCGCAGCCGTTTGCTGGCCGCTGGCGATGATCTCGCCGAAGCGCGCGCGCTGGGCCTGCCGCGCGTCCAGGTGCAAGGGGTTGTGGTCGAGGCTCATGCGCGCGAAGTTGGCGATGTCTTCGTGCGAGTAGCGGGTGCCGCCGCTGATCAACTCGTTGATGGTGATCAAGCGGGCATCGAACTTGGCCAAGGTCACAACCACTCGAGCGCCATCGCCGTGGCTTCGCCGCCCCCGATGCACAGCGCGGCCACGCCCTTCTTGAGGCCGCGCTGGCGCAGCGCGCCGAGCAGCGTGACGACGATGCGCGCCCCGCTTGCGCCGATCGGGTGGCCGAGTGCAACCGCACCGCCGTGCACGTTGACGATCTCGTGCGGCAGCTTGAACTCGGTCATGGCCGCCAGCGTGACCGCCGCGAAGGCTTCGTTCACCTCCCACAGGTCAACGTCTTTCGCAGCCCAGCCGGCGCGCTTGAGCACCTTGTTGATCGCGCCGACCGGTGCGGTGGCGAACAGACTCGGTGCCTGCGCATGCACGGTATGGGCGCGGATGC
>JANNBF010000029.1:0-7427 GCA_031385155.1 Rhizobacter sp.
CCATCCGCCAGCACCACCAGCCGGTCGGCCAGCAACGCGAGCGACAAGTCGTGCAACACGCTCACCACCGCCGTGCTGCGCGCCGCATGGCGCCGCAACAGGCGCACCAGCGCGACCTGGTGCAAAGGGTCGAGGTGCGTGGTGGGCTCGTCGAGCAGCAGCCACGCCGCGCCGGTGGCCAGTGCGCGCGCCAGCAGCACGCGCTGGCGTTCACCGCCCGACAGTTCATGCAGGCGGCGGTGCTGCCAGCCGGTGCATTCGGCATCGACGAGCGCGGCATCGACACTCGCTTCATCGGCCGGCCCCGGCGCCGTGAACAGGCCCAGCTGCGGCAGGCGGCCGAGGTGCACGACCTCGCGCACCGTCAGCTCGCCGGTCGCCTCGCCCTGCTGCGCGAGCCAGGCAAGTTGCTGTGCCAGCGCCCGCGCGCTCCACTGCGTGATCGGGCGGCCGTTGAAGCTGACGCTGCCGGCATCCACCCGCTGCAAGCCCGCGAGCGCGCGCAGCAGCGTCGACTTGCCGGCGCCGTTGGGGCCGACGATGGCGGTCCAGCCCGGGCGCAGCGTCAGCGTCACGTCGCGCAGCGCCTGCGTGCTGCCGAGCGCCACGCTGATGCCGTGCGCGCTGAGCGTCTCGGGGTGGCTTACCAACCCAGTCATGCGAACCTGCGCTTGCGCAGCAGCCACAGCAAATAGCCGCCGCCGAGCAATGCGGTGAGCACGCCGACCGGCACCTCTTGCGGCGCGATCAGGCTGCGCGCCAGCACGTCGGCCATCAGCAGCAGCGTGCCGCCGGCCGCCGCACTGGCGACGAGTGTGAAGCCGTGCGGCGCCGGTGCGAAGCGGCGCACCAGGTGCGGCGCGACCAGCCCGACGAATGCGATCAAGCCGGCCTGCGACACCGCCAGGCCCGTGGCCAGCGCGAGTGCCGCCACCAGCGCCATGCGCACGCGCGACAGCCGCAGGCCGAGGCTGCGCGCGCTGTCTTCGCCAAGCGTCAGGGCGTCGAGCGCGCGCGACAGGCGCCACGCTGTCGGCAAGGCCAGCACCAGGCCCAGGCCGAGCGCCGCGCAACTGGTCCAGCCCAGAAAGCCGGTGCTGCCAAGCAAGAACGCCTGCTTGCCGCGCAGTGCATCGGGCGCGGCGCTGGTGACCAGGTCATTGAGCGCGGCGAGCACCACGCCCACCACCACGCCGGCCAGCAACAACCGCGTGGTCTGCTCGGCGCCGCGCGCGAGCGTGAGCGTGAGCAGCACGCCGAGCAAGGCCCCAGCGAACGCGGCGGCCACCAGGCCGATGCGGGCCAGCGCGTCGGCCGTGGCCAGGCTGATGCCATGACCGACCAGCGCGCTCGCGGCCAGCACCAGCACCACGCCGAGCGTGGCGCCGGAGGCCGAGCCCAGCAGGTACGGGTCGGCCAGCGGGTTGCGGAACAAGCCTTGCGCCGTGGCGCCGGCCAGGCCCAGCAAGGCGCCGGTGAGCCACGCGCCGAGCGTGCGTGGCGCGCGGATCTGGCCGACGATCAACGCGGCATCGCTGCCCTGCAGCGTGGCCCACAGCGCGCCCGGCGACCAGCCTTCGCTGCCCGCCGCCAGGCCGGCGGCCAGCAGCAACATGGTGAGCACCGTGAGCGTGATCACGAGCCGCAAGCGGCGCTGGCGGTCGGCCTCGGCCATCAGGGCACCTTGGCGATCTGGACCAGGCAGTCGGCCAGCGTCAACGCGGCTTCGCCCATGCGCGGGCCGGGGCGCACGAGCACCTCGTAGGGCTCGCTCGCAAAGCCGCAGCTGCGGCCGCGTTGCAAGGCACGCAGGCCAGCCCAGCCGGGGCGCTTGGGCATGTCGCCGAGGTTGAATTTCGCGGCCATCACGATGTCGGGCCGGGCGCGCACCACGAACTCGGGGTTCAGCTTCGGGAACGGGCCGAGCTCGGCCGGCACCACGTTGGCGAGGCCCAGGCGCGCCAGCGTCTGGCCGATGAACGAGCCGGCACCGGCCGCATACGGCGTGGCGTCGACTTCGAAATAGACACGTTGACCGCGCAATGCGGCGGGCACGCGGATCAAAGCCTCGCGCATGTCGCGCTCGATGGCCGACCACAGCCGCGCGCCTTCATCGGGCCGGCCGAGCAACGTGGCCAAGGTGGCGAGCGAGCGCTGCACATCGGCATGGTTGCGCGGCTCGAGCACGAGCACGCGGATGCCCAGCGATTCAAGCCGGTCGATGACCCGGGCCGACGTGGCCGCCAGCACCACATCGGGCGCGAGCGCGGCGATGCGTTCGACCTGCGCGTCATCGAGCCCGCCGAGCTTGGGCAGCGCGAGCACGCTCGCCGGCGAGTTCGAGAAGCGATCGGTGCCCACCAGCAGCGCGCAGCCGCCGAGCGCGCACACGCTCTCGGTCAGCGACGGCAGCAGGCTGACGATGCGCTTCGGCGGCGCGTTGAAGGTGAGCGTGGCGCCGCGCTCGTCGCGCACGCTGACCTGCGCACCGGCCTGTGCGTGCAGGCACAGCGCGAGCGCCACGAGCGTGGCCTTCACGGTTTGCGTGACATGCACAGCTCGCACGCCGCGCGCGCCTGCGTGCGGCGTCATTCAGAGCCTCCGCGCTTCACCGCCACTTCGATGCCCGCCACCATCAAGGTGACGCGCGGGCACAGCGCCGCCACGCCCTGGTGCAGGCGACCGAGTTCATCGACAAAGCGTCGCGCCAGCGCCGACATCGGCGCCACACCCAGGCCGATCTCGTTCGAGACCAGCAGCACCGGGCCGCTGGCACGCTGCAACGCGGCGCACAGCGCGTGCTGTGCGGCACCGACCACATCGGCGGTCGCGGGCTCGCCGCTCATCGGCATCAGCAGGTTCGTCAACCACAAGGTAAGGCAGTCGATGACGACGAGCCGGCTCGGCGCCGTGTGGAATGCCACCGCCTCGGCCAGCGCCACCGGCACTTCGTCGGTGATGAGCTCGGGCACGCGCTGTGCCCGGTCGGCGCGGTGGCGCTCGATGCGTTCGCGCATCTCACCGTCACCGGCCAGTGCCGTGGCCAGCAGCACCGCCGAGCGGCCCGGCGCGTCGAGCCACGCGCGGGCGCGCGCCTCGGCGCAGCGCGACTTGCCGCTGCGCTGCCCGCCGAGGATCAGCTCATGCGCCTGCCTCATGGTCAGGTCATGTGCCTGTGTCATCGCGTGCCGCCGACGGCCGCTTCACAAGCCCCTGCCATCGAAGCGCACACCCAGCCAGGCCTGGCGGCCGATCTGCTGGTAATCGCGCGCCGGCTCAATGCTGCGGTTGGTCGCGTTCAGCAACTTCGCCTCCAACTGCCACTGCGGGGCGATGCGCCAGCGCGCGCGCAGGTCCAGCGTTTCATAGGCGCCGAGCTCGGCACCGCCGTCGGGCCGCTTGCCCAATGCGAGCACCGCCGCACCGAAGGCCCACGCGCCCATGTCGTAGTCGGCACTCAGGCTTTCCTGGTGAGCCGCGCGGCGCGCCAGACGCTTGTTCTGGACCCGATCCTGCGCGTCCAGCACGTCGAGCGTGGCGGCGATTCGCAGGTTCCCCCAGCGGTGCGTGGCCGACAGCGCGCCACCGCGCAACCGGGCCTCGCCGATGTTGCGCGCGCAGCCGTACTGGTACGACGGGTCGGCCGGGCACAGGGCGTTGTTGGTCTCGTAGCCGATCATGTCGCGCACGCGGTTCTCGTAGGCGGTGGCCGACACCTCGGTGCTGCCGGAACGCCAGGTCAGGCCCAGCTCGACGCTGCTGCCCTTCTCGGGCGTGACGGTGGGCACGCCGTAGCCGGGATAGAACAGCTCGTTGAAGCTGGGCGCGCGGAAGGTGTTGCCGCCGAGCACGCGCACGCGCAAGCCCTTGGCGACTTCCATGCTCCAGCCCAGGCGCGCGGTCGGGTTGCTGCCGTAGACCGAGTTGCGGTCTTGCCGCACGTCGGCCTGCAGCGTGTGCGCGCCGAATTGGCCGCTGTAACCGAGCACCAGCGCGTCGTTGCGGCGGCTCTCGTCGGCACTGAAGGCGTCGGAGTGCGCGCGCTCGGTCAGGTGCTCGAAGACGGCCACGAATTGCTGGCCGGCCAGCGGCGTCCATGCGCCTTGCAGCGTGAACTGGTCGCGCTGGGTGCGGTAGCGACTGATCTCGGTGCCGCCGCTCTTCAGGTCGTCGTCGCTGTGCGCGGCCTGTGCGGTCATTGCCAGGCCCGGGCCGAACTCGCCGCGGTAGTCGAGCGACGCGATGCTGCTCTTGAGCTTGCTGCGGAAGTCGGGTGTGGCGTCCTGGTTGAAGTTCGGCGCGATGTACTCGCTCGCGTCGTACTGCGAGTTCAAGCGGCTCTCGATCAGGTTCACGCCGAGGCGCTGACCCGCCGCCGGCGTGAAGCCGAGCCGGAGCTGCGCGCTGTCCCGCGCGTAGCCGTCGTCGTCGGGGTTGTAGTTGCCGAAGCGGTCACCCGGCTTCAATGCCGACACGCCGCGCGAGCTCTGGCGGCTCAGCGACGCGGCATAGTCGAAGCCGCCTTGTGCGCCGCTCACGCTGACGCTGCCGTCGAGCGAGCGGTGGCCGCCGACCAACAGGTTGCCGGCCACGCGCGCTTCGCCCTCGCCGCGCCGCGTGAAGATCTGCACCACGCCGCCCACCGCATCGGCGCCGTACAGGCTGGAGCCCGGGCCGCGCAGCACTTCGATCCGCTCGATCTGCGACAGGCCGATCGCCTCGAACTCGACCTGCCCGAGCGTGGCCGAGCCGACCCGCACGCCGTCGATCAACACCACCGTGTTGCCCGAGCCGGCACCACGAATGAACACCGCCGCACTCTGCCCCGGGCTGCCGGTGCGCGAGACTTGCACGCCGGCCTCGCGGCGTAGCAGGTCTTCGATGGAATCGGCCGTGCTCTCGCGGATGCGCTGGGCATCGATCACGACCACATCGGCCGTGATGCGGTCAACGGGAAGCGGCTCGCGGCTGCCACTGACGACAACGGGCGCCAGCGTCGACTGAGCACGCACAGGTGCTGCGAACGCCGCGAGCAGGGCAAGGCAAAGCACGGTCGGCACGCGCGCAGGGCACGGTGCCGCCGGAAGCGCACGAAGCGCCGGGTGACGAGATCTCATGGTGAAGGAAGGGTCCGGGCAACATGCAACCGTCCGCTTCCCCGCGGGTGATTGCGACATGGGCGCCGCCACAAGGCAACACCCGCTCGTTGGCCGGTATCCGGGCTGGCGGACCAAACTCTGCGACCTTCCCGAGGGCCTTGCGGCCTTCAGTGGTGTGTGCGCAGTGTCAGAAGCGTGGCGATGAACACGCGGCTTCGTCCGCCGTACCGTTGCGGGGGCAGCGCAGTTTGGGGGCCACACACAGGGTGTGACTTCCTTCTGCTTCCCGTTTAACTGTGCCGGCATGAACGCCGGCACGGGCACCAACGGGCGCAAGTGTAAGCGGTGGTCGCCTCTACAATCGAGGTCGTCCTCAGCTTCAACACACGCCATGTCGAAGATCGAAGAACTCGCCGACCGGGTTGAGCGCCTGCTCCTGCGGCACGACGAGTTGCAACGAACGAATGTGCTGCTGGAGCAACAGGTGACCCAGGTGCAACACGAGCGCGACAGCCTGCGTTCACGCCTGAATGCCGCGCGCAGCCGCATCGATGCGCTGCTCGAACGCCTTCCCGTCGAGCCCACGCCAGACACGCAGACCAGCGATGCGCACAGCGCCGAGGGCACGCCATGAAGCAGATCGAAGTCACGATCCTGGGCCAGAGCTACCTGCTCGGCTGCCCCGACGGCGGCGAGACGGGATTGCTCGAAGCGGTGAGCAATGTCGACCAAGAAATGGGTGCCATCCGCGACGGCGGCAAGGTCAAGGCGCGCGAGCGCATCGCCGTGCTTGCCGCGCTCAACCTGGCCTATGCGCTGGCGGGCCGGCCGGAGGTGCGCAGCAGCGCGCCAGCGGCGGCTCCGGCGGGCTCCCCGGAGCGCGGCGAGGTCGACATCGACAACCTCATCCGGCGCATCGATCATGCCCTTGGCGCGAACGGGCAATTGCTCTGATTCGGCCCTGCGCAGCGCGGTGGCGGGCATAGAATGAAAACGTCCGTCGCACTCGCGTGAGCTTTATATTTCCTTGAACCGATGCTCTTTGAGCAAGGGCTTGGAACATCGCTCGGTTGGTGTGATCGTCTCGCGTCAGATGAACCCGAAGCCCGGCTGACCTCGCCCACCTGAACTACCTGGGTTCAGGAATGCGGCTCACGGTATGCGGCGGACACCCCCCTCCTTTCGAACCCCGACGCCATGGCCTTTTGGCTGATGAAGAGCGAGCCCGCAGAGTGCGCCATCGACGACTTGGCGCGCGCGCCGCACCACACGGTGCCGTGGGTCGGCGTGCGCAACTTCCAGGCGCGCAACTTCATGCGCGACGCCATGCAACTCGGTGACGGCGTGCTGTTCTATCACTCGTCCTGCGCCGAGCTCGGTGTGGCGGGCCTGGCCGAAGTGGCACGGCTCGCCTACCCCGACGCGACGCAGTTCGACGCCGCGAGCCTCTACTTCGACGCCCGCTCCGACCCCACCGAGCCGCGCTGGCTGAACGTCGACGTGAAGCTCGTTCGCAAGACCCGGCTGCTGCCGCTGGCCGAGTTGCGCGCCGCGCCCGAACTGGCGACGATGCAGGTGCTGCGGCGTGGCAACCGCCTGTCGATCACGCCCGTCACAAAGGGCGAATGGGCTGCCGTGCTGCACCGGCTTGGCGGATGAGCTTTGATCTGGGTTGGGCGCTCGTCATTGAGTTGCTGCTGCTGGGCGCATGCGCCGGCTTCCTGGCGGGCTTGTTCGGCATCGGCGGCGGCATGCTGCTGGTGCCGTTCATGACCTTCGTGCTGTCGGCACGCGGCATGCCGTCGCAGCTGGTCGTGAAGATGGCCATCGCCACGTCGCTCGCGACCATCTGCTTCACGTCGATGGCGTCGGTGCGCGCCCATCACCGCCACGGCGCCGTGCGCTGGGACATCGTGCGCAAGCTCGCGCCCGGCATCGTGCTCGGCTCGCTGCTCGGCGCGCAGATCGCCAAGGCCATGCCGACGCAGGTGCTGAGCGTTCTGTTCGCGGTGTTCATCACCTTCTCGGCCACGCAGATGCTGCGCGGCCGCAAGCCGCTGCCCACGCGCGAGCTGCCGGCGGCGGCACCGCTGTTCGGCGTGGGCAGCGTGATCGGGTTGCTGGCAGCGCTGGTCGGTGCGGGCGGTGCGTTCGTCTCGGTGCCCTTCATGACCTGGTGCAACGTGAAGATGCACAGCGCGGTGGCCACGTCGGCAGCGTTGGGGTTCCCGATCGCGGTGGCGGGAACGGTCGGCTATGTGATCGCCGGTTGGTCGCTCCCCGACATGCCGGGCGGCGCGGTCGGCTTCATCTACCTGCCTGCGCTGG
>JANNBF010000038.1:0-6321 GCA_031385155.1 Rhizobacter sp.
GGTCATCGACAAGCTCGACCGTCGGCTGATACAGCTGCAGATCGAGCGCGAAGCCGTGCGGCGCGAGAAGGACGAAGGCTCGCAGAAGCGCTTCGGGCTCATCGAAGAGGAGATCGTGAAGCTGCAGCGCGAAGCGGCTGACCTGGAGGAGTTATGGAAAGCGGAAAAGGCAGCCGCGCAGGGCTCGGCGCACCTGATGGAAGAGATCGACCGCACGCGTTTCCAGATCGAGGAATGGACGCGCAAGGGCGACTTCAACAAGGTCGCCGAGCTGCAGTACGGCAAGCTGCCCGAGCTGGAGAAGACGCTCAAGGACACGCAGGCGAAAGAGGCGAAGAAGGGCGCGACGAAGGGCAAGCCGCAGCTGCTGCGCACGATGGTCGGCGCGGAAGAGATCGCCGAGGTGGTGGCGCGGGCCACGGGCATCCCGGTGTCCAAGCTGATGCAAGGCGAGCGTGACAAGCTGCTGCAGATGGAAGCGCGGCTGCACGAGCGCGTGGTCGGCCAGGACGAAGCCATCACAGCGGTGGCGAACGCGATCCGCCGCTCGCGCTCGGGCTTGTCGGACCCGAACCGGCCGACCGGCTCGTTCCTGTTTCTCGGGCCGACCGGCGTGGGCAAGACCGAGCTGTGCAAGGCGCTCGCATCGTTCCTGTTCGACAGTGAAGACCACCTGGTGCGGATCGACATGAGCGAGTTCATGGAGAAGCACTCGGTCTCGCGGCTGATCGGTGCTCCTCCGGGTTATGTGGGTTACGACGAAGGCGGCCAGCTCACCGAGGCCGTGCGCCGCAAGCCCTACAGCGTGCTGCTGCTCGACGAGGTCGAGAAGGCGCACCCGGATGTCTTCAACGTGCTGCTGCAAGTGCTCGACGACGGCCGCCTGACGGATGGCCAGGGCCGCACGGTGGACTTCAAGAACACCGTGATCGTGATGACCAGCAACCTCGGCTCGCACCAGATCATGCAGATGGCCGGGCAGCCCTACGAGGCCATCCACGACGCCGTGTGGGTCGAGGTGAAGCAGCACTTCCGGCCGGAGTTCCTGAACCGCATCGACGAGGCGGTGGTGTTCCATGCGCTGGACGCGAAGAACATCGAGGCCATCGCGAAAATCCAGCTCAAGGTGCTGGAGGCGCGGCTCGAGAAGATGGAGATGAAGCTCGTGGTTTCACCACGCGCGCTGGCCGAGTTGGCGAAGGCCGGTTTCGACCCGGTGTTCGGTGCGCGGCCACTCAAGCGGGAGATCCAGCGCCGCATCGAGAACCCGGTGGCCAAGCTGATTCTGGAAGGCCGCTTCGGGCCGAAGGACGTGATCCCGGTCGATTACGACGACGGCGACTTCGGGTTCGAGCGGGTCGTTCACTAGACCCTACTTCGCCGGTGGCCCCTCGAACAACGAGTCCATCCGCAAGACCTGCAGGCGCGCGAGCGTCAGGTTGGCGTGCGTCTTGTCGAGCACGGCGTGCAGGGCCAGGCCCGGGTGGCGCGGCACCGCCCGCAACAACAGGTGGTGCGAGCCGAGCGTGATGGCCGCCTCGGGCAGGGCGTGGCCGAGCCCGAGCGTGCGGCTGGTGCTGGTCATGGCAGCAAGCAGGGCGTTGCCGTGCGTGGCCAGGTCGGCGGCGCCGGGGCTGGCGCCGGCGTGGGTGACTTCAAGGCCGGTCGCCACGTCGAAGACGCAGCAACTGACCATGCCGGCCAGTTCACTCAGCTGGTGCACATAGCGGTCGAGCAGGCCAGTCGGCGCGGCCGCGCGCGTGGCGGCCGACGGCACGGCGGGCATCGGCCGCATCGACAACGGGTCGGACGGGGCACGCGCCGGCCGGGCCGGCACCGCCGATGGCGGCCTGCTGCTGGCAGCTGTACGCGGCGGCGCCGGCTGGGCAGGGCTGGCCGGGTCGCGCACGCGTGCCCAGGTGCCGTTGATGAACCCCCAGGCGTCGGCCGGCCGAGTGACCTGCGGCGTGGTGCGCACGTTGACGTGAGTACCCAGCGCCATCTCGACCCCGTGCGTGGCCAGCGTGCTGCCGGGCGCCAAGGGCAGCAGCAGCAACTGGCGGTTCGGCCACGGCCCGGTGATCATGTGTTCGCGCAGTTGCTTGAGCGCCGTCGCGATGGCGTGGCCGGGCAGGTCGCCGACCATCACCACGCCGAGCCGGCTGAAGCCGAGCAGCATGCGCGCCAGGCCGTGGCGCGACGTGGTGTCTGCATCCGCCTCGGTGCTGTACATGCGCAGCAGGCTGCCGTCGTTGCCAGGCAGCTCGACGAACTCGAGCGTGGCCAGCGCGGTGCCATAGCCCTGCCGGCGGATGGTCAGTTTCTGCACTGCGCGCGAACTGGCCGCAGCAATGCCGGCCAGCAGCTTGCGCGACGATGCGGTGGCGATGTCATGCACCGCGATGAACTCGGGGTGCAGGTGTTCGAACTGCTGCTGCATGGCCAGGGCCGGGTCGCACGAGACGAACAACTCGCGTTCGTTGACGCCGGTCAGGCGGCCGATGTCTTGCCGGTCGGGGGCGAGGTAGTCGTCCTTGTCCTGGAGGAACTGGGTCGCCAGCGAGGTTTGTGCTCGGGTCGCAGCCCAAGCATCCGGCGCGTTGGCTGGCGGCACCGACGAAAGAAACCCTGGCTTCGTTGAGCTCGTCATCGCGTCAAGTCCGTTGGCAACCCGCCACGCGGCAGGCTGGGTTGAATGTAGGTGCCGGCATGCCCTCGCACCGCGTTGTCGCTGCATGTTGGCATGCACGCCGACCCCGGAGAATCCCTATCAAGCGGGTGCGTCATGATCCCCGGCAGTCGCCGCGCGCGATTGCACAATAAGCGATGCCGACCTGCCCCATTTTTTCGACGGTCATGGCCGCCCATTTTCGACCGGCGAGCCGCCTCGATGCTCGACGCTGACGCTTCGCGAGGACACTGGCACGCGAGCCAGCGCCTGACGGCCGGCCTGCTTGCGATCTGGTTCTTGGTGACGTTCGGCAGCGCGTTTTATGCGCGCGAACTCGGCGGCCGTGTGGGTGGTTGGCCATTCAGTTTCTGGGTGGCCGCACAAGGCGCGCCGCTGGTCTATGTGGTGCTGACCTGGGCCTATGCACGCCTGGCTCACCGGCTCGACGAAGCTTTCGGCGCGACGCAGGACGACTGAGGCTTGACTGCCCCGCCCGTCAACCCCGCCGCTGCTGCGTTTCGGCGCCGCCTGGACGTCATCTACCTGCGCTACACGGCGGCATTCATCGCGTTCGTCGCGTTGATCGCGTTGCTCGAACGCATGGGCTTGCCGCGCCTGTGGATCGGCGTGAGCTTTCTGCTGGCCACAGTGGGCCTGTACGCGGCCATCGGCATTGTCAGCCGCACCACCGACGTGGTCGAGTACTACGTGGCGGGGCGCCGTGTGCCCGCGTTCTACAACGGCATGGCCACTGCGGCCGACTGGATGTCCGCCGCGACGTTCATCGGCCTGGCCGGTACCTTGTACCTGCAGGGTTACGGCGGCCTTGCCTACGTGATGGGCTGGACCGGGGGCTACGTTCTGGTGGCGCTGTTGCTGGCACCCTACCTGCGCAAGTTTGGTCAATACACCATTCCCGACTTCCTGGCCGAGCGCTACGGCGGCACCGTGCCTCGCCTGGTGGGCGTGTTCGCCGCCATCCTGTGCTCGTTCGTCTACCTGGTGGCGCAGATCTACGGCGTCGGGCTGATCACCACGCAGCTCACCGGAGTCGACTTCGTCATCGGCATCTTCCTCGGCCTTGGCGGGGTGCTGGTGTGTTCATTCCTCGGCGGTATGCGCGCTGTCACGTGGACGCAGGTGGCGCAGTACATCATCCTGGCCGTCGCCTACGTCACGCCGGTGGTCTGGCTCTCGATGAAGCAGACCGGCGTGCCGGTGCCGCAGTTCGTGATCGGCCAGCAACTGGCGAAGGTCAGTGAGCGCGAGCAGCAGTTGCTGGTCGACCCGAAGGAGATCGAGGTGCGCGCGCTCTTCAAGACCCGTGCCGACGAGCATTCGAAGCACCTGCAGGACGTGCCGACCGCGCTGGTCGAGCAGCGCACGGCAGCGCAGCAGCGCGTCACCTCGTTGAAGGCCGAAAACGCGCCGCTGCGTGACATTCAAAAGGCCGAGAAGGCGCTGGCCGCCGTGCCGAAGAGCGACGCTCTGGCGCGCGAGGTCTGGCGCGTGGCGCAGGCGCGTGATGAGCTGAGCGCGCAGCCGCTGGCCGGCATGCCGCGCCATGCCCAGCAGTTCGCGGGTGACCCGGACGGCACGCCCGCTCAGCAGCAGGCGTTCAGCGAGTCGCGCCGCAACTTCATGGCGCTGGTGTTCTGCCTGATGGTGGGCACGGCGGCGTTGCCGCACATCCTGATGCGCAGCTACACCACGCCCTCGGTGAAGCAGGCCCGCGAGTCGGTGGCGTGGTCGCTGGTGTTCATCTCGGTCGTCTACCTGACCGCGCCGGCGCTGGCCGTGTTGCTGAAGTTCGAGGTCTTCAACGGCCTCGTGGGCCTGCCGTTCGACCACCTTCCGGCGTGGGTCGCGCGCTGGGCCAAGTCGAACCCGTCGCTCATCTCGGTCACCGACATCAACCACGACGGCATCCTGCAGCTGGGTGAGATCCGCATCAGCGGTGACCTGCTGGTGCTGGCCGCGCCCGAGATCGCGGGGCTGCCCTATGTCATCTCGGGCATGGTGGCGGCGGGCGGGCTGGCGGCGGCGCTGTCTACTGCCGACGGCCTGTTGCTGACGATCTCGAACGCGCTGTCGCACGACCTGTACTTCAAGCTGATCGCGCCGGGAGCGTCGCGGGCGCGGCGCGTCACCGTCTCGAAGGTGCTGTTGCTGGTCGCCGCGCTCTCGGCGGCAGCGCTTGCGACGCAGAAGCCTACCGACATCCTGTTCCTCGTCACGGCCGCGTTCTCGATCGCCGCTTCGGCGCTGTTCCCGGCGCTCGTGATGGGCGTGTTCTGGAGCCGGGCGAACGGGTGGGGCGCGGTGTGCGGCATGGCGTCAGGCTTGGGCGTCACGCTCTACTACATGATCAGAAACGAAGCCTGGTTGCGGGGCCTCTTCGGCGTGACGACCGCTCCGGAGCTGTGGTTCGGGGTGCTGCCCATCTCGGCCGGCGTGTTCGGCGTGCCGGTGGGTTTCACGGTCGGCGTGCTCGTGAGCCTGCTCACGCCTGCGCCCAGCGCCGAGGCGCGTGCCTTCGTGCGGCGCCTGCGCTACCCGAAGGCAGACTGAGCGGGCTATAATCTTGGGCTTCCCTTGCCACACCCGGGTCTGACGCTTCGGGGTGGCTTTCATGCCAGAACTGCTTTTGTTCGCATCCCGCGTTCGGATCGGCAGCGCTGGAAACCACAAGGAGTCTCAATGCGTCACTATGAAATCGTGCTCTTGATCCACCCGGATCAGAGCGAACAGGTTCCGGCCATGCTGGAGCGCTACAAGGGTGTCATCACCGCCGGCGGCGGCAAGGTGCACCGCGTCGAAGACTGGGGCCGCCGTCAAATGGCGTACCTGATCCAGAAGCTCGCGAAGGCGCATTACCTGTGCGTCAACATCGAGTGCAGCAAGGAAACCCTTGTCGAGCTGGAAACGGGCTTCCGCTTCAACGACGCCGTGCTGCGCCACCTGACCGTGCTGCAAGACACCGCGGTCACGACACCGTCGGTCATGATGAAGTCGGTCGAGCGCGAAGACAACCGCCGTGCACCGGCACCGCAAGCTCCGGCTCAGGCCCAGGAGACCGCGGCCTGAACCGTCTGGTGCTGACCGCGCAGCTCCTGGAGCGCGGCGCGCTGCGCTACACACCAGCCGGGTTGCCGGCCCTCGATTTGAGCCTCAAGCACGAATCGCAGGTCACGCAAGACGGCTTGGTGCGGCAGGTGTTCTTCGAGATCAAGGCACGCGCCATCGGAGCCATCACGCAGCAGGCCGCCAAGCTGGAGTTGGGAAGCACACACGGTTTTGTTGGTTTCCTGGGCTCGGCCCGCAACGGTCGCGGCATCGTCTTCCATGTCACCGAACTCGACTGAAAAGCCCGGGTTCACTGTTCAAAAATGATCACGCCGAGCTTCGGAAGAAGCCGGCTCGCAAAGAGGTTTCAATATGCCCCCGCCACGTGGAAAAGGTCGGTTCTCCAAGGACCGCAAACCCAAGCGCAACACCCAGTCCCTGCTGTTCCGTCGCAAGCGCTTTTGCCGCTTCACGGTCACCGGCGTCAAGCAGATCGACTACAAGGATGTCGACACCCTGCGTGACTTCATCGGTGAAAACGGCAAGATCACGCCCGCCCGCCTGACCGGCACGCGCGCGTTCTT
>JANNBF010000041.1:0-37306 GCA_031385155.1 Rhizobacter sp.
TACGACGCCGAGGGCTGGAGCCCGGTGGTGGCACCCGAGCTCGAGTTCTACCTCGTCGCGCGCAACACCGACCCTGACATTCCGCTGAAGCCGCCCATCGGCCGCAGCGGCCGCGCCGAGACCTCGCGCCAAGCCTATTCGATCGACGCGGTGAACGAGTTTGACCCGCTGTTCGAAGACGTGTACGACTACTGCGAGAAGATGGAGCTGAACGTGGACACGCTGATCCACGAGGTCGGCGCCGGGCAGATGGAGATCAACTTCTTCCACGACCACCCGCTGGGCCTGGCCGACGAGGTGTTCTTCTTCAAGCGCACCGTGCGCGAGGCCGCAATGCGGCACGACATGTTCGCGACCTTCATGGCCAAGCCGATCGCCGGCGAGCCCGGCAGCGCGATGCATGTGCATCAGAGCATCGTCAACAAGGTGACGGGCAAGAACATCTTCAGCAACGCCGATGGCACCGCATCGAAAGAGTTCTACTGGTACATCGGCGGCCTGCAGAAGTACGTGCCGGGCGCGATGGCGCTGTTCGCACCGTACGTGAACAGCTACCGCCGCCTGGTGCGCGCGAATGCCGCGCCGATCAACATCCAGTGGGGCACGGACAACCGTACGGTCGGCATCCGCTCGCCCATCGCCACGCCCGCCGCACGGCGCATCGAGAACCGCGTGATCGGCGCCGACGCCAACCCCTATGTCGCCCTCGCGGCGACGCTGGCGTGCGGCTACCTCGGCATGAAGAACCGCATCGAGCCCACACCCGAGTGCAAGGGTGACGCCTACCTGGGCGCGTACGAGCTGCCACGCAGCCTGGTCGAGGCGCTGACGATGCTGCGCAATGAAACGGCTCTGCACGACGTGCTCGGCAAGGAGTTCGTGACCGTCTACACCGAGGTCAAGGAGATCGAGCACGCCGAGTTCATGAAGGTCATCTCGCCGTGGGAACGCGAGCACCTTTTGCTGCATGTTTGAAGTCCAGGAGCACCGCATGAATGCTGTTCTGAAATCCAGCGCCGAGCGCACGACTGCACAGTGGCAGGCCGCCGACGCGGCCCACTACCTGCACCCGTTCACCGACTTCAAGGCGCTCGCGAACAAGGGTTCGCGCGTGATCGTGCGCGCCGACAACATCTACCTCTGGGACAGTGACGGCCACAAGATCCTCGATGCGATGTCGGGCCTGTGGTGCGTGAACGTGGGCTACGGTCAGAAGGCCTTGATCGACGCGGCGACCAAGCAGATGACCGAGCTGCCGTTCTACAACAGCTTCTTCCAGACCGCCACGCCACCGGCCATCGAACTCGCCGAGCTGCTGGCCGAGGTGTCGCCGCCGCAGTTCAAGCACGTGTTCTTCTCGGGCTCGGGCTCGGAGGGCAACGACACCGTGGTGCGCATGGTGCGCCGCTACTGGGACGTTCTGGGCCAGCCGGAACGCACCGTCATCATCAGCCGCAACAACGCGTATCACGGCTCGACGATGGCCGGCGCCTCGCTCGGCGGCATGAGCGGCATGCATGCGCAGGGCGGGCTGCCGATCCCGGGCATCACGCACATCGAGCAGCCGTTCTGGTTCGAGTGCGGCCAGGGCATGACGCGCGACGCGTTCGGCTTGAAGGCCGCCGCTGCGCTGGAGACCCGCATTCTCGAGATCGGCGCCGAAAAAGTCGCCGCCTTCATCGGCGAACCCGTGCAGGGCGCCGGCGGCGTGATCGTGCCGCCCGACACCTACTGGCCCGAGATCCAGCGCATCTGCGACAAGTACGGCGTGCTGCTCGCGTCCGACGAAGTGATCTGCGGCTTCGGCCGCACCGGCCACTGGTTCGGCTGCGAGCGTTTCGGCTTCAGGCCCGACCTGATGACCTTCGCGAAGGGCGTGACCTCAGGCTACGTGCCGCTCGGCGGCGTGATGGTGGGGGAGCGCATCGCCCGCGTGCTGATCGAGCAAGGCGGCGAGTTCAACCACGGCTACACCTACTCCGGGCACCCTGTCGCGTGTGCGGTGGCACTCGCGAACATACGCCTGCTGCAACAGGGCGACGTGGTGCGCAAGGTGCACGACGACCTCGGGCCGTACCTCGCGCAGCAGTTCGCAACACTGGCCGAGCACCCGCTCGTCGGCGAGGTCCAGACCTGCGGGCTGATGGGCGCAGTGCAACTCGTGCAGGACAAGTCGCGCCTCAAGGTGTTCGCGTCGGAGCATGAGGTCGGCATGCTGTGCCGTGGTCATTGCTTTGCCAGCGGGCTGATCATGCGCGCCGTCGGCGACCGCATGATCGTGGCGCCGCCACTCGTGATCACCCGCGCGCAGATCGACGAGATGATGGCGCTGATCCGCCGCTGCCTCGATCTGACACTCGCCGACGTCACGCATCGGGGTTGGGTCTGACCGGCGACGTCGCGGTGGCACGGGGTTTGCCTGTAGCTGCCCCGCCCTGACCGCTGGCTAGACTGTCCCGCACCCAGACCTGCACCGCTATCTGCACCGAACCACGCCACACAAAGGACCACCATGACCCGGATGTACAGCGCCCAAAAGACCCTGACCTCGATGGCAATCGCCCTGACCGGCGCCGCCCTGCTGTGGGCCGGCCCGGCCCGTGCACAGGAAGAAGAGAAGGTGCTGAACGTCTACAACTGGTCCGACTACATCGCCGACGACACGCTCGCCAACTTCGAGAAGGAAACCGGCATCAAGGTGCGCTACGACAACTTCGACACCAACGAGATCGTCCACGCCAAGCTCGTGGCCGGCAAGACTGGCTACGACATCGTCGTGCCGTCGTCGTACTGGGCCAAGGTGCAGGCCGATGGTGGCCTGCTGCGCAAGCTCGACAAATCACAACTGCCGAACCTGAAGAACCTCGACCCCTCGGTGCAGGCGCAACTCGCCAAGCTCGACCCGGGCAACCAGTACATGGTGAACTGGCTGTGGGGCTTCACGACCGTGGGCATCAACGTCGACAAGGTCAAGGCCGCCCTCGGCGGCGTGCCCATGCCAGACAACGCCTGGGACCTTGTCTTCAAGCCCGAGTACATCAGCAAGTTGAAGAGCTGCGGCGTGAGCTTCCTCGACTCGGCGACCGAAATCATCCCCGCCGCCCTGCACTACCTCGGCAAGCCAGCCTACAGCAAGAACCCGGCTGACTATGCCGGCGTGGCGCCGCTGCTCAAGAGCGTGCGCCCGTACGTCACGCTCTTCAGCTCGTCGGGCTATATCAACGACATGGCGAACGGCTCGGTGTGCGTGGCACTCGGTTGGTCGGGCGATGTGAACATCGCGAAGCAGCGCGCCATCGACGGCAAGACCGGCCAGAAGCTCGAAGCGCTGATCCCGAAGACCGGCGGCATCCTGTTCTTCGACACCATGGTGATCCCGGCCGACGCGGCGCACCCGAACAACGCCCACAAGTTCATCAACTACATCATGCGGCCCGAGGTGCACGCGAGCCTGACCAACAAGGTGTTCTACGCGAACCCGAACAAGGAGTCGCGCAAGTTCGTGAAGCCCGAAGTGGCCAACAACCCGAGCGTGTTCCTGAGCGACGCCGACCTGGCCAAGATGCAGGCGCCCGAGGCCCTGAGCAACGACACGCGCCGCACCATGACGCGGCTTTACACCGGCTTCAAGACCGGCCTGTGAGCGGCCCGACGCGACCCGGGGCCAGCGCATGAACAGCAGTACTTCGGCGGCACCTGCGGCCGCACCGGCCGCGATGCCCTTCCTGCAGATCCAGGACGTGGTGAAAGACTTCGGCGGCGGTGCCGTGGCCGTGAACCACGTGTCCATCGACATCGCCAAAGGCGAGATCTTCGCCCTGCTCGGCTCGTCGGGCTGCGGCAAGACCACGTTGCTGCGCATGCTCGCCGGGTTCGAGACGCCGACCTCCGGCCGCATCGTGCTCGAGGGCCGTGACATCGCCGGCATGGCGCCCTACGACCGGCCGTTCAACATGATGTTCCAGTCGTACGCGCTGTTCCCGCACCTCACCGTGTTCGAGAACATCGCCTTCGGCCTGAAGCGCGACGGCATGCCGAAAGACCAGATCGCGGCGCGCGTCGAAGCCATGTTGAAGCTGGTGCAACTGGGCAAGTACGCACAGCGCAAGCCGCACCAGTTGTCGGGCGGCCAGCAGCAACGCGTGGCCCTCGCGCGCAGCCTCGCCAAGAGCCCGCAGATGCTGCTGCTCGACGAGCCGCTCGGCGCGCTCGACAAGAAGCTGCGCGAGGAAACGCAGATCGAACTCGTCAACATCATCGAAGGCGTGGGCGTGACCTGCGTGATGGTCACGCACGACCAGGAAGAGGCCATGACCATGGCCACGCGCATCGCGGTGATGAGTGAAGGCCGCGTGCTGCAGGTCGGCGCGCCGAGTGACATTTATGAAACCCCGGCCACCCGCTTCGTGGCCGACTTCATCGGCAACGTGAACATGATGGAAGGCACGCTCAGCGAAGACTGGCCCGACCACGTGATCATCAGCTGCGCCGACTGCACGCACTACGTGGGCCACGGCATCACCGGCACCGAAGGCATGGCGGTGAGCGTGGCGGTGCGGCCCGAGAAGATCGAGCTGAGCAACACCGAGCCGGCCGGCGAGCACAGCCCGCACAACCAAGTGCGCGGCACGGTCAAAGACCTGTCGTACTTCGGCAGCTTCACCGTCTACCACCTGCAACTCGCGAGCGGCGCGGTGCTGAAGGTGAGCGAAAGCAACGTCGCCCGCCACCGCGACGAGCAACTCACCTGGGGCGACACCGCGTGGGCACACTGGTCGCCCACGGCTCAAGTGGTGTTGACGCAATGACGGGCAGCGCGCCATGAAGAGCCTGCGCGCCTTGTTGACGCGCGGCCGCACGGTCGTGATCGGCACGCCGTATGCATGGCTGCTGGTGTTCTTCATGCTGCCGTTCCTGATCGTGCTGAAGATCAGCGTGTCCGAGATGGACGGCGTGCGCTTCAAAGACGTGCTCACCTCCGCCGACGGCCTGATCCAGCTCACGCTCAAGTTCAGCAACTACGTCTTCATCACGCAAGACGATCTCTACTTCAAGACCTACTGGTCGAGCCTGGTCTACGCCGCCACCACGACCGTGCTGTGCCTGTTCATCGGCTACCCGTTCGCCTACTTCATGGCGCGCGCGAAGCAAAGCATTCAGCCCGCCTTGCTGATGCTCGTGATGCTGCCGTTCTGGACCTCGTTCCTGCTGCGCGTGTACGCCTGGAAGGGCCTGCTCTCCGAGAACGGCTGGGTTGCCGACTTGCTGACCTTTCTGCGCATCGACCACCTGCTGCTGGCGGGCGGGCTCATCCCAGCGCTCGACCGCTACATGAACTCGCCGTTCTCGCTGGTGCTGGGCATGACCTACACCTACCTGCCCTTCATGATCCTGCCGCTGTACGGCAACCTCGCGAAGATGGACCTGCGCCTGCTCGAAGCCGCGCAAGACCTGGGCGCCACCGCCTTCACCGCGTTCTGGAAGGTCACGGTGCCGCTGTCGAAGGCCGGCATCATCGCCGGCTCGATGCTGGTGTTCATCCCGTGCATCGGTGAGTTCGTGATCCCCGAGCTGCTGGGCGGCCCGCAAACGCTGATGATCGGCCGCGTGCTGTGGGACGAGTTCTTCAGCAACAACGACTGGCCGATGGCCTCGACCGTGGCGGTGGTGATGATCGTGCTGATCCTCGTGCCGCTGGCCATCTTCAACCGCTACCAGGCGCAGGCGCAGGAGTTGCGGCGATGAGCGCGCCGCGCACTCCCACGCGCAGCCGGGGCGTACTGAGCCCGGCGTTCAACCAGTGGTTCGCGCGCGGCTGGCTCGTGGCGGGCTATGTGTTCCTGTTCCTGCCCATCGTGGCGCTGGTCGTCTACTCGTTCAACGACTCGCCGATCCCGAACAAGTGGGCCGGCTTCACGACACGCTGGTACGCCGCACTCGCGAACGACCGCGAGATGCTCGCCGGTCTGTGGCTCTCGCTGCGCATCGCGTTCTACACCGCCTGCGGCTCGGTGGTGCTGGGCACGCTGGCCGCATTCGCGCTCGTCAAGTACCGGCGCTTCACCGGCCGCACGCTGTTCACCGGCATGGTCAACGCGCCGCTGGTGATGCCCGAGGTCATCATCGGCTTGTCGCTGCTGCTGATGCTGGTGTCGGTTCAGCGCGCCACCGGCTACCCGGAACGCGGCGCGCTGACCATCTGGTTCGGCCACCTGCTGCTCGGCATGGCCTACGCCACCGTCGTGGTGCAGGCGCGGCTGCAAGACCTGAACCCGCAACTCGAAGAAGCTGCGATGGACCTCGGCGCCCGGCCGTTCCAGGTGTTCACGCTGGTCACGCTGCCGATGATCGCGCAGTCGATCATGTCGGCCTGGCTGCTCACGTTCACGCTCTCGCTAGACGACGTGGTGCTGTCGGCATTCCTCTCCGGCCCCGGCTCGACGACGCTGCCGCTGGTCATCTTCTCGCGCGCGCGGCTCGGCCTGAACCCGAGCGTGAACGCGGTTGCCACGATCACTGTGGTCGTGGTGGCCACCGGCATCGTGGTCGCGAGCTACCTGATCGCCCGCGCCGAGCGCAACCGCACCCGCGACATGGCCGCCGCGTCGCGCGCTGGCAGTTGATCGTGACGAAGAGATCGAAATGCTTCACCGCAGAGTCGCAGAGGACGCAGAGTTGCGCAGAGAAGAGATCAAGACATCTGTTTTCTCTTCTCCGTATTCCTCTGTGCCCTCTGCGACTCTGCGGTGAATGAATTGCCTCTCAAAACAACCGACCAAAACAAGGAGAACCCGATGAACAAGCTCTGGCAACTCACCCCCCTGACGCTGGCATGTGCCGTCGCCTTCCCGACCATCGCATCGGCGCAGTCGAACGAAGACCTGCTGAAAGAGATTCGCGCCTTGCGCGAGCGCGTGACGCAGCTTGAAGCCAAGCAGGTGGCTGCCGAGGCCAAGCCGGCGCCGCAGTGGGGCATGACGCCCGAGCAGGCCGCCGACCTGGCGCGCACCACCACCAAAACCGAAGCGCTCGAAGACGCCATCGAGTCGCAAGGCTTCAAGGGCCTGAAGATCACCGGCGTGATCGACCCGACCT
The DNA here is from genome assembly GCA_031385155.1 of Rhizobacter sp. Classification (GTDB taxonomy): domain Bacteria; phylum Pseudomonadota; class Gammaproteobacteria; order Burkholderiales; family Burkholderiaceae_C; genus LMDS01. The sequence goes on from JANNBF010000041.1 coordinate 7,096, forward strand.
ACATCTACAACCGCGCGCAGCGCACCGCGAGCTTCGCATTCCTGAACAACTTCTCCGGCAACGACGTCTTCGCCTACGACAACTCGTACTTCGGCATGGCCGTGATCGACTTCCAGAAAGAACTGGAAGGCGGCTCCCGCTGGCGCCTGACGCTGGCGCCGCACAAGAGCGTGGGTAGCAACTACAACTTCCCGTCGATCGTGCACGAGGCCAGCGTGTCGATCCCGTTCGACGGCCTGTCCAAGCGCTTCTGGGCCGGGCAGATCCCGGACTGGTCGGGCTACGAGTACTACCTCGCGAACCAGACCAAGTTCGTGACGCACGGGATGATGTTCGACTTTCTCGCGCCAACCTATTACACCGCGCTGGGCACCGACATCACCAGCGGCAAGTGGAACTTCAAGACGGCGATAGGCAACATGAACGCCTCGCGCTACACGCTCGACGGCAGCGGTAACGCGCTGCGCTCGCCGATGTTCAGTGCCCGCGTCGACTACGCCAAGGGCGAGTTCAACGGCTGGGGCTCGGCGCTGCAGATCGGCAAGGCCACCAACAACGTGGCCGGCGGCACCTCGATGCTGCAGAACTTCGAGGTCGATGGCTATTTCATCCGCGGTGACGTGACCTTGCAAGGCCAGTTCAACGTCGGCCAGCAAAAGGGTGCGGCCTACAACGGTGGTGACTCGCGCTGGTACGGCCTGTCGGCGCTGGCCGCCTACAAGATCACCCCTCGCCTGGAACTGGCGGGCCGGCTCGACTACATCAACAACAGCCGCAACGGCGGCGGCACGTTCAACGTCGGCTTCGGCACCTGCGCCGATGGCTCGGTGTGCCCGGATGGTCGCAACGGCTTCGGCCCCGGTGCCGAGCTGGATGCCACCAGCGGCAACTGGGTCGTTGTCGACCCCGACAAGGGTGCGAACCGCTATGCGTTGTCGCTCGCGGTCAACTACGCGCTCACGCCGAACTCCACGCTGAAGTTCGAATACCGCTATGACGCGGCCAACCTGTCGGTGTTCCAGTACACGAACGACGGCAGTTACAAGAAGAGCAACCAGTTGCTCGGCGGCTCGGTGGTGGTGAGCTTCTAGTGCCGGGCGCAAGCCCGCTCGCCGCCGAGGGCGTTCATACCCTGCTGGTCCAGTTCACCGATGTGAACGGCGTGGCCAAGGGCAAGTGGGTGCCGGCCGAACACCTGTCCGATGTGTTGGCCACCGGCGCGGGCTTTGCCGGCCCGAGCATCGCCGGCACCGGCCTCGGCCGCAGCGGCGCGCGCTCCGAGTACTACGCGCGCGGCGACGCCAGCACCTTGCAGGCCCTGCCCTGGATGCCCGGCTACGCGCGCATCGTGGGTGACGGCTTCGTCGATGGCCTGCCCTTCGACGCCTGCCCGCGCCAGGTGCTCAAGCGCGCGGTGGCCCTCTTGAGCGAGCGCGGCTGGGCGTTGCAAACCGGCATCGAGCCCGAGTTCTTTTTGCTGCGCCAGGAAGGCACGCAGTGGCTGCCGTTCGACGCCGCCGACCGCCTCGACAAGCCCAGCTACGACCTGAAGAGCCTGCCGCGCCAGGCACCGTTCCTGCGCGCGCTGCACGAGGCGCTGGCGGGTTGCGGGCTCGATGTGTTGCAGCTCGACCATGAAGACGCGCACGGCCAGTTCGAAGTGAACTTCCGCCATGCCGGTGCACTGCAAAGTGCCGACAACGTGATGCTGTTCAAGCAAGCGGCGCACGCCATCGCCGAACAACACGGCGCAGTGTTCTCGATGATGCCCAAGCCCTTCGCCAACCAGCCCGGTAGCGGGCTGCACTTCCATGTGTCGCTGTGGGACGGCGAGCGCTGCTTGTTCGATGATGAAACCGACACCGACCGTGGCGTGTCGCCGCTCGCACGCCACTTCATCGCCGGCGTGCTGCACCACGCAGCCGCCTTGTGCGCGCTCGCCGCGCCCACCGTCAACTCGTACAAGCGGCTCGTGGTGGGCGAATCACTCTCAGGCACGAGCTGGGCGCCGGCCTATGTGGCGCACGGCCCGAACAACCGCACCGCGCTGGTCCGCACGCTGCCCGGGCGCTTCGAGTGGCGCCTGCCCGATGCGTCGGCAAACCCCTACCTCGCGACCGCCGCGTTGATCGCCGCCGGCCTGGACGGCATCGACCGCGCGCTCGACCCCGGCCCCGCCTGCACCGACGACCTGTTCGCGCTGCCACTGGCCGCCATCCGAGAGCGCGGCATTGCGCTGCTGCCCCAGTCGCTCGAAGCCGCGGTTGACGCCTTCGAAGCGAGCCCGCTGATGCGCGACACGCTCGGCGAGACGCTGCACCGCGAGTTCGTGCGCCTCAAGCGCGACGAATGGCTGGCCTATGCGCGCCATGTCAGCGCCTGGGAACACGCGCGCTACGCGGCCGCGTTTTGAGCGCCGCAGCCACGCCCTCATCCAGCCTGTCGCCGGCCCCGTGGCTGGCCTACGCTTGCCTGGCCAGCAGCATGGCGCTGGTGGGCAGCTACGTGGGCTTGTCGAAGGTGTTGATCGGCGTGTTCCCGATCTTCCTGCTCGCGGGCATGCGCTTCGGCATTGCGGCCGTCGCAATGGCCGGCTGGGTCAAGCGCAGCGCGGTTGAAGCACCGCTCGCGCCGCGCCAGCGCGGGCTGCTGTTCCTCGAATCGTTCTTCGGCAACTTCCTGTTCTCGATCTTCATGCTGTTCGGCGTGGGGCTCAGCTCGGCCGTGGCGGCGGGCGTGATCATGGCCGGCATCCCGGCGGCGGTGGCGCTGCTGTCGCGCGTGTTCCTGCGCGAACGCATTGCGCCGCGCGTGGCCTGGGGCATTGCCTGCGCCGTGGGTGGCATCGCCCTGGTGTCGCTGACCAAGCACGGCAACAGCGACGGCGCGACCTCGGTGCTGGGCAACGCGCTGCTGGTGGGTGCGGTGCTGTGCGAAGCCACCTATGTGGTGATCGGCAAGAAGCTCACCGGCAACATGAGCCCGAAGCGCATCAGCGCGCTCATCAACCTGTGGGGCCTGGCGCTGGTGGCGCCGCTCGCGCTGTGGCAGGCGCGCGGGTTCGACTTCAGCGCTGTGGCACCAGCATCGTGGTGGCTGCTGCTGTTCTATTCGATCGCCGCGAGCATGGTCACCGTGTGGCTCTGGATGACCGGCTTGAAGCGCGTGCCTGCGTCGAGCGCCGGCATCTTCACCGTGCTGCTGCCGGTGAGCGCCGCTGCGGTCGGCGTGTTCTACCTCGGCGAGCCGTTCAGCGCCGCGCAGGGCGGCGCGTTCGCGTTGGCGTTGGCGGGTGTGGTGCTGGCGACTTGGCCGGAGCGCGGCACAACGCAGCGCTGACGCGGCCACCGCGCCGCAGGCGCATCAAGCCGATCAGGCCAGCGCCGGCAGCGGCGCCGCCACGTGCGCCAATCGGGCGAGCGCCATCACTGCGTGCGGGTCGTCGTGCTTCAGGCGATGGTCCGACCACACCTGCCGCCAGCGCCGTGCACCGGGCAAGCCGTTGCGCAAACCCAGCATGTGGCGCGACACGTGCGACCACGGCTCGCCCATCGCGGCCACGCGCTGCATGTAGAGCGCCATCGCCTCCTCCACGTCGTCGCGCGTCAGCGCTTGCGGCGCGGCGCCGAAGAAGCGCGCATCCCAATCGGCCATCGTCCACGGGTGGTGATAGGCCTCGCGGCCGAGCATCACGCCGTCCACATGGTCGAGGTGGCCTGCGATCTCGTCCGCGCGCGTCACGCCGCCATTAAGCACGATGGTGAGCGCCGGGAACTCGCGCTTCAGGCGGTAGACCATCTCGTAGCGCAGCGGCGGCACCTCGCGGTTCTCTTTCGGGCTCAGGCCCTTCAGCCACGCGTTGCGGGCGTGCACGATGAACACATCGCAACCAGCGGCCGCCACGGTGCCGACGAAGTCGCGCACGAAGTTGTAGTCCTCGCCCTTGTCGATGCCGATGCGGTGCTTCACCGTCACCGGCAACGCGACCGCATCGCGCATCGCCGCCACGCAGTCGGCTACGAGCTGCGGCTCGGCCATCAGGCAGGCGCCGAACGCACCGCGCTGAACGCGCTCGCTGGGGCAGCCGCAGTTGAGGTTGACCTCGCCGTAGCCCCACCGCACCGCCAGCTTCGCGCAGCGCGCCAGGTCGGCCGGCTCACTGCCACCGAGTTGCAGCGCGACCGGGTGCTCCTCTGCGTTGAAATCGAGATGGCGCGGCACATCGCCATGCAGCAATGCGCCGGTCGTGACCATCTCGGTGTACAGCCGCGTGTGGCGCGTGAGCAGGCGGTGGAAGTAGCGGCAATGCCGGTCGGTCCAGTCCATCATGGGCGCAACGCTCAGGCGCCATGGGCTAAGTTGTTGATTCATATAAGAAACTCTTCATTTGTCGGCCCAGACAAAAATGGGACAGACCAGATGAACTCTTTGACGGGCGGCGGAGCCTCTTTGTGCATGTTAATCAATGAGTTGCGCGTGATGATCAGGCGACAACGCAGGAAGTCATGCAGCCTCTTTGCGTCGTGCTGCTCGGCGGCAGTACTACGGATTTGCGACGACGCTCGCCGCGCGATTGCTACATCACGAGCGCAATCCGCGTGGCCGCGACGGGCAACTTCGTGGTGCGCTCGGCTCCATGTCTACGCCAGCTTTCGGGCAACTCGGTTGGCAGGTTGTAGGACGCTTGACGACCCCTAAGCACATGTCTCGACTATGCACAGGGGCTTGGCGCTGATGGCGCGCAGGCTGCAACGGCGCGGCATACGGCAGGATGGTCAATCGCCGAACTGGACATAGTTTCGGAGTCGGCGCGCACTGGTGATCCCACTTCTGGAGATCACCATGGATATCGCTCAGCACTCGCGCGTCATCGAGGTCGATTGGCTCGCCGCCAGTCCCATCGGGCGGGCACGGGCGCCCTGCTGCGCCCGCGTGGCCGCCGCAAGTTCCGGCTGCCGTCGCTGACCAGCTACCTGATGAACGTCACGACGCTGGTCAGCACCTCGCTCCAGCTCACCGACCTCTACATCCAGCCGCGCCTGCCGCGGGTGGGCATGCTGCAGTGGGACGCCTATGCACTGGCCGTGCAGCAGGGCCATGAAGCGGCGCGCGCGCTGTCACTGGCGGGCGACCCTCACCATCACGGCCGTCGACGGGCGCCGGTTCTCGTCCAGCAGGAAGAGCATGTAGATGCCCGGCGGTGCAAAACGCTCGCCGCCGACCACCATGCCCACCACACTGTTGGGGCCGGTCTGCGAGTGCGCCAACTGGACGGAGCGCTGGTTGGCGTCGAAGGAGTGGGTCATCGAACCCGTGCCCATCAGCACCAGCTCGCTCGCCGCCTTGGCACCCGAGAACGACATCGTGAAGGGCTGGTCGTAGCGGATCTCCTGCGGCGCCGCGACGATGGCGGGGCGCGGACCGGTCATGTAGTCGGGGTGGTAGTACTCGGCGTTGGGTCGTTCGTCGCTGTCGCTGTCGGCACCCCCGCTGCGGCCGCCAGCCACCAGCACCCGTCCGTCGGGCAGCAACAGCGCCACCGCGTGGTAGCCGCGCGAAGCCGCCATGGCGGCCGTCGGGCTGGCGGTGTAGCCGGTCGCCGAAGGCGTGAGCATCACGCCGCCGACAGGATGCGGCATGGTGCCATCCGTCATGTTGTGGCCGCCGATGACGAAGACGCGCCCGTCGGGCAGCAGCACCGTCGACGGATGGTGCCGGGGCTCGCCGATGGCGATGCTGTTGGGCGCCCATGCCCCGGCCGCGGCGTCGTAGACATCGGCGCTGGACTGCATCGCGATGCCACCGCCGCCAACAACCATGATCGCCCCGAGGTTGTAGCCCCACTGCCGCGGCGTCAGGCGCAGCGGCAGCATGAGGGTCGCGCTGCCATGCAGCGGCGGATAGCCATGCATCATGCCCGGGCGGATCTGACCGGTGGGCAGCCAGTTGGGGGTCGTCGTCGGCGACATGAAGATCGGGTCGCCCGACATGCCGATCATCAGCACGTCCTGCCCGCCACCCAACGGAAACGGGAACTGGAATACGTGCGTGTAGTCGACGTTGAAGATGTTGGGCGGGGTCGATGCCTTGTCGGACAGAATTTGCCTGGGGTTGGCGGCGTTGCCCGGGTCGAAGGCCTCGACCGAGACGTTGAAGGTCTGCGTGCCGTAGATCACCTTGTCGTTGATGACGGCGCCGACGAGGTCGAAGCCACTCGTCGACAGCACGCGGCCGTCAGCCAGGCGCGTGGCCGTGCCGTACCAGCGACCGTGCTGGTTGCTGTCGCCCGGCGCGAGCAGGCGGCCGGGCAGCCGGGTCCAGACCGCGGTCGTCGGGTTGTAGTGGAAGTTGTGATCGAGCCCGAACGCCACGCTGTAGGGGGCCACCTTCGGGTCGTCGGGCTGGAAGTTCCAGAAGCGCGTGCCACTGACTGCGAAAAAACTGCCGTCGGAGAGTAGCGTGTGGCCCGCGCACATGACGGTGTCGTCGACCCTCCAGGTACCCTTGTCACCAGGGCCGACGCACCCCGGCCCACAGTCGTAGGGCACAAATTCGGGCCTGAGGGACTGCAAGGCGGGCCAGGCGCTGCCCGTCGGCACCACGCTGTAGCGCGCCGTGAACTTGGGCCCGACGACAGGCGCCACGTTCGTGCCGTCCTTTCGCTGCGCGCCGATGAACAGCACCGAGCCGTCGCGCAACAAGCTGCCGTGCACCGGCGACAGGCCGTAACCCGCCGTGCTCGCGTTGCGCAGAGGGATCACGGGCGAAAACGAGTCTGCGGCATGTGCCGCAGGAAGCACCGACAGCGCTGCGGCGAACACGGCCATGGAGGCCCGCAGGCGCGGGGCGAAGGGGCGCGATGGCGATGAGGCTGTGGTGATCACGGGTCCGGCACTCCCTGGCTGAACGAAGGGCCCGGGACAGGCTGGCCGACACGGTGGCGACTGCTGTGCGGGAGGGTCATGTCGACCCCGACGACCTCGGCCATGCCAGGCGCTCGGGGTGCCGAGAATCTAACCGAGTTCGACCTTCCGCGGCCCAGGAAATTCGTGCCCGGTGAAGGCCCCTCGGAACCCAGCAGCCCTGGCGAAACATCCGGGCTACACCACCCCCATCGCCACCACCCACAAGGCCGCCGCCGCCACGGCTTCGCCGGGCCGTCCGGGCAGGCGCCACAAGGCCAGGAAGAGGAAGACGTTGTAGGGCAAGGGGGCGAAGTGCATGGCCACCGCCCACGCGGGCTCGGCACCCAGCGCGGCCAGCATCAGGGCGCCGAAGCTTGGAAACAGGTTCAGCATCGTGGCCACGGTCAGCATGTCAAACCAGAACAGGCGCCTGAAGCCCACCTCGCCACGCCAGCGGCGCGCCAGGAAGTGGGTGGCACCCCGAACACGGCACCCGACGCGTGTGAGTCGGTCTTTGAAGGCGGCTGAGAACTGTTGAGCTCTGACAGCGCCGCCGAAAATCGTCTTTCTCGGGCGCTGTCCTACGGGGTACCCCTTGCCACCAGGCCGCTCCCATCGGCACCGTAACCACACGGACGCAGCCGACACCAGCGGCCCTGGACGCCGGGCCAGCACCGGCCGTCCAGCAATGCCCGCTCTTGGCCGTCAAGAGCCCGCCACGAAGGGCGGCTTCAAGGCATCGCGAGTGGTGATCTTCGGTGGCAGGCAGCGGCGCGGCTCTGACTCAAGCGCCCTGCCCCGCCACGCACGACGCCAAAGGGTCAGTGCGGGGCGAACAACCGAGCATCCCAGACCACCGGTTCCGGTGCGCCGGCGATGATGCCGCTGAAATCAGGATGCTGGGAATTGATGAGAACGTTGCCTTCCCTGCGTGCCACCACCGAAGGTACGACCAGCACCGCTGTTCGCAGTTCGCGAATCCAGGCGTCGCCAAAGGCCCGGGCCACACGCAGATCCGCATGATCCCAACCAGCGGGCAGGCTGCTCTCGTCGTGTCGCTCGACGGCGAGCGCCTCCGCGATGGCAATCTCGACTGCTACATGGGTGCGCGGCACCCGTCCGATGCCGGCGTGGGCCAGACACTCCAGCATCGCGCCGGCATACGAACGGCTGGCGTAGATGACACCCACGCCCGGTGAATTCCAACGTCCACCGACAAGCGAGGCACCCACTGGGCTGAATGGGTCGAACCGGCCATCGGCGATGCGCCAAGCCTGCCAGGTTTGCGCTGGTGCCTGTTTTCTGGCCGCCGTCGTCGATCTCGCCCTGTCCGAGCCCTTACGCGGCGACGCCATGGAACAGCGACCAGAGCAGGTTCTCCACACGGCGCGCGCCGAGTTCCGTCAGCGCCACCTCGATCGGTCGCTTGCCGCCCAGCATGGCGTGGCCGGTGGACAGGAAGGCCCGCGCGTCGTCGACGTCGTCCCAGACATGTTCTGCAGTGGCGATGACGCGCGCCAGACGCTCCACCCGCTCTCCCTCCTGCGGCTTCAAGTCCTCACCCCTGCGGTGGAACGTGGCCGACGGGATGACCCGCTGCATCAGGGCTGCCGCATCGGGCGAGGTGCCATACACATGGCGTGCCACGGCGCCCAGCGAGGCCTTGGGCAGACCCGCTTCGACCTGCTGATCCAGTTGCTCGATGGAAGTGACCTTGCGGCGCAAGCCCAGCACCTGGGCGATCTTGCTCGGTTCGACGACGGCTGCGTACATGAACTGGTTCCCAATTGATAGTTTGAAGTCTATCAGATGAAAAGACTGCTGCCGGGGGTCAACGGCCAGGACCCAGCAAGGGGCCATCGGTCCAACCGGCCGAGCGCGGTGGCACCAAGCGCCTCCGAATCTTGTGCTGTAGAACTGCTACGGGCCCCGCTGAAACCCGCATGAATGCTGAACACAGCGTCCAATCCATCATCGGGGCCACGCTGAGGCGCCACGGACTGTGGGGTTCGTTCATTTGCAAGGGTCTTGGCTGGGGGCGGTCCGGGAATTGATCGGTGGCGCCACGGCGCCCCGAGCACACGCGGTTCTCCCGCCACTTTCGCTCAGCTGCGAGTCACCTGAAACCGGTGGTCAACGGGCTCACGTGCGTACGAAAGCACCCTCTGGGCGAATGTCGCAACATCGAACGGCTTGGCGATGTAGCCGTCGCACCCTGCCGCGCGCATCTTGGCCTCGTCGCCTTGCATCGCGAACGCCGTGAAGGCAACGACCACGATGTGCTGCATCTCGGGATCCGCTTTCACTCGACGGGTGAGCTCCAGTCCATCCAGCCCCGGCATCTGGATGTCCATCAGGATCAGGTCCGGCTGGAAGTTCGAGATCAGGAAGTAGGCGTTGACCGAGTCCGTCGTCGATTCGACCACGAACTCATCAGCGGCCAGAACGAACCGCGTGAGCTCCAGCGTGGCCTCGCTGTCGTCGACCACGAGAACGCGCAGCGCGCTCACGAGACAAGCCCGGTCGATGCCGCAGCCTCGGCAGGCCGCCAGTGGCGCAGGGCGTCCAGTGTTGCGTCCAGCGAACCGCCGCGCTTGCTCAGGATGGCGCGCGCGGAGTCGCCCAACGTTGCGTAGTCCCTGTCAGTCAAGACCATGCTCGTCCAGATGAACACCGGCGTGTCACGCCAGGCCGGCAACTGCTGCAGCGCGTCGAGTACCGCGAAGCCATCGAACCCCGGCATGATGAGGTCCAGAATGATCGCATCGGGCCGGTGCCGGTCGAGCTCGCGAAGCGCGGTTCGGCCATCGGGCAGGCACACCGCGTCGATGCCCACAGACTTGAGCGTGGCCCGCATCAGGTCCAGCGCCAGCGGGTCGTCATCGATCACCAGCACATTGGTCGGGCTCGTGCCCGGGCGCCGAAAGCGCGCCATCGCAGCCACGATCTCCCGCGTGCGGATCGGCTTGCTCAGAACGTCGGCAATCGCGAACGTTGCCGATGTTCCTGCCTGCCCGCGCATCGTCATGCCCACGACCGGCGACCCACGGCTGCGCCCGCCCGCCCGGATACGGTGCAGCACGCCGAGGCCGCGCTGATCCGGCAGCAGCAAGCCCAGTGTGATCGCGTCGTACGCGCAGTGACGTGCATGCTCGATGGCCTGTTCTCCTGTGGTGGTGGCATCGACCCTGAAGCCGGCGGCCATCAGCCCGGCAACGAGTTCAGGGGCGTCGTCTCGCACATCCTGAATCACCAGAACGTGCTGGTCCGCAACCGTCGCAAGCCGGTCTTGCGTTTCTGCCGACTTCGCGTCGTCGGTGCCGTGGACGCGATTCAACACCGCATGAAACACGCTGCCCGCGCCGAGCACGCTGCTCACGCCAACGGTGCCGCCTTGCGCCATCACGAGGCGGCGCGTCAGCGCCAGGCCGAGCCCCGAGCCTTCGTACTTCTTGGTGGACCCGGCGTCGAGCTGCTCGTAGGCCGTGAACAGGCGCGGCAGGTCTGCCTTCGCGATGCCGACACCGGCGTCCTCGACTTCCAGGCGGAAGTGTCGGGCTCCTGAACCCATCGCGCGGACAACGATCAGCCCGCCTTCGGGCGTGAACTTGATGGCGTTGGACAGGTAGTTGTAGAGCACCTGCTTCAGCCTGACGACATCGAGCACCACGGTGCCGAGTGAAGGCTCGATATCGACTTGAACGTGCAGGCCCTTGCGCTGGACCTCGGCGTTCATGATGCCCAGCACTTCCCTGACGCGCACCGACAGGTCGAGCACCTCCGGAAAGAACTCGAGCTTCCCCGACTCGACCTTCGACAGGTCCAGCATGTCATTGATCAGCCGCAGCAGGTGCCGCCCGCTGCTGCCGATGTGGCCAAGAAAGACCTGCAGCTTCGGCGAGCCCTGCGGCACCGCGCCCATCTGAAGCAGGTCGGCGAAGCCGATGATGGCCGTCAGCGGCGTGCGCAACTCGTGCGACATGTTGGCCAGGAACTGGCTCTTGAGCCGGTTGGCTTCCTGGATCTGCCGGTTCTCTGACTCGAGTTCCACCGCCTTCTCCCGGGCCAGGTGAACGAGCTGTTGCTGGGCTCGAAGCGCATGCGCCAACCTGAGGCGTTCGATGGCGTTCTCGACCGCCTGGGTCAATGATTCCGGAACGAGCCATGCCTTGCCGACGTAGTCATGCGCGCCGGCCCGCAGCGCGGCCTGGCTGAGGCCCAGCTCCATCGATGCGGTGAGAACGACGACCGGGATACTCAGCAGGTCGTCTTCGTCGCGCGGCAGGCGCTGCAGCACGTCGAAGTGGTCCGAATCGGGCAACCCGAGGTCGAGCACGACGCAGTCCGGCAGCGGCAACTGCGCTAACGCGTTCAGCGCCTCTTCGGCCGTCGACGCCTCGGTGAACTGGTACATCCGCTTGGAGCCGTTCAGCAGCGCCGCCTTGGCCTCGGAGCGGTCGAGCGGGTTGTCGTCGACGATCAGCACACGCATCGGTTTCTGGTCTTGCTCGTTCATGGCTGCAGCCTCCTGGTCGGCGATGGCATCGCGCCTCCCGGAAGCGCCGGGGCGAACAACCATTGGTCGAAGATCGACTCGAGCGAACACAAGCAGTCGGTGTACTGGACGCTCTTCACGTGAAATGCACTTGCGCCGGCCTGGCACAGCACTTCACGGTCGCGCGGGTTGACGCTGGTGGTGTAGATCACCACCGGCAAACGGGCCAGCCAGCCGGCGCGGCGAATCTGAACGAGCAGCGCCAGGCCGTCGAAGCCCCACAAGTTGTAGTCGAGCAGCACGAATGCGAATGAGCCGTGCGCGTCGCGGCCCAGCAGGCGCCACGCCTCTTCGGTGCCCACGGCACGCACCAGGCGGTTGCGCACCTTGGCTCTCGCCGCAGCGACGACCACGGTATCGAAGTCGTCGTCGCAGTCTTCGACCACGAGCACTGGCCGGTGATCGGCATGGACGGCATCAGGCCGCATGGCCGTGGCCCCGCGCCTGCGTGCTTCCAGCCAACGTGAAATAGAAGGTCGAGCCCACGCCAAGCTGCGACTCGAACCAGATCAGCCCGCGATGCTGTTCGACCATCGTTCGCGCAATGGTCAGGCCCGCGCCGCTGCCGCCACCGAACGCCTCCTGCGCGTGCAGACGCTTGAAGATGACGAACACGCGGTCCTTGTGGCGCATGTCGATGCCGATGCCGTTGTCGCGCACGTAGAACAGCGTGTGGCCCTCGGCCTGCGCTGGCATCGACTCCGGACAGGCCGCACCGGTCGCGGCGTCATGCACGTCGATGTAGCCGACCTCGACCCACTTCTGCGCCTTGGCGTTGTACTTCGCCGCATTCGAGATCAGGTTCGAGAAGACCTCGCGCACGCGCACGCGGTCGCAGTACGCGAGCGGCATCGGCCGTGGCATCCGCACCTCCACACCACTTTCGACGAGCCGCGCACCGAGCATCTCGATCGCCTCGACGAGCACGGGCCCGAGTGCGATGTCTTCCATCTCGAGCGCCATGCGGCCGACTCTCGAGAAGTGGAGCAGCGCATTGAGCAGCGTGTCCATTCGCAAGGTCACCCGCAGCAGCCACTCGACACGCGCCGCGTCGGGAGGCGCGCCTGCCTGGGAATCGGCCAGCAGTTGGTGGGCGTACTTGTTGATGCCGCGCAGCGGCTCCTTCAGGTCGTGCCCGGCGACATAGGCGAACGCATCGAGTTCGGCGTTGCTGCGCGCGAGTTCGGCATTCGTTTCGGCCAATTGCTCGGCCCGCACCACGACCAGGTCCATCACCATGCGCCGCAACTGCTGCGCAGCCTCGACCTCCACACTGCGCCACGGGCTGGAGTGCCCGCGCACCTGCTCTTGCCACAGCTCGAAGCTGCGGCGCGGCGTCAGCCGCGGCCCCAGCGGGCCGATGGCGATGGGCTTCTCGTGCGGGTTGCCGGCCCACTTGAAAGTTTGAACCTGCTCGGCGCGAAACCACAGCAGCAGCAAGCTGTCGGCATGCCGCGAGACTGCCGTTGCCAGCACGCCGCTGGCCACTTCGGCGAACCCGGTTGCTGCGGGGTAGGCGGCACCCAGCGCATCACTGGCATAGACGTGAGCGCCATCGGGCTGCGACTCGATGCGCGCTCGCAGCCAGGCGGCAAGCGGAATGAGTTGTTCCTTGTCGGGCGTCCGGCCGGCGGTGAACCATGCGCCTTGCTGGAAGATCGCGACCCCGTCGGCCTTGATGCCGTCGAGCAGGTTCGGCGACGACGGGCTGGTGAGCGTCAGCTGGCCCTCGCCGGCAGCCCGCGCCAGCACCGCGAGATGCACCGCGTCGAGGTGGATGCGGTACTGAAGATGCTCGCGCAACTCGGCCTGCGCGATCTCCAGCGACGCAATCTGCGCCAGAAACTCGGCAGCGGCCCGCAACGGATAGGGCAGCGGTACGGGCGTGTAGTGATGGCAGGCGATCAAGCCCCAGAGCGCGCCGCCGCGCAGGATCGGCATGGTCAGCGTGGCTGCGACTTCCATGTTCTGCAGGTACTCGGTGTACATCACCGATGCGCCCCGCAGCGCGCAGTGGGTCATGTCCAGCGGGCGCTGCGTGTCGGGGTTCCGCAGCGGCACCATCTCGCACAACTCGCCTTGCGCGTCCGGCAGCGGGCGCACGCCGATTCGCTTGAAGATCTCGCGCGCCGGCTTCGGAATGTCACCCGCCGGGTAGCGCAGGCCGTGCCACGAGGGCAGGTCTTCACGCCGTGCGTCGGCCATCACCTCGCCACTGTCATCGGCATGAAAGCGGTAGACCATGGCGCGGTCGAGCCCGGTGATGCTGCGTGCTTCGCGGGCGACCACCTCGCAGAACTCCGCCAGCGTCTGCGTGTTCTTCAGGCGGCCGATGGTCTTGCTGACCATCGAGAAGTAGTCGCCGTCCCGACCGGCCACCGACGCCTCGCGGCCACTCGGTTCCATCTCGACCAGCAGAACGCCTTCGGCGGTGTGGATCGTGATGTCGACCGCCGGTGCCCCGGCTGGTGCTCCGGGTAGGTTCGCGGTCAACGCGTAGCAAGGGTTGCGATCCAGCACCTCGGCGCGGCTCAACGCCTCGATGCGTTCGGCTGCGGTTGCCCCCACGATCTGCGACAGCGTGCAGCCCAGCACCTGATCGACGCGCAAACCGGTCCAGCGCTCGCAGTTCTCGCTGACCTGCGTGACGACCAAGTTGTCGACGCCGAGCACCAGCAGCATCCCGTGGGCCTGGATGCAGCCGGGCGTCTGCACTGGTTCGTCGTCGCAGTTGGACAGCGATGCGCCGTGACGCTTGATGCTGTACGGAACCGGCAACGCCGTGGCAGAACTCATGTAAGCAGCATTCGAAGATATTCGGAAACAGGCCCGCGAGGGCCCACGACAACTCACGCTGCGTAGCGAGCAAGTCTGCGGGCATTGCCGGCCGCCGTCTGTGCGGCAACGAACAGCTGCGCCTGCAAAAGTTCTGTCAGCGCTGGCGCTTGGTTCGAGGGGGGGGGTGCGGCATCGGGTGGGCGACGCTGTGTTCGCCAGCGAACAGACGCGGCGGCACCGACAGGCCAAACTGACGAGGGGTGGCCCGGCGGTTTGACTGCGGCCGCCCTCTGTGGATCAAGACTTCCATGCACACCTTCCTGTCCAACAACCGCGACGAACTGATCGAGCGATGCAAAGCGAAAGTTGCCAAGCGCCGCCATCGCAGCGCCACCTACGACCAGCTGCGCGATGGTGTGCCTTTGTTCCTGGAACAGCTCACACGCACCCTCATCGTGGAAGAAGAAGGCATCAACGACGTCGCCGTACTGATTTCCGGGCCCTCTGGCGGCGATGTGCTTGCACTGTCGGAGATCGGCGTGGCTGCTGCGGCGCACGGCAAAGCCTTGCTCGCTCTCGGCTTCACGGTCGACCAGGTGGTTCACGACTACGGCGACCTGTGCCAGGCGATCACCGAGCTGGCCCATGAGCGCGATGCGCCTTTCCAGGTCGAAGAGTTTCGGACCCTGAACCGGTGCCTGGACAACGCCATCGCCGATGCCGTCTCGGCGTTCAACGCGCAGCACGATACCGAAGTGGCAGACCGCGTGACCTCGGAGGCGAACGAGCGGCTCGGCCTTTTGGCCCATGAACTGCGCAATGCACTGCAGATGGCGAACCTCTCGGTGCGTGCCCTGGAGCTGGGCGGGTTGACCTTGACCGGCGCCACCGGCTCGGTACTCAAGCGAAGCCTTGCCTCGATGCGCAGCCTCGTGGACTCGTCCCTCGCCGAAGTGCGCGCGGTCAGCCAGGCGCCCGTTCCTCGGACCGTCTTCCCGCTCGCCGCCCTCATAGAAGATGCCCGAACCGCCGCTCAGTTGGAAGCCGACGTGCGCGGCTGCGTGCTGATCGTGGCGCCTGTGGACCCGGTGCTACGCGTCGACGCCAATCGGGACTTGCTGCTCGGCGCGCTGGGGAACCTGCTGAGCAACGCGTTCAGGTTCACGCATCGCCACACCAGTGTGAACTTGATCGCCTATGAAATCGACGACCGTCTGTTCATCGACGTTGAAGACCGGTGCGGTGGGCTGCCCGCAAGCTATGCAAAAGCAATATCTGCGCTGTCCGTTCGCTTGAGCCCAGACCGCACGGGGCCCGGACTGGGCCTCGCTATTGCACGGCAGAACATTGAATCGATGGGCGGGACGCTGACGGTCAGAAACCTGCCCGATATGGGCTGCGTTTTTACCATCGGGCTCCCGAACTCCACGCTCGAACGGCGGACAGACTTCGGGGCGCTCACATAGACATGCTCCCGCTTTGATGCCCATCAAGGGCGTTTCGGCCCGGCTGCCTAGAGTCGAAACGAGCGCACGCCGCTTGAGAAAGGCACCTCGATGAGCACCATCAATCCCACCGTCGCACGACCGATGCGGGCAGCCACTGCCCCTGCAGCCGCAACCACCACGACCGAGCGCAAGCTCGGCCTCGGCCTGCTCACCGCGCTGGTGGTCGGCTCGATCATCGGCAGCGGCATCTTCGGCCTGCCGCAGAACATGGCGGCGGGTGCCGGCGCAGGGGCCATCCTGATCGGCTGGGGCATCACCGGGGTGGGCATGCTGAGCCTGGCGCTGCTCTACCAGTCGCTCGCGCTGCGCCGGCCGGAGTTGAACAACGGCGTGTATGCCTACGCGCGCGCTGCGGCGGGTGACTACGTGGGCTTCAACTCGGCCTGGGGTTACTGGGTCAGCGCGTGGATCGGCAACGTGGGCTACCTGGTCGCCGCCTTCGGCGCGCTGGGCTACTTCTACCCGGCGTTCGGTGAAGGCAACACGACGGCTGCAGTGGCTGGTGCATCGATCGTGCTGTGGGTGGTGCACGCGATGGTGTTGCGCGGCATCCAGGGCGCGGCGGTGCTGAATGCGGTTGTCACGCTCGCCAAGGTCGCGCCGCTGGTTCTGTTCATCGTGCTGGTGGCGCTGGCGTTCAATGCCGACACCTTCACCTTCGCGTTCTGGGGTGACACCGCCCTGGGCTCGGTGCTCGACCAGGTGAAGAGCACCATGCTCGTCACGGTGTGGGTGTTCATCGGCATCGAGGGCGCGAGCGTCTACTCGGCCCGCGCGTCGAAGCGTGAAGACGTGGGCCGCGCCACGGTGGCGGGCTTCGTCATCACGCTGGTGCTGCTGATGGCAGTGTCGCTGCTGTCGCTGGGCCTGCTGAAGCAGCCGGAGCTGGCGGGTCTCAAGAACTCGTCGATGGCCGGCGTGCTGGAGCGCGCGGTGGGCACCTGGGGCGCAGTGCTGATCTACATCGGCCTGATCGTCTCGGTCGGTGGCGGCTTTCTGGCGTGGACGCTGCTCGCCGCAGAGTCGCTGTTCACGCCCGCCGGGGACGGCGTCATGCCGCGCGGGCTGGCGCGGCAGAACGCACACGGCGTGCCCGCGAACGCGATGTGGCTCACGAGCGCCATGGTGCAGGTCTTCCTGATCGTCACGCTGTTCTCGAAGGCGTCTTACCTGGCGCTGATTTCGCTGTCGACCGCAATGATCCTGCTGCCCTACCTTTTCAGCGCGGTCTACGGCGTGCTGCTCGGCTCGCGCAGCGGCGCAGCCGTGGCCTCGCAGCGCAGTTCGGGCATGCCCATCGCGCTGCTCGCCACCGTCTACTGCGCCTGGCTGTTGTATGCGGCCGGGCCGAAGTACTTGCTGCTCAGCGCACTGCTCTATGCACCGGGCGCGCTGGTCTACATCGTGGCCAAGCGCGAGGCCGGGCAGCGCGTGTTCAGCCCGGTCGAATGGGCCGTGTTCGCCGCACTCGTGCTGCTGGCGTTGCTCGCGGGCTGGCTGCTGTACGCCGGCACGCTGGCCTTGTGAAGGGCGCACCACCATGACACTCGGTGTTCACTCTGAAGTCGGCGTGCTGCGCAAGGTGCTGGTGTGCCGGCCGGGCCTGGCGCAGGCGCGGCTCACGCCTGCCAACTGCAAGGCCTTGCTGTTCGACGATGTGCTGTGGGTCTCGCAGGCACGCAACGACCACCATGTGTTCACCAACGCCATGGCCGAGCGCGGCGTGGAAGTGCTCGAACTGCACGACCTGCTGGCCGACGTGCTGTCGCAATCCGAGGCGTTCGAATGGGTGCTCGACCGCCTGCTCGGCGCCGACCTCGTCGACCCGGACGCGGCAGCACAACTGCGGCCGTGGCTGCGCACCTTGCCCGCAGCGCGCGTGGCCGAGCACCTGATCGGCGGCTTGCTGCGCGGCGAAGTGCCGTTCGATGTGGAAGGCCTGGCTGCACGCTGCATGGCGCCGGGCGACTTTCTGTTGCCACCGCTGCCCAACACGCTGTTCACGCGCGACTCGTCTTGCTGGGTCGGCGCCGGCGTGATGCTGGGCGCCATGTACTGGCCGGCACGCCGCCATGAGACGTTGCTCGTCACCGCCGTGTACCGCTTTCACCCGGCCTTCAAGGGCCTCGTCACCGAGTGGTGGGGCGACCCCGACCACGACCACGGCATCGCATCGCTCGAAGGTGGCGACGTGGTGCCGCTCGGCAAAGGCGTGGTGCTGATCGGCATGGGCGAACGCACGTCCCCCGAGGCTGTGAGCCAGGTCGCACGGCGGCTGTTCGCGCGCGGTGCGGCCGACCATGTGATTGCCGCGCAAATGCCCAAGTCACGCGGGGCCATGCACCTGGACACGGTGTTCACGTTCTGCGATGTGGATCTGGTCACGGTGTTCCCCGACGTCGTGCACAGCATCCGCAGCTTCAGCCTGAGGCCTGGCGGTAGGTCTGACGGCAAAGACGGCGCGCTCGACGTGCGCGCAGAGTCAGCGCCGTTCGTCGACGTGGTGGCGCACGCCTGTGGCGTCAAGCGCCTGCGCATCATCCAGACCGGCGGCGATGCGTACGAGGCCGAGCGCGAGCAGTGGGACGACGGCAACAACCTGCTCGCCATCGCCCCCGGCGTGGTGCTGGCCTACAACCGCAACGTCTACACCAACACGCTGCTGCGCAAGGCCGGGGTCGAGGTCATCACCATCCCGGGCAGCGAGCTCGGGCGCGGGCGCGGTGGCAGCCGTTGCATGACCTGCCCGATCGAGCGCGACGCGGTCTGACCCCTCAGCCTGCCGAACCCTGAACAGACGAAAGCACCCGATGGCCTTCAACCTGCGCAACCGCAGCCTGCTCGACCTCGAAGCCTTCGAGCCACGCGACATCCGCTACCTGCTCGACCTGGCCGCCGAACTCAAACGCAGCAAGGCCGCGGGCAACGAGCACCCACGGCTTGCGGGCAAGAACATCGCGCTGGTGTTCGAGAAGGCCTCGACGCGCACGCGCTGTGCGTTCGAGGTGGCTGTGCACGACCAGGGCGGCCACGTGACCTACCTCGACTCCGGCAGCTCGCAGCTCGGCCACAAGGAGTCGGTGAAGGACACGGCGCGCGTGCTCGGCCGCCTGTTCGACGGCATCGAGTACCGGGGCTTCCATCAGAGCGTGGTCGAAGAGATCGCCCGCGTCTCGCACGTGCCGGTGTGGAACGGGCTGACCGACGAGTCGCACCCGACCCAGGTGCTGGCCGACCTGCTGACGATGCAGGAGTTCGGCGAACGGCCGCTGCACGAGCTGGCGTTCTGCTACCTCGGTGATGCGCGCTTCAACATGGGCTGCTCGCTGCTGATCGGCGGGGTGCAGATGGGCATGGACGTGCGCATTGCCGCGCCCACCGCGCTGCAGCCGCCGGCCGAGCTGGTGGCGCGCATGCAGGCGCTGGCGCAGCGCACCGGCGCGCGTATTCGCATCGAGGCCGACCCGGCACACGCAGTGGCCGGGGCCGACTTCGTCTACACCGACGTGTGGGTGTCGATGGGCGAGCCGCAGGCCGTGTGGAAAGAGCGCATCGACCAGTTGCTGCCGTACCAGGTGAACGCCGCGCTGATGCGCGCTACCGGCAAGCCGCGCGCCAAGTTCATGCACTGCCTGCCCGCCTTCCACAATCTGGACACCGAGGTCGGCCGCGAGGTGCACGCGCTGTACGGCTTGAGCGAGATCGAAGTGACCGACGAAGTATTCGAGTCCGACGCGTCCATCGTCTTCACCCAGGCCGAGAACCGCATGCACACGATCAAGTCGGTGCTTGTGGCCACGCTCGGTTGATGGTGCGATGAAGATCGTCGTCGCGCTCGGAGGCAATGCGTTGCTGCGCCGGGGCGAGCCCTTGAGCGCGGCAAACCAGCTGGCGAACATCCGCCGGGCGGCGGCGCAGATCGCGCTGGTGGCACCTCGCAACGAACTCGTGCTCACGCACGGCAACGGCCCGCAGGTGGGCTTGCTGGCGCTGCAGTCGGCCGCGTACGCCGCTGTTCAAACCTACCCGCTCGACGTGCTGGGCGCGCAGACCGACGGGATGATCGGCTACCTGCTCGAACAGGAGCTCGGCAACCTCCTGCCGGCGCGCGTGATCGCCACGCTGCTGACGCGCATCGAGGTGGACTTGAACGACCCGGCCTTCCAGGCCCCGAGCAAGCCCATCGGGCCGGTCTACACCGCAGCCGAGGCGGAGCGCGTCGGCCGTGAGCAGGGCTGGACGATGAAGCCGGACGGCGCGCAGTTCCGCCGTGTGGTCGCCTCGCCCGCGCCGCAGCGCGTGCTCGGCTTGCTGCCCATCGAATGGTTGCTGGCGCAGGGCGCACTCGTGATCGCGGCCGGTGGTGGTGGCATTCCGGTGGCACGCCAGGCCGAGGGCGGCGCCGTGGATGGCGGGACGCACGGTGGGATGCAAGGCGTGGAGGCGGTGATCGACAAGGACGCCTGCAGCAGCCTGCTCGCGCGCCAACTCGGCGCCGACCTGCTGATCATCGCGACCGATGTGGACGCGGTCTACCTCGACTTCGGCCAGCCCACGCAGCGCAGCGTGGGCCATGTCACACCGGCCGCGCTGGCTGCGGCGCCCTTCCCTGCGGGCTCGATGGGGCCCAAGGTCGAGGCGGCCTGTGCGTTCGCGCGCGCCAGCGGCCGGCGCGCAGTGATCGGCTCGCTCGACCACATCGAGGCCATGCTGAAAGGCGAGGCCGGTACGCAGGTCAGCGCGGCCGGCGCAGCCGCGCTTTGAGCCGCGCCTTGCATCGGAACACGCCATGACTTACCGCAGCCTGCTCGTCCCGCTCGACCACAGCCCGCACGGCACGGCGCGCACGCAGTTCGCGGCGCGCCTGGCCGCCGAGCTCGACTGCCACCTCGTGGGCGTGGCGCCCACCGGTTTGATCGAGATGCCCTCGACCACCCAGGCCGCCGCCGCGCTGGCCGAGTATTCGCAGCTCGCCTGGGACGCCTTGCGCCACGAGGCGCAGCGCGCCGCGCGGCGCTTCCGCGACGAGTGCCATGCCGCCGGTTTGAAGTCATTCGAGGCCACGGTCGACGATGCCGAGCAGGCCGCGTCGATCATTCGCCATGCGCACTGCAGCGACCTCACCGTGCTGACCCAGGCCGACCCCGCGCACGCCGACCACTCGCGCGCTCAGGAGATCGTGGAGCAGGTGTTGCTGTTCAGCGCCCGGCCCACGCTGATCGTGCCGTTCGCCGCGCGCGTGAACACCTTGTGCACGAACGCGCTGGTCGCCTGGGACGACAGCCGCGAAGCCTCACGTGCCACGCTCGACGCCCTGCCCTTGCTGCGCCGCGCCGCGCAGGTGCAGGTCGTCAGCTGGAACGAGGGTGGCGGCACCGACAAGGCCACGCTGCACAAGCGCCTCGACGCCTTGCAGCGCTGGTTGCAGTGGCAAGGTGTGGCGGCCGAAGTCTCGGTCGAGCCGGCTGCCAGCAACATCACCGATGCGCTGGCCGCACGCGCCGGCGACCTGGGCTGCGACCTGGTCGTGATGGGCGCCTACGGCCACGCACGCTGGGTCGAGCGCATGCTGGGCGGGGCGACGCGCGGGCTGCTGCGGTCGATGGCGATGCCGGTGTTGATGTCGCACTAAGCGCTGCGCAGCAGCAGCACGGGCACGGTTGCGCCGCGCACGATGGCCTCGGCATCGCTGCCCATGAACACCCGCCCCAGGCCGCGCCGGCCGTGCGTGCCGAGCACGATGAGCTCGGCCCGCCAACTGACGGCCTCCGCGATGACAAGATCGCAAACGCGGCCGTCGAACGAGTCGCTCAGTGCGGTGTCCACGGTCAGGCCGCTCGCGCGGACGCGGGCCGCCGCAGCGCTCAGGACTTCGGCACCGGCTTCGCGCAGCACCGCGATGACCTCGCCGCTGTAGCTCGCGCCTTCGGCGGCGCTGAGCGCGAACGACAACTCATCGACGACGTGAATCAGGCGCAGCGTGGCGCCGGTGAGCTTGGCGAGTGCCATGGCCTCGGTCAGGCCGCGCTCGGCGGTCGGGCTGCCGTCCACCGGCACGAGAATTCGTTGGTACATGGCAGTCCCTCGTGTCGTTGGCGTCGGGCTGGGCGTTGGGCTGGGCTCAGCGGATCAACAGAACCGGCGTGCTGCAACGTGCCAGCACGGTGGTGGCGACCGAGCCGAGCACCACACCGGCCAGCGCCGAGTGGCCGTGCGTGCCCATGACGATCAGGCCGTAGTGGCCGGTCGTGGCGGCCGCCGCGATCTCGTCGGCGGCGTGCCCGGTGACCGACTCGGTGCGCACCTGCCAGCCCTGCTGCGCAGCGAACTCGCGCAGCGGGTGGAACACGTGCTCGGCCTCGTCGCGGTAGTAGCCCTCGACCGTGCCGTGTTCGACGAAACGCAGCGCGTGAGACGGCACACGCACCACCACGGTGAAGAGCGTGTACTCGTGGCCGGGGCCGAGCAATTCATCGTGCGCGGCGATGTAGCTGAGCATCCGCTTCGTGTAGGGGCTGCCATCGACGGGCAACAGGATCTTCATGGGCTTCTCCGAGGAGTCGGTGGATGTCTGCATGGTCGGCTGAAGTCCCGGGGCGGAGCTTGATGCACGTCAAACCGGTGCGCAGTGCTTGGCCCGCCACAAAGCAATCGAGGCATCGAACGCGAACGCTCGATGCCTCGTGGTCAGCGGCCGAAGCCGCTTGTCGGGAAGGTTTACTTGCCGATCTTGTCGCCGGCAGCCTTGGCCTTCGAATCGTGCGCTGCGGCTTTCGCCTTGTGCGACTTGGCCTTGGCCTTGTGCATCGACTTCTTCGGCTCCTTGGTGGCAGCGGCTTGGACGTTTTCCTTGCCTTCCTTGGCCTTCTCGACAACGGCCTTGCCGCTTTCCTTCAGCGCGGTGCCGGTCTGGGCGAAAGCGTTGCCGCTCAGCAGGCCGCCGGTCAGTGCAACGATGGCGAGAGTCGACAGGAGGTTGATCTTCTTCATGGTTCGGTTCCTTGCAGGTTGTTGATGAGGGATCCGGTTGCGCCCATCGCTCCGGCTGCTACCGCTCATGACCTCAACGCCCCTCGACCGTTTGCCGTTGACTACCTGGCAAACAGCTGCGCCATGTCCTTGAACGCTTTGAACTCGAGTGCGTTACCTGCCGGGTCGTGAAAGAACATCGTCGCCTGCTCGCCCACCTGGCCTTCGAAGCGCAGGTAGGGCTCGATCACGAAGCGCGTGCCTGCGGCCTTCAGGCGGTCGGCGAGCGCATGGAACTCGTCCCACGGCAGCACCACGCCGAAGTGCGGCACCGGCACATCGTGGCCGTCCACCGGGTTGTGGTGGGCGCGGGCGACCTTTGGTGCGAGGTGGGCGACGATCTGGTGGCCGAAGAAGTCGAAGTCGATCCACTCGCTGCTGGAACGGCCTTCGGCACAACCCATCAAGCCGCCGTAGAAGGCACGCGCCTCGGGCAGGTCATCGACCGGGAACGCAAGGTGGAATGGGGCGATGGCGGGCATGGCGGTCTCGCGTGATTGCGGTTTCAGGTGACGGTGTAGAAGCTCATCAGCACGGTGTCGGGCAGGCGCACGCCGCATCCGACGAACTGGCGCTCGTGCAGCCATTGCCAGCGCGCATCGCCGTGTTCTGCACGAAGATGCGCGCGCCGTCGGGCAACTCGATCCCATAGCGCGCATCGAGCCGCGCCAGCGTGCCGCCGATGATGAGTGGGTAGTCAGCGCCCCCGGGCAGCAGCCGGCCCTGCAGGCCGCCCGACACCGTGCCGCCCAGGATCGGGATCATGCGGCGCACCCCCGTCGGGCCGGCGCCCACCTCGATGGGTGCGCCGACCTGCACCGACAAGTCGCACAGGTGTTCGAGCGCAGGCGGGGCGAGTGTGGCGTGGGTCATCGGTGGCCGCGCCAGTTGCTCAAGCGCGCTGCGCCACGCTCGTGATGCCGGCCACGAAGCGCGGCCACAGCGGCACGGGCAGGTCATGGCCCATGCCCTCGACCACGTCGATGGTCGCGCCCTTGATCTTCGCAGTCAGGTCGTGCCCCGCCACGACGGGAATCAGCGGGTCCTGGCTGCCGTGGATGACATGCGTGGGCGCCTTGATGCCGGCCAGCAGCTTCGAGCGGTTGCCGTCGGCGGCGATGGCAACCATCTGCCGCGCCGTGCCCTGCGGCCGGTAGGCGCGCCGCACCGACATACCGAGCCGCTCTTGCAGGTAGGCCTCGGTGGCAGGGTAGGCAGGGCTGCCGATCAACCGGTAAAGCTTCACGTAGTGGTCGATCACGCTCTGGATGTTCTTCGGGTCGGTGGGCCGCGAGATCATCGCGCCGCGCACCTTCAGCGTCGGGCCGCGCAGGCGGCGCGAGCCGCTGCTGGTCATCATGAGCGTCAGGCTCTTGACCTTGGCCGGGTGGCGCACGGCCATCTGCTGCGCGATCATGCCGCCCATCGAGGCGCCGCACACGTGCGCAGCAGGGATGCCCAGCGCATCGAGCACGCCGGCGGCGTCGTCGGCCATGTCGGCCACGGTGTAGGGGCTCGCGACCTTCAGGCCGACTGCGAACTTCAGCGATTCGACGGCGAGGTTGGGCAGGCCGAGGTGGTCGAAGCGCTGGCTCAGGCCGATGTCGCGGTTGTCGAAGCGGATCACGCGGTAGCCGCGCGCCACGAGGCTGGCCACGAAGTCGGCGTGCCAAGCCACGAGCTGCATGCCCAGGCCCATGACGAGCAGCAGCGGCTCACCTTGTACGGAACCGTGGTCTTCGACTTCGAGCGATATGCCGTTGGTTGCGAGTTGCATGCGGGTTCAGGTGTTGGCCGCGTCGGTTCGGTAGAACCACTTGCGAGCGCCGTTGGGGTCGAAGGCCTGCCACTGGCTCACGGGTTGAGCCAGCCGGTCGGAAATGGCGTACAGCGCGAGCGGGTTCATGCCCATGCCGCAGTGGCTGGACTGCACCTCGATGTTCTCGGTGCGCGGCCCGGGCGGGTTGATGCTGCAGCGCCAGGCCACGATACCGTCGGTCTTGGAGTAGATCGACGTGGTTGGCACGGGCGGCGTGGTGCGCAGGCGCCGGATCATGGCCGGGTCGTGGGCGCTCTGGCCACTGAGCAGCTCGAACACCCGCCACGCATTGGTGGCGCGCGGGTGGCCGGTGAACGGCGTGCCCAGTGTCACGACGCAGCGCGTGTCGTCGGGCAGTTCCTTGGCCATCTCGCGTGCGTACAGCCCACCGAGGCTCCAGCCGATCAAGCTGACGGGCTGGCCGTGCTTCTGCGCCAGCGCACGCACGTCCGACGCGCATTGCTTCAACACGCCATCACGCGGGCCGAAGTTGAAGCCCTGGCCCCACGACTGGGTGACGTAGCCGAGGCTGTCGAGAAAGTTGCGCAGCGGCGCGGTGGTGAAGTCGTTCGCGCCCATGCCGGGGAACACGAGCACCGGGTGGCCGTCACCGCGCGGTTGGCGGCGCAGCCATGGCAGGGCCGCCAACATCGCCGCCATCTCCCAGGGCGCACGGCCCTCCAGCATCATCAGGAACGCGTTCGGTGCGCGGATGTCGTCGTCGGCTGCGGGGTCGTCGTTGACTTCGGCTGGCTTGGTTCGGGGCATGCGGTGCAGGTGGGGTTGCAACGCTTGAATGCTAGCGGGGCAGGCGCTTTCGCTTTGGGGCACTTGCCCTAGCCGGCCTTGTCGCCTTGGCGACAGGTGCCGGCGCCTTGACCGTGGCCGCAAGCGCCGGCCCGGGCACGGGCACCGCCACGGCCATCAGCTGGAACTCATCGAACGCAGCCTGCACCTGCTGCGCCAGCTCTGCCACCTCGGGCATCGCCTCGCCGCAGGCGATCAAGCCGAATTCGAGCGACTGGTTGTAGGTTTGCACCGTGATGTTCAGCGCCACGCCATGCACCACGATCGAGGTCGGGTAGTTCGTCAGCATGGCCGCGCCCGCCATGTAGAGCGGTACGGTCGGGCCGGGCACGTTCGAGATGGTCACGTTGGCGATGGCCGGCAGCCGCTCCGCCACACGCGCCTTCGCATACAGCGCACCGAGCCCTTGCATCAGCCACGGCACGCCGAGCGTCGGGAAGTCGGTCGGCATCAGGCTCTTCATCGCGCCCATGTTGTTCTTCATCGACGCGGTCGCCGCCAGCACATAGGCCAGGCGCTTGGCCGGGTCGGCGATGTGGGTGCCCAGGCTCACGACCGTCATGGTGGCCTGGTTGTTCGACGACGTGTCGCCCTTGGCGCGGGTCGATATCGGCACGCCCGCCACCATGGGCTTGCGCGGCAGCGGCCCGTGCTTCAGGAAGTGCCTGCGCAGCGCGCCGCTGCAGATCATCAGCACCGCGTCGTTCAGGCTTGCATGGTGCTTGCGGCGCGTGGCGTTGAGTGCTGCGAGCGGCAGGCTGATGGACGCGAAAGCGCGCGTGGCCGACACGGTGGTGTTCAGGCGCGTGCGCGGCGCCAGCGCGAGGTTGCTGACGGTCTTCCCGCGCGTTGCACCCGCTTTGGACACCGCCATCTGCGACAGCGCGCCGACCGCCTGCGGGATCGCCTTGACCGCATCCACCGCCAGGCTGAGCTGGTTCGACAGCGCGCCGCGCAACAAGGCGCTGATGCCGAACGGGCGCCGCGCTTCGCGCACGGCGCCGGTGGCACGCGCGGGTGGCTTGGGCTGCAGGTCGAGGATGGCCTGCCCCAGCGCCACCGCTGCCTGCCCGTCGACCGCCGCGTGGTGCAGCTGCGTGTACATCGCAAAGCGCTTGGCGCCGTCCGGGCCATCGGCCAGGCCACTGAACACATGGAACTTCCACAGCGGCCGGCTGCGGTCGAGCAGCACCGGGTGCAGCAGCCCGACCTGCGCTTCGAGCTCGGCTTGGCCACTGCCTTTGGGCAGCGCGATGTGCACGATGTGCTCGGCCAGATTGGGCTCGGCATCCACCCACACCGGGTTCGCGAAGTTCATCGGCAGCGACAGCAAGCGTTGCCGCAAGGCCGGCGCAAACGGCAGGCGCGTGGCCATGTGCTTGCGCATGTCGGCTGCGAAGTCGCCACGGTAGCGGGCGGGCAGCTCGAAGTTGTGCAGCGCGCCCACGTGCATGGGCATCTGCGCTGTTTCGAGGTGCAGGAAGCTGGCGTCCAGGCCGGGCAGTTGTTTCATGCGTTGGATGCTATGCGGCGGTGCTTGTGGCGCCGTCAGGGGAAGCCCTGCCGCAGCGCGTCAGCGCGGCCGTGGGTGGAACGATTCAGCGCGCGCGCTGGTGGAACGATTCAGCGCGCGCGCTGGTGCAACGCCATGAACTCGTTCGACGCGAGCGCGATCAGCACCAGCGCGCCGCCACCGAGCACGTGCACCGCTGGTGCTTCGCCGGCACCGAGCCAGACCCACGCCACGCCGAACAGCACTTCGAGCAAGGCCAGCAGCGAGGCTTCGGGCGCACTCAGGTAGCGCGCGGCAGCCACCGACAGCAGGCAGGGAATGGCGAGCTGCACTACGCCGAGCAGAGCCAGTAGCGCCAGGTCATGGGCCGAGGCCGCGAAGGGCATTGACAAGGGCAAAGTCACTACCGCCGAGATCACCGCGCCGATGAAGACGGCGGGCAGGAGGTCGGTGCCGGCCGCATGGCGGCTGTTCTGGATCAGCACCCAGTTGATCGCAGCCGCCACCGGCACGGCCGCCGCGATGACCGTGCCGAGCAGCTGGCGTGGGTCTGAGGCGCTCACCTCACGCGCGTACATCCACGCAATGCCCACGCCCGCAACCATGATGGCCGCCCAGGTGCGCGCAGCCAGCCGGTGGCCGAGAAAGACGCGGGCAATCAACGCGGTGAGCAGCGGTGCCACCGCCATCGTCACCAGCACGTTGGCGACACTCGTGAGTGTGATCGCCAGCATGAACGCGGTGAACATCACGCTCCAGCACACGCCCGACAACCACAGCGCCCTGCCCCCTTGGCGCAGCGCGCGCAGCACCACAGCCGGGCCGCGCACGGCGGGCAACAACACGGCCAGCGCGAGCACAGTGAACGCACTGCGCCAGAACGTGACTTCGAAGCTGCGCGCCGAGTCGAGATGGCGCGTGACGACGCCGGCGATGCTCCACATCAGCGTGACGAGCACCATCGCCGCCACCGCGCGGCGGTGGGTCCAGCCCGCTGCGCGGCAGCGCATCCAGCCGAGCGCCCGCAAGGTCAGTATTCGCTGCTGCCCACGCTGCCCGGCGCGAGGTTGTCGAACTTCGTGAGCGGCTTGTTGAAGAACAGCTTGACCGTGCCCGTGGGCCCGTTGCGCTGCTTGCCGATGATGATCTCGGCGATGCCGGGTTCCTTGCTCGCTTCCTTGGTGTAGTAGTCGTCGCGGTAGATGAACATGATCACGTCGGCGTCTTGCTCGATGGCGCCGGACTCGCGCAGGTCGCTCATCATCGGGCGCTTGTCGGTGCGCGTCTCGACGCTTCGGTTCAGCTGCGACAGCGCGATCACCGGACACTGCAACTCCTTCGCGAGCGACTTCAACCCGCGCGAGATCTCGCCGATGACGGTGGCGCGGTTCTCGTCGCTGCTGCCGCCGCTGCCGCTCATCAGCTGCAGGTAGTCGACCACGATCATGCCGAGCTTGCCGCAGGTGCGCGCCTGGCGCCGCGCGCGCGCGCGTACCTCGCTGGGGGTGAGCGCCGGGCTCTCGTCGATGAACATGCTGACGCTGCCGAGCTTCTCGACCGCCTCCGAGAGGCGGCCCCACTCGTCGTCTTTCAGGTTGCCGGTGCGCAGGTGCTGCTGGTCGATGCGGCCGAGCGAGCCGACCAGCCGCAGCGCCAGTTGCGCCGCGCCCATTTCCATCGAGAACACGACCACCGGCAAGCCTTCGGCCACTGCCACGTGCTCGGCGATGTTGAGCGCGAAGGCAGTCTTCCCCATCGACGGGCGCGCCGCCAGCACGATCAGATCGCCAGGCTGGAACCCCGAGGTCATGCGGTCAAGGTCGAAGTACCCGGTGCGCACGCCGGTCACTTCTTCAGCGCCGTTCTCGTGCAGCTCGGTCACGCGGTCGAGCAACTGCACGACGAGGGAATCCATGCTCTGAAAACCCTGCTGCGACCGCGAGCCTTCTTCGCCGATGCGGAAGATCTTGCCCTCGGCCTCGTCGAGGATTTCACTGACCGCACGGCCTTGTGGGTTGAAAGCACTGGTCGCGATTTCGTCGCTCGCGGCCACGAGTTTGCGCAGCACCGCGCGCTCGCGCACGATCTCGGCGTAGCGCCGCATGTTGGCCGCACTCGGCACGCTTTGCGCGAGCGCATTCAAGTAGACCAGGCCACCGCATTCGTCGGCCTTGCCGAGGCTTTGCAGCTGCTCGAACACGGTGATCACGTCGGCCGGCTTGGTGGCGTTCACCAGCGTGCCGATGGCGGCGAAGATGAAGCGGTGTTCGTAGCGGTAGAAGTCGCTGTCGGTGAGCAGGTCACCGGCACGGTCCCAGGCGCTGTTGTCGAGCAGCAGGCCGCCGAGCACGCTCTGCTCCGCCTCGACCGAATGCGGCGGAATGCGCAGGCGCGCGACTTCGTCATCTCGAGAATCGGCAGTGGGCGGGGCGGGCTGGAACACGGCGGACATCGATTGATCCTATGAACTGCAATGCAAGTCGCGCACCCGGGCGAACCCGCTGTGCACAAGGCTGTGCATATCCGGTGGCAAGCCTGGTGAAACAGGTGGAAAACGCCGCGCCAATGCGAAAGGGCCGGCAATGCCGGCCCCTGGGTCGCGAAGGCAGATGGCTTACGCGGTCTCGCCCATCACGACGACCTTGACCTCGACCACCACATCGGTGTGCGGCGCCACGGTCACGGTGTGCTCGCCGACAACCTTCAACGGGCCGTTGGGCAGGCGCACTTGCGACTTGCTCACCTTGAAGTCGATGCGGGTCAGCGCGTCGGCGATGTCGGCGTTCGTCACCGAGCCGAACAGGCGGCCGTCGACGCCCGCCTTCTGCGTGATGTGAACGGTGCGGCCGCTCATCTTCTCGCCCATCGCAGCGGCCGAAGCCAGCTTGTCGGCAGCGGCCTTTTCGAGTTCGGCGCGCTTGACTTCGAACTCCTTGATCGCCGATTCCGTGGCGCGGCGAGCCGCACGCGTCGGGATCAGGAAGTTGCGGGCGTAACCGTCCTTGACCTTGACGACATCGCCCAGGTTGCCGAGGTTGGCGATCTTTTCCAACAGGATGATTTGCATGGTGTGCTCCTCAGGCCTTGTGCTGGTCGCTGTACGGCAGCATGGCCAGGAAACGGGCGCGCTTGATGCACGTCGTCAGCTGGCGCTGAAAGAACGCGCGCGTGCCGGTCAGGCGGGCGGGCGTGATCTTGCCGTTTTCACCGATGAAGTCACGCAGGGTGTCGACATCCTTGTAGTCGATCTGCTTGACGCCGGTGACCGTGAAGCGGCAAAAGCGCTTGCGACGGAAC
>JANNBF010000082.1:0-10180 GCA_031385155.1 Rhizobacter sp.
CCTCTTGATCGACCCGCACCGCGCAAGCCCCACGACCACCATGCCCACGACCCTGCGACTGCTCGCCCTGGCGCTGTGCATGTCGGCCCTGGCCGCTTTTGCCACCCCCATCACCCCGACCCGTGACGATGAAGTCATCGAGGTCCTTCCTGCCGTCACCAGCAGCCGCGCCGAAGAGCGGCGCCTGCGCAAGCAGTTGGCTCAGCAACCGCGCGACGCCAAGCTCGCGCTCGTTGTGGCGCAAGGCTACCTCGATCAAGCGCATGAGCTCGGCGACCCGCGCTTCGTGGGCCTTGCCATGGCCGCCATCTCCGGGTGGACCGACGAAGCCACCATGCCCGACGCGGTGCTGATGATGCGTGCCGTGTTGCAGCAGTACCTTCATGACTTCGATGCCTCGGCTGCGAGCCTGAAGCGCCTGCTGGCACGGCCCGGTGCCGCGCCCCGGCCGCAAGCCTGGCTGACCTTGGCCACGGTGCGGCGCGTGCAGGGCCGCTACGTTGAATCCGATGCCGCTTGCAAGGAAGTGGCGGGCGCCGGTGCCGCGCTCCACGGCAACGCCTGCATCGCCGAAAACGCCGCCTTGCGAGGCGAGGCAGACCGCGCCCGCGCCGCCTTCACCGGGTTGCTCGCCACGCAGCGCAACGCCGCCCCTTCAACGCAGGCGTGGTTGCTCACGAGCCTTGCCGAACTTGAACAGCGCAGTGGCAAGGCTGCCGCTGCCGATGCTGCATTCAAGGCCGTATTGAAGCTCGAACCCGACCCCTACGCCACGCTGGCCTACGCCGACTTCCTGATCGAACAGAAGCGGCCGACCGAGGCGCTGGCCTTGCTCAAAAGCCAGGCGCGCAGCGACGCGGTCTTGCTGCGCCTGGCCATCGCCGGGGTGCAGGCCAAGGCCCCATCCGCCAAGGCCGACGCCGACGAGATGCGCGAGCGCATCACACTCGCCAACCAGCGACCCGACGCCAAGGTGGCGCATGGCCGCGAGCAGTCGATGTTCGCCCTGCAAGTCGACGGCCAAACCGCGCGCGCGCTCGAGTTGGCGCGTGGCAACGTGGCACAGCAGCGCGAACCGCTGGACCTGCTGGTGTTCGCCCAGGCCGCGCGCGCCAGCGCCGACCCGGCTGCGCTGGCCGAGGTGCGCCAACTGACGCAGGCGATGGGCCTGCGTGACCAGCGCGTCGAGGCCTTGCTGTAACGCCATGGCGCACCGCTTCTGGTGGAACGCACTGGCGTGCGTGGCCCTGTTCTTGAGCGCGGGGGTGGCCAACGCGCACAAGGCGAGCGACGCCTACCTGCAGATCGACGCCACCGCGCAGGGCACGAACGTGCGCCTGGACATTGCGCTTCGTGATCTCGAAGCTGCACTCGACATCGACACCGATCAGGACGGCAAGCTGACCTGGGCCGAGGTCAAGGCGGCGTGGCCTGCCATCGAGCAGTACGCGCTGGCGGGCTTGACCATCTCGGGCTGCCCGCTGCGCGCCGATGGGCGTGCGCTCGAGCGGCGCAACGACGGCGCGTATGCCGTGCTGATGCTGTCGTCGCCCTGCGCGCTGCCGGCTGTGCCTGCGATCAGCTACACGCTGCTGCGCGAAGTCGACCCGACGCATCGCGGCATCGTGAAGCTGCAACGGTCCGGCCAACCGGTGGTGTTGATGCTGCTCGACCCGACGAAGGCTGCGGCTTCGAGTGGCGCGCCGGCGGCATCGGGTGCCGCAACCGCACCGCCCGTGACGCCGGCATCGGCGTTGGGGTTTCTTCAGGACGGCATCCACCACATCGTCACCGGCTATGACCACGTGCTGTTCCTGCTGTGCCTGCTGCTGCCATCGGTGATGCGGCGCACCCCTGCGGGCTGGCGGCCGGTCGAGCGGCTTTCGCAGGCGGTGCTGCCAGTGGTGGGCATCGTCTCGGCTTTCACGGTCGCGCACTCGATCACGCTCGCGCTCGCCGCCATGAAGGTGATCTCGCTGTCGCCCGCATTCATCGAGCCGGCGATTGCGGTCACGATCATCCTCGCCGCACTCGACAACATCTGGCCGATCTTCCCGGTGCGGCGCGTGGTCGTGACCTTCTTCTTCGGCCTGATTCACGGCTTCGGGTTCGCCAACGTATTGAGCGAATTGAACCTGCCGACGTCGCAGTTCGTGTGGGCGCTGCTCGAGTTCAACATCGGCCTGGAGCTCGGGCAATTGATGATCGTGATCGGCGTGACGGCCTTGCTCTTCGGTCTGCGCGAGCGTTCGCGCTACCCGTCGTGGGTGATCCGCGGCGGCTCGTTCGCGGCCATCGTGGTCGGCGTGCTGTGGCTGATCGAGCGCACCGCGAATGTGTCGCTCCTGCCGATCTGATGGCGAGCTGACCGCGCCCTGAGCCGCCCCACTACAATCGCGGTTTTCAACGACAAGGGCGAGAAAGGCATGATGGTTATGACACCGCGAACTACCACCTTCGGCCTGAAGGTTCGGTCCGCCGCGCGCATCGACCCGCCTTAACTCATTCCCATATCGTTCAAACAAGGCGCGGCTCAGTCCGCGCCTTTGTCATTTCTGGAGCAACAAGATGGTCTCGATTCAATTGCCCGATGGTTCGAAGCGCGACTTCCCCGGCCCGGTCACGGTGGCTGAGGTGGCCGCGTCCATTGGCGCCGGCCTCGCGAAGGCAGCGCTCGCCGGTCGCGTCGGGCAGGGTGCTGGTGCGCACGTGGTCGACACCAGCTTCGTCATCGACCACGACGAGCAACTCGCCGTCATCACCGACAAAGACGCCGCTGGCCTCGACGTGATCCGCCACTCGACGGCGCACCTGTTGGCGCACGCCGTGAAAGAACTCTTTCCCGATGCGCAGGTCACCATCGGCCCGGTCATCGAGAACGGGTTCTTCTATGACTTCTCGTACAAGCGCCCGTTCACGCCCGACGACCTGACGGCCATCGAGGCGAAGATGACCGAGCTGGCGCGCAAGGACGAAAAGGTCGAGCGCCGCGTGTTGCCGCGCGACGAGGCGGTGGCGTACTTCAAGGGCCTGGGCGAGCACTACAAGGCCGAGATCATCGCGAGCATCCCGGCGAACGAAGCCGTTTCGCTCTACCGCGAAGGCGCGTTCGAAGACCTGTGCCGCGGCCCGCACGTGCCGAGTACCGGCAAGCTCAAGCACTTCAAGTTGATGAAGCTCGCCGGTGCCTACTGGCGCGGCGATCACCGCAACGAGATGCTGCAGCGTGTCTACGGCACGGCCTGGGCCACCAAGGACGAGCTCGCGCAGTACCTGCACATGCTGGAAGAAGCCGAGAAGCGCGATCACCGAAAACTCGGCCGCGAACTCGACCTGTTCCACATCGACGAACACGCGCCGGGCCTGGTGTTCTGGCACCCGAAGGGCTGGGCGGTGTGGCAGCAGGTCGAGCAGTACATGCGCGCGGTCTACCGCGACAACGGCTACCAGGAAGTGAAGGGCCCGCAGCTGCTGGACCAGGGCCTGTGGGAGAAGACGGGCCACTGGGACAAGTACCGCGAAAACATGTTCACGACCGAATCGGAGAAGCGCGACTACGCGCTCAAGCCGATGAACTGCCCTGGCCACATCCTGATCTACAAACAGGGCATCAAGAGCTACCGCGACCTGCCGCTGCGCTACGGTGAGTTCGGCCAGTGCCACCGCAACGAGCCCACCGGCGGGCTGCACGGCATCATGCGGGTGCGCGGCTTCACGCAGGACGATGGCCACATCTTCTGCCTCGAAGACCAGATCCGCGACGAGTGCGTGGCCTACACGACGCTGCTGCAGAAGGTCTACGCCGACTTCGGCTTCGACAAGATCATCTACAAGGTCGCGACACGGCCGGAAGCGCGCATCGGCACCGACGAGAGCTGGGACAAGGCCGAGCATGCGTTGATCGAAAGCCTGCGGCGGTCGAACTGCGAGTTCGAGATCGCGCCGGGCGACGGCGCCTTCTACGGCCCGAAGATCGAGTACACGCTGAAAGACGCGCTCGGCCGGCAGTGGCAATGCGGCACGATGCAGGTCGATTTCTCGATGCCCGAGCGGCTGGGCGCCGAGTACGTGGCCGAGAGCGGCGAGCGGCATGCGCCGGTGATGTTGCACCGTGCGATCGTCGGCAGCCTGGAGCGTTTCATCGGCATCCTGATCGAACAGCACGCCGGCGCGCTGCCGGCGTGGTTGGCGCCGCTGCAGGTCAGCGTGCTCAACATCACAGAAGCGCAGGCCGAATACGCCCGGGACGTCGTCAAAACGCTGCAAAAACAAGGACTTAGAGTGGCGTCTGATTTGCGCAACGAGAAAATTAACTATAAAATCCGCGAGCATTCAATGCAGAAGGTTCCGTACATCCTTGTCGTGGGTGACAAGGAAAAGGCAAATGGAACCGTTGCGGTGCGCGCCCGGGGCAACCAGGACCTCGGTGTGATGCCTCTGGTCGACTTCTCACTGAAGATCGCCGCAGACATCGCCCAAAAAGTCTGAAGTCACCAACAGCCGCCCGCGTGGGCGGCTCGGTTGACCCAAGGCGCGCTTCGAATGATTGTTGGGCCCCTGTGCCTTGGGGCCTGTCGAAAGGTATGAACCATCGCTACTTTTGCTGACCGCCGTACTCCGAACGCAGAGCGCAAGCACCGCCTGAACCGCGAGATCATGGCGCCGGAAGTCCGGCTGAACGGGCCCGAGAACGAACCGCTGGGCGTCATGAGCATCACCGAGGCGTTGCGCCTGGCCGGCGAGCAAGACGTCGATCTGGTCGAGATCGTCGCCCAGGCCGACCCCCCGGTGTGCCGCCTGATGGACTACGGCAAGTTCAAGTACCAGGAGCAGAAGAAGGCTGCCGAGGCGAAGAGCAAGCAGAAGGTCATCGAGATCAAGGAAGTCAAGTTCCGCCCCGGTACCGACGAAGGCGACTACGCGATCAAGATGCGAAACCTCCGCCGCTTCATCGCCGAAGACGGTGACAAGGGAAAGGTCACGCTGCGTTACCGGGGCCGCGAGATCACCCACCAGGACATCGGCATGCGCTTGCTAGAACGCATTCGCGATGAGCTCGCCGATGTGGCGGTGGTCGAGAACATGCCGAAGCTCGAAGGACGCCAGATGATCATGGTGCTCGGGCCGAAGCGAAAGTAACAACGCGCTGAAAAGCGCGCACTGAGTTCAGTCCCACGGTCTGGTCACCGTGGCGCTGTCACAAGCGGCTTCAGGCTTACAAGACGGCAAGTGTTTTGCCGGCGCCTGAAGCAGCAACAAAGAAGGAGCATTTCATGCCCAAAATGAAGACCAAGAGCGGCGCGAAAAAGCGTTTTCGCGTTCGCCCAGGCGGTACCGTCAAGCGGGGCCAGGCGTTCAAGCGCCACATCCTCACCAAGAAGACCACGAAGAACAAGCGCCATTTGCGTGGCTCTGTTTCCGTGCACGAGACCGACAAGGGGCGCATCAAGCAGATGCTTCCCACGGCCGGCCTCTAACCCTTCCGAAGGAGAAATCAAATGCCTCGCGTCAAACGTGGTGTAACTGCCCGTGCTCGTCACAAGAAAATTCTCGCGCTCGCCAAGGGTTACCGTGGCCGCCGCAAGAACGTATTCCGCATTGCCAAGCAAGCAGTCATGCGTGCCGGGCAGTACGCATACCGTGACCGCCGTACCAAGAAGCGTGTCTTCCGTCACCTGTGGATCGCGCGTATCAACGCCGGCAGCCGCAGCCATGGCGTGACTTACAGCAAGTTCATGGCGGGCTTGAAGAAGTTGTCGATCGAGATCGACCGCAAGGTTCTCGCCGACATGGCTGTGAACGACCCTGCTGCCTTCGGCAGCATCGTCGACAAGGTGAAGGCCCAGTTCGCTTGAATGTCGTGAACCTGCGGTGCGTTCATCTGCACCGCAGCACGGCGAGCCCGAAGCGCAGCAATGCGCCCAGGGCAAGCTTCCCAAGGCCGACCTCGTGTGCGGCCTTTTTTGTTGATTCACGCACTGACCTGCAAGCGACCGATGACCGATCTGACACCGCTGGTGCATGAAGCCCAGGCCGATTTCGCGCAGGCCGCGACGCCCGCCGACCTCGAGAACGCGAAGGCACGCTACCTTGGCAAGGCCGGACGCATCACCGAGCAGCTGAAAGGGTTGGCGGCGCTGCCCGTCGACGAGAAGAAGGCCCGCGGCGCGCTCATCAACGAAGCCAAGCAGCAGATCGAGGCGGCGCTCAACGCGCGGCGCGATGCACTGGCTCTGGCCGAGCTGCAGGCGCAGTTGAAGAGCGAATCGTTGGATGTAACACTGCCTGGCCGCAGGCGTGGTCAGGGCGTCGGCTTGCACCCGATCTCGCGCGCGCGTGAACGCATCGAGGCGATCTTCACGTCGATGGGCTTCGATGTGGCCGACGGCCCCGAGATCGAGACCGACTGGTACAGCTTCACCGCGCTGAACAACCCCGAGAACCACCCCGCGCGTTCGATGCAGGACACGTTCTACGTTGACGTGAATGACGAGCACGGCGCCTGGTTGAACCTGCGCCCGCACACGTCGCCGATGCAGGTGCGCTACGCACAGGCTCACGCGAAGAAGCATGCCGGCCGGGCCACCATGCCCGACATTCGCGTGATCGTGCCGGGCCGCACCTACCGCGTCGACAACGACGCGACGCACTCGCCGATGTTTCATCAGGTCGAAGGCTTGTGGATCGGCGAGAACGTCAGCTTCAAGGACCTGAAGGTGATGTACCTCGACTTCATCCGCGCGTTCTTCGAGACCGACGACGTGAAGCTGCGGTTTCGGCCGAGCTACTTTCCGTTCACCGAGCCCAGCGCCGAGATCGACATCATGTTCGAGAACGGCCCGCTGCAAGGCAGATGGCTCGAAGTGTCGGGCTCCGGCCAGGTGCACCCGCAAGTCGTGCGCAACATGGGGCTGGATGCCGAGCGCTACATCGGCTTCGCGTTCGGCTCGGGCATCGACCGGCTGGCAATGCTGCGCTACGGCGTGACCGACCTGCGCCTGTTCTTCGAAGGCGACCTGCGCTTTCTCGCGCAGTTCAACTGAACCCCACGAGCCCACGAGATGCAATTCCCCGAGTCCTGGTTGCGCGAGTTCTGCAACCCACCGATCAGCAGTGAAGCGCTGATCGACTTGCTCACCATGTCCGGCATGGAGGTCGAAGATGCGCGCCCCGCCGCGCCGCCGTTCACGCGCGTGGTGGTGGCCCATGTGCTGTCGGTCGAGCGGCACCCGAATGCCGACCGGCTGAACGTGTGCACGGTCGATGCCGGCACCGGCGAAGTGCTCAACATCGTCTGCGGCGCGCCGAACGTGCGTGCAGGCATCAAGGTGCCGTGCGCGCTGGTCGGCGCCGAGCTGCCCGCAGCGGCAGAAGGCGCGGCGCCGTTCCAGATCAAGCTCGGCAAGCTGCGCGGCGTGGAAAGCCAGGGCATGCTGTGCTCGGCGCGCGAACTCAAGCTCTCCGAAGACCACGGCGGCCTGCTCGTGCTGGCCGACAGCGCGGTCGTCGGCCAGAGCATTCGCGAGCACCTGCGGCTCGACGACACGCTGCTCACGCTCAAGCTCACACCGAACCTCGGGCATTGCCTGAGCGTCTACGGCATTGCGCGCGAGGTCTCGGCACTGACCGGCGCGGCACTGGTGAAGCCCGTGCCTGCGGTGACTGAGGTGCGGCACACCGACACCTTGCCAGTGACGATCGAAGCGCCCGATCTGTGTGGCAGGTTCTCGGGCCGGATCATCCGCAACGTCGACACGAAGGCCGCCACGCCGGCATGGATGGTGGACCGCCTCGCGCGCTGCGGCCAGCGATCGGTCACTGCACTCGTCGACATCTCGAACTACGTGATGTTCGAGGCCGGCCAGCCGTCGCACATCTTCGACCTGGACAAGATCGACGGCGAACTGGTCGTGCGCTGGGGCAGGGCGGGTGAGTCGCTGAAGCTGCTCAACGGCAACACCATCGAAGTCGAGGCGCAGGTTGGCGTGATCAGCGACCGAAGCGCAGTCGAGTCGCTCGCCGGCATCATGGGCGGCGATGCCACAGCGGTGTCCGACGACACTCGAAACGTCTACGTCGAGGCCGCGTACTGGTGGCCCGAGGCTGTGGCAGGCCGTTCGCGGCGCTTCAACTTCACGACCGACGCGGGCCACCGGTTCGAGCGTGGCGTCGACCCATCGGCGACGGTGTCGCAGATCGAACGCATCACACAACTGATCGTCGACATCTGCGGCGGCGAGCCCGGCCCGTTGACCGACCAGGCACCGAACCTGCCGCCGCGCCAGCCCGTCGCGCTGCGCGTGGCGCGTGCTGCCAAGGTCATCGGCATGCCGCTGATCCAGGCGCAGTGTGAAGGCGTGATGCAGCGTCTCGGCCTGCAGTTCGAAAGCAGCCCCGGGCTCGTGACCGTCACGCCACCGAGCTGGCGCTTCGACCTGCAGATCGAGGAAGACCTGATCGAGGAAGTGATCCGCGTGCTCGGCTACCACTTGCTGCCTGATGTGGCGCCGCAAGCGTCGCTGATGGCCAAGGTGCGCAGCGAGCGTGATCGGCCGCTCGACACCCTGCGCCACCAACTGGCCGCTCTCGACTACCAGGAGACCGTCAACTTCGGCTTCGTGGATGAGCGCTGGGAGCGCGAGTTGGCCGGCAACCCGCAGCCTGTGCGCCTCGTCAACCCGATGGCAAGCCACCTGGCAGTGATGCGATCAAGTTTGCTCGGCAGCCTGGTGGGCGTGCTGCGCCACAACCTGGCGCGCAAGGCCAACCGGGTGCGCGTGTTCGAGGCTGGCCGCGTGTTTGTTCGCGATGCCACGGCAGCCAGCGGCCCGGTCAGCGTGGCCGGTGTGCGGCAGCCGATGCGCATCGCCGGGCTGGCCTATGGAAGCGTCGAGACGAGCCAGTGGGGCGAGAAGGAGCGTGCCGTCGATTTCTTTGACGTGAAAGGCGACATTGAAGCCTTGCTGGCGCCACGGGTTGCCCGTTTCATTGGCGCTGAGCACCCCGCCATGCACCCCGGGCGCAGCGCGCGCATCGAAGTGGCGGGTCGGGCCGTTGGCCATGTCGGCGAGTTGCACCCCCAGTGGCGGCAGGCCTATGACTTGCCGGCGACAGCCGTCTTGTTCGAACTCGACGCCGATGTGCTGTGCGAGCGCGACATGCCCGTTTTCCACCCGATTCAGCGGCATCAGTCAGTGTGGCGTGATCTGTCGTTGATTGCGGGTGACAACGTATCGCACGAGGCTGTTATCGCCACGATCACGGGTGCTGCCACGGCGCTGCTGCGAAGTGCGAAGCTCTTCGACGTGTACAAGCCCGCCGCGCCCACGGCCGATCTGCAGCCGGGCGAGCGCAGCCTGAGCGTACGCCTGGAGCTGCTGGACGATGAACAGACGCTCACCGACGAACGCATCGACTCGGCCATTGCCGCTGTGATGACGGCCTTGCGCGCCACTCTGGGGGTGCGGCTGCGTGGTTGACTCCGTGACCCCCCCCGACATGCCTGCTGGCACACCCGACAAGCCCGGGCGCGAACCGGGTGCCGAACTGGCCGCCGCCCGCGCGCTGGCGGCCAGCCGCGTCCAACTGCCGACCTTGGAGACGCCGACGCTGACCAAGGCCGAATTGGCCGAACTGCTGTTCGAGCGCCTCGGGCTGAACAAGCGCGAGTCGAAAGACATGGTCGAGGCTTTCTTCGACCTGGTCCACCACACGCTGGTGGAAGGTGCCGATGTGAAGATGTCGGGCTTCGGCAACTTCAACATCCGGCGCACGGCGCCCCGGCCGGGGCGCAACCCGCGCACGGGCGAGTCGATCCCGATCAAGGCGCGCAATGTCGTCACATTCCACGCCAGTCACAAACTCAAGGGCGTCGTGCAAGGCGACATACCGCTGGCGGAAGACTTCGAGTAAAGTCTTAGGTTCCTGCATCGAACCCATTGATTTTCATGGAGAAAGCGCTTCCTTCGATTCCGGCCAAGCGCTACTTCACGATCGGTGAAGTCAGTGATCTTTGCGGTGTGAAGCCCTACGTGTTGCGGTATTGGGAACAGGAATTCACGCAGCTCAAGCCGATGAAACGGCGCGGCAACCGGCGCTACTATCAGCACCACGAGGTGCTACTCATCCGCCGGATCCGCGAGTTGCTCTACGAGCAGGGCTTCACCATCAGCGGTGCCCG
>JANNBF010000099.1:0-13474 GCA_031385155.1 Rhizobacter sp.
GAGCCGACGCTACCGCTGCCGAAGCTGCCGCCGACGCCGCCGATGCCGATGCCGACTCCGCAGCGGGCGCCGACGCGGCGGGGTCAGCAGGCGCCACGTCCTGCAGGTTAAAGCGGCCCTGCTCGGTGATGACGAGGCGCGAATAGAAGTCGCTCAGCGCCGCTTCAGTCACCTCGACTTGCGGCCGGGCGCCGGGCTTCATCGCGAAGGTCACGCCCTTCAACGCGAACAACTGCCAGGTCAGCAACTCGTCCGGCGTGGCCAGACCGGCGAGCTTCGCATCAGGCAAGGCGGTGACCTGAACATCGGCGAGCAACACGTCGCCGGCCGCGCTCACATCGAGCCCGCTGGCGAGCTGGCGCAGCGCCAGCTCGCCGGTGTAGCCGACCTCGGCGCGGGTGATGCGCACCGGCAGCCCGTCACCCGCATACGGCATGAACAGGTGCACCGGCAGGCGCTCGATGCGCAGCGCGCCGCTGGCGTTGAGCGGCTGCAGGCCGAGCTGGCCTTTGTAGTCGAGCGACCCGGTTGTCGCGGCCTCATCGCGCTTGCCACGCGCGCTGCGCGGCGGGCTCACGCGGGCGGCCACCTGCACCCGAGCTGCCGGCACGGCGCGCTCGCCTTGCCAGTCGATGCCTTGCACCGCCACGCGCAGGCCGGTCAGCTCGGCGCGCAGTGGTTCGGTGCTGTTGCGCAGGGCCTCATCGGCCCACTGCATTTGCCCGCCTTCGAGCGTGAAGTCCTTGACCTGCACATGCCATGCGGATGCGGGCGTGTGGGGCGGCACCGCCGCCATGGCAAGCGGCTTCAAAGCATCGACCCGCCAGCGTTGCAGGTTCAGCCGGCCATCGGCAGCGCGCGCCACCGAAGCGGCCGGTTGCAGCACGCGCACCTGGCCGACCTGCACGCTGCGTGCGAGCAGGTCCATACGCACATCGGCCACGGCAAGTTGCTTCACCGACACGGCATCGCGCGCGCTGCCGCCGGCGCTACCGTCAGTCACGCGCAGGGCATCGACACTGGCGCTCGGCAGCGCCAGCCCGAGGCGCGGCGCATCGGCCGCAGCCGACCAATCGAGCTGCGCCTCGCCCGACACGCTGCCCTGCACACGCGGCACGAGGAACTGCGCGATGTAGGGCGCGAACGCGTCGAACGACAGCGCCTTCAGCACCAGCGTGGCCTTGGCCGCACGGTCGGTGGCCGTCGCCTGCACATCGATGCGGCCGGCTTCCGTTGCGCCGGCACCTTGGGCCCGAACCGCGCCCGTGAACGTGACCGGCACAGCCTGCACGACAGGCCATTGCAGTTGCTTCGCACCCAGACCGATGCCGTCGAGCTGCAGGGCGACGGCCGGCTTCACCGCCGCGTCGTTCCACAGCACACGGGCGTCGACCAGGTCGAGCGTGTCGAGTGCGACATGCCAGGCGGGCGCGGCGGGCGCGGCGGGCGCCGCGGGTGCCGGTGGTGCCGTCGGTGCCGGTGCCGCCGCCACGGCAACGGCCGGGTTGCCACCAGCAGCGCCCTGCCCCGCCACGCGCAGCAGGTTGACCTGCCCGGCCGCATCACGCACCGCATGCACCTGCGCACCGTCGATTCGCAGCGCGCCGAAGGCGAGGCGGCGCGCCAGCGGTTGCACATCACGCAGGCCGAGTTGCAGCTCGCGCCACGCGAGCAGTGGCGCACCGACCGCGTCGTTCAGCGCCAGATCGCGCGCGCCCACGTTGCCGGTGAGCACCACATTCGGCGCCGCCGCCTGCGGCTGGTTGAACCGCATGGTCAGGTCGGCCGAGACCGCGCCGCGCACCACCCTCACGGGCAGCGCGTCGGGCACATAGCCGAGCCAGGGCGCGACGTCGAGCCCGGCCACCGTCAGCTTGAGCGTGCCGCTGCGCGTTTGCGCGAACGGCGTGGCTTGGGCACCGCTGTCGAACGGCGTGCCGTTCAGCTTGAAGGCCAGGCGCGGCTCGACCTTCACGTCCAGCTCGCCGGGCAGGTTCGACAGGAACGGCAACGCCAGGTGCAGCGCATCGACCTGCTGCACGCGCGCCACGGGCCGGTCGTCGAAGCGCAGTTGCGCGTCACGCAGCTGCAGGTTGTAGAGCGCGAACCGCGCCGGCTCGGAGGCCGGCGCGTCGGCACGCGGCGTGAAGCGTTCAATCAGGTCGTCGATGTCGTAGTGGCCGGCCGACGTGCGCGCCACACGCAGCCGAAGGCCGTCGAGCTCGAGCGCTTCGATCACGGGTGCGCGCCGGAACAGCGAGTTGATCGACACATCCACATGCGCCTGCGCGAGTTGAAGCAACGGCTCGCTGCTGCCGCTCGCGCCAGCGATGCGAACGTTGCGCAGCGTCAGGTCGAGCAGCCAGGGCTTGAACGCGACCTCGCCGATCAGCACCTCGCGGCCAAGCGCGGCCGAGAGCCGCGTTTGCGCCTGCGACTTCAGCATCGGCGGGACGGCCAGCCACGCCAGCGCCCACACTGCAAGCAGCCCCGCCACTCCCCACGCCACGCGCCGCAACCACACCATCGTCGTTTCTCCACCCGAGCAAGGCCGGGCCGGGCGCCATCGTGGCACAGCCGATCACCCGATTCGACGGATCGCAGCGTGCACACACTGCATCGTCTGTTTCAAGGTGCAGCCGCGCGAACAGCTTGGCATTCCGCGCGGTCGGGCCAGGGCGGGCTCGCGCCGGCATCCCGCACAATCCCGCGTCCCCCAACCGCCCCGCCGCACCCGTGAACAGCCTCTTCGCCCTGCTTCAGATCGAGTCCTGGAAACCCGTGTTGTCGGCGCTGCTGCTGCCGCCGGTGCCGTTGCTGTTGCTGCTGCTGGTCGGTGCGCGGCTGATGTTGCCGCGCCGCGGCCTCGGCTGGTTCGTCGTGCTCACGAGCGTGG
Source organism: Rhizobacter sp. (assembly GCA_031385155.1). GTDB lineage: Bacteria > Pseudomonadota > Gammaproteobacteria > Burkholderiales > Burkholderiaceae_C > LMDS01. The sequence continues at coordinate 2,897 of JANNBF010000099.1, forward strand.
CGCTGCTCTGGCTCACGGCCTGCACCGGCACCGCCATGTTGTTGTCGCAGTTTGCACTGCGCCCACCGCTGGCGCTGAGCGCAGAGCGCATCCGCGAGCTGAAGGTCGAGGCGAACACGAAGCAGCCGACCGCGTTGATGGTTCTGGGCGGTGGCATGGAACCGTTCGCGCCCGAATACGGCGTGAGCAACCTGCGGCCCGTGTCGGTGGAGCGGCTGCGCTATGGCGCATGGCTGGCGCGCGAGACCGGCCTGCCGCTGGGCTTCAGCGGCGGCGTGGGCTGGGGCCAGCGTGACGGCAAGCCCGAAGCGCAAGTCGCCGCGCGCATCGCCGCGAATGAATTCAACCGGCCGCTCAAGTGGGTCGAAGACAACTCACGCGACACGCGCGAGAACGCGGCCTACACCGTTGCCATGCTCCGCCCACAGGGCATCAAGCACGTGGTGCTGGTGACGAGCGGCTGGCACATGCCGCGTGCGCTGCGCGCCTTCCGCGAGGCCGCACCCGACATGCGCATCGAGCCCGCGCCGATGGGCCTGGCCCAGCGCACCGAACACCGCACGCTGAGCTGGATACCGAGTTCAAGCGGGTTCGTCGACGTGCGCAACGTGCTGCACGAACTGCTGGGGAAGCTGTTCGGCGCGTGATGCGGGCGGCGCGGCAAAGGCGCGCCGGGACAAGCGTCAGCACTGCGCAATGCAAATGCTTCACCGCAGAGGCGCGGAGTTGGCGGAGTTGCGCAGAGGAATACACCGGATGCATTGCATTCCTCGGCGCAACTCTGCGTTCTCCGACCCTCTCAAGCAAATGTGGCTTTGCCACTTTGCTTGACCCCTGGGGGCGGGAATGCCGAAGGCATTTCCTGGGGGGCTCTGCGGTGAATGAATTTGCTCTTTCCTGTCGGGTTGTTCTGTGGCCAGTGAACGCCTTGGTGCCCGCAGGATCAAGCTGCCCTGCCGCGCGCCGCGTCTGCGCTCCAGGCGCCACCGCCGGCAGCGGCGATGTAGAGGAACGCGAAGCAGAACAGAATCGCCAACTCGCCCTGGTTGAGGATGGGCATGAGCACGTGGCCTTGCGAGGCATGGGCCATGAAGTAGGCCGCCGCCATGAAGCCCGACAGCACGAAGGCCACCGGGCGGCTGAAGAGGCCGACCAGCAGCAGCGCGCCGCCAACGAGCTCGAGCACACCCGCCACACCCATCAACGATGCGAGTTGCAGGCCGTCGAACATGGCCACATGCGGCGTGCCGAACAACTTGGCCGTGCCGTGCTGCAAGAACAGGAATGCGGTGACGATGCGCAGCACGGCAAGTGCGCGCGCCGTGGTGGTGGCGGAGATCAGCGTGGATGACATGGCCAAGTCTTTCGAGGTGTGAGTGAGTGGGTGCATGGGCGCTGGGGTCGGCGTTCAGCCGAACCGAAACCCGGAGACGGTGGCGCCGAGCACCTCGCCTTCGAAGATCTTGTGGCCCAGGTCGGCACCGGCCGCACCGGCCGCCACCATCAGCGGCAACAGGTGCTCTTCACGCGGGTGCGATGCGCGCGCCGCAGGGGCACGCTCCCAGGTCGTCAACGCGTCGTTGCGCTGCTGCGCGCTCGGTGCGGTGACTGCCGTGCTGAGCCAGGTGTCGAACAGCTTGGACGGCACGGCCGCACCGGGGCCGAACGCGCGCATGTTGTGAAAGCTCATGCCGGTGCCGACGATGAGCACGCCATCGTCGCGCAGGGTGGCCAGGGCCTGGCCGGCGCGCAGGTGCGCGGCAGGGTCCAGGTCGGCCCGCAGCGAGACCTCGACAACGGGCACATCGGCATCCGGCAGCACCAGCATGAACGGGATGAACACACCGTGGTCGAGGCCGCGCTGCGTGTCTTCGCCGGTGGCCATGCCCGCCGCTTCGAGCAGGCCGCGCACGCGCTGCGCGAGTTCGGGCGAGCCCGGCACGGGGTATTTGAGCTGGTAGGTGTGCTCGGGAAAGCCGGAGTAGTCGAACAGCAGCGGCGGCTGGGCAGCGCTGTTCACCGTGAACGCCGCCTCTTCCCAGTGGCCCGACACCACGACCACGGCGCGCGGCTTGGCCGGCAGCGTGGCGATCAGGCCGCGCAGGAAGGCAGCCATCGGCGCCCACATGTCGGCCGTGCCGCGCGGGTTGTCCATGAAGAAGCACGGGCCGCCGCCGTGCGGCAGGTAGAACGTCGGCAGGCGTGGGCTGCTGGCGGGGGTGGGTGTGTTGGTGCTCATCGCGTGGCTCCCAAGAAGATCAGGCCAGACAAGAATAAGCGTTTCGCAATGATTGATCTATAGCGCTACAGTTGATGCATCGTCTCTTATCTGGAGATCATCAATGGACACGTTGCTCAGCCTGCGCGTCTTCCGCGAGGTGGTGGACAGCGGCAGCTTCGTCGCCGCCGCGGGGCGGTTGAACTTGTCCACCGCCATGGCCAGCAAGCACGTGGCCCACCTGGAGCGCGAGGTGGGCGCCCGGCTGCTGAACCGCACCAGCCGCCACCTGAGCCTGACCGAAGCCGGCGCCACCTACCTGGCGCAGTGCCGCGAGGCGCTCGACTCGCTGCAGGCCGGGCAGGCCGCGCTGGGCCGTGCGTTCGAGGTGCCGCGCGGGGTGCTGAAGGTGACAGCGCCGGTGTGGTGCGCGAACCGCCGCTTCGCCGACGTGCTGGCCGGCTACAAGCGAGCGCACCCCGAGGTGGTGCTCGACATCCGCCTCGAGAACCGCCGCGTCGACCTGGCCGAGGAAGGCTACGACCTGGCGCTGCGCGTGTCACGCGCCGACCCGTCGCCGGCGCTGATCGTGCGGCCCCTGTGCAGCGTGCAGTTCCACCTGGTCGCGACACCCGCCTTCCTGAAACGCGAAGGCCGCCCGAAGACCCTGGCCGACGCCGCCACGCTGGGTGCGGTGCTGCCGACCTACGTGAACCTCGACGCGATCGCCGTGGTCGGCCCGGCCGGGCGCGACACACTGCACCTGAAGGCCGCGATGAAGTCCGACGACACCACGCTGAGCTACCACGCGGTGCACGCCGGCATCGGCATGGCCTACCTGCCCGACTGGCTGGTGGCCGACGACCTGAAGCGCGGCGACCTGAAGCGTGTGCTGCCCGCGTTCACCGCGCCTGCGTCCACGCTGTATGCGGCTTACACGAGCCGGAAGTACATGACGGCGAAGGTGCGCAGCTTCATCGATTACCTCAGCACAGCACTCGGGCCCGTCTGAAGGCCGCGTGCCGGCCGTTCGTGCGCAGCCCGAGCCCTACCCCTTCGGCACGGCCCCCGCGTCCGCCTCGGCCCGCGTGATGCCGCCCACGCGTGCATGCAGGCGCCCGCCCGTGCCCATCGCCAGGATGAACACCAGCTCGCGCGGCTTGGGCGCGTCGTACACCGTGACCTCGACGTTGTTGAAGTGGCTGCGCACCCAGGTCGAGTTCACGTACACCAGCGGCACCTGCAGCCGCGCCCCGAGCGCGCCCATCATCTTGCCGCTGGTGACAAAGCCGGTCGCCCCGAGCATGGCGCGCATGCCGTGGCCGCAGGCGTGCCACATGGCCGCGTGCTCCAGTTCACCGTCGGTGCCCACGATGGCGCCCTTGCCGAAGACCTCGATCTCGTTCGGCGCGGCGTTCATGGCGTCGAGCAAGTCTTTCGACATCAGTGTCGCGAGCGGTTTGAGCCCATCCATGAACGGCAGCAGGTCGGGCTCGTAGCGGCCCGCGAACGGGTTCGCGATCACGGTAGCCACCGTGCCCACGCGCAGCGGCACTGCGGCGCGCGGCCCACCGTCGTGGTGGATGGTCTCGATGCTGATGACGCTCTTGCGGATGTCGTAGGAACTGGTCATGGCGAAGCCTTGGCACGCAGCGATGTGTCGAGGAACTGCTCGAGCCGCCGGTAATAGTCGGTGTGGTTCGCGGCAAGGGTGAAGCCGTGCCCTTCGTCGAGGTATTCGACCTTCTCGACCGCCACACCGGCCTGCCTCGCGGCGGCGATGAACTTGCGGCTGTGCTCGATCGGCACGCGCCGGTCTTCACCGCCGTGGGCCACCAGCAATGGCACCTTGATCTCGGCCACGCGCCTGAGCGGCGAGACGGTCTCGACGCGGTCGGCGGGCTTGTCGGGGTCGCCGATCAGCACTGGCATCGAGTAGCGGCGCGACGCCTCCGACAGGTCGCTCCAGTTGCTGCTGTACATCAGCCCGATGTCGGCCACGCCGGCAAAGCTGGCGGCGCAGCGGTACACGCCGGGGCTGGCAATCGGGCCCATCAGCGCCGCATAGCCGCCGTAACTGGCGCCGACGATGCACACGCGTGTCGGGTCGATCAGGCCCTGCTTCGCGGCCCACGCCACGCTGTCGGCCAGGTCGTCCTGCATCGCGCGGCCCCACTGCTTCCAGCCGGCCCGGAAGTGGGCGAAGCCGTAGCCTTCGCTGCCTCGAAACTCCGGCTGCAACACCCGGTAGCCGCGCGAGGCGAGGAACTGCGCCTCCTCGTCCCACCGAAGGTCGCCGCCCCTGATGTTCGGGCCGCCATGCACGAGCACGATCGCCGGCACGGGTTGGTCAGCAGCGGTGCCGTGCGGGTGCGTGACGTAGAGCGGCATGCTCAGACCGTCGCGCGCCGTAATGCGGTGAAAGCTGCGCCGCCCCTGCCGGGCCTCGTCGATCCAGGGCCGGGCCGCGCCGATCTTCTCGATCGACGAGCGCCGGCGGTCGAACAGGAAGTACTCGCCGGGCTGCCGGTCTGAGCTGGACTCGACCACGAAGAACTCGGTCGCTTCGCAGCGCGCGCAATACAACCGGTTGCTGCGCCCCGCCGGCAGCGCAGCGTCCACGCTCTTCTGGATACGCTGCAGCGCATCGTCGAACCACACGCTCATCGGGCGGTCGGCGCTGAAGTGCAGGCCGAGCAACTGGCCGGTCTTCGAGTCGACCGCGCCCTTCGCCCTGAGGTCGAAACCCTTGATGCTCACGAGCGGCGCAGGGTCGACGCGGCGGGCAACGGGGTCGAAGCGGTACAGGCCGGCGGTGTCGCCGCTCGCGCGCGCCGACACGATCACTTCGTTCGCGCCGATAACGTAGCGGGGCTCGAAACCAGGCTCGGTGTAGCGGTCGAAATCGGCCACCTCGTCCCAGGCCTGGCCACCGGGCTTGCGCCAGTAGACCTTGGTGCGCCCGTCGACGTAGGCGGTCAGCATGCGGGGCTCGCCCTGTGCGTCGAGGATCCAGCGCTGCGTGCCGTCGGGCATGCCGTAACTCAACTTCTTGAGTTCGGCGTTGAGCGTGTTCAGGCGTGCCAGTTCCACGCCACGGGGTTCGCCGCGGTTGTCGTGCGTGTGGCGGTAGACGTGAATGTCGCTGCCGCCATCGTCGATGGTCGAATGAAACGACCACCCGTAAGGCAGCACCCGCTCGCGGATACGCGACCCCGTGGTGTCGTCCGTGGTCGCCTTCCATGCAATGAGTTTTCGCTCGCCGCTGCCGTCGTGGTTGACGGCAAAGGTGGCCGCGCCCCCTTGACGAATGGTGTGGTCGGACTGGAACGCCTCGTAGACGAGGCGGTTCTCATTGACCCAGTGCACCGAGGTCACGTCGGCGTCGGCGAAGCCGCCGATCACCCGCGGCTCACTGAGCGGGTCGAGGTTCATCACCCCCAGCCGGCGCCGCCCGTTCGGGCCGAACGTGAGCACCGCCAGGTGCTTGCCCGAAGGTGAGATGACGACACCGTCGATCGCGGCTGGCCGCGTGAAGTGTTCGACAGGCTCGGGCGCGGCGCGCACCTGCGGTGCCACCCCCAATGCCACCGCCGCAGCCAGCGCTGCCGCCCAAATCGCTACCCGCCCCGTTGCTTGAAACACAGCTGTCGCTCCTTCGGTGAGTGCCACCGCGCAGCGAGCATAGCTGCCGGCGGACGCACCTCAGCGCGGCACCACCAGCTTGCGCTGCGCCTTCAGCGGCAGCGCAGGCTGGCTCAGGACCGGGAGTTTGCGGCGCGTGGCGAGCACGGTTTCGATGTCGTCGTTCGCGCCGTCGATCAGCACGAGGATGGCGCGCTCGGCCTTCTGCGGCGCGCGCGCAATCACGGCGTCGAGCACGGCGCGGTGCAAGGGCAGTGACTCTGCCGGGCCGTGCGGCTTCGAGGTCGAGATCTCGAAGCTGGTACGCAGCAATGCGCCGAGCGCCTTGCTCATCTCGATCACCATGCGGTTGTGGCAGGCGCGCAGCAGGCCCTGGTGAAAGCGCAGGTCGTGGCTGACGTAGTCGCCGCCATGGTCGACGGCCTGCTTCATGCCGGCGTAGGCGAGCTCGATCTCTTTGATGTCTTGCGCGGTGGCGCGCTCGGCCGCCAGGCGCACGGCGGCGGGCTCGACCATGCGGCGCAGCTCCTGCAGGTCACGCAGGTACTCGCGCGTCAGGCCGGCCTTGAGTTGCCAGGCGACCACGTCGGCATCAAAACAGTTCCACTGCTCTTCGGGCAGGACCCGCGTGCCGACCTTCGGCCCGGTCACGAGCAAGCCCTTGGCGATGAGCGACTTGACCGCTTCGCGCACCACCGTGCGGCTCACGCCCAGCTCGGTGCACAGCAGCGGCTCGGGCGGCAGCGACGCACCCACGGCGTAGCGGCCCGCAACGATGGCCGCGCCGAGCAGATCGACCGTGTTGCCGTGGACGTTCTTGGTCATCGGGGCGCTGATCTGGGGCGCGTGTGCGGAGCGAGCGGGCCGCCCGATCAAGCGCGCACGAACAAGGTGACGAGCGGGTGCTCGCCGATCTGGCGGCTCCAGTGGCCGTGCAGTGCGGCATCGAAGGCGGCACCCGCAGGCAGTGTGTCGGCCGAGAAGAAGTGCTGCCCCGGGCCGAAGCTGCGCGAGCTGCCGTCTTGCAGGCCGATCTCCATCAGCCCTTCGAGGATGAACACCCACTGCGGCGTGGTCGTGCAATGGAACTGGCTGCGAAAGCCGACCGGGCTGTGGCGCAGCTGGTAGCCGCCGCTCGGCGCCAGCGCCGAGAGCATCGACATCGGCGTGCCTTCGGCCAGCGCCAGCGGCTCGTCGCGAAAGCGCGCGCGGCCATCGGTGTCGGTGAAGAGAATGGTCTGGGTGAAGGTCTGCATGGTGTGTGTTGAATCAGGCCACGCGTTGGCCGCTGGCCGCGTCGAACACATGCGCGTGCCGTGCCTCGATCTTGAGATAAACCGTGTCGTCGGGTTGCACGCTGGTGCGGCCGTGGGTGACCACAACAAACTGGGCATCGCCGATCTGCAGCAGCAACTCGGTCTCGGCACCGGTCGGCTCGACCACGATCACGCGGGCGGCAATGCCCTGACCGTCAGCCGCGAGCGCAATATCGGTCGGGCGGATGCCGTAGTGCACCGCCAGGCCGTCGCGCCCGCCGGCCGGCGCCGGCCACTGCGCGCCGAGCGCATCGACATGCGCGCTGCCGCCCGCGCTGCGCAGTGTGCCCTGCACCACGTTCATCGACGGTGAGCCGATGAACTGGGCGACAAACAGGTTGGCGGGCCGGTCGAACAGTTCGAGCGGCGTGCCGATCTGCTCGATGATGCCGTCGTGCATCACGACGATGCGGTCGGCCATGGTCATGGCTTCGATCTGGTCGTGCGTGACGTACACGGTGGTCGTCTTGAGGCGCTGGTGCAGCGCCTTGATCTCGGCGCGCATGGCCACGCGCAGCTTGGCGTCGAGGTTGCTCAACGGCTCGTCGAAGAGAAACACCTTCGGGTCGCGCACGATGGCCCGGCCCATCGCCACGCGCTGGCGCTGGCCGCCCGACAACTCGCGCGGGTAGCGGTCGAGCAGCGGGTCGAGATTCAGGATCTTCGCCGCCTTGTTGACGCGCTCGTCGGTCGTCGCCTTGTCGGCCTTGCGCAGGCGCAGGCTGAAGGCCATGTTCTCGCCGACGGTCATGTGCGGGTACAGCGCGTAGCTCTGGAACACCATCGCGATGTCGCGGTCCTTGCTTTCGAGTTCGTTGACGACCTTGCCGTCGATCAGGATCTCGCCGCCGCTGATCTCTTCGAGCCCGGCCAGCATGCGCAGCAGCGTGCTCTTGCCGCAGCCCGACGGGCCGACCAGCACCACGAACTCGCCGTCGTGGATGTCGAAGCCGATGCCGTGGATGACCTTGACCTTGCCATAGGCCTTCTCGATGTTGCGGAACGCGACGGATGCCATCGTTTGACTCTTGGATTAGCTCTTCACGGCGCCGGCCGTGAGGCCGCCGACCATGTAGCGCTTGAACGCGTAGTAGATCGCCGCCGGCGGCAGCGCGTAGATCAGGCCGGTGGCCATCAGCAGCTCCCACGGCGAATCGTCTGCGGCGAGGAAGTTGCCCAGCGCCACCGCGAGCGTCAGGTCGGTCTCTTTCGACAACAGCAAGAAGCCGTAGAGGTACTCGTTCCAGGCCAGCAGCAGCGCGTAGGTGCCCACCGCCACCAGCGACGGCACCATCAGCGGCACGTACACCAGCCGGAACAGTTGCAGCGGCGTGGCACCGTCGATGCGCGCAGCTTCGTCCAGTTCCCAGGGCAGCTTGTCGGACGCCTGCTTGAGCACCCAGATGCAATACGGCGAGGCGATGGTGACCATGGCGAGCACCAGCGACCAGCGGTTGTTCAGCAGCCCGTAGGTCGCCATCGTGCGGTACATCGGCACGGCCAGGAAAGCAGCTGGGATGAAGTAGGTGAACAGCGCCAGGTTCATGACCGTTCGGCCGCCGCGGACCTTCAAGCGGCTGATGGCGAACGCGGCGGTCGTGGCGATGAAGAGCGTGATCACGCCCACCGCCACCGCGATCATCAGCGAGTTGCCGAGCTGCAGCCAGAAGTGGTTCAGGTAGTAGTGCTTCTGCATGAACACCGTCTCGAAGTTCTGCAGCGTCGGCTCCTTCGGCCACAGCCGGCCGGACGTGGCCGAGTCACGCCCCGAGATGGCGAACAGGAACAGGTGGTAGACCGGGATGATGGTCCACAAGAACACCGGGATGCCGATCAGCAGGAGCTTGGCTTCGTTGCTGACTTTCTTCCATGTCATGCGGCGGCTGCTCATTTGGACAGCCTTTTCATCATCACGTAGACCAAGGGCAAGACCAGCGGCAATGCAACGACGATGGACGCCATCGCCAGGTCGATCTGGTCCAGGCGCAGGTAGCGGATGCCGAGTGTTGCCAGCACGTGCGTCAGGTCGGCCGGGCCGCCGCCGGTGAGCAGGTAGACGCTGTTGAAATCGCCCAGCGTCCAGATCATCGACAGGATGGTGGACGTGAGGTACAGCCCCTTCATCGACGGCCAGGTGATGAAGCGGAACTTCTGCCAGCCCGTGGCGCCATCGACGCTTGCGGCTTCGTACTGCTCACCGGGGATCGACAGGCGCCCGGCGATGAGAATCAAGGTCCAAAACGGCAGCGACTTCCAGATGTGCATCAACATCGAGAAGCTCAGCGCCAGCGTCGGGTCGTTGAGCCAGTTCGGCCCGTCCAGGCCGGTCAGCTTGTAGATCGTCGTGTTGATCACGCCCCACTCGGGGTTGAGCATGAAGCGCACCGACAAAATGGTCGGTATCGACGGCACCGCCCACGGCAGGATGAACAGCACCGACAGCGCCTTGATCCACCCGTTGGTGCGCACGAAGAAGCCTGAGAGCCCAAGTGCCACGGCCATCTTCAGGTTGATCGCGACCACCAGGAAGATGACGGTGTTGATCGCGGTGCGAAAGAAGATCGGGTCTTCGAAGAGCTTGACGTAACTCTGCGGGCTCCGTGCCAGCCACAGGCCGTAACCCACCGGGTAGAGCACGAACACCACGAACACCAGCAGGTAAGGCAACACGAGCATGCGGCCCCAGAACTCCCAGGGGCTGAGCGGCTTGCGTGCCTTCGGTGCTGTGAGCGAGGCGGTGGTCATTTCAAAATTCGAAGTCATTCACCGCAGAGCCCCCCAGGAAATGCCTTCGGCATTTCCGCCCCCAGGGGTCAAGCAAAGTGGCAAAGCCACATTTGCTTGAGAGGCGCGGAGTTTGCGGAGTTGCGCAGAGTAAGAAATTCATCGTCTTTACTCTGCGCAAACTCCGTCAACTCCGTCCCTCTGCGGTGAAGCATTCGCTTTCGCGCAGGTTCAGTTCGCGACGACCTTGATGCGGGCGATCATCTCGTCGACGGCCTTGTCGACCGGCACCTTCTCGTTCAACACCCGGTTCATCGCCTTGGCCCACACGTTCTCGTTGTTGAGCACGGTGAACTTGTAGTTCTTCGTGAATCCGAACGGCGTGGTGCCGGCCATGAACTGGTTGTAGACGGCGATGCGGTGCGGGTCGCTCTTCCAGAAGGCGCTTTGCTGCGCCGCCTTCGTCACCGGGAACCAGCGGCCCAGGGCGCCTTCGACGTAAGGCGTGAGATTGGCCTCGTCGAGCATGAAGGCCACGAACTGCTTGGCCCCCACCTTGTTCTTGCTGTCCTTGAAGATGACGCCGGTCTTCACCGCGGCGCGGTAGGTCATCTTGCTGCCGTCGGGCTTGTTCGGGAAGGCGGCGGTGGCGATCAGCTCGGTGTAGTTCTTCTT
>JANNBF010000096.1:0-12838 GCA_031385155.1 Rhizobacter sp.
GTTCAACCGCACCGGCGTGGTGATCGCGATGGTGCACATCCTGCTGCCGTTCATGATCCTGCCGCTGTACAGCGTGATGAAGAGCGTGCCGCCGACCTACCTGCGTGCAGCGGTGTCGCTGGGCAGCGCACCGCTGGCGGCGTTCTTCCGCGTGTATGTGCCGCAAACTTATGCCGGCATCGGCGCGGGGGCGCTGCTGGTGTTCATCCTGAGCATCGGGTACTACGTGACGCCGGCCTTGCTGGGCGGCCCCGACGACCAGATGCTGAGCTACTACATCGCGCAGTACACGAACGTGACCGTCAACTGGGGCATGGCCTGCGCGCTCGGCGCGTTGCTGCTCGCAGCCACGCTGGTTCTGTACGCGGTCTACCGGCGCGTGACCAACAGCGAATTGAGCCTGGGTTGAGGGCAACGCGATGACCACCCTCACGCGCTTCCTGCCGCAGTTCCCGGCCTACACCACGCCACTCGACAAGCTCGGCTGGTACGCGCTGCGCGCTGTGTGCCTCGGCGTGCTCGGCTTCCTGCTGCTGCCCATCCTCGTGATCATTCCGCTGTCGTTCAGCGACAGCTCGTTCCTCGTCTACCCGATCCCGGCGTGGTCGCTCAAGTGGTACCACAACCTGTTCTCGTCGGCCGAATGGGGGCGCGCCGCGAAGAACAGTTTCATCGTCGCGCCGCTTGCCACGCTCATCGCCACCGTGCTGGGCACGATGGCCGCCGTGGGTCTCGCGCGCACCAACTTCCGCTTCAAGGGCTTGCTGATGAGCGTGCTGATCGCGCCGATGGTGGTGCCGATCGTCGTGGTCGGCGTGGGCACGTACCTGTTCTTCGCGAACATCGGTCTGGGCGACACCTACACCGCGCTGATCCTGGTGCATGCCGCGCTCGGCGCGCCGTTCGTGCTGACCACCGTGCTCGCCACGCTGCAGGGCTTCAACCACAACCTCGTGCGCGCCAGCCTGAGCCTGGGCGCGAGCCCGCTCGAAACCTTCTTCCGCATCACGCTGCCGGTGATCGCGCCGGGCGTGATCTCGGGGGCGTTGTTCGCCTTCGCGACCTCGTTCGACGAAGTGGTCGTCGCTCTGTTCCTGGCCGGCCCCGAGCAGATGACGTTGCCGCGCCAGATGTTCAACGGCATCCGCGAGAACATCTCGCCCACCATCGCGGCCGTTGCCACGCTCTTGATCCTGTTCACGACCGCCCTGCTGCTGGCGCTCGAATGGCTGCGCGGCCGCAAGCGTTGAGCCCACAGCCATGACCGACGAGAACCCCGCGCACAACCCAGGGCAGAACCCAGGGCAGAACCCGGCAAAGAACCAGCCGCTCAGCGGCAACGCCATGCCGCGCTTCGCCGGCCCCGGCACCATGATGCGGCTGCCCGCCGCCACGTCACCCGCCGGCCTGGACGCCGCCTTCATCGGCGTGCCGTTCGACATCGGCGCCTCGAACCGCGCCGGTGCGCGCTTCGGCCCCCGCCAGATCCGCGCCGAGTCAGCCTTGCTGCGGCCCTACAACATGGCGACCGGCGCCGCACCCTTCGACGCCTTGCAGGTGGCGGACCTGGGCGACGTGCCGATCAACACCTACAACATCGACAAGTCGGTGGCCATCATCAGCGCGTTCTACGACACCGTGCTGGCCGCGAACTGCAAGCCGCTCACGATGGGCGGGGACCACACCATCGCGCTGCCCATCCTGCGCTCGCTCGCCCGCCGCCACGGCCCGGTGGCGCTGGTTCACGTGGACGCCCATGCCGATGTGAACGACGAGATGTTTGGTGAGCCCATCGCCCACGGCACGCCGTTTCGCCGTGCGGTCGAAGAGGGTTTGCTGATCGCCGACAAGGTCTGGCAGATCGGCCTGCGCGGCACCGGCTACGCGGCCGACGACTTCGACTGGCCCCGCCGCCAGGGCTTCACCATCGTGCCGGCGCACGAGGTCTGGTACCAGTCGCTCGCGCCGCTGATGGCGCAGGTCCGCGCGGCGATCGGCCCGACCACGCCGGTCTACATCAGCTTCGACATCGACGGCCTCGACCCGGCATTCGCCGGGGGCACCGGCACGCCCGAGATCGGCGGGCTGACTGTCCCGCAAGGGCTCGAGATCATCCGCGGCTGCCGGGGGCTGAACGTGGTCGGCGGTGACCTGGTCGAGGTGTCGCCGCCCTATGACCCGTCGGGCAACACCGCCTTGCTCGGTGCGAACCTGTTGTATGAAATGCTGTGCGTGCTGCCCGGCGTGCCGGTGCGCTGAACACGTATCCCGCCCCTTCAAGGAGAACCCCGTTGGACAGGAAAACCTCCCCCCTCGCCACGCTGAACGACCCCACGCTGCTGAAGACCGATGGCCTCGTCAACGGTGAATGGCTTGCCGGCAGCGCCCGCTTCGATGTGGTCGACCCTGCCACCGGCATGAAGCTCGTCGACGTGGCCGACCTCGGCGCGGTCGAGACGCAAGCCGCCATCGACGCCGCGCAGCGCGCCCTGCCCGCATGGCGCGGCAAGACCGCGAAGGAGCGCAGCGCGATCCTGATGAAGTGGTTCCAGCTGATGAACCAGCATGCCGACGACCTGGCCCGCATCATGACCGCCGAGCAAGGCAAGCCGCTGGCTGAGGCGAAGGGCGAAGTGGCCTACGGCGCAAGCTTCATCGAGTGGTTCGCCGAAGAAGGCAAGCGCGTGTACGGCGAGACCGTGCCCACCACCGACAACAACAAGCGCTACCTGGTCATCAAGCAGGCGATGGGCGTGTGTGCGGCCATCACGCCGTGGAACTTCCCCATCGCCATGATCACGCGCAAGGTCGGCCCCGCACTCGCCGCCGGCTGCCCGGTGATCGTGAAGCCGGCCGGTCAGACACCGCTGTCGGCCCTGGCGGTTGCCGAACTCGGTCAGCGCGCGGGCCTGCCGCCGGGGGTGTTGAACATCATCACCGCCAAGAAGTCGGCCGAGATCGGCCAGTTGCTGTGCGAGAGCACCTTGGTGCGCCATTTGTCGTTCACCGGCTCCACCGAAGTGGGGCGCATTCTTGCGAAGCAGTGCGCGCCGACCATCAAGAAGCTCTCGCTCGAACTCGGCGGCAACGCGCCCTTCATCGTGTTCGACGACGCCGACCTCGACAGCGCCGCCGACGGTGCACTCGCCAGCAAGTACCGCAACGCGGGCCAGACCTGCGTGTGCGCGAACCGCCTGTACGTGCAGGACAGCGTGTACGACGCGTTCGTCGAGAAGCTCACTGCCAAAGTCAAGGCGATCAGGGTCGGCAACGGCTTCGAGGCCGGCATCAACCAGGGCCCGATGATCGACGACAACGCGGTCGCCAAGATCGAAAGCCACGTCGCCGACGCCCTGGCCAAGGGCGCGAAGCTGATGGCCGGCGGCAAGAAGTTCAACGGCCGCTTCTTCGAGCCGACCGTGCTGACCGAAGCCACGAGCGACATGCTCTGCGCCCGTGAAGAAACCTTCGGCCCGGTCGCACCGGTGTTCCGCTTCAAGACCGAGGCCGAGGCGATTGCCCTGGCCAACGACACCGAGTTCGGCCTGGCCGCGTACTTCTACAGCCGCGACATCGGGCGCATCTTCCGCGTCGGCGAGGCCATCGAATCGGGCATGGTGGGCGTGAACACCGGCATCATCTCGACGGCCGAGGTGCCCTTCGGCGGCGTCAAGCAATCGGGCCTGGGGCGCGAAGGCTCGCACCACGGCATCGACGACTACGTCGAGATCAAGTACCTGTGCCTCGGCGACATCATGAAGTGAGGTCGTCGTTCGCCGCGCCGGGCAAGACGCCCGCTTCGACGAAGTTGGCCATGCCGGAGCGGCCTTGCGCTGGCGCGGCTGCAGCCAGGCCGAGCGCACGTTGCAACAGGGGCTCGGGCTGGGTGCCGTCTTGTGGGTATTGAGCAATGCCCAGTGCGGCAGCCACTGCCGCCAGCTCGCCCATCACCTGGCTCGGCTTGAGCAACGCCGCCAGCAGCTTGGCGCCGACGCGGTGGGCGTCGTCGGCGCTGAGCAGCGAGCCCAGCAGCACTGCGAAGGTGTCGGCGCCGATGGCGGCGACCACATCACTGGCACGCACCCCGGCGCGCAGCCGCACCGCCAGGCGCCGGCGCAGCACGTTCGCAGCCTCGCGCCCGAGCCGCGCTTCGGTCGTTGCCAGGCCCTCGATGCGAAGCGCCAGCACCGCCATCGGCGAAGGCTCGCGTTCGCGCAGTGCGAGCAGGTGGCTCATGTGCTCGATCAGTTGCTGCCGGTGCGGCAAGCCCGTGGACAGGTCGGTCGCGTAGGCGGTGCGCGCTTCGCGCTCGCGGCGCTTGATCTCGATGGCCACGCGAACCCGCCGCGCGAGCGACTCATCAGCCAGTTCGCCGAGGCGAAGCACGTCTTGGGCGCCTGACTGCAGGCAAGCCAGCACCGCAGGCGCCGACAGGTCGGTAACCAGGAACAGCACCGGCACTTCGCGCAGCCTTGTGGCGGAGAAGTCGGCCAGGCCTGCGGGGACATCGAGCAACAGCGCGTCGCAGGCAGCGGCATCGACCCGCGCCAGAACCGCCGCCATGTCGACCACGGTCTCGAACTGGAAGGGGCCGAACGGTGAGGATTCGAGCGCTTCGATCCAGGCGGACGGCAAGGCCGCGAGCGACACGATTCTCAGAACATCGGTGGAATCGGTGGACATGGAGGCGGGCGAAAGGTGGCCAAGGCGGCGTTGGCAAGTTGAACGGCGCGGGCATCGGCCAGCGCGCTGGATGATAGTCGCGCTTGCTGGGTTCCGAGTCGCTACAAACACGGAGCAGGGTCGGGGTGAGAATCGAATTTAGAATCGAGTCTTCATCGAACCCATCAATCCCATCGCGCCATGCCAAACATTGCCTCGATCTTCAAAGACGAAATTACCCGTGTAGCTCGCAAAGAGATTCGCGGCGAAGTTGCCAACCTCAAGAAGGCGGTCACGGCCCATCGCAGCGAAATCGCCGCATTGAAGCGGCGCTCACTTGACCTCGAGAAAGAGATTCGAAGCCTGCTCAAGTCGAGGCAAAAAGCCATGCCGCCGGTGGCGGCCGACGCCCCGCAGAAGCCGATCCGGTTCAGCCCGAACGGCCTGGCTTCACAGCGCACGCGGCTGGCGTTGTCAGCCGAAGACTGCGGGCTTCTGGTGGGCGCATCCGGCCAGTCCATCTACAACTGGGAAGCCGGCAAAGCGCGGCCGCGGGCGATACACCTTGCGGCCATCGCCGCACTCAAGGGCCTTGGCAAGAAGACGGCGACTGCCCGTTTGAACGACTTGCGCGAGGCCGCAGGGAAGGCCGCAGGGAAGTCCGCAGAGAAGGCTTCCGAGAAAGCAGCACCGGATCAGCCCGCGCCCAAGAAGCCGTGAAGACCCTGGACGAGATGCGCCAGCGCAGCCTCTTGACCGACGCTCAGCATTCCGAGATTCGCGCCTGGGTCGCTCAGGTCAGAACGCCCGAGGCGATCATGCGAATGCCGGCCCCACTTTGGCGGGCATTGACCTTGGCCAGCGCCCTGATGAACATCGACGCCGATCTGGTTCAAGAGCCCGCTCTCGACAACCTTTAGCTCAAGGCAGCCGTTGGCGCCCGGCTGCGGTCGCGAGGCGCGGGTTGGGTTGCCTGGCTTTGTGGCGAAAGACGCGGTTCTGTCCGACGAGACGACGGCAATCCGGGTGGCAGGCGGCTCGTACGCCGGCCCGTAAGGTGAAGGGCTCGCAACGCCCGCGCCACCCAGATGCCCCATTCGATCTGCCCAATCTCCAACCCAGCAGAACCCCGAACAGCTGAGCAACTCGTCACTTCGTTCATCGCCGCCCCGGCATTCCCCTGCGTCGGTGCGAAGGCTGCGCTCAACACGCATCGCATGCGGTTCGGCCACTATGCAGCGCTGTGCAGTGAAACGGCAGTCGCCCGGCAATGTGATGACTTGCTTGCGTTCTCGAGCGAGTTCGAAAACCCCGGCACCGCCCCGGTCAGTTTTATCGCGACCTTTGAAGCGGTGAATGCCACCGAGCGGGAATTCGAGTTGCTGATGTGGCGCCACCTGCAACTGATGCACGACGCCGACAGACAGCGCTTTGCATGGGCGCGCACAGTCAGTGCCGACCCGGCCGACAGCGACTTCTCGCTGAGCATTGCCGGCCGCGCGTTCTTCGTCGTCGGCATGCACTCGAATGCGTCCAGGCTAGCGCGCCGGGCGCCGTTGCCCTGCCTGGTGTTCAACTTCCACGATCAGTTCGTTCGCCTCAAGCAGTCCCGCAAGTACGAGGCCCTGCAGGCAGCCATCCGCACCCGCGACACCGCCTTGCAGGGCTCGGTGAACCCGGTGCTTGCGCGGTTCGGCGACGCATCGGAGGCGCGCCAGTATTCCGGTCGGGCGGTCGAAGACACCTGGGTGTGCCCGTTCCGCCCGGGCGGTGCGGCAGCGCCATCCAGCGACCGGCGCCACGCGTGACGGCCGGGCCGGCCCGGTGGCGCGCCATCGCGGCCGGGCTGGGGTTGCTGGCGGCCGCCTGCCTGTCGGCGTGGGTGTTGCACCGCCAGTTCGGCGCCACGTCGCTGGCCAGCATCGCTGCAGCGGCCCGGGCGCAGCCGGTGCCTCACCTTCTGGCTTCACTCGGCTTGACCGCACTGAGTTTCCTTTGCCTGGCCCTGTACGACCTTGTCGGCGCGCGCATCGTTGCACCGCAGCGCGTGCAGGCGGGCACCGCCCTGCTGGCCGGCGCCACGGGCAATGCCATTTCCAACACCCTCGGGTTTCATGCGGTCACGGGCAGCGCGGTGCGCGCATGGGTCTACCGCCGTTCCGGGCTGACGGAGACCGAGGTCGCGCGCATCGTCTCTCTGGCATGGCTGGCATTGGGGCTGGGGTTCGCCGCGATGGTCTCTGCCGCCGAGTTGCTTCGTTCGAGCACTGCCGCGCAGCCAGGCGCCCCGCTGTGGCTCGGCGCCTCGCTTGGCGCAGGCTTGGGTCTCTTCGTGATCTGGCTCGGGGGTCGGCCACGCCGGCTGTCGGTGTTCGGCTTCGAGCAACCGTTGCCCTCCGCGCGCTTGGCGCTGCTGCAGATGGGCATCGGCGCGATCGAGAGCGCTGCCGCCGTCGGCGCGCTCTATGTGCTCTTGCCGGCTGATCTCGCGCCGCCGTTCAGCGTGTTCGCCGTGGGTTGCATCGCGGCCGTCGCCTTGGGTTTGGTGGCCCACGCACCGGGCGGCGTGGGCGTGTTCGAAGCCAGCGTGACGGCGCTGCTCGCCGGCGCCGGGCGCGCAGACCTGCTCGCGGCACTGCTGCTGTACCGGGCGATCTACAACCTGCTTCCCTTCGTGTGCTCGGTCACTGCGCTCGCGCTGATGCGCCACAAACGGGGCGACTGCATCAATTCGACGGCGGGTACCGTTTGATCAGCGCCTGCTGACGAAAATGGTGCCGCGCCAGCGCCCACCAGCCCACCGGTCGATGGCCTCGCCGGCGCATCGCTTCACCGATGGCGAACAGGCGCCGCTGCTTGTCGAAGATGATCCGGTAGGCCTGCCGCAGCGTCAGCGACGGGTCCCAGGCGTGCACCGCTTCCGAGCCCGCGCCGTTGACTTCGATGATGGTGAAGCCGGTGCCTGCGCACAGCGCGGTAACGCTGTCGAACTTCACATCGAAGCGGCCGACGTGAAAGTCTTCCATGTCGCCGCAGATCGCGTCGAACGCATGGCTCAGCGCCGGCGTGACCAGCGCACTGCCGTCCTCGTACATGCCGCCGACGCGTGTGGACGCGACGACCGCGATGCGCACGACCTGCCCGTCGCCCGGCACCGCCGCCGTGTCGCAACAGGCCTCGCTGGCGCCATCAACCCCGAGCCGGCCGGCACGCGGGTCGGCCGCCATCAGCTGCGCGACGGTGTGCACGCCATCGCCCGTGACCCGCGGGAAGTGGCGCAGCAGCATGCCGATGATCCGGCCGCGTCGCTCGCCGGGTCGGCGCATGTAGAAGACGCCGGCTTCACCGGCCGCGCCGAGCCAGGGTTGCAACACCACGCGCTCGCCGCGCGGGTAGGCAGCCAGGTAGTTCACGAGCGCGCAGGTGTCGTCGATGCGGCGCACGCCGAAGCCGCACCAACCGAGGTCGGGCTTGACCACGATCGGGTAGCCGAGGCCGGCACGCCGCATGGCGGCCTCGACGTCGTTGACCGACTCGGCGCCGCCCGCCACAGCCGAGGTGGTGGTGGCGGTGGCGCTCAGGGCATGCGCGCCCATGATGTTCAAGTACTCCAGCTTGCCTTCGCCGACCATGCCGCCCGAGGTGACGGCCGGGTTGCAGCAAGACGGCAAGGTGATGGACCGGAAGCGTACCGACAACCAGGCCCATTGCGCCACGATGGGCAGAAGGTTCAGCCACTTGGGCAGGCGCTCCAGTGTCCCAACCCTCGCAGTTGCCTCGACAGCGGCCGCGCGCAGCGGTTCGGAGCGCCCGACGCGCAAGCGGCCGGCATCGGCACTCATTCGCAGGCTCCGAAGATCCGCTTGCCGTAGCGCGAGGGCAAGTCGCCCAGGTGCATCAACATCGGGAAGTCGGCCGTGTTGAACGCGGCGTCTAGCGCCGGTGGGCCGAGCAGCTTGCCGCCACAACGGAGGTACGCCTTCATGAGTGCGGGGACAGGGGCCGGGGTGGGCACCGGCAGCGCCTGATCCGGCGCTTGCAGCGCGAGTGCCACCCACGGGCGCACCCGGCGCTCGGGCGCGACGAGGTGAGTGCGCTTGAGCCGGTGCCAGAGTTGCTCGGCCGCGTCGCCGCCGTCGCACAGGCTGATGCTGGAGCAGCCGATCAACGTGTCGAGTCGCTCGTCATTCATTCGTTTGCCGAGTTCACGCCACATGGCCATCACGACGAGCCCGTTGCGCCACAACGGGTCGACGCAGACACGCCCCATTTCGAGCGAACGGGGCAGCAGGTCGCGCACCGGGGCAAGGTCGAACTCGGTGTCGGCATAGCGGCCTCCGGCGCACCGCGCACCGCCGGGCGACAGCACGCGGCAGGTGGCGACAACCTTCCCGCGCTGCGCGTCGCCGGTGGCGCGCACCAGCAGGTGATCGCAGTGCTGATCGAAGGGGTCGACATCGCGAACGTCTCGCGCCCCGCCGTGCACCGGCAGGCGCGCGCCCAGCTCGCCCGCGAACACCTTGAACCGCAGGCGCTGGGCTTCATTGACATCGGCTGCGCACTGGGCCCAATCGACGCGGAACGCCGGCGCAGCCGCGTCCAGGTCACCCGCCGGCGGCTCATGGCGGGCGGCTGCTGGTGGCGCCGCGCGGCTCGTGGCATCGGCATGGGCAAGCGCCAAGGCCGATCCGCGGGAAAGCGCAACCGGGGCCGAGCGGGTCAGTTGCATGGCAGTGCCACCACCTCGTAGTCGATCGGCTTGAACGTGCCGTTGTTCGACTGCTCGGCCGAGCAGGCGGTGAGTGCGCACACCATGTCCATCTCGGCACGCAGTTCGATGAAGTCACCGGCCTTGGACGTTGGCGCCTCGACGCTGACCTGGCCCAGCGGGCCGACCTTCACGTTCATGAAGATGTTGAACGTGGTTGAAATCTGCGCCGGTCGCACACCGTGGGCCTCGAATGCGTTGCACAGGTTCTCGAAGCAGCTGGGGTGATGCCCACGGCACCCGTAGATGATCTCGAACATCTGCTGGCTGCAAGGCGTCAACAGGAAGTCGTGCCGGCCTGCGGTGTCGGCCACGATGGTGAACATGCGCCGGCTGTCGTTCGAGTACAGCACGTCGCCGGTGGACAGGTAGATCTTGCTGGCGTAGTCGATGGTTCGGCCCGACGACAAGCTGCACGAAAGATCGCCGTGCTTGAACGCGAACAGGTCTGCCACCTGCTCGCCACACGGGTCGTGCACCCTCAACACTTCGCCTCTGCGGATCGTGAACGACGCCCCACTCTGCGGCGCGATCCGGTGGAGGCCTGCGCTGCACTCACGACGCGGCGTGACCCGCGTGTCGGGTTCGTTGCCCAGTTCATTGCGAAGGGTGCTGTCTCGGGCCATGCGGGCTCCATTGCGTGATGGCGGCCATCGTGGCGATGGACGGGCTCTGCGAGCGCTGAACCGGCATGCCCGGCGCGCCCGCAACGTCCATGCTGTGCGCTTTGCAAAGTGCTGTCTCCGGGCGCACAGCCCGTCTCGGCGTCAGACGAAATGCCGTCGGCGCAAGCGCCGCAGTCTCGGCGACACCGGGGCGGGCCACGGCACCGAACAGGGCGCCGGATTCGTGCCGGACGAGACATGCGAGCCATCGCAAAACGGCGTGTCCTTCGTTCGGCAACCCGGCCGCATTCAACAGCTGCGTCGCGCAGTCGGGCTGGGCCTCGTTCACCGTCACCTTGAAGGACCCGGCCTTCTTCGACCAGATGCAGCACTTCAGCGGCAACGAGGCGGGCACCGGCGGGCTGGTGACCTTCAAGGACTCGAACTGGCTGATGTCCATCGTGCTGGCGCACCTGCCGCACTTTGCCAACCAACCGGCCGATGTGCAGGTGTTCTGGGGCTACGGGCTGTTCCCGGACCGCATCGGCAACTACGTGCCGAAGGCGATGGCCGATTGCACCGGCACGGCGTTGCTGCAGGAGCTTTGCGGCCACCTGCGCTTCGACCTCGACACCGTCGCCCAAGCGAACTGCATTCCCTGCCGCAGGCCCTACATCACCAGCATGTTCATGCCGCGCGCGCCAGGCGACCGCCCGCTGCCGGTGCCACCCGGTGACGCCGCACGACAAGTCACTGCGCGCGCAGTTCGAAGCACTGGTCAAGGCCTTGAAGTAGTTGATCGGCCGGGAAGAGGCCCGCTCCGCCCAAGAAAAAAGCACCGAGCGTTTCCGCGTGGTGCTTCTTCTTTCTACCGAATCTTCCTACCGACTGCCCTTGCAGACATTTGGTAGGCGCGAATGGACTCGAACCATCGACCCCCACCATGTCAAGGTGGTGCTCTAACCAGCTGAGCTACGCGCCTGCTAAGCCCTAAATTATAGCCCAGGCGCATGGCCACCTTGAGCGCTCATTTCCGACGAACCGCTCGCACGCCGGCGATGCGCCCTGCAAGCCCGAGCACATGGGTCAGGCGCGCGGCATCGGCCACCTCGATGGTGAAGGTCATCCAGGCGGTGCCGCCGCCCGAGTCACGAACCGACTGCGTCTTCACGCCGGTGACGTTCATCTTCTCTTTGGCAAACAGCTCCGAGATGTCACGCAGCAGCCCTTGGCGGTCTGCTGCCTCGACCATCACGTCGACCGGGTACAACGCCGCGCGGTCGGTGCGCGGCGCGCCCCAGGCCACGTTGATCAGCCGCTCGGGCGCGCGCGCGCCCATCTCCTTGAAGTTGCTGCAGGCCGCGCGGTGCACGGCCACGCCCTTGCCGCGTGTCACGTAACCGCCGATGACATCGGGCGGCGCGGGCCGGCAGCAGCGCGCCAGGTTCGTCATCAGCGACTCGACACCCACGACCAGCACCCCGCCCTTCGGCGCGGCCGCATCGACGTTGCTGCGCCGCGCGACAAACGCTTCGTCGGCCGACGGCACCGGCTCGGCCGGGCGCAGCAGCGTCTCGATGGTGCGCAGCGAGAACTCGTCCTTGCCGACCACTTCGAACAGCGCATCGGCGTTGCGAAAACCCAGCCGCTGCGCCAGGTCGTCGAGCTTGATCGCGGTCTTGCCTTCGCGCTGCAGCAGCTTCTCGACCGCTTCCCGGCCGCGAGCGATGGTGGCACTTTGCGCGAGCACGTTGAACCACGCTCGCACCTTGGTGCGGGAACGTGGGCTCTTCAGGTAGCCGAGGTCGGCGTTCAGCCAGTCGAGCGACGGGCCGCCTTCCTTGATCGATGTGATCTCCACCGTCTGCCCGCTGCGCAGCGCGGTGTTGAGCGGCACCATCGCGCCGTCGACCTTGGCGCCGCGGCAGCGGTGGCCGAGGTCGGTGTGCACGGCATACGCAAAGTCGATGGGGGTGGCGCCGGCCGCCAGTTCCACCACCGTGGCAGCGGGCGTGAAGACGTAGATGCGCTCGTCGACCGGCGCAGCGCCGGGCTCGGCCGGGCCGGCCTGCTCGGCAAAGTCGCGCTCCCAGGCCAGCAACTGGCGCAGCACGGCCTTGCGGGCCTCGGCGATGCGGGCGCTCTGCTCGGCCCCGGCACTCACGCCCGCATAGCCCTTGGCGCCGGCGTCCTTGTAGGCCCAGTGCGCGGCCACGCCATGCTCGGCATGCTCGTGCATGGCGGCCGTTCGGATCTGCACTTCGACCGGCCGGCCCGAGTCGTCGAGCACCACCGTGTGCAGCGACTGATAGCCGTTCGGCTTGGGCCGCTCGATGTAGTCGTCGAACTCGCCCACCACGGCACGAAAGCGTTCGTGCACGCGGCCGAGTGCGGCGTAGCACGCGGCCACGTCGCTCACGATGAGCCGCACCGCGCGCACATCGAGCACCTGCTCGAAGCTCAGCGCCTTGCCGTTCATCTTCTTCCAGATGCTGTACAGGTGCTTCGGGCGGCCCTGCACTTCGGAGCGCAGGCCGTGGCTCGCCAGGTCGTCGGCCAGGTGCTGGCGGAAGGCCTCGACGCGCTGCTCGCGCTCGACCCGGCGTTCGTCGAGCAAGCCCGCCACGCGCTTGTAGGCCTCGGGCTCCAGGAAGCGGAACGACAGGTCTTCGAGCTCCCACTTGATCTGCCAGATGCCGAGCCGGTTGGCGAGCGGCGCGAACACCTGCAACGACTCGGCCGCCAGCGCACGCGGGCATGGCGCTTTGGTTGCCGCGAAGAAGCGCAGCGTCTGCAGCCGTGA
>JANNBF010000127.1:0-2189 GCA_031385155.1 Rhizobacter sp.
AAACCGTGCACGCGTGGGACGCGGCGTTGATCGACGGGTAGCGGAGCGAAGAGCGAAGAGCGAAGGCTTCACCGCAGAGTCGCAGAGGGCGCAGAGGAACGCAGAGGAAAGAAAAAAGACTGTGTTGGGTTTATATGCGCAAATCTGCGCCCACGGCGACGCACAATCAAAAGTGGGGTTGCCACTTTTGTTTGTGTGTCGCTGTGGGCGCAGTGTTGCGCATATAAAACCAACACATTCTTTTTTCTTTCCTCTGCGTTCCTCTGCGCCCTCTGCGACTCTGCGGTGAAGCCTTCGCTCTTCGCTCTTCGCTCCGCTACCCGTCGATCAACGCCGCGTCCCACGCGTGCACGGTTTGAGTCTGCTCGCCCAGCCCATCGATCCCGAGCCGCATCACGTCGCCGGCTTTCAGGTAGACGGGCGCGGGCTTCTTGCCCATGCCCACGCCGGGCGGTGTGCCGGTGCTGATCAGGTCGCCGGGCATCAGCGTGCAGAAGCGGCTGATGTAGCTCACGAGCTGAGCCACCCCGAAGATCATCGTCTTCGTGTTGCCGGTCTGCATGCGCGCACCGTTCACGTTGAGCCACATGCTCAAGCCCTGCGGGTCGGGCACGTCGTCGGCGGTCACCATCCACGGGCCGACCGGTCCGAAGGTGTCGCAGCCCTTGCCCTTGTCCCAGGTGCCGCCGCGCTCGAGCTGGTATTCGCGCTCCGACACGTCGTTCACCAGGCAGTAGCCGGCCACGTGCTTCAGCGCATCGGCTTCCGTGACGTAGCGGGCCTTGGTGCCGATCACGATGCCGAGCTCGACCTCCCAATCGCCCTTGGTCGAGCCTTGCGGCAGCACCACCGGGTCATTGCAACCGACGAGCGCGCTGATCGCCTTGGTGAAGAGGATCGGCTCCTTCGGGATCGGCATGTTCGACTCGGCCGCGTGGTCGGCGTAGTTCAGGCCGACGCAAACGAACTTGCTCATGCCGCTCCACGGCACCGCCATGCGGCCGGGGTGCGCCACGATGGGCAGCGTCGTCACGTCGAGTTCGCGCAGGCGCTGCAAGCTCTTCGGCCCGAGCGTGGCGGCCGTGATGTCAGGCAGCACGCCCGACAGGTCACGCACGGTGCCATGGGCATCGACGAGGGCAGGCTTCTCGGCGCCCTTGGCGCCATATCGCATTAGTTTCATCGTTGAACTCCTTCGTTGTCGTGTGTGTCGGGTGATGTTCGAAGACGGAATGCTTCACCGCAGAGTCGCAGAGGACGCAGAGGACGCAGAGTTGCGCAGAGAAGAACAATGCATGCTTTCTTCTTTCCTCTGCGTTCCTCTGCGCAACTCTGCGTACTCTGCGACTCTGCGGTGAATGAATTAAAGCAACCTCAATTCGACCACCCCCCGTCGATCACCTGCGCCGTGCCGGTCGTGAAGCCGGACTCGTCCGACGCCAGGTACACCGCCAGCGCAGCGATCTCGGCGGTGGTGCCCACGCGGCCCATCGGCTGGCGCGAGATGAACGCGGCCTCGACCTGCGCCAGCGTCTGCCCGCTGGCCGCAGCCTGAGCGCTGATGCGGTCGCGCAGCGACGGTGACTCGACCGTGCCGGGGCAGATGGCGTTGCAGCGCACACCGCGCGTGATGAAGTCGGCAGCGACCGACTTGGTCAAACCGATCACCGCCGCCTTGGTCGTGCCGTAGACGAAGCGGTTCGGCGCGCCCTTGATGCTGCCGGCGACCGAGGCCACGTTGATGATCGAGCCGTTGCCGCGGCCGTGCTCGGCCGATGCGAGCATGGCTGGCAGGAAGGCGCGGATCATGCGGTACATCGCGCGCACGTTCAGGTCGAACGAGAAGTCGAACGCGCGCTCGTCACAATCGAGGATGGTGCCGGCATGCACATAGCCCGCGCCGTTGAACAGAATGTGGACCGCGCCGGCCGCCTGCGCGGCGGCGTTCACGGCGTTTGCGTCGGTCACGTCGAGCAACTGCGTCTCGCAGCCGGTGGCGCGTTTCAGGTGCCAGCAACTCGGCGTTGATGTCGGTCGCGATCACGCGGGCGCCTTCGCGCACGAAGGCTTCGGCGGTGGCGCGGCCGATGCCCTGGCCGGCTGCGGTGACGAAGGCAGTTTTGCCTGAAAGTCGTTCGGTCATCGGAAGTCTCCTGTGGCGCGCGGCGTGAATTTGAACATGGCGACAG
>JANNBF010000140.1:0-4993 GCA_031385155.1 Rhizobacter sp.
TGCCAGTGGATGCTGGTGAGTTCGCCGAGCTTGTTGGTGACGAACACACGCACGCGGTCGCCTTCCACCACCTCGATCGTCGGCCCCGGGCTCTGGCCGTTGTAGCCCCACAGGTGCGCCTTGAAGCCGGGTGACATCTCACGCACCACGGGCTCGGCGACGAGGTGGAACTCCTTGACGCCGTTGTTCATGCGCCAGGGCAATGTCCAGCCGTTCAGCGTGACGACCGGGTTGTAGGGCCGGCCCGTGGCGGGCACGAGAGGTGGCATGGTGTCTGGCTTGGTCTGCATCACCGGCTCGGGCAATGCAGCCATCGCCACGCGGCTGACAGAAGCGGCTGCAGCGGCGGCCGTGATCGCCCCGGCACCTGAGAAGAAATTGCGTCGTGAAAACATCTTGGTTGTCCTTGGGGTTCAATGCGCAGCCGCGCTGCTGTCGGTCGCGGACATCGAGGCGGCTGGCGTTGCGGTCATGCTGGGCGAGCCGACGGGGTTACCAATGAGCGCCATGTCGAGGTCGGCCTGCGCGAGCCAGAAGTCGCGCAGCGCCTCGATGTAGCCGTTGACGCTGGTGATCTGCGAGCGTGCGTCGGCGAGCAACTCGAACACGCCGATCAACATGCCGTTGTAGCGAAGCTGGTTCTCTTCCGAGATGCGCTTCTTCAGCGGCACGATCTCGTCGCGAAAGTGGCGTGCGATGTCGTAGCTGGTTCGGTAGTTCGCGTAGGCACCACGCACTTCACTGCGCGCGTTGATGGCCGTTTCCGCCGCCCGGTTGACGGCCTGCATATAGACCGCCTCGGCCTTGGCCACCCTGGCGTCGCCCCAGTCGAACAGCGGCAGCTCGACGCTGACCGTGTAGCCGCGCTGGGTCGGCGCGTCGCCTTCCAAAGGTCGCGAGTTGCGCACCGCGCCGAGCTCCAGCACGTTGATGAAGCGCGTTGCACGCGTCAGCCCGAGGTTCTTCGCCACTTGCTCGGTGCCGAGCTTCGCGGCTTGTACGTCCAGGCGCTGCGCCATCGCGGTCAGCTCGATGTCGGGCAGGTCGTTCGGCGCCTTGGGCAAATCGGGCAGGCGCTCGGGCAGGCGGAACTGGGTCTGCTGACCCCACAAGCCCATCAGTCGCGTCAGGCGTTCGCGTGCGACGCTGCGTGCCTGCTCGGCTCGCGCGAGGTTCAGTGCAGCATCGGCATAAAAACTCTGCTCACGCGCTTGCTGCAGCTTGTTCCAGTTGCCCGCCTGGGCCTGCCGCCGGGCCAGTTCCGCACCGGCTTCCGCCGCGGTCTGCACTTGCAGCATGTAGCGGCCGGTCTCGTCAGCGGCCACGGCAAGGTAGTAGGCCTTGCGCGTCTCCGACGCCAGCGACAACATGCTGAGTGCCACGGCACCACGGGTCTGCTCGAAGCGCCGCGATTCGATCTGATTGATCGTCGGCAACATCAGCAGCCGCGCCAGGTTGAACTGGATGCTGCGGTCGATCTCGACGCTGGAGCCTTGGGTCAGGCGACCGAAGCTGAAGCCCAGGTTCGGCAGCCGCCCGGCTTGCACCCTGTCGGCCTCTGAGATCCCGAGTTCGGCGAACGAGGCTTGCAGGCCCCTGTTGTTCAACAGGGCAATCTGGACGGCGTCGTCGGCCGACAGTGCTTGCGCCAGCAATTGGGCAACACGCTTGTCGATGGCATCTCGGTCTGCATCGGAACGGGCCCATTTGACATCTTTGCCGAGCCGGGCCTTGGCCGTCTGCTCGACCGGGCCGAAGCCGCCGTCGCTGCTGAGCGTTGCGCAACCGCTCAGGGCAATCAGGGCCAGCGCGGCGATGGCAAGGCGGGTGCGGGTTCGGGTACGAGTGCGCGCGGAGGTGGTGGGGTTCATGGTGTCCGCCTCACTTCATCTCGTGGCCAGCATGGCCGCCCGAGGCCGGCTTGGCGGCGGGTGCGGGCTGAGAGGCGCCGCGTGCTGCCGGTTGAGGCGCATCCGGCTCTCTTGCCTCGCGGGCATAGGCGCGCCAGCCGCCTCGCTGACGAACCAACTCGTTGGTTTCGCGCCAGGGCGCGACTTGCGGTTCGACAAAGCCTTGATAGGGCCCCAGTGGCGAGACGTACAGCGCTGTGGGGACTTGCGCCTTCGGGTCAGCCGGGTCTGGTCGCGCGCTGGCCGGAGCAGCAGAAGCAGGCGCAGTGGCCGGGGCCTGAGCCGCGGTTGGCGCGGACACAAGCACAAGCTGCAGCCCAGCGATGGCCCACAGCGGCAGCGTCGCTGCATTGAATTTCGTAAACATGACGATCCTCGCCTCGGATGCCGACGGCATGACGCTGTCGGAAAACGTTGTCAGAACGGTTGTTGAAGCGCACGCGCCACCGCATCAAGGTGCGGTTCTGCGCAGCCAAAGCTGCGCAAAGGCGCGTGCAGCGCCCGTTAGACGAGGGAAAGTCTGGGAGGTCGATCCGGCCCGTCAGTGACGAAGCCGACGTGCGACGTGGGCACGAAGAACTCCGGCGCCATGGCCGGGGGGAACGGTTTGAAAGTGAAGGCTGCCGTCGGCATCGCCGCGCCTGTGCAACACACAGCGCATGCGTTGCACTTGAACTTCACTAGCTTGTCGAGGTGCGGCAGCGGCGGTGCATCGGCGTTGTCGCTGTGGTCGGCCGAGGCGACTTCATGCACACCAGCGGCCATGCCCATCGCATGTTGGTGCTGCACAGCGGCTGCGTGCTCGTGCGCTGCGCCTGGCTCGGCACTCGCAGCCACCATCGTCCGGTGGTGGTTCGGGCCGCAGTTGAGCATCGTCGCAGCCGCGAAGCCCTGGAGGGGCAACGCGAAGAGCAGCAACCACATCATTGCGGAACGGAGGCTAAACACCATGGTGAAAGTGTAGAGGGATTCTTTTCAGGATGGTTCCGGCGGGATGCTTGCGCGGGCCGAACAAGGCGTTTGCCCGCCGGGCCGGCGAAGAACGCCCTGAATTCAGCGATGCGCCAGGGGCACGAGCCGATCCGATGACGCCACCTCGGCCCCGTTGTCCAGCTCGATGGCGACCTGGGTGCACACCGCGCGGCACAACATGGCCACGCGCTCGCTCTGCAGACGGTAATAGATCTGGGTACCGACGCGCCGCTTGGACAGCACCCCGCTGCGGTACAGCGTCGCCAGGTGCTGCGACATGTTCGGCTGGGTGGTGTCGATCAGGGCCAGCAGCTCGGTGACGTTCTTCTCCTGCTGGCACACGGCGCTGATGATCTTCAGCCGCACTGGCGTGGCCAGCACGGCGAAGAGCTCGGCCGCCGACTCGAAGACGCGGTCTTGACTGCTCAGCTCTTGCATGTCGCGGCTCCAGGCGGTTGACGCATTCGTTCAGCATTTTATTCGTACTCAACGATGAATGCAGAGCTTCGCTCAGGCCGCCGAACGCGCCTTCATTTGCCGTCCTGCTGCTCCATCAGCAAGTAGGTGTTGTAGGCATTCATGCGGTTCGCGGCGCGGAAGAGCGGCATCTTCTCAAAGCGGGACCAGTCCGCGCGGGCATACGCGTCCTCGAAAGGCTCGAGGTTGTGCGCAGCCTCGCCCATGGTCCGGCGCAGGTACAACAGGTAGTCACGCGTCATCACCAGATCGGCCCTCGGGTCTGTCGACGCCGGCCCATGCCCGGGAACCACGAGATGACCTCCGTCACGCTGCGGCTTGTCAATGCCGACACCGGGCCGGCACAAGGGCTGACGCTTCTGTCTCTGGCGCGCTCCACTGGCGCGCTCCATCAGGCAGTCCAGGATTCAGAACTCGATGGCGTCGGCGATGGCCTTCAGGCCGGCCACGGCACATGCGTCGTCCGCCTCACCACCTGGCGCGCCGGAGACGCCGATGCCGGCCAGCATGCTGCCGCCCGCCTCGATGACCTGGCCACCGCCGATGGCCATCACGTGAGGGAGCATGCGGATGCCGCTCATCGGTTTGCCGGCCTGGGTTTCTGTCGCGAGGGTCGCCGTGGGTATGCGGAAGCTGGCCGCCGTCCAGGCCTTCTGCGTTGCTGCATCCACGGTGTGCGCGCCGGCGAACCGGTCGCGCAACAGCACCTGCAGCACGCCCGACCGATCCACCACCGCGACCGCGACCTGGTACCCGGCCTTGCGGCAGTGCGCCATCGCCGCCTGAGCTGCGGTCAATGCGACTTCCGGCGTCAACAGCTTGACGGTGTAGGTCGCCTGCTGGGCGACTGCCGGTGCCGCAAAGAGCGCGAGGCACGCCGACGCCAGTGCAACGCCAAGACTCGAACGCACCGAGGGGCTCACGCAGCCCGGCCTTTGGTGATGCCGGGGTTGCCTTGCACGCCCACCAACGTCGGCGTGTTGATGCGGCGTGCCTTCACGTGGCCACCCGGTTGCGACTTCAACCAGCCCTCGACGACATCCCACACCGGCTTGCTGCCCGGTGCCGCCCGCGCCTCTTCGGCCACCGGCGCCCAACCGGCCACCTTGTACTTGCGGCCGGCCTCGATCGGCTTGCCGCCCAGCCGCATGTCGGTGATGCGCTGGCCCATCTTCTCGGCTGGGCTGCAGGTGTAGGCCAGCCCGCCGACGCGCACCATGTCGCCGCCCTGCTGGTAATACGGGTCGGGGTTGAACAGGTTGTCGGCCACGTCTTCCAGGATCGTCTTGATCGTCTCGCCGGTCATCTCGTTGACCGTCGCATAGGGGTAGGTAATGGCCAACTGGTCCATCATCAGTTCGCGCGTGATCACGTCGCCCGGCAGCAACGTGGTGCCCCAGCGGAAGCCGGGCGAAAAGGCGATCTCTGCGCCCTGCACGTCCATCAGCGCGTCGCAGACGAGTTGGTCCCAGCTGCCGTTGAAGTTGCCGCGGCGATACAGCAGGCCGTCGGTGATCGCGAGCTTCTCGGCCAGCTTGGCTTCGTAAGGCGCGCGCACCTTCGTGATCAACGCCGCCATCGCCGGATCGGCCTTCAGCTGGTTGGCGAAGACCGGCAGCAAGCGGTAGCGGAAG